>DGRX01000019.1 GCA_002391235.1 Treponema sp. UBA4377
AAGCGGCTTGTTCCACAAGGTCATGTTGCGCAAGTGCGTCTCTGTCGCGGCGCGGGTTCTGCAATCGTAAATCGCGTCAAAAATGAATTTAGATGACACCGCTCCGTTTCTTCTGTTTTCGGTGGAAGAGTAGTCGCGGATCATCGCCTTTCGCTCTTCCGAAAAATCAGCTGGATCTTCAAGAACGCGCTTGTACTTGTAAATGACGCGCCAGTAATGGCTGCGGTTTTGCAATTGCTCCTTGGGAAGGTACAAGCCTTCCGCCCGGTAATAAACCGAGGCCTTATTAAACGCCGTGACTTTTAGCGCCCAGTCCTTGACCTCTTTGTCGTAGTCCAGCTCAAACTGGCACCAAGGATAGGCTTCGCGGAAAATTTCCAATTCTTCTTTTGGCGTCAAGTTTGAAAGGCGGGCCCAATTTTTGTCCTCTTCTTGAGCGGAACCGTTCAACAAGAAACAAAACAATGCCAAGAGAAAAATTGTAAAAGTTTTTTTCATTTTTTTGCTATTCCAAATAGCGGCCGATTGTTTGGCACAAAGTTTCGGGAACGATGGGCTTTGTCAAAAAGTCCGTCATTCCGCATTCGATCGTTCTTTTTTTGTCGCTCGGCTCTACGCTGGCGGTGACCGCGATTATCGGAGTCGTGGCTGAATCAGGCCTGTTCAAATTTCTAATGCGCTTGGTGGCTTCAAAGCCGTCCATAACAGGCATCGCGATGTCCATAAGAACGGCGCAAATGCTAAAGGGCTTGCTTTCGGAAAACTGGCTAAGAGCCTCGTTGCCGTTTTGGGCCACGATGACGTTCATCCCGTAGCGCTCCAAAATGGCCTTTGTAACTGAATTGCTCATGTCGCTGTCGTCAACGACTAAAATTGTCTTGCCCGAAAAGAGCGAAAATAAATTTCTGCCAAGCACTTTTTTTCTCCGAACGCAAATAACAATGCGTTAATACATTATAGCGCTAAAGATTTATTTCTTCAATAGCAGCGCTGTCATTTTTTTCGCCGTGTCAAAAAAGGCCGGTTCGATTATGTCAGGAAACTTTTTCTCGATTTCTTCCAACTGTTCGCAAAGCCGGTTGGGATCGGGCGAGCCGCCGATTAAAATTTCGCAAAAGCCCATCTCGCGCCTTTGCTTTGCCGCGTCGTTGTCTGTTTGGCACAAGTAGTGAACGTAAGGAAGCGCGTACAAGGCCTTCATTTGTTCCGGCGTAAGGTTGGGAAACTTTATGTTAAGGTACAAGGGCGGATTTTCTTGCCAAAGATTTTCTTTTGGGGGAACGGTTGCGCCGCCTTCCAGCCCTTGAACGCCCGCCGCCGCGAGCGCGAAGTCCGTCAAAATGCGCGGCAAGGTCTTTCCTTTAATCAAGGCGATGGCGGCGCTGGAACCGCTGAGGCGCGGATTTATTTCTATGATATGCCACTTGCCCTTGTGAAAAACCAAGTCAACTTGCGCGATTCCTTCAAAGTCCAAAAGCCGAGCAAGCCGTTCCAACTCGCTCTTTAATTCCGCGCAGTCAAACTGCCGCAAAGTCAGCGGGCCCAGCTTTACCGACTGCTTGGGGCTGCAAATGCCGTACTGGTTTACGCTGTACAAAAGCGGCGGAAAAACGTCGATTGCGGCGCAATCTTGGTTAACCATAATGCCGCCTGCCGCCCCGGCGTCTTGGGCTTGCGGCGCGCCCTTCGTCACATGGACTTCCGTTCCAAACTGCGGGCCGTCCAAAAATTCCTCCACCAGGCGGTTGGAATTGAATTTCTTTGACTCCAAATAATTGCGGACCTGCCCCATCGTGTGGACTACTTCCATTCCGTAGGAACTAAGGCCCACCGTGTCCTTTATGATGACAGGAAAGCTAAGCCGCTCAATCTGGCGCAAAATGTATTCGCGGTAGACATTGTCGCGCGCCTCGGGCTTTTTTCGTTCCGCCCAAAAAAGGTCGTAGTCAACATAAACCGCCTTGGCGCAAGCGAATCCGTTCCGCTCCAAAAAATCGTGGGTCCGCGCCTTGTCAAAGCAAACGGCTTGCGTGTCCGCCCTGTGGCTAACGACGCGGACTCCAGCCGAGCGCAAAATGTCGGCCACCATCGCGTCTTGCAAGCCCAGCCAATCGTAAGGCGTAATCCAAAAACTCGCGGCCACCGCAACATCCGGCTTTAGCGCCAAGATTTGTTCGGCGATTTTTTCCGCCCCGCCGCCCTTTAAGGCAACGCGCTCAATTCCGTCGTCCGGCCGCAAAACGCCGTCCTTGTCGTAGTCCAGCAAAAACATCGCCGGCAGCATCGTGGCGATTATAAACTGGTGCTGCGGAAAGGCGGCGGCCACGCGTCCCCACTCCTGGGCCCACGACGGCAGCGTTTTTATGTGAACGATTTTTGGATCAAAGTAGTTTGAGCATGAACTGTAAAAAACTATCCGCATTTTTTCCACCGCGCGCAATTATAAATAAAAAGGCAACAAATTTCTACGATTTTTTTTTCAAAAATAAACGAAAATTCGCGCAACTATTTATAGCCCAAAAACAAAAGCGCTTCCGGGAGAATCGCATGGCCTTTCTCGCGGTTGCGTCTTTTAGGGCTTAGAGATTAGCTTAACGCGCAAAGCGAGCGGCCACGCGGCTTCTCCCTGCGCGCTTTTTTATCGGCTTGCCAAGCAAAAAAACGCATACAGTTCTACTAAACAAAAACCAAGTTATAACCGCAATCTTGACAAGCCGACAAAACCATGTTACACTTGACCTCGGCATTCGCGACATGGGTGTCAAGCCCCCAAAACTCGACCGGCCTCTAGGCTGGAATAATCGATTTGGAGGCACGCTATGGATGTAGTTGAAATCCTGAGGCTGGCTGCTGCCACGCTTCAGCTTGTCAATGAAATCACTCGGCTCCTCTTCCACAGACGGAACTTGGATAAAGAGTAAAAAAATAGCCCACCCTGTCTGCAACACAGAGTGGGCAAACGCCTAAGTAATTAGGCACACACTATGTTGGGGCAAGACGCGTGTCGCGGATGCCGCCTTTCTTTTTAAACTATACACCCGCACTAGCATTTTGTCAAGCCCAAAAACAAAAGCGGTTCCGGGAGAATCGCATGGCCTTTCTCGCGGTTGCGCCTTTTAGGGCTTAGCGATTAGCTTAACGCGCAAAGCGAGCGGCCACGCGGCTTCTCCCTGCGCGCTTTTTTACAGGCTTGCCAAGCAAAAAAACGCATACAGTTCTACTAAACAAAAACCAAGTTACAACCGCAATCTTGACAAGCCGACAAAATCGCGCTACACTTGACCTCGGCATTCGCGACATGGGTGTCAAGCCCCAAAACTCGACTGGCCGCTAGGCTAGAATACTCGAATTGGAGGCACGCTATTGAGTTTGTATGAAATAGCGATGGTGGTCTTAACCGCTGTCAAGATTGTCTACGACATACTTAGCGACCTTCTCCGAAGATGGGATAAAGGAAGCGAGTAAAAAATAGCCCACCCTGCCGTTTTTGCGATCTGCAGAGTGGGCTTTTAAACCACAAAGTGGGGGCAAGACGCGTGTCGCGAATGCCGCCTTTCTTTTTAAACTATACACCAGCCCCAGCATTTTGTCAAGCCCAAAAACAAAAGCGCTTCCGGGAGAATCGCATGGTCTTTCTCGCGGTTGCGTCTTTTTAGGCTTAGCGATTAGCTTAACGCGCAAAGCGAGCGGCCACGCGGCTTCTCCCTGCGCGCTTTTTTATAGGCTTGCCAAGCAAACAAAAAAACGCATACAATTCTACTAAACAAAAACCAAGTTATAACCGCAATCTTGACAAGCCGACAAAACCATGTTACACTTGACCTCGGCATTCGCGACATGGGTGTCAAGCCCCCAAAACTCGACCGGCCTCTAGGCTGGAATAATCGATTTGGAGGCACGCTATGGATGTAGTTGAAATCCTGAGGCTGGCTGCTGCCACGCTTCAGCTTGTCAATGAAATCGCTCGGCTCCTCTTCCACAGACGGAAAGGATAAAGAGTAAAAAATAGCGCCACCCTGTCTCGCACACAGAGTGGCGCATGTTGTCCAAAAGGACAATCTCACCTGGGGGCAAGACGCGTGTCGCGGATGCCGCCTTTCTTTTTAAACTATAGCGCCAAACTTCGCGCATGTCAAGCAAAAACGCCGCGCATAAAGCCACAGCGTTGGATTACTTGTTTTCCAAATCGCCGAGGTCAAGCCTTACATCCCACAAAGTACCTGTCCATCTAGCGTATGTTACGGAATCGTCACTGTTGTCGTATGCCCAATCATCAAGAGCGCAAAGTGTACTGGTAAAATCAGGGGTATCATCAGTAACTTTTTTAAAGTATGAGTCGCCCCATGAAGTACTGCTCCAGGAATACTTGCTGTTCACCTGGCCGACAGGATTTGTTGGCACATGATAATAATAATTGTGAGAAATATATTCATTGGTTGGCTGGGGTTTTGAGGCATAATTATTATTTGGACAAAGGAATCAATTTATGCCGTTCAAAAATCGCAGGGTTCAATCGCTTTGACTGGAGACAGGCCAAAATCCTTTGCATTTCTTGTAACAAGAGATGGAATCGTCGCAAAAAGGCTGTCTGTTTGTAAGAATGTCAATGGCTACATTCGTGTCAAGCAACAATCTCATTGACGGGCAAGCCTCGCATTTCTAGCCATTTTTTCGTCGATGTCAGAAGGCAGGATTCCGATTGCAGCGTTAAGGGCATCAAGTTTTTTCTGAATTGCGCGTGAAATTTTCTTTTCTTTTTTTTGAGGAAGAATTTTTATAGCTGACTTTTCCGCTTTTTCTTTATAAAAAGCTGGATTTGAAAAAAAATCAGCATAAGAAACTACAATCATTCTTCTACCTCCTTCACCTTAAATATAAGGCCCTTCCCCTCAAAAGTCAAGCCAAAAGTTACGGATTTGGCGCCGTGCGAACCACGCGGAAGCCCAACAAGTTGTAGCGGAGTTCCGGTCCATAGCCGTACCGTTTAGCAACCGAAAAATTGTCAGCGACACTGGCATAGTTGCCGCCACGGAAGATGCGCATAACGCCGGTCGAAGCGCCAGCTGGGTTAAGGCTGCGGTCGTCACCGGTCGTGTAGTAATCATCTTTGTACCTATCCCAGCACCATTCCCCAACGTTTCCGCTCATGTCGTAAAGATGAGCGGCATTCCAAGTCTTTTTGCATACTTGATGTGTTTTGCCGCTGGAAACTCCAGACGAACCTCCATACCATGCGTAACTTCCAAGCTGGCTGCTGTCATCAGTGCCCGCCCACACGTTGTTTTCAGTGTCTGTTTTAGCGCCACTAAAGCCTATGCCGCGGGCGGCAAATTCCCATTCCGCCTCTGTCGGCAGGCGGTAGCCGTTGGCGTTAAAATCGCAAGTTATTGTTCCTGATATGCTAGCGCCATTGTGCAGAGTGTAGCTCCACTCGCTTGGGTTTTCCTTGTCGTTCACCTTGTAGCAAGGCTCCAAGCCGTCGTCGATGCTTTTCTTGTTGCAGTAATAAATCGCGTCAAACCAACTGACTTTTTCAACAGGGCGTTCTGTTTGCGTTTCGCCATCGGCAGCCGCTTTTCCGCTTGAGCCGTTAAAATCGCTGGGGTTTGTTCCCATAACGGCGCTGTATTCCGCTTGCGTAACCTCGTGGTCGCACATCCAAAAGTCTCTTGTAAGGGTAACGCTATGCGGCGCAGCGTCAGTAATGTCTTGCTGACCCATTTGGAATGACGTTCCGCCGCTTTCCATGTAAAAGCCTACAAAGCCTTCTGGCACTGCAGGTCCTGTTTTCGGCATAATCTTAAAGTACACATTATGGCTGCCGGAGTGTTGTATGGTTTTGGACCAATAGCCGCTGTCGGGCAGTTCGCCCATGGCGCTGCGGTCAAACTCAAGTCTATGCGTGCCGTATTCGGTCACAGTGGCTGTCACTCCAGTCGCAGGAGTGCCGTCTACAAACATGCCGTCGTCGGTGTCAACGTCAATGTAAATCGTTCCAATGCCGCCTTCGACAATAAAGGGGTCAGCCTCCGTTCCGCTTCCACTAATCGCGGATGTGCAATATTCAGAATCCGCGCCTGGCGCTCCGCCCCTGATGTATGAAACTTCAAAGAAGCCAAAGGGAACGTCGGTGTTGTTGCCCGCGCAGTGAACTTTGTTTGTTTTTACGTTATAGCGCCAGTTTGTTCCAAACTCAACCTTCTTCCATTCCGTTGAGGTTCCGGCAAATGTGATTGAGTCAAGGTTAGTACACTCGCCAAAGGCAAACGCGCCAACGCTTACCACGCTGTCCGGAATCTCAACGCTGGCCAAGCCGCTGCAGTTGCTAAACAAGCTATCCAATACGCCCAGCATCCAGTCAGGCATCTTGAATGAATGCAAGGCCGTACAATTCTTAAAGTACGGGTGGTTGTAATTATGCAACGGATTTTCCGCTGTGGTGTCATAAACGCAGCTTGTGCCTGTAGCGTCAAGGTCAATTGTCACTCCGCTGCCTTGTTTCCAATATATTGCCTTGGCAACTTTTGCCAATCCTTCGTCGCCAGTAGAGGCATTCGGATCTTCGTCCATGCCCGGGCCTACCGTTCCAGTTACCTTTACTGAGTAGTTGCCGCTTGTCGTCAAGCCTTTGCTGATGTAATCGGCCACGGTTTCGGCGCTGTAGTCGATTGCAATCGGAATGTTGGCCTCGTGCGTCGCGCCAAGGAATTCCACGATAATTTTTAGCGTGTAGTTGTTGGGCGGCAAATCCTTTGCGTTGCCGGCAGTCTTGGCCACAAGGGTAATCCTGCGCGCGTCGCTAGAGTCCACCGTTGCGTCTCTTACCTTAGTTCCGCCGGAGTACAGGGCCGCCGTAATCTTTATGGTCTTTCCTGTCGGGTCGGGAACAGTGGTGCTTCCATCCAATGTATACAGCAATAGAGTGCCAAAACCAAAGTAAAGGTCACTAGACGTTCCGTCAGGCTCTTTGCGATTTCCGATAAGGTCATTGATTACAAATGTCTTTGTCGCGCCCGGATAAACGCTCGGCGCGCAGTCCGCCATAAGCGTTGGCGTAAAGGTGTAGTCAGTCGCGCTGTAGCTAGAGGCGCTGGATACCGCAAAGGCGGCGTTGCCATCGTTTGTCGCGGCGATGCCGTAGCCGTTTTCGGACCTAAAGACAATGCCGGGCTTTGGCGGAAAATTCTGGCCTTCGACATAGCCGTAGTTTCTTGTGAACTGCCTAGGATCGCCTACAGTGGGCTCATGGTCTGTCAAATCAACATAAACGCCGATAAGGCTATTATAAAAGCTATTGTCGCCAGAAGAATTTATGTCAATGCGCTTTTCGTACGGCATATACAGGTTGCTTTGTGTTGTGGTTCCTGTTATGTAGTTGTCGTAAATTGTGTTCTTGCCGTTTATCTGCAATCCGACTGACGGATCACTATCAGTGTAAACGCCCGCGCATTCGCTGTCAGCGTGGTTTCCTGTGATTGTACAAGAGTCAAGGGTCAACATGCCTTTAGTGTAAATCGCGCCGTATTTGCCCGCTTTGTTGTCTTTGATTGTACAAGACTTAAGGTTCAAAGTGCTGGTGGAGTCGCAATAAATGGCACCGCCGTGTTTTGCGCCTCTAGTTCCAGAAATTTCGACATTAGTCAAATCGGCATAACCGTCATAAACATAAACGGCGCCGCCTTGTGTAGTTCCAGCGTCAGAAGCCGGCATTTTCGTTCCCTTAATTGAACCGCCGGTCATTTCAAGCCGTCCTTCGTTTACATAAACGGCGCCGCCCTGGCCCGCGCCGCCCGTTGACGGCGTGTCAAGAGAGCCGTTGTTTAAAATGTCGCAGTTGGTCAAAATAGCTTTTGTAGAGCTGTTTCCGCCAACGTGAAGCGCCGCGCCATATTGAGCGCAGTCATCGGCGTTGACGCCGTTATTTTCAATCTTTACATTTGTAAGCTTGGCCTCAGTGCCTGCGGTCGTAACCAACACTGCAGACGCTAACTTATTGCCGTAAACGCGGCCGTTTTGGTAGTCAAGGCGTGGGTTATCGCTGCCGCCGCCGGCAACATAGATTCCTGCATAATCGGTGCCATTACGATGTTCTTCAATGGCTCCGGTTACGTTGATGTTTTTCAAAATCAACTTTCCGTTTGTAATCGCGATACAAGAGCGCGGACCAGTTCCGTTTCCAGAAGCGTCAAGCGTCCATGTTCCGCCGTAGCCTTGGATAGTCACAGGCGCGTCAAAGTTAATGACGACAAAAGAAGGATGGCCACCCTCCATCGTCCAGTGGTAGCTGTCGGGCACGGTGATGTCGCTCAACACGTAAACCTTGCAGCCGTCTCCAAGGGGATACTTGCCGTCAGGCGTTGGGGTCGCGCTACTCGCGTTGTCTTTAAATGTATCCAAGGCCTTTTGGACTGTCCTGAACGGCGTGGCCTTGGCTCCGGTGCCGTTGGTGTCGTCTCCTGTTTGCCTTACGTAGAAGACGGCGAGCTGGGTTACCCTTACGGTCGTCGCTTCCGTCTTAAGGCTTGTAATATAGTAGTTTTTGCTTGCTGTGGCTTGTATGTCAAATGTGCAGCGACCGGGCAATTTTATCGTGGCGCTTCCGGCGCTGCTTCCGCGCAACACGCCATGCTCGTCGCCAAAGGGAACGCTGCCGGCTGTTTTTGTAATCGTGTAGTTTATGTTGACTTGGCCGCAGGGCTTTGGCGGATTTGTTCCGTCGCCCTCGTCCATTCCGTTGTGGACTATGCGCAGCGTGTAAAAGCCTGTCTCCTCGTCGGCGGTTACAACCGCGCTTGAGGCGATCGCGTTTCCGTCCGTGTCTTGCAAAATCGGAGCGCTTAGGCGGGTGGCCTTGTTTGAAGTCGCCATTCCGGCCGACAAGCCCGCGTCGTCTTCCAGCGCAAGGCTGTAGGTGACTTCGTTGTCGCCGTAGTAGCCGATTGTCTCCGGCAATGTCATGTATTTGGCCACGTAAGAGCCTTGGTAGTCGGCCTCGGTTCCTGTAAAGGCAAAGGCGTTGGGGTCGTCGCTAAGCGCTTGCAAGTTGGCGGGCTTTGTTCCGCTTATGCTTGTGTCCTCGTCCGTAAAGGTCCAGTTGCCTTCGTCGTCAACGGTGGCCGAGTTGTATATTTTTTTGTCAGCGACGTTAAGGTATTTTTTTGTTCCGTTTATGTAGAATGTGTGGACGTCAGTCTTTCCCTCGCTGCTATAGCTGTTTGCGAATTTAGTCACGTCGGGAAGGTAAAAGCAAACCACGTAATGGTCGTCTTCCGTCGCTCCGTCGCGCTGAAAGCAGGCCAACTGGACGCTGGGCGGCGGCGAGTCGCTTGAAATCTTCATCTTGTCAAAGACGCCAAATGACTTATGCGACACCGGGTGAAAGAGCTCCACTTTTGGAGAGATGTTCGTTCCCAAAGGATATGCAAGCAAAAAACTTTGGTCGTATGTTATGTTTATTTTTGCGCTGTCGTCGGGGTCTTGAGCGATGGTCGCTCCCCAAGTTTCGGTAAAGTCTCCGACCGTCAGCGTCATGTTGCCTTCGCCAAAGCGGTACTTTTGCGGGTTTCGCAAATAAAAGCTTACAACGTGCTCTCCGCTTGCGGGAACGCAGTCAACGCCCGCCTTGTTCTTTACCGTGTCGTTTGGAGCGATTTCATACAAGGCCACAGCTGCCGAGCTTGTCATCTCGACAAAGTAACTGCTCACCTTGTTTTGAAATGAATTGTTGTCAAGGCCCAAGTTGCTGCAAGACGAGAAAGCAAGCGCTGTCGCGCCGGCAAAGGCCGCGGCAAGTTTTTTTAGCAGCTTCATTCCACTCTCCTTAGAACTGCCAGCCCACGCCGGCGCTTGGCAGCACGGCTCCAAAAGTCATGTCGCCAGGAATAAAGAATACCACAAAATCAACGTTGGCTTCAACATAAAGCCGCTTGTAAACAAAGAACTGCGCGGCCGCTCCCGCCATAAACGACGGGTTAAGGCTGGACTGCGGGTCGCTCTTGATGTTGTGGTCAAACTCAAACTGGTAGCCCAACATCGCCGTGATTCCCGCTCCAACATGGGCCTCCAAGCTAAGGCGCTTGTTAAAGAAGGGATGCGAGTAAGCCAAGTACACGTGGCCAAAGCCAAGGTTGCTCTTAAGGTTGTAGCCGTCCATCTTGGCGTTCATCCAAGAATAGGCCGCGCTTACGCCGAATCCCAAGTTGCCCCACTTTCTTTTGAACGGAAAGAAGGTCACGCGGGCGGTGGCGCTAAGCGGAAAGACTTTCTTTCCAAAATACTGCTCGATTGTGTCGTCAAACAAAACGATCGGGCAAACGTAGCCCGCCGAAAGGTTAAGGTCCATCCACTTTTTGAATCGGACGGTCAAAATGTTTCCGTTGTCGGGATCGTTGGTAAGGCCGGACGCGTCGGTGGCGATAAGCTGGTACTTTCCTACGTCAAGGTCGTCCATGCTAAACTGGAATTTAATCTTTCTGTCGTTGTCGCCGTGCTCCAGGATTTCAAGCGGCTTTACCTCGCGGCCCTTGTCGGTTTTTAGAATGTAATCGGTAAAAGAAAGGTCGTCGATTCCTTCCGACGGCATAAAAAGGTTTCGGCCGTCAAAGCTGATGATTCCGTTGTTGTCGTAGTCCAAGTAAATGTTTGAGCTAAGGTTTACGTCAACGCTGACTCCGTTCACGCGCGGCTTGTAGGCCTTGTAAATCGCAAAGTCTTCCCATTCAGACTGGGCCTTGGCCACGCCGAACAAGTTGTAGCTTATCACGCTGTAGCGGTAGTTGCCTGGCTGCAAGGCCGGCTCGATCTTTATTTGCGGAGTGTTGTCCTTTGTCGTCATGCGGAGAATTTCGTTAAAGTTTCCGCGTCTGTCGCGCTGCTCGATGATTACGTCGTACTTTAGCGTAAGGCGCTGCGTTTCGTCCTCCCATTCCAAAAGCTGCCAGCTGTCCTCGGCGTTGGCGCTCGCCTCCTCTCCTTCGGCGGAATTTTCGCCGGAGTCAGCCTGTTCGGCGGCCGCGGCGGCGCTGGACTTGACGGCCTTCTTTTTTTGCTTTTTGGCAAAAGCGGAAGTTCCAAGCAAGAGAAGAATCATTATCCCAAGCAAAAAGCGCTTAAAGTCCATAGGGGTTCTTGGCTCCTTTCTTTCCGCGCGCCTTTTTGGGATCGCCTACGTCAACGCTAAAGTTTTGCGTCTTGACGGGGCTACGCTGCAATATCTTGTCTACCTTTCCATCCTTGTTGGTGTCAATCTTTCGCACGGCTTGAACCGCGGCCTGGAAAGTTCCGTTCATCAATTTTTCTTTTATCTTTTCGTCCTCAACCGCAAGGAAGTCAAACTTGTAAGAAGTTTCCTTGGCGCTCACTTCGATTCTGGGAAGAATCGGCTTTCCGCGCTTGTCGTTCACCTGGACCAAGTAATGCGTGGCGTCCTTTACCGGCGACCAAGCGAACGTAAAGTTGCGCGGGTTGGTCTCCACCATCAAGTATTCAGCGTTCATCGTTCTTGGCGTTACGCTAAGCGAGCCGATTGAGTTAAGCGGAGCGACCGGCGTGATTCTAAAGCGTCCGATGTTCTTTACGTCGGTGTTGGAAATGTCGTAGCCGTCGCTCGTCTGGGCGTAAACCACAAGCTCGTAGTTGCCCGCGTCAAACGTGTCGGGCAGCTCTATGCTCATGCTGTACGGAATCTTTGGACGGCCCTGCTCAAAGGAAACTCCGGCGGGGTATGTCAAAAGCGGCGTCCTGTCTTTTCCGTCAACCTTGCTGATGACCAGCTGGCTCTTGGCCGGCTCTTCAACGGAAGACCAGCGGACGGAGAGCGGCTTCATAACCGCGTCAACGCCTTCTATCACAGAGTCGCGCGCCGGCGAGACTACGTCTACCGGCCTAATCTTTACAAGCAAGAAGTTTCCTTCGGCCAAGCGTCCGTTGCGGCGGCTGCCCTTGCCTTCAACGGCGTTGGCGCGGGCCTGCAATTCGTAGCGGTAAACGGAGCGGTCGGTAAAGCCCGGCGCGTCGTACATCGGGATTTCAACGCCAAGCTGGTACAAGTTGTCTTCGTAAACAAGCTCGCCGTCGGACTGCCTGTAAATCGCCAGCTTGTAAAAGTCCGCTCCGTCAACGTCCTGCCACTTAAAGGCGTAGGGACTGTCGGGATGGACAACCGCTCGGCCAAGCGGCGCCAAGACTGTCGGCGCGTCAAGCTGCGGCAAAACCTCAAAGGATTTGGGCTGCGTGTCCAAAATCATTCCGGCGTCGTTCTTGGAATGTATTCTCCAATAGTAGCGCGATTCCGCAAAGGCGATCGAAGACGCGGAGTTGCCCACAACGCGCGCCTGGTAAACAAGCGTCGTAAAGTTGGGGCTTGTTGAAACTTGCAATGTGTTGACAAAGTCGCCCGGAAGGTTTTGCTTCCAAGTGAACTTCATGTCGGCGGCAAAGGTGTTGGCCACGCGGTAGCCTTCCTGCGGCTCGATTGTTCGGACAAAAAGCTTTCCCCTTTGCGCGTAGAACATTCGCTCTTCGCTGGCCTTTGACTCGTTTCCTTCGTCGTCGATTTGCGCGACGGACCAGTACCATTTTCCTTCGCCCAAGCTTACGTTGGCCGGAAGCACTTCCAAGAAGTTTTTGCTGGTCACTTGGTTTATCAAGGGATTTGAGGCGCGGCCTTCCCTAAAAATCTTGACGCGGTAAGAGGCGGCCTCGTTTTCGTTCTTCCAAGAAAAATGCGCGGGGCCGACTTCGGTGGAAATGTCCACGCTGCCGTTGGCCGCAGGCGACAAAAGCTGTGGAGCGTTAAGCTCGCCGCGGCGCTCAATCGTAAACTCGCGCGCTTGGCTGGGAGCGGCAAGGCCGACTTTGTTTACCGTAAAGAAAGGCGTTACGCGCCAGTAATAAGTTCCAGCCGACAAAGTTGAAATGATGCTTGAAGTCGTCGCGCTTCTTTGGCTTACCACAGGCTGCTTCATGTCCTTGCGCTTGGAAATTTCAAGCAAGTAAGAAGTGGCGTATTGGCTGTCCGACCAAATCAAGCGGACGGAAGGGTTTCTCGTTCTGTAAGAGTAGGCGTAATCGTTTACCGGAGTAATCAAATCGGGCGCCGGCGAGTAAAGCGCCTGCAAGCGGCCGGACGCGGCGCGCTCGCGGTTCCTTACCTCTGTCGTTCCCTTGTTGACCGACTGCAATCTCCAGTACCAGGCGCCGCCTTCCAAGTCAACAGTAAGGTCGTTGAGGCCGTTGGCGTAAATGCGGCGGGCGGGCTCGGCAAAATCCTTTTTGTCGCAGATTTCAAGCAACAAGTCTTCGTCTTCTTCCAGGCGAACGGATTTCCAGCTGAATTTAACCGGCGTGGCCTTGCCTTCGTGGAACAAGAATTTTTGGTCTGGACGCGGGCTTTTTACGCTAAGCGGCAAGGCCTTTACGCTGCCGTTTTTTCCAAGGATAACCGCGTCCTCCTGCGAAAGGGCGGCGCCTTCAACGCTCGCGCTTCCGTTAAGCAAGCGCAAGGCCACGCCTCCGCCCTGCGCGGCGTCGCCGGCAATCTCGGCCGCGACCGACGCTCCCTGCTGGATCTCAACGCTGGTTCCGCCGACGCTAAAGCTCATTCCGTTTTCGGCTCCGCTAGAGTCAATCACCGCCGAACCTTCGGTCAACTCGGCGCCAAACGACTGGTCCTCGTGCAAGAAAACCTGCGCCATTGTGTTTTGGCTAAGCTCAAGCTCGTTTCCGTCCGTAAAGTGAACGGTCGCTTCGCTAAGCTCGCCGGTGTGCAAGGTGTCTCCGTTGTAAACCGGAGAGTTTTGGACAAGGCGGGTCCACAAGTTGCGGTCAATGAATTTTCTTTGCGCGGCCTTGTACTTGAACGTAATCGTCGCGATCGGCGTTTGGTCCAAGCGGCTCATCGCCATAAAGTAGGAACGGCAGAAAAGCCAAATGTTGGCCGCCGCTCCGAACAGGCAAAAAAGCACGGTGACGATGAACGGAACAAAAAGAGAATTCTTGGAAAGGTGAAAGCGCTCAAAGGCGACTGCGTCAGCTTGGCTTGACGACAGTTTTGTTTTCTTCTTCATTCAAGTTCACCTTTTCAAAATCTGGAGTCGGAATGCCCAAGAGCTCTCGGACTTCCTTCATATTCTTTGGTCCGCGGGGGCCGACCGCGCGGGCGCAGTCCGGGTCAACCTTAAAGTTGGGATCCGAACCTTGGAAGAATTTTTCAATGTCAAAGCGCGGCATGTTGACAACGCCGTAAAAGTGCTGCTCGCCCTTTCCCTTAACCTCAATCGTAACGGGAATGCGCTCGACGACGATTTCGTCGTTGACCAAATCGTCGGGCAGCCTAAAGTGGTTTTCCTCGCAGCGGATGTAATCCATCTTAATTAGATTGTAAGTGTCTTCGGTAATCAAGATGTCGGTGCCGCAAGGCTTGTTGGTCGCTTCGGTTCGGCTGGCAAAGTTTACCGCGTCGCCGATGGCCGTGTATTCCATCTTTTCGCCGCCGCCCATAACGCCGGCGGTGACGCGGCCGGTGTTGATGCCGCATCCGATTTGAATGTGCGGCTTGTAGCGGGCGCGCGGCTCGTTGGCGTGCTCTTTAGTGAAGATTTCGGCGGCCTTGTTGTATTCCATCAAGGCGTATCTCATGGCGATGATGCCGCGGATGCAGTTGATCGCGTCTTCCTTTACGTGGCGCGAGTGCTCGATTGTAAGGCGCTTTTTGTCGGGGTTGGCGTCGGGAAGCTTTTCAAAGCTAAGGTCGTCCTCGCGCAAGATTCCCCAAACGCCCATGATGGCGTCGCCTTCGAACTTGTCGATGTTTCCGTGGCTCAAGGTTACGCAGTTGACCATGCGGCCCATGTAGTCGTTAAGGAAGGTGATGATTTCGGCGGCGGACTCTTCCTTGAAGCGCTCCTTAAAGCCGTCGGAGATTTTAGTGAAGCCGCGGATGTCGCTAAAGAAGATCGTGCAGTCCTTAAGGTGCGGCTCAAAGTCGATGCTCTTGGTGGCGATCGCCTTTGCGACGCCTTGGTTGGTGAACTTGGCGAACGTGTTAAGGAACTCTTGCTCGTCGCGGGTTCCTCGGTTCAACACGCCGATTTCGTCTCCGCGCTCAAAGTTAAGGCGCGAAATTATCGGAGTGTTGAAGTTTCCTTCTTGAATCTCGTGCGCGGCCAAAGACAAGCGGCGCAAGGGTCGAGAAATGACAAAGCGCGCGAAGAACAAAATCAAGATGATCGAAATGCACAATATCGCGAGCGTAAGGTAAACGTTGTTCTTTGTCGTCGTCCTGGCTCCCTCAAGAACGTTGTCAAGCGGAACGATTGTCATTACGACGATGTCGGCGAGCGGCAGCTTTTGGTAGGCTCCGTAGTAAGGAATTTTCTTTGAAGTCGCCGCGTCAATGTCGTCAAATGGAATCTGGCGGGCGCTGTCGTTGTTCTGGTTGTTGACGCGCATTTCCTTTACCAGCGGATAGTTCTTCATGCTTTCGCCGCGGATGATTCTTTCCGAGTCCGGGTGAACCAAAAGCTCGTCGGAGTCGTTTATCATAAAGCTGGTGTTGAGCGAGCCGGTTCCCAAAATCTCGGCCAAGCTTTCGGCGCTGAATGTGACGCAGCAAGCTTGGTCTCGGCCGTTCTCCTGGTAAGGAATCATTAGGCACAAGGCGCTGCGGCCAAACAAGGGGCTGGCGTTGGCGGCGATCGTCTCGCCTCCGCAAGAGCGGCGGACGGCCTCTTGGTTGTCCCTAAAAAATTGCTCCTGAACGCTTTCGTCAATTTCGTTTGAAATGAAAAAGCGGCTGTTGACCATTCTTATGTCGCTGGAGTTGTTGCCCTCCACGCTGTCGGCTGACAAAACGTAGATGGAGGCGATGTCGGGGTTGCGCTCAAAGAAGAAGGACTGCGCCTGGCGCGAAAGGGCTGAGTTCCTTCCGCCCGAAACGACGCTGAGCAAGTCCAAAAGCTGGAAAACGTTTGACCTTATCGTGTTAAGGCGCTCCTCTATCGAAGACGCCGAACGAGAGTTGATCGTAAGGTTGTTTTCCTCCGCGGTAAGGCGCGCGTCCTTGCTTTGGAAGTAACTGTTAAGGAATGTTACTGTGCCAAGCGAGATGACAACAATAAGTCCAATAATGAGCGCAAGCGTGATGCCGATGGGATGCTTTACGCGAATCGATTTTTCGCTTTCAGACTTTTCTTTTTTCATAACTTTATTACAATAACTCCGACTTTTATAATTATCGCTAAACAATTCTAGCGCTATTTTCTTCCATTGTCAATACTTGTAAAACGCGGACAAAACGGCTTCCAGTCGCCGCTGCGTCCGTCGGAATCGCTAGATATCGTCGCTACACGCGCTTTGCCCCATGTAACTATTAACGTCTGCCGCTAACGCGGCAGGGGCAAAGCGAGTGTTTCCGCCGGCCGCCCGACTCCTTCGCGCCTTTTTGCCCGCTTTATACTGTTAGGTTTGCAATTAACCGGGGCGAACACGTTGGGAAACGATAAAAAAACGCGTAGCGGGGAGACAAGCGGGGCGAACTTAGGACACGTTAAGCTAATCATTCAGCCCTAAAAGTCCGCTACGTCGCTGCGCTCCGTTTTGCCATAGGTATTTTATTCAACTGCCCGCTTTCGCGGGCTTGCAATCGCTCGCAGCCGCTTGGATTCCCGCGAGAGCGTTTTTTTGTTTTTCCATAAAATGCGTTCGCCCCGGTTGGTTCAAGCATAACGCTTGAAAAGCGCGGGCAAAAGGGGTAGAATGGCGGCATGACGCTGGAAAAGCTGCGCGAGATGGTGGAAACCAAGCGCGAGGTTGAGTTCGTTCACCAAAAGCAAAAATACCTCATCACCTACGAAAAGGAAGACGGCGCGGACGTTATCCAGCTGGGCCGCGAGTTTGAAAAGCCCCTGCGCTTTAAGACGTTCACCGAATTCATGGCCGAGGCTATGGTCGGAAACCATTTTTTGCGCGAATACATTCTGAGCGTCTAGGCGGGAACGATGGCGGACAAAAAGGCGCAGGAAAACCCGGAATTTCTTACAAAGCAAATCATCACATATATAGGAAACAAGCGCGCGCTTTTGGCCGACATTCAGGCGCAAGTCGAGGCCGTTCAAAAGGCTGTGGGAAAGAAAAAGCTTGTTTGCGCCGACCTTTTTTCGGGTTCGGGAATCGTGGCCAGGCTTTTAAAGCGTTCCGCCAAAAGGATAGTCGCAAACGATTTGGAAGCCTATTCCCTCCTCCTGAACGACTGCTACCTTACAAATGTAAAGGACTTTCCCCGAAAAGAATACGCCGATTGCCGTTCCTCCATACTACAAATCGCGAAAAGCAAAAAAACGCCCGGAATCATCGCGCAAAACTACGCCCCGCAAGACGACTCCGACATCAAGGCCGGAGAAAGGGTCTTTTACACGCGGCAAAACGCGCTTTTGCTGGACACCTACCGTTCCTTAATAGACAGCGAATGCCCCAGCGGCCTAAAAAAGTTCTTTTTGGCCCCCCTTTTGACCGAAGCCTCGGTCCACGTGAACACAAGCGGGGTCTTTAAGGGCTTTTACAAGGACAAAAACACGGGCCTTGGCTGCTTTGGCGGAGCGGGAAAAGACGCCTTAAAGCGAATTTTGGGCAAGGTGGAACTATTGGAGCCGATTTTCAGCGCTTTTGACTGCGAGAGCGAGCTTTTTCAGGAAGACGCGGAGGCTTTGGCCGCAAAATTAAAGGGCTTGGACTTGGCCTACCTGGACCCGCCCTACAACCAGCACCCCTACGGCTCCAACTATTTTATGCTCAACCTGATAGTAAAGAACAAAATCGACGCCGAGCTTAGCCCGGTGAGCGGAATCGTCCAAAACTGGAACCATTCGCAGTTCAACAAGGCGAAACTCGCGCCGGCCTCATTAGAGAAAATCGTCTCGGGCCTGGACGCAAAATTTGTGATCATTTCCTACAATTCGGAAGGCTTCATCGGCTTGCAAGAAATGCAGGCCATGCTAAAGCGCTACGGCAGCCTTAAAACCGTCGAAATTCCCTACAACGCCTTCCGCGGAAGCCGCAACCTTTCGGGGCGCGACATCCACGTAAGGGAGTATTTGTTTGTGTTGAGAAAAGAGTGAAAAAAACGAGAGGGAGCGGGGCGGCTGACGGCAACACTCGCTTTGCGCCTGCCGCGAAAGCGGCAAAGTAAAATAGTTTCAAGGCGCAATGCGTGTGTAGCGACGATATCTAGCGGTGCCGTGAGACGCAGCCGCGACCGGAAGTTTTTTTTATTTTTTACCCAGCCACTTTTGGTAGGCCTTGTAGGTCGTTTCCAGCAGGGTGTCCACGTCGGAATGCTGGGCCTTCCAGCCAAGGACTTCGGCGGCGTACTTGGCGCTGGCCACAAGGCTTGCAGGGTCGCCGGGGCGGCGCTCGGCATAGTCGGCCGGGATGGGCTTACCGGTGATGCGGCGGGCGGCCTCGACCATTTCGGTTACGGTGGTGCCCTTTTCGCTTCCAAGGTTGACCGTAAGGCTCTTGTCGTTTTTGGCAATCCATTCCAAGGCCTTGACGTGGGCCGCGGCCAAGTCGCTTACGTGAATGTAGTCGCGGACGCAAGTTCCGTCGCGGGTGTCGTAGTCGTTTCCAAAAATCTTCATCTTTGGCCGCATTCCGCAGGCCACTTCCATAATGATGGGAAGAAGGTTGGCGGGGTTTTGCTCCAGGCCGTAAATCTCTCCGTCAACGTCGTAACCGGCGGCGTTAAAGTAGCGCAGCGCGGCGAATCGCAAGCCGCGAAGCTTTTCGTACCAGGCCATGAATTCTTCTATCTTGAGTTTTGTAAAGCCGTAATAGTTTTCGGGATTCTTTGGGTGGGCCTCGTCAATCGGCAAATACTGGGGCTCGCCAAAAACCGCCGCGCTTGATGAGAAGACCATCCGCTTGCAGCCATGTTCCACCGCGCTGTTAAGGATGTTCAAAGTGCCGGTTATGTTGTTGACCGAATATTTTTCGGGGCTTACCATCGATTCGCCCGCCGCCTTAAAGGCCGCCAAGTGGATAAAGGCGTCAAAGCCCTGCGAAAAAGCCTTGTCCAACTGTTCCTTTATAAGAATGTCTCCGTGAATGAAGCCGTTTTGCTTAAAGAGATTTTGGCGCAGGCCGCTAGAAAGGTTGTCAAAAACCGTCACCTTGTGTCCCTGCTTGTTCAATTCCTTAACGACATGGCTTCCGATGTAGCCCGCTCCGCCGATAACCAAAACGTTCATTTATGCCTCCTTACGGTTGCAAGCCCAAAATGGGGCCGCGCGCTATAATTATACGACAGTTCCGCGCAAAAAGCAAGAGAATTTACGCAACCGGTTGAGCAAAAATGCGAGATAAAAAATTGCCCTGATTTTGTGACAAAATTCCGTCAAAATTGCCTTGATTTTGTGACAAAAATGCGCTAAAATTGCCCCGATTTTGTTACAAAATTGTGCTAAAATTGCCCTGATTTTGTGACAAACGGCCTTTATGGAGGAATCGATGGCTTTTAGGCGGAACATATTCAATTCCCTTGACGAATGGAAAAACAAGGACGGCCACAAGCCGCTTGTCATGCGGGGAGCAAGACAGGTTGGAAAAACCACAGTCATCAAGGAATTCGGAAAGACTTTCGACACATTTATATCCCTCAACCTAGAAAAAAGCGGCGACCGCGTTTTTTTTACGGACGACATGGATCCAAAGCTGGCCTTTCAAAAAATTTGCCTTGAAAAGAAAGTGGAGCCCAAAGGCAAAACACTTCTCTTTTTGGACGAAATACAAAACTCTCCGCAAGCGGTGGCGCTTCTCAGATATTTTTACGAGGAAATGCCCGACCTCTACGTGATAAGCGCGGGCTCGCTTTTGGAAGTCATGATGAAAAAAAGCAAGATAAGCTTTCCTGTCGGCCGCGTGGAATACATCTATCTTTTTCCAATGACCTTCCGCGAATTTTTGGAGGCGGCCAGCGAAAAACAAGCGCTGGCCATTTACGACGAAATTCCAGTCCAAGAATGGGCGATTCCATCCTTGGCAAAATTGTTCAAGACTTATACCTTAGTCGGCGGAATGCCAGAGGCAGTCAAGACCTTCATTGAATCAAAGGACATAACAAAAGTTTCCGCCGTTTACCGAAACCTTTTCACTTCTTACATCGACGATGTTGGAAAATACGCCTCCAACAAAAGCGAAGAAGAGATATTGCGGCTATTTATCGAAGCGGCTCCAAAAGAAATCGGAAAGAGAATTACATTTGAGCGCTTTGGCAATACAAGCTACCGTTCGCGCGACGCGGCGGCGGCCTTGCGCGACTTGCAACGGGCGATGCTAATCTATCTTCGATACCCCACAACGGACTTGCGGCTTCCGTTCCAAACCGACACAAAACGAAAGCCCAAGCTGCAATTTTTGGATGCCGGCCTTGTAAACTTTTCTGCAGGAATCCAAGGAACCTATCTTACAGACACGCCGCTCGACGCGATGTACGATGGAATGATGGCGGAACAAATCGTAGGCCAGGAACTGCTTGCCGCCAGCGCTTTTGAAATGAAGCCGCCGCTTTTTTGGGTAAGAGAGGAGCCGCGCTCCAACGCCGAACTTGACTTTATCCTTGTTGAAAATTCAAAAACGATTCCAGTGGAAGTCAAGTCCGGAAAAAGCGGCTCCTTGCGCTCGCTTCATTCCTACATCGACATGACAAAAACAGATCTTGCCGTCCGTCTTTGGTCCGGCGGCATTTCGGCGGAACAAGCCGTCACGCCGCTTGGCCGAACGCCCTACACGCTGATAAGCTTGCCGCTGTTTTTGGCGGGAAGGGTTACGGAGTATTTGAGGGGGCTGGAAAAAGCGAAAGGTAAGCTCGAACAAGCATAAAAAAACTATGCCTCGAACAACGAAGGGAGCAATTGCCGCCGCCTACCCGCGCAAGCGGACAGCATTATATTACCACTAGCAAAACCACGCGAAGCGTGGTATAATAAATGATCTATGAAAAGAAGACTATTTTCGCGCCCGGCGATCGCTTTCGCGGCTTGCGCGCTTGCGTTGACGACAATTTTGGCCTCATGCCACCGTTCCATCGGACACTCCGTTTTGCTTTGGGACATTCCGCAAAACAACTTGCAGGACGGACAAATCGTAAAGGTTTACTTTAAGTCCAACATCAGCCATGTTTACGTAATCGGGCTTCCGGGCTCCAAGGAAAATTTGGAAGTTCCGCTATGGCAGCTGACCCAGCCCGTGTCAAAAAAGAAGGCGCTCAAGGCCGCGCAAAAATACGCTGAGTACCAGCACAAGTACGCAAAGATTAAAATCGACGGACTTCCCGTCCGCGCCGACCCGGTCAACACTTCAAAGCAAAAGTACCGCCTGCACAAGGACGAGGTGGTAAAAATCCTTTACAAGGGAAAGGGCCAGGACGTAATCATGCACTCGGGCGAAAAGCTTGAGGGCGACTGGCTTTGCGTCTTGACCACGGGCGGAACCCAGGGCTGGTGCTTTTCGCACAACCTTTTGATTTTTGAAACGGGCGAGGGCGGAAAGATTGTCGGCGGCCAAATCGAAGAGGCTCCGGCGGAAGACGAGGACGCGATTTTGAACCAAGTCCTGCAAGCCAAGTGGCGGCCCGAAAGCTACCAGCGCATGCTGGAAGAAAACACGATCGACTTGGAATCGATGAAAAGCTCTTACGGCTTTGACACCGGCGTTGAAAGCGGAAAAGTTTCAATCAACATAAACGGCCGCTACAGAACGGCCAACTATTCTGGCATAACGAAAGTCCGCGACAAGGTTTACGACTTTAACGGAACGCCCTTCCAAATGATCATCCGCGACGCGAACCAAATCGTCGTAAACTACACGGGAAACGACAACAAGCCCGAAGCCTACACCTTTGTCACGATTTCGTCGGACTACGACATCGACGAGCTTATCAAGGCGGAAGGCGAGCGCCGCGCCGAGGAAATGCAAAAACTTTACAAGGTTGACTCCTTCCGTTCCGCAAACTACGGAACGCTGACCTTTACAGGAAACGGAACCTTTAACTGGAACAACTATTCGCTTTTGGTTCCCAACGTGATTTCAGAAAACGCCAAGGGCAAGGGAAAAGTTTCAATCAAGTATTTGGTGGGCAAGGACTTGCAGAGCCGCTTTGACGGAATGTTGACATTCGTTTTTGACAACACAAGCAACGAAGTAAACTTCTTTTACAAAAATTCCACCAACGGCCTTACGCTGGAAGACGCGAGCGACGCTACGATAAAGAACAACGTCGCGCAAAGCCAGTCAAAAAGCCCGATTGTCATTTTCTTCAGCAGGTAGGAACGGAATGCTTGCGCGCCCAAAACGCGCGGCAACCTTTATAAGGAACTAAAACATGGCCTTTGTTCAATTTTCAAAAGTGTCGCTTTCTTTTGGCGACAAAAAAATACTCGACAACGTCAGCGTAAACTTAAAGACAGGGACAAAGGCCGCGCTCACGGGAGCCAACGGCGCCGGAAAGTCAACGCTGATAAAAATCATGGCCGGCCTTCAGGAGCCTGACGGCGGGGAACGCGTCGCGCAAAAGGACGCGCGAATCGTCTACCTTCCCCAATCGGGCCTTACCCATTCAGGCTCCACGCTCTTGCAGGAAGCCGACCGCGCCTTTGACTACGGCTACAAAATCCAGGAAGAAATCGACTCGATTGGCGACGCGCTAAAGGAAAACCCGTCCAACAGCGCGGAGCTTTTGGAGCGCCACGCCGCCCTTCTTGCAAGGCTTGAAGAGTCGGGCTGGTACCGCCGCGACGCGCTTGCCGAAAGCGTTTTGCTTGGCCTTGGATTTTCTAGAGCCGACTTTGCAAAGATGACCGACGAATTTTCCGGCGGCTGGCAGATGAGAATCGCGCTTGCCAAGGCCTTGATGCAAGGGCCGGACATTCTGTTGCTTGACGAGCCGACAAACTACTTGGACATCGAGGCGCGCGATTGGCTTGAATCGTTCCTGCAAAATTTTAAGGGCGGCTTTTTGCTTGTAAGCCACGACCGCTACTTTTTGGACGTTACGATAAACGAAGTCTACGAGCTTTTTAACGGCCAGCTAAACCGCTATCCCGGAAACTACAGCCACTACGAAAAAGTCCGCGAGGCCGAGCTAAAGACCTTGATGGCAGAATACCAAAAGCAGCAAGAAGAAATCGCCCACTTGCAGTCATTCATCGACCGCTTTGGCTACAAGGCCACTAAGGCCGTGCAGGCGCAAAGCCGTCAAAAGATGCTGGACAAAATCGTTCCGATAGAAATCCCAGAGTCGCTTAAAAAAATCCACTTTAAGTTTCCGCCGGCGCCGCATTCAGGCCAGCTGGTCTTTAGGGCAAACGGCCTTACAAAAAGCTACGACGGCGCGACAAAAGTTTTGGACAACTTGGACTTGCAGATAGAAAACGGCGAGCGCCTTGTAGTCGTGGGCCACAACGGCGCCGGAAAGTCAACGCTCCTTCGCATAATCGCGGGCGTGGACAAAGACTTTAGCGGCGAGTTGATTCCGGGTTCCGGCGTCCAGATCGGCTACTTTAGCCAGGACAACGCGGAGACGATAAAAGGAAGCCAATCCGTTTTGCAAAGCATAGAAGACATTTGCCCGCTGGAATTGGTTCCCAAAGCCCGCGACATGCTGGGCGCCTTTTTGTTCCGCGGCGACGACGTATTTAAAAGCCTTGACGTTTTGAGCGGCGGCGAAAAATCTCGCGTGGCCCTGCTGCGACTCCTTTTAAAGCCGATAAACTTTTTGATTTTGGACGAACCGACAAACCACTTGGACATGCAGTCCAAGGACGCGCTTTTGGAGGCGCTTAAGGATTTTGGCGGAACGGTTGTCTTTGTAAGCCACGACCGCGGCTTTATCCAAGATTTGGCCACGCGGGTTTTGGAACTAAAGCCCGGAAGCGCGAGAAACTTTTTGGGCGGCTACGAGTATTACTTGGAGCGCGTCGCTTCCGAAGCTGGCGGAACGGTTTCCGCCCCCAACTCGGACGGCTCGCAAAACAAAAACGGCGCCGGAAAAAGTTCCCAAGCCCAAAACCCGTCCAGCGGAAATTCAAGGCAAGCCCAAAACTCCGCCCAAGCCGCCGCAAGCGCGAACCAGTCGCAAGGCCAAAAATCGGCGGCCGCGATTAGCTGGGAAGAGCAAAAAAAAGCCGCCAACGAAAAAAAGCGCCTTGAGCGTTTGGTCGAAAGCCTTGGCGCCCAAATAGAAGAAAAGGAAAAAGCCATAAAGGCTTTGGAAGAAAAAATGTCCGACCCCGCCGTTTATTCCAACGGCGCCAAGGCCACGGAAGTTCAAAAGCAAATCGCGGCCGCCTCCGCCGAATTGGACGCGCTCAACGCCCAATGGGAAGAAGCGGCCGAAAAGCTAGGATAAAAAGCGACTGCAAGGAGAATGTTTATGACAAACACGATTAGGGAAAGCAACAGCGTCAACGACTTTATCGTAAAGAACAGAATCAGGGTGAACGGCTATCTAAACAACGCCCTTCTTTTTTTCATAGTCACAGGTCCCGCGATTGCGCTGGGAATAAAGACGGATTTTTTTCCGGACATCAAGTACTCAACTTGCTTTATCATTTCGGCGGGCGTCGCGGCCTTGGCGATCATTCATAGGATTCTTTTAAAGAAACTCCCCAAGTCGATTGTCACAAGCGTATTCGCGCTCACGGCCTTGGACGCGATCATCGTCTACATGTCCTACAGCCATGTCAGCATTCTTTTGACTTGGTTTTTGGTTCCGCTTTTAAGCCTGCTTTTTGTGGACAAGATGATTTATTTTTATTCCACCGCGCTCAACTACGCGCTGATGTTCGCCACCACATACTTCACCGCCCCCTACCAGGCGGCGCTCAACTCAAAGTATGAAAACAGCCTTGACTTCTTTTTGGACAGAATCGGCGGCTTTACAATCGAGACCTTGATAATGTTCGCGGCCGGCTACACAATCGCAAAGCTTGTCAAAGATTATTTTGGAACGCTTTTCATGCAGTACGAAACAATCAAAAGCCACGAAGAGGACATGAGCGAAAAGCTTGAGCTCTTGAATTCGATGGTCGAAATCTACGACAACGTGAACCTAATCAACTTCATCGACAACACAGAGATGCCCTTGCGCGACCCCGAAAAGAAAAAGCGCGGAATCGACATGACCGCCCAGACCCACACAATCATGAACCAGAGAATCAAGGACCAAGTCATGCCCGACCAGCTGGACGCCTTCTTGACATTCACCAACATAAAAACCGTCCGCGCCAGGCTCTCGCACAAAAAGCTGATTTCGGCCGACTTTATCAACGTGGTCTCCGGCTGGTTCCGCGCGCAATACATTACGGTCGACTCCACCCTTGACGGAATCCCCAACAAAGTAATTTACACGACAAGAAACGTTGACGAAGAAAAGCAGCGCGAGGAGCACTTGATCCGCCTTTCGATGACCGACGAAATGACTCGCCTTTACAACCGAAGGTGCTACGAGGAAGACTTGGAGGAATACAGGCTTAAGGGAGCGCCCGAAGACATGGTTATTTTTTCAATCGACGTGAACGGATTGAAAACCGTCAACGACACAAAAGGCCACGCCGCCGGCGACGAGCTTATAAAAGGCGCGGCGGACTGCCTTGCGCTTTCCGTCCGAAACTTCGGCAAAGTTTACAGAACGGGCGGCGATGAGTTTATGGCCATCGTCTCCGTAAAAAACCCCGAATCAATCCGCGAGGAAATCAAGAAAAAAGCCTCCGAATGGCACGGCATGCACACAGAAGAAATGACAATGTCAATCGGCTACGCCCAAGCGCAAAGCCATAAGTCCGCATCAATCGACGACCTTGAGCGCATTGCCGACGCCGACATGTATTCCGAAAAGGAAAAGTTCTACAAGGAGCGCGGCATCGACCGAAGAAGGTAGCGGAGGGGGGGCAAGAAGAATTTATAGAGTTTTATAAGTTCTTCTTGTTTTTATCGTTCCGTCTGGATAGAACTCGTATTCATACCATAGCTCACCCAAACCAAATACTGTATGAATCAAACGGTCTGAAGAATCATATTCACTCCATACATCCAAATTCACATTATTAACTCTTGACTTAACATGTTTCTTATATCCTTCTCTTGTATGATTATACTCAATATAAGACTCGCTTCCATCGCTGCCTTTTATGTGCGACAAATAATCCCCCCAATATTCATCAGAAACATATTCATAAAAATACTCATCCCCTTTATCATTTTTTTCATAGATTTGATTTCCGGAACTATCGTACTTATACCAGGACTCATTTCCGCTGGCATACTTTTTATGAATCAGCTTTCCATTATCATCATATTCGTTCCAGAATTCCTCAATCGTTGAACCATTGCTCTTACAATGAACAAGGTGCCCTTTTTTATCGTATTCGCAGTTATACAACACGGTCTCTCCAGAATCATTTTTTGAATATATCACATTCCCAAATATGTCATACTTATCTACACTAGAGTACACAACCCATTTAGAAATTGTAGAATTTGTTGAGAGATGTATTTCTTTGTAAATCTTATCCCCAAGCTTTTCTTTGTCATAAAAACTGTCTTTTATGTTTGAATTACTAGAAACATCCAAAATATCTTCGATTTTACTATTTTCATATGTAGAATTTATTTCTTTCAAAGCATTAAAATAAATATCAGCGCCAAGAATGTCATTTTGAGCGGTGCAAACATTTACGAGTTCTATACACGCATTACTAAGAATACGCTTCAATTCAGAATCATTTTCCAACGTATCTTTATACCAAACCGATGAGAAATTTAAATTTTCATAGATTGAATTTGTCCTAATAAAGAAAATTCCCAATTTGGCCTTTATTTTGGAGCTTTGAGGGTCAAGTAAAAGCGCCTCTTTATAAAGGCTAAAAGCCTTGTCAAAATTTCCTAAACGATCTTCTTCTACAGCATAATTAAAAACAACCAATGATTTTTCTTCAACATCAGTTATAGCATTTTTCTCAAAGTATGCAACAGCGGGATCAATCAAATCATTGTAACTTTTGCTAACCATCTCTTCATAATCTATTGTTTCGTAAGTAGAAATTTCTTCGGATTTCGCATTTTTTTCCATTGGCTTTACAGCAACATCCAAAGGTTTTTCTTTCATATAAGAATCCAACATACAAGATTCCTTATAAAGGGCGATGGCCCTCATCTCCTTCTTCATCGCTTTTTCTATTAATGCATAATTGTAAATTATTCCGGCCTTATTCTTGTCGCCCTTTATTGCGTCTTTTTGCTCGTATGAAATCTTTGCGTATTTTTCCGCTTCGGCATATTTCTTTTGTCGGTAAAGACACAAAGCCAAATTATTGTAAGTTACAGGATCTTTGTCGCCGGGATGTAATAGTCCCACTACCTTTCGATGACAACTTTCGGCCTTTATGTAATTTCCCTGACTTGAATACACTACGCCGCATTCATTTAAAGCCGCAAGATTTATCGGATCCAAAGAAATGACTTGATTGTAGCAGTTTATAGCATTGTTCTTGTCTTTGTAAACTTCGTTAAGGATTCTAGCCTCTTCCAAATAAGCCTTTGAATTTTGAGGATTAACCAGACGAGCTTTTATAAAAGCCAAAAGAGCGTCTTTATTTTGCCCAAGTCTTTTGCAAGCCATACCCAAATTTAAGTACGACGAATCAAATTTTTTTTGATACCTTATCGAAGACTCAAAAGCGGAGCGCGCAGCCGTAAAGTTTTTCAGCCTATATCGAGCACGTCCAAGCTGATAATAGTACCAATAGTTGCTCGGATCGTACTTTACAGCGAACTCAAACTCTATCACAGCCTTTTCCCAATCCCTTGAATCGGCATAGTTCATACCCAAAATGAAATGGCTTACAGGATCGTTGGAACTTATAGTCTGGACTTTTTTGACATATTCAGCGGTTGCCTTCACCAATTTTTCCTTGCGAGAAGGATCCCGTTCGCATTGAGAAGCTTCATACAAGGCACTAGCCACTTCACTATACCTAGAGACTGAATAAACAGGCTCGTTTTCTGAAAGCGGAAGCTGTGAAACTGCGTTCTTGAAGTTAATTAAGGCACTGTCAATATTGCCATTGTTAAGGTCGGCTTTCCCATCAGCGATTTTTTTGTTTATTATCGAAATTCTGGCCTGAAGCATTGCATTCTTTTGTGCCAAGGATTCTTCAGTATCTTCAGCCTTTTTTGTTTCATTCTTTTCATTGACTCTAGCACTAGTAATTCCAGACCTTAAAGATTCATTATTTTGTGAAAAACAGTTTAGCAAAACCACCCCATACAAAACAAAAAGGAAAAGTGACTTTTTCATATAAAACTCCTACCTCAAATCCTTAAGATATATTTCCAATATTTCACCGGCACAACGAACCAACTCTATGTCTCGGGGATCGTTAAACCGTTTATCTCCATGAAATAGATTACATCGAACTTGATACATTGTTTGAAAAAGAGCGTTTGTTCGTTTATAGATATCTTTATCATCTTTTAACGCTTCAAAAGTTTCTCTGTTTTGATAATTACTTTTCACATCTATAACTTTATCGTCCAAAAAAATCTTAATAAAAGGTGAATTAAAAACCATTTCGTATTTTGTTTTAAATCGTTTTCTTTGTTCATTACACCACTCTATTATTTTTGCATACTCCGCGCCTTCTCTTTCTTCCCCTCTTTTGTCAACATATTTCCCAGGAAATCTCCTATATAAATGGTTAAAGTAAATCCACAAAGCCATAAATTTTACAAAAAATGGATCATTGTGTTCCACTCCATAATTATACCATTCTTTCCAATTAAGACGTTCAATCTGCTCTTCGTAAATTGTTTTTTCCCACTTGATTTTGCCATTATCAAGGTCTTGAATTATTTCCAACAACAACCATTTTTCGTTTTCGTCTTGTCGCTTCTTAGCATCATCCTTATGATTATCAACGCTATCAGCAACTTGTTTGAAATAATCATATTTACTTAAGTAATCATATTCCACATATGGAGCTAAAGTTTTTATTAGCCATATGACGCCCCGGGCATATTCTGTTTCAACAAGCCTGATACTAGGATAATCCAATAGGAGTCTTTCACGTAAGGTACGATTTGAATCACTCACTGAATCAATCTTTTCAAGTTTTTCCGGTGTTGCAATAATTACATCAGCGCCACCCCAATACTCTTTTTTATAATCCCTGTATCGCTCAGCCTCAACCAACTTTCTTACAAAATCAAAAGAATTCCCCAAAATCTAATCCCCCATCGAAAGTAATATACTGCCATTATATCCCACAGCTCAAACTTAGTGAAGTGTAACTAATACGTCAGACAACCTAGAGCAAGAAATAATCTAACAACGATTATTCCTTGACGACACAGCAATTATCGGTTATATTTTAAATAGAGGCGTTTTATGTCAGATGCGGCATTGGCTGATTTTATTGGACAAATCGAAAATTTCTCATTTAAGCAACGGCTTTCAATTCTGAGCGCCGTTATAAATTCTTTGCATCGAAAGAATAAAAAAGCCCAAGCCGTTTCCAAAGCTGACGCATTATATGGTTTAATAAAGGATAGTGAAATAAATCTTGAGTCTGCCCGTTCCGAACGCCTTTCAGAAAAATGATAAAAGTACTGTTCGACACAAACATCATCGTTGACATTTTACTTGCCAGGGACGAATTCGCTCCGCACGCTTTGGCCGCGCTAAAACTTGCCGAAAACAAACTTATAAAAGGCTATGTTTCTGCCGCCTCGTTAGCCGACATTCACTACATTGTAAAACGCGCGTCAAAAAGCGAAGAAATCGCGATGAAAGGCATCGACTATATTTTGGACATACTGCGCGTCGCAAAAATTAACAAAAAAATAATCTTAAGCGCAAGAAAAGACAACTGGAACGATTTTGAAGATTCAATACAGTATGAATGCGCGGTAAAAAACCATTTGCATTGCATTTTGACTAGAAATGAAAAGGATTTTGCCCAAAGCAAAATTCCCGTCTACGCTCCGCAAAATTTCCTTTCAATATTCACCAAATAACTACTACCACCCCATCAGCGGCGGCGTGTATGGCGAAAAGTCCCAGCCGTCCAGCGACAGGCTTACGGAAAAAAATGTCGTTTGGATTCGCTCTTGCATTCCGGGAATTTGCGTAATGGCAAAGCAGGCTTTTTGGCCGCCGCGGGGATGCGAGCAGCTTCCGGGATTTATAAAATAAGTGCAGTCTTCTTCTTGGCTTTTGGCGATGTGGGTGTGGCCGTAAAAGACAGCGTCGGCTTGGTTTTCCAGCGCGACTTGGTTCATGCGGCCAAGGCCGTAGTAGGCGCCTTCGGAATGGCCGTGCGTGGCCATGACTTTCATTCCGGCGACTTTTAAAAATTGATGCAAGGGAACTTTTATCTCGCCGTCGCCAAACGGAAAGTCGGGATAGTCGCCGTTTCCGCGAGCGAAAATCGCAACGGGAGGAAAGGCCTTGGCCAGTTTTTTGTTTTTGCCCGCCGCTTCCAGGACGGAACAAAAGTCTCCGATTCCGTCTCCGCAAAAAACAAGCGCGTCGCATCTCTCGCCAAACTTTTCAACGATTGCCCTAAAAACGTCGGCTCTTCCGTGCGAGTCAGAGAGGACCAATAAGGACGCCCGCTCTTTTTTGGCAAGGGCTTTTATCGCGTCGGCGCTTCCAATGCTTCCGTCGGCGTGTTGAGCGATCTCAATCATTTTTCTTCAATCACAAAATGGTTGATTGACTGCAAGCCGCTTTCGGCGTCAACGTAGCGCGACAGCTTGTAGTTTTTTCCGACGATGCGCGAAACGTGCGCCATCAAGTCTTCGTCTCCGGGAAGCGGAGCCTGGGTCAAAAGCATGTATTCAATCGCGCTGTCCAAAAGCTTGTCCAAGTCTTTTACCTGCGTTTGAACGACTTCCTCTTTGTTTGTCTCGTCTTCGGCGGAACCGCTTCCTTCCATCGCGCGGTCAACGACAAAATTGGCCGTGGCCTCAATTCCCTGCACGTCGTCTTGCGGAAAGAACGCGTAAACAGGATAGGGAATCATATTCTCTTGCGAAGAGTACTCGTCCTCCAATTTAGCGATAGCGTAGTTTGTGTTTTCCGGAGCGCCGACAACAATCAGGCCCGCAAGCTCGCGCTCTCCGATAAGAGACGGAAGGCGGCTTATGCGGCCCGACGGAAAATCGTTTGGAAAGACAAGCGGAAAAAGCAAGCCGCCTTCTTCCGTTCCGTCGTCAAGGCCGTATTTTTTTGAAAGGCCGTCGACTATTTTTTTTACATAATCTTCCTCGTTGTAGCCGTAGCCAAAGACAACGCAGATTTTCTTTTCGGACGGATGCCATGAAGGCGAAGAAACTGCTGATTTTTTTTCTTCCGAAACTTCCAGCTCAAAAGGATCGGCAGTGTTTTTATGAACCTCTTGTTTTTTGCAAGAAAAAAGCGCGAGCGAAAAAAGCGCCGAGCAAATCAAAATTGTTTTTTTCATGATAAGGCATTTTATCAAATCCGCGCTCTTTTTTCAACTGACGCGGCTTGCCAAACGCGGCGCCAGCAAAGCGCCTTGCCTTGAACTCCATGCCGATTTGCGCTATTATAAAAGGCATGAACTTTGTCACAGGCCTTTTGCAATTAATAGGCTCGCTTGCCTTTCTTTTATATGGAATGAAATTGATGAGCGACGGCGTCCAAAAAAGCGCCGGCGAACGCTTGCAGCGCGCGCTTTCCGTAATGACTGGAAACCGCTTTAAGGGCCTTTTGACCGGCCTTTTCATAACGATGGTAATCCAGTCGTCAGGCGCCACGACGGTGATGGTGGTCACCTTTGTCAACGCGGGCCTTTTGACTTTGCAGCAATCTGTTGGCGTGATTTTTGGCGCCAACATCGGAACGACAATCACGGCCTGGATTGTTTCAATCTTTGGCTTTAACTTTAAGATCGCGGCCTTCGCGATTCCGATTTTTGGCGCGGGATTTTTTCTCACACTTACAAAACGCAGCCTTAACAAAAACATCGGCCAAGCCCTTATGGGTTTTGGCCTTTTGTTTTTAGGCCTAAGCATGCTAAGCGACTCCCTTTCCTTTAAACCGGAACAGCTTTCGCGCTTTTCTTGGATTGACGACATTCAGTCTTGGGGAGTCTTTTCGCTTGTCATCGCGATTATAGTCGGAATCATCGTAACGACGATTTTGCACTCGTCAAGCGCCTTTAGCGCGATCGTCATCACAATGGCCTACAACAATTTAATCACTTGGGAATTTTCGGCGGCGCTGATTTTGGGAAGCGGAATCGGTTCCACGATTGACGCGATTTTGGCCGCCTTTGGAAGCAACGCCGACGCAAAGCGCGCGGCCTTCATACACGTGTTCTTTAACGTGGCTGGAACGATTTTAGTCTTGATATTTTACTCGCCCTTCTTGCGCTTAATCGACGCCATCACGCCAAGGGCCGCGAACATCGCGATTAAAATTTCAATCTTGCAAAGCGCCTTTAAAGTGCTTTCAACGATTCTGTTCCTGCCCTTCACAAAGCAAATCATCGCGCTCAGCAAGCGCTTCATTCCCGACGACGCCAAGGGCAAGAACAACATTTACCGCCTTGACTTTATCGAAAGCGCGCTTGTAAAAGAAAACGTCGGCGCATACATCATCCGCGCCGAAAAGGAAATCAAGGACCTTACCGACTTGGCAACCGACATGTTCGACTTGATACAAATCGGCCTCAAAAAGCGCGACCAGACTTTCATCGACGAGCACTTGGAAGAAATCATGCAGGCCGAAAACTACGCCGACCAAATGCACGAGCAATTGACGCGCTACATCGTTCACATTGAGCGCATGGCCGTAAACGAAAAGCAGTTGGACAACCTTTCATTGATGCTTTCGATTATCGGCGATTTGGAAAGCATGACCGACGAATGCCTCAACATCGCGCTGCTCCTAAAGCGCTCGATAGAAAAGAGCATGAGCTTTGAAACCGAAGACACCGACCGCTTGATTCCCTACGTGGAATTGGTCCGCCAGTTCTTGCAGTTCATCCACATCAACATCAACAAGCACTTGGATCCCGACAAGCTTTCGATGGCGGAAGAGTTGGAAAACCAAATCGACATGTTCAGAAAAAACCTAAAGAAGATCGCCCGCAAGCGCTTGGAAAATGGCGCCGACGTAAAGGCCGAGCTTTTGTACATCGACATCGTCCGCCAAATCGAAAAGATCGGCGACCGCGCCTTTGGAATCGCCGAGGCGCTCGGTCAGACGCAGTAGGAACGGTCAAGGCGCGCTTCGCTTAAAGCCTTGACTCGTTCCTTTTGAAGCGCGAATAAGATTTTCGCGCTTCAATAGCCTAGGCTCGAGCGCAAACGACCCGCTTTTGGCCTTCTAAATCCAGCTCAATGCCAACATCGACATAGCCGTTGGAGCTTAAAAATTCGGCGGCCGCGTCGGCGTTGTATTCTCCGGTTTCGCACAAAAAGATTCCGCCGGGATTAAGGCGGCTTTTCGCTTCCAAGGCCAGCCGCCTAAAAACCGCAAGGCCGTCGTCGGTTCCGCTAAAGTCACCGACTTCGTTAATGTCGCCGTCAAGCGCCAATAGCGGCTCGCTTCTTCCGTCTTGCAACAAAGCGCGCGCCTGTCCATGCGGAATGTATGGCGGGTTTGAAAGGATTGCGTCAAACCTATACGGGACGTTGTCAAATAAATTGCTTTGAACAAATTTCACTTTTTGCGACTCGTCGGGCGACAAAAGCGCGCGAGCGTTTTTTTTGGCGACATCCAGGGCGGCGGCGCTTATGTCAGCCATTACAAAGGTTGGAAGGCGCTCTAGGTCTACGCGCTCGCCATCGATTAACGCGCGCAAAACGCTTAGGGCGACGCAACCGCTTCCGGCGCACATGTCGCAAACGGAAAGATTGGATCCGCCGCCGCCCGGAATTTTGGGCGTCAAAAAATTTTCGTCGATTCGATCGGCCAAAAGCTCAACCGCGCGCGCGACTAGAATTTCCGTGTCGGGCTTTGGAATCAAGACGGATTGGCTTACATAAAAGTCTAGGCCGTAAAATTCCTTATGGCCCGTGATGTAAGCCACCGGAAGGCCTTTTGCGCGCGCGGCCGTCCATTCCGCAAGCCGCGCCTCTTGTTCCGCCGTAAGCTCATAGCCGCGGTTTAGCAAAACAAAAGTCTTGTCTTTTTTCAAAAGCGCTTGCAGCAAAACGTCCGCGTCCAATTCAGGGCTTTCGCTTGAGGCCTTAATTTTTTGAATTATGTTTTTTTTGGCTTCTTGAAGGGTCACTTAATTTTCCGGAGCGATCGAGCGCAAAAGTTCGACAGGAACAATGTTGAAGAAAATCCAGCGCCCGCCGCTCTTTCCGTCAAAGACGCGGCCGCAGGCTCCGACTTGGCGCAAACTTTCGTCAACGCTTTCAACGCGGAATTTCACCAAAACCAAATCTTTTTCCTGAGCCTGTTCCTTGATTTTTTCAATCGTTTGCTCCAAGTCTTGCTCGCAAACAAATTTTGAAAACTTGTTCTCAAACTTATTCTCAAACTCTTCCTTGTCGTAACCGAACATCTCGTACAAAGCCGCGTTGGTTGAATAAAGCTTGTCGTCGGAAAAAGTCGCGTCAATTCTTAGCGCGCCGCTAGGAAGCTTGTCCAAGTCGCGCTCGGAATACACCAAAGTTTCTTTTAGAGTGTTGGCAAGGTTTGTGTTAAAGGTGCTTTCGCGCAAGTATTGGATGCGCGCGTCAAAGCCGCTCCAATTGACAACCTTGGCGCGCATTGTGTAGCAAGTCGGTTCCCCTTGCTTGGGGAAAATGTTCTTTTGGACAAAATCGTGGAAAACGCCGTCTTCCTTAATGCAGAACTCGCAAGGCTGGTCGCGGCCAAACAAAATCTTGTAGCACTTGTTTCCGATACAGTCTTTCTTTTCTTTTCCGCAAATTTTGCAAGCGACTTTGTTGACGTAAATCAAATCGTAGCTGTCGGCGTAGCAAACGTAAACCGCGTCCGAGAACTCGTCCAAAAGCCAGTCCATGTTCCTGTAAAAAACATAGGACGGCAAAACGCTTTGGCCGGCAAAAACATTGAATTGGTTCTTTCCGTAACGCTTGGCCGCCAAAAGCGCCATGTCGGAATTGTTGTACAAGGTTTGATAGTCCATTCCGTAGTCAGGCGCGACGGCAACGCCCATTGAGCACGTCACCTTCAACCTGTCAACGTCAAAGCGAAGCGCTTCGTTCAGCTCGGTAAGCATTTTGTCCAAGTCTTCCTTGGAATACTTTTTGGGAACAAAGACCGCAAACTCGTCGCCGCCCATTCGGCAAACGCAAGTTTTTTTGTCAAAGAATTTTAGCAAAATGTTGGCGACTTTTTTTATCGTGTCGTCGCCGGTCATATGTCCAAAAGTGTCGTTGATTGTCTTAAAGTCGTCGATGTCAAGGCTGATGAAGACCGCGTCATAGCTTGAACTTTTGACAAAGAATTCGCCGACTGACTTTTCCAAAATCGTGCGGTTGTCCAAGCCTGTCAAAAAGTCCGAATGAGCCTGCCGCTCGATTTCCAAAAGCTTTTTGGTAAGAGTCTTTTCCTCTTCCAGCTTTTTCACAAAGGAATGGGCGACAACGTTTCGCACGCGGTGGCGCATTATGTTGGCGTTGTAAGGCTTTTGCAAAAAGTCGTCGGCGTTGAGCTCAAACGCTTTTTGCTCGCTCTCGGAATCGCCTTGCGAAGTGACGATAACAGGCAAAGCCTTTGTCTTGTCGTCTCCGCGAATCTTTTTAAGCAGCTCGTAGCCGTTCATCACCGGCATAATCAAGTCCAAAAGGATGATGCTTATTTTTTCGTAATTGGATTCGATGTATTTCCATGCCTCAACGCCGTTGGCGGCTTGAACGATTTCAAACTCGCGCTTAAACATCTCGGACAAAATGATGCGGCTGGCTTCGATGTCGTCAACAACAAGCATTACGCCGTTTTGCTTTTCGGATGACGAAAAGAGGACGCCCTCAATGTTGGCCTTTGTAAGATTTTCCACCCCTTCCGTAGCGGGAGCGTTCATGTCGGCGATTTTTGACTTTCTTAAAAGCGAAAAGAATTCCTCGCGGTCAAGCGGCTTTGAAAAATAATAGCCTTGAACGAATGCGCAGCCCATGTCCTTTAGCTGCATGACTTGCGCCTTTGTCTCAACGCCTTCGGCGACAACTTTTAGGCTAAGCCAATTGGCAAGGCTGATGATGTAGCTTAAGATTCCCTTTCCGTTTGTCCGCTCCATCTCGTGCTGGACGAAAGTCATGTCCAACTTTAAAATGTCAATCGGCATTTCGCTCAACATATTCAACGACGAGTAGCCGGAGCCAAAGTCGTCCATTTCAATCATGAACTCATTTTTTCTTAGCTCGTAAATTATTTTTACGATTTGCTCCGGGTCTTCGGTATAGGCGCTTTCGGTGATTTCCAAGTGAAGAAACTTGGCGGGAATTTTGTATTTTTGAACAAGGCCGGTTAAAATCGAAACAAGGTTTGGATTGAGCAAATCGGCGCGGCTTACGTTCACGCTGACCGGAATCACTTTGTTGCCCGACGCAATCCAAGAGCGCAAGTCAATGCAAACTTTTTCCCAGATGTACATGTCCATCCTGGTGATAAAGCCGTTCTTTTCAAACAAGGGAATGAAATCCGACGGCGACATCATTCCCATTTCCTTGCTCTTCCAGCGGACAAGGGCTTCGGCGCCGGCAATAGTTTCGGTCGCCAAATCGTACTTGGGCTGATAGTAAACCAAGAACTCGCGGTTTTTAAGCGCCGCCTCCATGCTGCCGGCGATTTTCTGTTCGCCGATCATTCGCTTGCGGATGGAATCATCGTAGTAAGAATAATATATTCCGTAATGGCCCTTGATTTTTTCGGCGGCCATCTGCGCTCTGTCGCACATTACGGAAATAGACGCGCGCATATTGTGAACCTTGTAAATTCCAAAAACCAAACGCAAGTGCAAGTTAAAGCGTTTGGCCTCTTCCAAGGAATTCAAGCGGTCAATCAACGCCTTAAAGCCGTCGTCGGTAAAAGACGCCGGACGCTCGTTCAACACAAAGAAAACGTCTTCGGAAAAATGTCCGGCAATTCCGTTCCACTTTTTGGCCTCTTCCGAAATCAATTGGCCAAGTTTTCGCAGTATTTTGTTTCCGATTTCAACGCCGCAAATGTCGTTGACCAGCTTAAAGCGCTCGATGTCAATGCAAATAAAGTCGTAGTTCCTTGAGCCGCGCTCCTCCAAAATCTTTTGAGCTTGGATCAAAAAATAGGGCTTTGAATAAAGGCCTGTCAAATCGTCGCGGCTTACGGTGTTCATCGTGATTGAAGTTTCGCGCATTCGAATCACGTTTTGAAAGCGGCGCAAAATTATTTGCTCGTCGTAAGGCTCGTGGATAAAGTCAATCGCGCCGTTGTCCATCGCCTCCAACTCAACCTTGTCGGAATGGCGCTTGGCGCTTACAATAATCGGAATGTGCGAAGACCATGCGTAAGAGTTTACGTTGCGCAAAAAATCGACAAAAACGCTTTGCGAGGAGCTGGAAACAGACGCCTGCCCCAAATCCGCCGAAACGCAAACGGCGCTAACAAGGTTTGGATTTGTTTTGATGAATTGCGCCGCCTCGTTTGGCGAAGACGTGAACAGAATAAAAAACTTCTGTTCAAGTATTTTTTTTAGGTTAGAGAAAGTGTCTTTTTCGTCGTTCAGCAATAAAATTGTAGGTAAAGTCATTACGCTCCAAGTTCGCTAACGTCTGCCTTTAACTGTTCTTCCTTTGCGTATACATTAAGCGCGTCAAGCATGTCGTCCATGTTGCCCATCATAAAGGAGGGCAAGTTGTGCGCGCTGTAATTTATTCTGTGGTCTGTCACGCGGTCTTGCGGAAAGTTGTACGTGCGTATTTTTTCGGAACGGGCGCCGGAACCGACCATGCTTTTTCTTGCGTCGGCGCGCTCGGCGTTCTTTTTGCTTTCTTCCAATTCAAAGAGGCGGGCGCGCAAAACTCTCCACGCCTTAGCCTTGTTCTTTATTTGCGATTTTTCGTCCTGTTGGATTACGACGATTCCCGTAGGAATGTGGGTAAGGCGCACGGCCGAGTCGGTTGTGTTTACGCACTGGCCGCCAGGTCCTCCGGCGCGCATTACGTCAACGCGCACGTCGTTTGGATTGATGTCGATGTCGGTCTCTTCCGCTTCCGGCAATACGGCCACGGTAGCGGTGGAAGTTTGCAGGCGGCCTTGGCTTTCTGTCTGGGGAACGCGCTGGACGCGGTGAACGCCTGACTCCCAGCGCAAGGTTCCGTAAACGAATTTTCCGCTGATCGAAGTGACGATTTTGTTAAAACCGCCGACTTCTGTTTCTTGCGCCTCCATCGTCTCGGTTTTCCAGCCGCGGCGCTCGGCCAAGTGGCAGTACATTTCCCAAAGCTCGCGCGCGAAAAGGCTGGCTTCGTCTCCGCCGGCGGCGGAACGGATTTCCAAAATGATGTTCTTTTCGTCAAGCGGATCCGGCGGAATCAATTTCATCTTGATGCGCTCTTCCATCTTGGGCTGCTCTTCTTCATAGGCCTTGAGCTCTTCGCGGGCCATTTCCTTCATGTCCGCGTCGTCTTCTTCGGTGATGATTTTTTTGTCTTCTTCGATTCCGTTCAGGATCTTTTTGTATTCGTCGTAAAGCGCGCAAAGTTCGCTCAAATAATTGTTCTCGCGCATGACTTCTTTATATTTTTTTTGGTCTTTTACAAGGGCGGGGTCTAGAATTTGCTCTTTTACAGTCTCATAGCGCTGGGCGCAATCTTCCAATTTTTTCAGTAGGTCCATAATCGTTAAAGTATAGCGCTTCTTCTAGATTTTTTCAACTAAATTTGCTATGCTCTATTATTATGGAAGAAAAGAAATGCGCCCTAGTCGTGATTATCGGCCGCCCAAGCGCCGGAAAATCGACATTTTTGAACGACGCTTGCCAAGAAAACGTCTCAATTGTATCCCCAATTCCGCAAACAACGCGGAACGCGATTCGCGGAATCGTAAACACTTCGCTGGGCCAATTGGTTTTTGTAGACACGCCCGGCTACCACAAGTCCGAAAAAAAACTGAACCTTATCCTGCAGCAAACCGCCAAAGACCAGCTTGAGGGAGCGGACGCCGTCCTTTACTTGATTGACTCAACCCGGCCCAGCGGCGACGAAGAGGCCTTGATCGCCGAACTTGTCCGACCCTACGCCGCAAAGACAATCGTCGCGGCTAACAAATGCGACCTCGCGGAAGCCAACCTTTTGGCCTGCAAGGAATTTGTCGCAAAAGCGCTGCCCGAAATTCCAGAAGGCCGCTTTTACTCGATCTCGGCCAAAACCGACGCCGGCGTCGAAGACCTTTTGCGCGGCCTTTACGCGCTCGCCCCAAGCCAACCCAATCTTTACCCCGAAGGCTTTTACACTGACCAAGAAGTTGAGTTCCGCATCGCGGAAGTCATTCGCGGCGAGGCGATAAACCGCCTGGAGCAGGAAATTCCCCACGCGATTTACGTGGAAATCGCCGACGCCGAATTCAAAAACGACGGCAAAAAATTATGGGTCCGCGCCTTTTTGTGCGTAGAGCGCGAAAGCCAAAAGGGAATCGTAATCGGAAAAGGCGCCTCGATGATAAAGACAATCCGCATGGAGTCGCTCAAAAAATTGCGCGAGATTTTTGAATACAAAATCGACTTGGACTTGCAAGTCAAGGTTGACAAAAACTGGCGGCAAAAAGACGACCGCCTCTCGCGCCTTTTAAAATAGCGCGCGGTTGGCCACCGCAAGCCCAAAAAGCGCCGCGACTAAAATCGCTCGCAAGCCCCAAAAAGCCGCGGCGCAAAAATCGCTCGCAAGCCAAAAAAGCCGCGGCCTAATAGGCAAAATCCGGCTCGGAATGAAAGCTCATTTCCTGGCCGGTAATCGGATGCGCGAAGGACAAATCGCAGGCGTGCAGGCACAACCGCGCCTCCTCCCTTCCGTACAAATTGTCGCCGACAATCGGAGCGCCCAGAGCAAAGGCCGCGGCGACGCGCAATTGGTGCGTGCGGCCGGTAAGAGGCGCGAACAAAACGCTTGTCGCCTTGCGTTCTTTTCCCGCCGCGCCGCGTCTCGTCCAAACTCTAAGGCGTTTCCATTCAGTGACGGCAAGCTTTCCGTAAACATCGTCCAAAATTTGCCGCGGCCGGTTTTCAAGGTCAACCCTATGTTTTAGTTCCACGCGGCCTTCTTGGTCTTTCACGACTCCATCCAAGACAGCGACATAATTTTTTTTGACAAGACGGTTTTCAAATTGCGCGTTCAGGGCGCGGTGGCTTTCTTCGTTAAAGGCAAGGACCATAAGGCCGCTTGTGTCCATGTCCAAGCGATGGACGCTGGGCTGCTTTATCATTTGCGGAAATAGTTTTTGCGCCCGCGTCACGACGCAGTCTTGTTTGTCAGGCCCGCGTCCCGGAACGGACAAAAGGCCCGACGGCTTTTCGACGACCAAAATGCTTTGGTCGCGGTAAATGATTTTTAGGCCCAGAATCGCAGGCAGTATCAAGGCGCACTTTTCGTCGCAGGGCGGATAAAAAGTTTTTGGAACAAGACGGCTGTTCGGCTTTCCCCAATAAAATTCCGCCATGCTTATCGGAAGCAAATTCTTGCTAAAGGCCTCGCTCAAAAGCTTTGGAGCCGAGCAGTCGCCGGTTCCGGTGGGCAAAAGCTTTCCGTTGGAGATGTCGGCAAATGTCCGCCATTTTTGGTCAAAGCAACAAAAGCTGTAAAGGGAATAAATTTTTTTGAGCGTCTCGTTGCAAAGAGCGAGGCGCTCTTTGTCGCGCGCGGCCTTTTGCTCCGGGCTTTCGTTTGCAGGAACCACGCTAAGCTCGTGGATTTTTTTGTCGTTGGGAAGGATAGCGGCTTTGTATTTTTCTTCGTCAAAAAGCGGAGGAGCCCAGCCGTCGCGGTTCCACTTTCCATCGTAGGAGCCGCTAAAGGCGCGAAGGACGACTTCTTTCCCGGCCGCGTCTTGGCAAACAAGCGCGCCGAACATTCCCGTCCATTCGCAGACGTCGCGCTCCAAGCCCTCAATCATTTTTTGGCAAGCTTGGCGCGCCTTTGTCTCGTCAAAGGGTGCGAACACTTCCGTCTTCTTGGGCCACAAAAACAATCGGCCTGTTCTTTGTAAAGAAGCCGTTTTCAACAACGCCGACAATTTCGTTTAGTTTCTTTTCCATCGCTTTTGGGTCAACAGGCTTTTCCCACAAAACGTCAAGGATTTGGTTTCCGTTGTCGGTGATGACAGGTCCGGCCTTTTTTACGCCCTGGCGCAAAACGCACTTTCCGCCAAGCTTTTCAATCGCTTTTTGAACCGGAACGCGGGCGTCGGCGATTATCTCGACCGGCAAGGGAAACTTTGTTCCGAGCGACTTAACGGCCTTTGAAGAGTCGCCGATCACGGCAAAAGTCTTGGCGTTGTATTCGACGATTTTTTCGCGAAGGAGCGCCGCGCCGCCGCCTTTTATCACCGCCTTGTCGGGAGCGATTTCGTCGGCGCCGTCAATGGCCAAGTCCAACTTTCCGCCGATCGCCTTGTCGTTCAATGAATAAACCGGGATTCCAAAATCTTCGCAAGCCAACTGGGTCTGGAAGCTTGTGACGACGGCCTTAATGTCGCGCAATGTTCCGTCGGCGATTCGCTCGGCCAAACGGCGGACGGCGGGCATCGCCGTCGAACCGGTGCCCAAACCGATTTTCATTCCGCTAAAAATTTTTTTCTGTTCGATAAGCGTGTCGATCGCCGTCCGCGCCACAAGTTCCTTTTGCTCATTCTGACTTAGTTTCTTCATAATCGACTCCGGTGAATATTTTGAATTGTTCGTAAGCTTGGTATTTTAGCATCGCCTCGCCGTTGCAAACTTTGCAGCCCGCTTCTTGCGCGCGCTCCATAATCGGAGTGACCTTGGGCGTGTAAACGATGTCAAACAAAAGTTCGTTGCCCGTCCAACGGTAAAAGTAAAGGGGATCGTTCTGCGAATTGCTCGGCTCGCTTGAATTCATTCCGGCGGAAGTGGTTTGTATAATCACGTCGGAATATTTTTCTATCAAAGGAATCGCGTCGGCCGAAAGCTGCGAGTATTCAAAGCCAAACATATCCGCGACTGACTTTGCGCGCAACGGCGTTCGGTTAAAGACGCAAGCCTTGCCGCCAAGCATTTTCACCGCGTAGGCAATCGCCCGGCTGGCTCCTCCCGCTCCGATAATCGCAACCCTTTTATGCCTTAAATTCTTGAATCCAGTAAAATCCAAAAGCGCTTTTGAAAAGCCGGAACAATCCGTGTTGTAGCCGTACCACTTGTCGTTCTTGCGGACGATCGTGTTGGACGCGGAAATTTCGCGCACCCTGTCGTCAACCTCGAACAGTTCGTTTATAACCGACTCCTTGTGGGGAACGGTGACCGACATTCCCTTTACGCCAATCTCGTTGGCGAACTCAATCGTCTGATGAATGTCCGCCGAAGGAATCGGAATGTAAACAGCGTTCATAAAATGGTTCACGTAACCTTGGTTGTGCAAAAAGGGGCTGTCGGTTTTGACAAGCGGCCAACCGGTGATTCCGTAAATCGAAGTTTTGTCGTTCAAGTCCTTAAAGTGGTAGACTTGGTTCATCATAATCGGATCTATATGGCCGATCGTCTTCAACTCGTTGCTAACGCTATCGGCGGAAGTGTATGTCAAAAATGAATGGGTTTTGTAGGCCAAGATTCTTGAAACGATTCCCATCGGCCCCATCGCGCAAAGGATGTGCTCGTACTTGGTAAAATCGCGCGTTTCGTAAAAAAGGTTTTTTACGTCGGCCAAAGTTTTTGGCATAAAGGCGATTTTTGGAATTTCATAGCCAGTCTTTCGCATAGAGTCGCAGCGCTTGATGATGTCGTGAACCGGCTCGTTCATGCTGTGAAAGCTGCGGATGATTTTTGTGCCGAACGCCAGCGCCGCGTCCTGCAAGCTGGGAATGTGGAAGTCGTCCTCAAAGTCTACGTACTGAAAATTGCGCTCGGGATTTTGGTCGTCGGCAAAGGCCATCGCCCTGGCAAAGAGCATAGTCCTTGAACCTTCGCCGGCGACAAATTTTCCGCCGTCAACGCGACGGCGGATTGTAAGAATGCAAGGCATCTTTGCCAGTTCAGGAAATTTCCGGACATGAAGGCTTTCGTCCTCGTCAAGAAAGTCGGCGCGCAGCTCAAGCAAATCCACGTAAGGCCTATAGCGGCGAACCAACTCCAAATTTTCTTTTATCGTTTTTCCTGTAAGCGTCAGGCAAATTTTCGGACTTTGCATTTTTTTATTGAACGGTAAGCCGCTCCTTTTCTTGGTTCAAAACGCTAAGGGCAAGCGTCGTTCCGTGCGGCACAGCGTAGGGAACGGTAATCTCTCCCCCGATATGGTTGAACGAAGCGACAGTGTATGACGCTCCTTCCGGCGGAAAGGCTTCCAGCTTTACGGGAACGGCAAGCGGATAGCGCGAAACTTTTGCGGAAAAAATTCCGTTTGTCAGCTTTGACGAATCGACTTTTTTGGCGCCGGCGACTTCGTCTTCGGTGCGGCCCTTGATGTCGGCGTCGACGATTGTGTCTCCGCTATAGGCTGTGTTCAATTCCGGAAGGGCGAACTCAAGCGCGATTTTTGAATACTCGTCCACCTGGGAATTTTCCGGCTCGGACTGGCTTACAACCGTTCCGGGAATTTCGTCGCCAGTGGCGATGTGGCTTGTGAACTCAAAAAGCAAGGGTGTCGTTCCGATTCCTTCCAAAATCTCGGCGATTGTTTTTCCAACATAATTTTGAACGGAAACGCGCGGAGCCGTGGGGCCGCTAGAAACAATCAGCTGCAACTCGACAGGCTGCGTTATCGGAGTTCCTTCCGGCGGATCTTGCTCCAAAATCGTTCCAATAGGAGCGGCGTCCATTTTAAAGACCGGCGTTCCTATCGTAATCTGCGGGGTCTCAACGCCGCCGTAAAGCGCGTCCAGCTTGTTCTTGAGCGCGTCGAGGTTCGTTCCAACGTAATTTCCGATATGGTCAATCATAACGCCGCGGCTTACGACAAGCGTGACCCTGCGGCCGGCCTTTACGATGCTGCCCGCGCGGGGATTTTGCGACAGCACTTGGCCCGCCTGCCCCGGAAGGTCGCTGTAGCGCAGCTGCAATTTTGGATAAAGTTCTTTTTCCTGCATCTCAAGCAAGGCGCGCGTCAAAGTTTTTCCAGTAACATTCGGAACCAAAACCTGTTCGTAGCCCTTGTTGGCAAAAAAGAAAACGGCCAGCGCCGTGACAAGCATCAAGACAAAAGCCGCGATTGTATACGCGGCAAAAGCGGGCGTACTTTTTTGCAAGTCCGCTTCCATTTCGTTCAATGAGATTCCAGCGTCTTTTATTTTATTTTTAATGTCCATATTTCGCTCCGTAAAGGTGGAATAATTTTAGCAGAAATGGGGAATTGTTGCAAGGACAAGGCAGCGTCTGGAAGACGCGGTGAAACCGCTCGAAACAAAGATTGCGGTCTTGCAACCAAGAACACGAGCGGCCTAGACTAGCCGCGTTCCAACAAAGTCGCGCGCGCCGTTCATAAAGTCTTTGTAGCCCATCGCCTTTTTTTGCTGGCGCTGCAGCTCGGTCACGCAAAGAACGCCGTCGCCGCACTGGACAAGGATTCCGCGCTTTTTGTCAAAGGCCGTCACGGTTCCGGGAACGGTTGGCTGGCCGGAAGGCGCGGACAAATCCGAAACGCCTGACTGACTAGAAGGCGCGGCTTCTTGGGCTTGCAAGCCGTTTTGGTTCGCGCCCGCAGTTTGTCCGTCTTGCGAACAATCGGTGTCCAAAGGCGCGGCTTTCAAAATCTTTAGCGTTTCGCCGCCCTCGCCGCCGATTCTTGTCCAAGAGCCGGGCTCGCTTGTGTAGGCGCGGACGGCGGCTGCGATATTTTTCGCGCTGTCGTTCCAATTTATAAGGGCGTCTTCCTTGCTGATTGTCTTTGTGTAGCTAGGGTCGCCCTCTTGCGCCCGACCTTTTTTCAAGATTTCCGCGCCGGGATTTTGGGCGGCCTTGTCCAAAAGGCTTTGCAACAAAGCGGCGGCGATTTGGGCGCTCTTGTCCAAAAGGCTGTCGGTTGTTTCCGTTCCGTCAAGCGCGACAATTTCTTGCGCCAAAATTTCGCCTTCGTCCATGCCCAGCGCCAATGTCTGGACCGTTACGCCAGTTTGGCCGTCGCAATTCAGGATCGCCGCCGGAACCGGAGTCGCGCCCCGGTACTTGGGCAAAAGCGACGGGTGCACGTTGACCCCGCCCGCCTTAAAGAGCGACAAAAATTTTGGCCCGAATATTTTTCCGTAGGCAAAGCATACAAGCGCGTCAAAGCCTTGGGCGGCGATTTGGTCGCGCGCGGCGGCGTCAAGCTTTTGCGGGCAAAAGACCGGAATGCCGCGCTCTTGGGCAAGCAAGCCCACGTCGGTGGGAACAAGCTCTTTATGCCTGCCCTTGGCGCTGGGCGGGTTGGTCAAGACGCCCGCGATTTCCCAACCGCCGCCTTTTTGGTCTTGCGAGCAGTCTCCGCTGGCGGCCGCATTTTGACCTTGCGAGCATTTTTCAAGCAGGAGGCGCAACGTTGTGGCGGCGGGAGATGGGCTTCCGGCGTATAGAATTTTAAGCATTGTTTTTCTTGGCTTCCTTGGCCGCTTTTTTGGCGGCAATCTTCGCGGCGATTTTTTTTGCCTTGGCTTCCTTTTCGGCGGCCTTTTGCGCGGCGCGTTCCGCCCTCTTGGCAAACTGCTCGGCTGTCTTTTTGGCAAAGTCGGCGTCGCCGCGGTCGATGAAAATCACGCCCTCAAGGTGGTCGTTTTCGTGCTGGATTATGCGCGCCAAAAGGCCTTCCGCCTCAAGCGTGAATTTTTTTCCGTTTTGGTCTTGCGCCTGCACCGTCACCTTTGAGGGCCGCATGATGTTTTCATACACTTGCGGAACGCTAAGGCAGCCTTCCTCGTAGGGAACGGAGTCGTCGGAAGTGGCGATGATTTGCGGATTGATGAAAACGCGCTTTACGTCGTCGTCCGCCTCGGCCACAAACATGCGGATGTTCTTTCCGATTTGCGGGCAAGCAAGGCCCACGCCGTTGGCGCTTTCCATCGTCTCAAACATTTCTTCGGCAAGAGCGCGAAGCTCGTCGTTGATTTCCTCGTCCTTAATCGGAACTGATTTTTTGCGAAGAACTTCCTCGCCCAACTTGCAAATCTTTAGCATATCCTAATCCTTGCCGCGCGCGCGTGGGCGGCCAAACCTTCGGCGTCGCCCAAAATGCCGGCGGCCTTTGCGCTGGCCAAAGGGCCTTCCTTTCCTTCTATCGTTCTAAGCGTGGTGACTGTCTTTATAAAAGCGCGGACGCTCAGGCCGCCTGTGAACCTTGCCGAGCCGCTTGTCGGAAGCGTGTGGTTCAAGCCGGCCGCGTAGTCGCCAAAAACTTCGGCCGAGCCGTGGCCGATAAAAAGCGAGCCGTAGTTGTGAACCAGCTTTTTGGCGGCCTCCAATTTTTCGCCCGCGTCCATCGCAAGCTCCAAGTGCTCGGGCGCTTTTTTGTTCGCGATTTCGCAGGCTTCTTCTATAGAAGAAGTTACGATTATTTTTCCAAAGGTGTCAACGCTTCGCCTTGCGGTTTCCGCCGTAGGCAAGTCTTTAAGCTGCTCCTCTATTTCCTGCTGAACGGCCTTGGCGATTTCCTCGCTGTCGGTGGCAAGAATGGGCTGCGCGACGACGTCGTGCTCGGCCTGCGCCAACAAGTCCGCGGCAAGCCACTTGGGGTTGGCGCTGTCGTCGGCGATGGCAAAAACTTCGGTGGGGCCCGCAAGCATGTCGATGCCAACCGTTCCGTAAATCAAGCGCTTGGCTTCCGCCACAAACTTGTTTCCCGGTCCTACCACAACGTCAGCCTTGGGAATCGATTCCGTTCCAAAAGCCATAGCGCCGATGGCCTGCGAGCCTCCGCAAGCGTAAACTTTGTCGGCCCCGCAAATAAAGGCGGCGGCCATGATTCCCTCGTCGGCGTAAGGGCGGCCTCCAACAAAAGGCTTTCCGGGCGTTCCCGTTCCCTGCGCCTTGGCGTCATCCAAGTCGTCCGGGTGCACGCGGGGCGGAGTGCACATAATCACTTGCCCAACGCCCGCCGCCTTTGCCGGAACGACCGTCATGATTACGGTTGACAAAAGCGGAAAGCGGCCGGCCGGAACGTAAACGCCCGCGCGGTCGACAGGAATGTTTTTTTGGCCGGTAAAAAGGCCGGGAGCCAACTCAATTTCAAATTCGTCAAAAGACTCGCGCTGACGCTCGGCGAATTTTTTTGCCAAGTCGCACGAGTAGCAAAGGGATTCGTAAAGGCCGGGGTTTTCATGCTTCATTTTTTCGGCGGCGGCCTTAAGCTCGTTTTGCGGAATCTCAAAATGCGAGGGAGCGGAAACGTCAAATTTGGCGCCATAGTCAGAAAGCGCCTTATCGCCCATCGTCTTAACGTCGCGCAAAACGTCTTTTACAACGTCAATGGACTCGCCAAAGTCGCGGCCCTCAAAAAAACTTTCTTCCAACTCGGATGCTTTAACAATCTTTATCATTTTGGATTCCTCGCGGAATTCATTATACTCAAAAGAAAGGTTTTTGCAACTACGCTGAGGCGGCGATATTGCTGCCTGTTCAAATTAGAGGCGCGAACAAAGACATATCGACAAAGACAGTCCAAGACGTTATAATAAATAATCAATTCTCTTGGGTGGAAAAATGCAAAAGTCAAAGCCATTGAAATTCATAGACTTATTCGCTGGAATAGGCGGCTTTCATATCGCGCTTTCAAGTTTGGGGGGAGAAGCGGTTTTCGCAAGCGAATGGGATAAAGACGCGGCAACTGTTTATGAAAACAATTTCAAACTGAAGCCTGCCGGCGATATAACCAAAATATCCGAAAAATCAATACCAGACCACGACATACTTTGCGCCGGATTTCCATGCCAAGCATTCTCAATCAGCGGCAAACAATTAGGTTTTGAAGACAGTCGAGGAACTTTGTTCTTTGATGTCGCCAGAATTGCAAAAGAAAAGCAGCCAAAAGTCATGTTTTTGGAAAATGTCAAAAACCTCGCAAGACATGACGGAGGAAAAACATTGGCAGTCATAAAGAAGACCCTTGACGAAATCGGTTACGATGTTTATGACAAAGTTCTTGACGCTTCAAAATTTGGCGTTCCACAAAGCAGAAAAAGAATTTACATTGTTTGTTTTAGAAAAGACTTAAAAGTAAAAGGATTTACTTTCCCAAAAGAAGAAAAAGTAAAAAAACATGTCGTGGACATTTTATTGCCGGATTCTGAAACAAAGAAATATGAAGTGCGAAGAAATGATGTTTTTATGAATGACACCATAAAAGAAGATTTTTCTGATGTACCACTAAGAATCGGCATTGTCAACAAAGGCGGCCAGGGAGAAAGAATTTACAGCCCGCTTGGAACGGCAATAACTTTGTCCGCTTATGGCGGCGGTGCGGGAGCGAAGACAGGCCTTTATATGGTGAATGGAAAAATAAGAAAATTGGCTCCAAGAGAATGCGCTCGCCTTGACGGCTTTCCGGAAAGCTTTAAGATTGCGGAAAAGGATAATATAGCTTACAAACAGTTCGGAAACTCTGTTGTAGTCGACGTTCTAAAAAAGATAATGAAAAGCGCTTTGGAAAAAGAAGAGGTTGCGGCAAAGCTATGACGGGTTCTCAAATAGCGAAAGGCGGATTCAATAACGAGCAAGAAGTCGCAGATAAATTCAACAATTGGAAGAATGATGTTGACGCGCAAAAATGGCTTGAAATAATGATGTACAATCTTGATGAAATCGAATCTGTAAAGGCAGTGAAATTTGGCGGCCGGGGTTATAAATCAGATGTTTTCATCAGAATTGAAATCGCAAAAAAACTTCGAGAGAATGAACCCGAACCTTTGGAAAACATTCAAGTAAAACTTGTTTCCGGCGATAAAGGCTTTAATCAAGTTGAAAAGAAGAAAGTTGAAGGCTATTTAAAACTATGGCATATCGATTCTGAAATTGAACAATTGTTAAAACTTTATGATGGAGAGCTCCCGGCAAGAGAAGGAAGTCGCGATCCGAGACGAATGTTTGTTGATGAATTCTCTGCAGCAGAACAAGAAAAATTAAAAAACTTCTTTCAAAAAAACATCATAATGATTATAAGCGACATAATTAGAGGCCGAGGCCGTTTTGCAGCTGAATGGACTTTGGTTATAAACAAAAATGATGATTATAAATGGCGCCTAATGGCTGTAAACGAAGCAATTTCAATTTACGCAGGCGATTGCCAGGTAAAATTTACCGACAAAGGAAACATTCGACTTGGCAACATTACGCTTCAAAGAAAAGGCGGAGATAACGGCGCCGATTCCGCGAATATGCTTCAATTTAAAGCTGACCCTATGATGTTGTTCGGGATCTAACCTTTTTCCTTCCTTTTCCACGCGCAAGGGGGTGTAGGGACGCGAAGCGTTGGCCGCTCGTGTTATTAAACGCAAGATATAAATAGTTAGTTCGAGCGGGGTTGCCGCGTCTTTCAGACGCTGCCGGTTAATTATAGCGGACAATGAAGCGACAGCGGAATCCCGCAACACCCGGCCCGCCGCAAGGCGGGATGCGCCCATAAAAAAGCGCTAGCAAAATCACGCAAACTGTGATATAATCTTCTATTATGAGTTTACCTGAAAACAAATGGTTGCGCGGAGCCATTCCCGCGCTGCTCTTGCACTGCTCCATCGGAACAGTTTACTGTTGGTCTGTTTTTAGCCAGGAAGTCGCCGCCTACATCGGCAGCCCCAAAAGCCACGTCGAGTGGGCCTTCTCTTTGGCGATTTTCTTCTTGGGAATGTCGGCCGCCTTTTTGGGCGACTTTGTAGAAAAGGACATTCACAAAAGCTCTTTGATCGCGACGATTTTCTTTACAGTCGGAATGGTTGGAACGGGAGCCAGCATTTTGGCCAAGTCCCTGCCCGGCGTTTTGGTTTGCTACGGCGTGATTATGGGAATCGGTTTGGGAACCGGCTACCTTTCTCCCGTAAAAACCTTGATGCTTTGGTTCAAGGACAAAAAAGGCTTGGCGACAGGACTAGCCGTCGCGGGCTTTGGAGCGGCCAAGGCAATCGCCACTCCGATCATGCAGGCGATAGTCGCAAGGTGCGACGACAACCCGGCCTACATGTTCATGATTATGGGCGGCGTTTACTGCGTGATGATGTTCATCGGCCACTTGCTTCTTAAAAAGCCGGCCGGCTGGGTGGAAGCCCACGAAAAGCAAACGATTGGCGAGTTCCTTAAAAAGTTCGGCTCAAACTTCAAGACTTGCTTTTCAAACCGCGAGTTCCTTGGCATTTGGATTATGTTCTACATCAACATCGCTTGCGGCCTGGCTCTCATCTCGCAGGAAAAGCCGATCTTGCAAACGACAGGCCTTGGCTTTATGACAATCAGCGCGATCGGAACGGTAACGGCCATCGCCAACGCCGCCGGACGCTTGGGCTTTAGCGCGGCCGCCGACGGACTCAAGGACCGCAACACAATCTACAAGTGGATTTTCGCGCTTTCGATTTTGTTCACTGGAATCATCATCGCCACTCGCGGAATCATCAACGGAACGGAGCCTGTTCTTATGGCCTTGTGCATCGCGCTTCTTATCGTGGTCAACGCGGGCTACGGCGGCGGCTTTTCAAACGTTCCCACTTTGCTCAGCGACCACTTTGGAATGAAGAGCATTTCTTCCGTCCACGGAATGTGCCTTAGCGCCTGGGCCATCGCCGGCTTGACCGGAAACCAAATGGCCAGTTGGATCGTCCGCCACACAGGCGAGTTCACAGAAAAAGTTTTGGCCGACGGCCGTGCCGTAAAGGTAAACCCTGTGGGCTACCAAAGCGTCCTTTACGTGACCGTCGCGCTTTACATCGTCGCGATGATTGTCTGCTGGACGATGGTTGGAAAGCCGAGAAAAACTGAGTAGCCTCAGTTTTTCTTAACGAGTTTTATGGCAAACAAAAAGGGCCGCTCCGATTTGAGGAGCGGCTTTTTTTTGAGCGGCGCGTCTTAGACATGCAAAAAATTCGCCCGACAAGAGCGCATCCTATTCTTGAACGCGGCTTACACAAATTCCATCCGTTCCGAATCAAAGAGGCCCAAGTCGGTAATCTTTAATTTTGGAATTACGGGCAACGCCAAAAACGAAAGGGTCATGTAAGGCGCGTTGAGCTTGCAGCCCATCATGCGCGCCCAATGGCAAAGATCCTCGTAGTCGCGCGCGACTTTTTTGCACAAGCGGCTTGCCATAAGGCCCGCGACGTCCAACTGGATGTCGTGGACGCGCGCGCGGTTGGCCACCGCAAGCCCGCCTTTGTTGCGAATGATTCTATTGATGCACTTGACTATGTACTTGTCTTCGGTTCCGACGCAAATTATGTTGTGCGAATCGTGCGCCACGCTGCTTGCAAGCGCTCCGGCCTTAAGGCCAAAGCCGTTGACAAAAGCGACGGCGGGCTTGGCGTCTGGATTGTAGCGGTTTACGCAAACCAACTTTAAAACGTCGGTCTTTGTGTTGGACTTTAAATAGCCGTCTTCCAAGCTGGCGTACATCAAGGCGCTTTCGGTAAAGACTTCCTTGTCGATGGCCTTTATCGTCCTTACTTGCGCGGTGTCGGAGCGGACGGCGATGTCGGCGGCGCTTATTTCCTTTCGGTTAAAGTTGTTAATTCTCTTGGCCTCAGCCGGCTTAAAGTAGGAACGGTTTCCGCACACAACGATTTGTCCGTTTACGACAACCTTTTCAATTTTCATTTTTTTTATGCCGCTGACAACGATAAAGTCCGCGCTGTCGCCTTCCTGCAAAAGGCCTACGTCAAGCTTGTAATGCTTGATCGGATTGTAGGTGGCCGCGCGCAAAACGTCAAAGGAATCGTAGCCCTCGGCGACAAGCTTTCTGACCAAGCTCCAAAAAAGGCCTTGCTCCAAGTCGTTGGGATGCAAGTCGTCACCGCAAAACATAAGCTTTTCAGGCGCCAGCTTAAAAAGCGGAGCGAGCGCCTTTAAATTCTTTGCGGCGGAGCCTTCGCGGATTTGAACGAACATTCCGCTTTTAATTTTTTCCAAGCCTTCCTCGTAGGAGGCGCTTTCGTGGTCGGTGGAAATGCCTGCCGCCGCGTATTTTTTTAAGGCCTCGCCGCTAAGCATCGGCGCGTGTCCGTCAACGGGCTTTCCCAATTTTTTTGCGGCGGCGAGTTTTGCCAAAACCTCTTTGTCGCCGCCCAAGACGCCCGGAAAGTTCATCATTTCGCCAAGGCTTACAACCCGCTTGTTCTTTAAAAGGCGGGCGACGGTGGCGGCGTCCAAGACCGCGCCTGACGTTTCAAATTTCGTGGCCGGAACGCAAGACGGGACGGCAAAGTAAATTTTCATCGGTGAGCGGGCCGCGTCCTTTAGCATAAAGTCAAAGCCCGCCGCGCCGCAAACGTTCGTTATTTCGTGGGGGTCGGCAACCGCCGCGATTACGCCGCGCCTAAGCGATTCGTAGGCAAAGTACTGGGGCGTGACCATGCTGCTTTCTATGTGAACGTGGGAATTCACAAAGCCGGGCACAAGATATTTTCGCTCGGAAGTTTGGCAGCGCTCGATTTTTTTTATGCGGCCGTCTTCGACAAAAAGCTTTCCGCCGTAGACTTCCCGCTTTACTACATCAACGATTTTTCCTTCAAAAACTTTCATAACTCACTTTCTGCGAACGGTGAACCGCGTCTTTGGCGCCTTGTTGCGCTCGGCCCGCGCTTTGTATTCGTTGTAAAGAATTTCCTGGGCGCGCTTTGCCGCCTCGCCCGCCTTGGGCTTAAGGGCAAGCCAAGAGCCGTCGCTTTGAAGCTCGTAAGAATTTATGTTTGACTCAAAGTAAACGTCAAGGACATGCTTTATTTCCTTGAACGCGGCGGCGTCCAAAATCGGGAACATCAATTCTATGCGGCGGTCGAGGTTGCGCGGCATCCAGTCGGCGCTGGCCAAATAAATTTCGGGCGAGGCTCCGTTCTGAAAATAAAATACGCGCGAATGCTCCAAGTAGCGGTCGACAATCGAAACGACGCGAATGTTTTCGCTCATTCCGGCGACGCCAGGAAGCAGCATGCAAATGCCGCGAACGTTAAGCATTATGCGAACGCCCGCCCGGTTGGCGCGGTACAAGGCCGCGATCACTTCCTCGTCGGCCAAGGAATTCATCTTGGCGATTATCAAGCCAGGCGTTTGCGGAGTCGAAAGCTCAATCTCGCGCTGAATCATCGAAAGCAGCTTGCTCTTTAAGTCTACAGGCGCCATGCTAAGGTACTTCATCTTTTGCAAGGCCGAATAGCCTGTAACAATGTTAAAGAACTTTGTAGCGTCGTTGGCGATTTCGTGGTTGGCGGTAAAAAGCGAAAGGTCGGAATAAATTCGCGCGGTCCTTGGATTGTAGTTTCCGGTGGCCAGGTGGACATAGCGCTTAAAGGCGTCCTGCTCGCGGCGGATGACCATCAATATTTTTGCGTGCACCTTAAGGTTTACCAAACCGTAGACGACCAAAACGCCGGCCTTCTCCAACTCCTCGGCCCAAGCGATGTTGCGCTCCTCGTCAAATCGCGCCTTAAGCTCCACCAAGACCGTCACCTGCTTTCCGTTTCGCGCCGCTTTTTCCAAGGCCGAAATTATCGGAGAGCCGCGGCCGGTCCTGTAAAGCGTCATCTTGATGGAAAGAACGTCCGGATCGTCCGCCGCGTCGTTCAAGAATTTCACGACCGGATTGTAGGACTCGTAGGGAACGTGCAAAATAACGTCGCGGCGCTTTATCGCGTCCCAGTAAGGCTCGTCTTCCGGCAAAGCGGCGTTGGGAAAATTCTTCCATTTTTCGTTTCGCAAATGGTCGGTGTTTTCCGCCTCGCCGATTTCGCACAAAGTGGCCGCGTCAACCAGACCGTCAAAGGCGTAGATGTCGTCGGACTTAAGGCCCAGCTTTTGCGCCAAAAATTTTTGCAGCTCCGAGCTGGCCTTGTCGCAAACCATTCTGACGGCAAACGAAGACTGGCGCGCGACCAAGACTTCCTGCATCGCCTGCACAATGTCGTTGGCGTCCTCGTCAACCGCAAAGTCAGCGTCAAGCGCGACGTTGAACAAAAGCGACTTTGAAACTTCGTATCCGTCAAAAACCTGAGAGCCGTATTGCAAAAGCAAATCGGCCACAGTCGTAAAGTCCTTGATTTCTTCCTTGCCGCCCGGAAGCCAAATCAAATTCGGTATCGCGTCGGGAATCTGAACAAGCGCCACAATCGGAGCGCCTGGACGCGCGGCGAATTCCTTGTTGGCGATTTTTATTCCGGCAATCGGCTTTAGCAAAAAGGCCGCGTGCCATTTAAGGTTGGCGATTTTGGGAAACTCGTCGCTGTCGGTTCTAAGCGGCGTCAAAAGCGGAAGGATTTGCGCCTTGAAAATTTCCTGCGCGAATTCCTTTTGCGCGACGCTAAACTGCTTGGGCCGCTTGTAGACAAAGCCCTCTTTTGCCAAAGCCGGAATTATTTGCTTTTGCAGCGCGTCTTGCTGCGCCTGCATTACTTGGCGGGCCCGCGCCGAAATGTCCTTTAATTGCTGCTTGGGAGTGCGGCCCGAAATGTCTTTTCCGCCAGGCGCGTTTTTAAGAAGGCGCTTTACGCTGGCGACGCGCACTTGGAAGAACTCGTTAAAGTTGCTTGTGACGATAGAAAGAAAGGTCAACTGTTCCAAAAGAGGAATGTCGGTTCTCTTTCCCTCGCGCAAAACGCGGTCGTTGAATTCTATCCAAGAAAGCTCGCGGTTTAAGAAAATGTCTTTGCCTGTTGTTTTTGCTGCCGCCATTCCGTTCCTCCTAAGAAAGAATCACCTTGTAGCCAAAGACGCTTTCAAACATTCCGCCCTTTTCGCCCAGAGCCTGCCGCTCCAAAACCGTGTTGTGCCTGTTTCCTGTATGAACGACCAAGGAATCTTTTTGCTTGGTGATTTTTAGCTGCGTGAATTTTTGCGTGTGCGAACGGTCGATGGCGTCGGCGATGCGAATGATCGCCGTAAGCTTTAGAATCGTCATGCGGCTGGCGCGCGGAAGCATTTGAAAATGGTCGTCGTCCTGCGGATTTGAATGGCCGCGATGGTATTTTGCGATTTGCGAAACGATCGTAATTTCGTTTTGGGTAAGGCCGAAAAATTCCGAGTTGCTTATGATGTAGGCCGAATGCTCGTGGTGGTTTTCCATGCGAATGAAAATTCCAATGTCGTGAAGCATCGCCGCCACTTCCAGCAACACTCGGGCGCGCTCGTCAAGCGCGATTTCGCTTTTTAGCGCGTCGAATATTTTTAGCGAAACGTCCGTAACGAATTGCGCGTGGCCTTCGTCGCCGTGGTACTTGCGCAAAAGGGTTGTGGCGCCGGCGGCGATCTGCTTGTAAAAATCGCGCTGCAAGTCTTCGTTTGGGGCTGCAAGCTTGTTGATAAGAGCGCCCTCGCGCAAGTTTGTTTCCGGCACGATGACGCTGGCCACGTTCGTTGTCTCGACGAACATTTTGTAAATCAAAAGGCCTATGCGCAATTGAGCCGCGTCCGAGTAAGCGATCTTAAAGCGCGCGACGCATTCTTCAATAGAATACTCTTGGATTTCGTCAACAAAGTCAATGAACTTTTGGCGCGGCATTTCCCACAAAAAGGTCGAAACCGGATGCCCGACGTTAAGGGCCGCGACTTGCGCCTGCTTTCCGACGGCGACGACGCTCTTTAGCTTTAGCGAGCTGAATTCCTCGTTTAACAAATTCTTTGAGTTTAGGATGAACTGTTGGATAAAGCGCCGCGCCGTGTCGCTCTCTCCGCTTTGGCCGATTTGTCCCTCGACGCGAATCGTTCCCAAGCGAAAGGAGTGCGCGCTTACGATGCTTCCTTTTTTTAAAAGCATCATCTCGGACGAGCCGCCGCCGGCTTCCAAAATCATGTAGTCGTCGCCTTCTAGGCTGAACTTAGAGTCCTTGAAACATTCGCGCACGGCAAGGTACATCAAGCGGTTTTCCTCTACGCCGTCGATGACGCGGACGACAAAACCGGTGCGGATGAAAATCCTGTCGATGATTGAATCCTTGTCGCGGCTTTCGCGCAAGGCGGCGGTGGCGATGACGCTTGTGTCGCCGGCTTCGATTCCCCAGGACTTAAGCTGTTCCTTGTAGCGGCTTAGAATTTGAATGCATTGGCCGATAGTGCTTTGCTTGACAGAACCGCCGGTAAAGATGTCCATTCCCAAGTTGACCGGCATGTCGGAGCGGTCAAGCGTGTTCCAATGACCGCTCGGCAAAATTTCAACGACGCTAAGGCGAATTCCTGTGGAGGCGATTTCTATGATTGCTTCCGGCTTTACTTGCGGAACTTGCTTTTTTTGCCTTGCGCTCATTTCCTATAACTTGTCAATCAGCATAGAGCAGCGGCCGGAAGGAATCGGCAGCGTCTTTTTCTTTTGCTCAAGAATGTTGATTGTAAAGTAATAAAGCTTTTCGCTTTCCATTTGGATTTCCCAACCGCGGTTGGACTTGTTTGAAAGAATCGTAATCAAGTTGCGCTTGAGCGAAAGGTTTTCGATTCCCATGATTTCCAAATTGGGAATGATCCAGTCAACCGTTTTGCGCGGAAGGCTGATCAAAAGGCCGATTACGTTTTCTATCATCAAAGCGATTGTAGAAAGCGCGACGGTCTGCAAGTAGCGCGGGCGCGGAAAGTGCGGCTTTCCTTTAAGAGAAGCCTTTCCTTCTTTGCATGGAAGATAAGCCTCGTACAAGTCGCCCTTTTCCTTTTTGTTTTCTGGGGTGAGCGCTTCCAAAATATAGTACAGGTGGCGGATCGAGCATTCGCGCGCCAAGTCGTAGCGCTGGTATTTTTCCAAGCCCTTGATGACCATAAAGTTCATCGCCGGGAAAACGCTTCCCTTGTAGCCCTCTCCGCTTTCCTTAAAGTCGCGGCTGTCGGCGCTCAAAGTCGGGAACGGATGGTCCGTTCCAAAAGTCTTTTTGTTGGTAAGGTGCGCGATCAAAGTTTCGGCGCGGTCGGCGTTGGGGATTTCGGCGAGCAAGGGCCAGAAGCCAGCGATTGTCTTTTGCGGAAGAATTTTTTCGTCCTTGTCAAGGTCGTGGTAAAAGCCTGTCTTTTGGTCCCACATCATGCTGTTGATTCTGGTCTTGAGCGAGAAGTAGGCCTTTTTGTACATAAAGCTCAATTCCTTGTCGTTCATGATGTCGCCAAGGGCCGAAAGGTGGAGCGCGTTCAATGCCATCGCCGCGTTAAAGTCAATCGGATAGACGCACTTGTCGCGCGGGCTGTTGAACATTCCGCTGGCCGCGACGGGAGCGGCGTAAAGGCCGTTGGGCTTCTTGAACTTTTTGTCAATCCAAGTGACGTACTTTACAAGGCTGGGAATGACTTCCTTTACGCGGCGCTTGTTGGCCAATTTATGGTAAAGGTTGAATTCCGCCCAAGCCAAAAGAGGCAGGCAAACGCCCTCGGGGTTTCCTTTTTCTGAAATCGGCTTTCCGCTCTTTAAGTCGTACTTAAAGCGGATGGCGCCGTCGCGTTCCTGGCGCGAATAAAGATAGTCTAAATTTTTGCTGGCGGAATAATTGCGGTTTGAATATACCAAAAAGAAAGAAGAGAAAATCGCGTCTAAGTGGTTTAAAACGTTCACGCCGTCTTCGGGATAAACAAAACACCCGTCGTTTGTCTTGGCGCCCTTTTTCGGGTCGATCCAAAAATCGGCGATCCAATTCCACGTTTTGTTGTAAATATCGACAAAATCCTGGTCGTAAAAATGGATTTTGGGGAAATCTCTTTTATTCATAGTCTTTTCATTATATCACAGATTTTAAAAAAACGCGCAAAAAATTTAAAAAATTCTTGAAATTTTTCACAAAAAATCGTTTGAAAAGCGAAAAAAATCGACCAAACATCTTGACAGTGTAAAGATTGCGCGCTAATCTAGACAGTGTAAAGATTAATCTGAGCAAAAAATTTAGAAGCAAACAAAACGCTCTCGGGAGAATCGAACGGCCTTACTTGCGGTTGCGCCTTTTAGGGCCTGACAGCAAGCTCAACGCGCAAAGCAAGCGGCCGTCCGCCTTCTCTCCTTGCGCGTTTTAATTGCATCTAAGCCCTTTGCCCAGATTAATCTTACGACAAACGATGGCATATTATTGCCAAAAATTGTCGCGAAGCGGTTGAGCGGCTCGTGAAAACACTCATTTTGCGCCTGCCGCGACAAGCGGCAGACGTAGAAAGTTTCAAGGCGCAAAATGCGTGTAGCGACGATATCTAGCGGTTTCACGGGCCGCGCAAACGCTGGGAGACATTTTCTTGCGCCATTCGATGCCAGCGTTTTTATTATTTATAATACATTTAATCTGCAATTAAGGAGGCGCGGATTGGACACTTACCACCACAAAAACTTAAAAGTTGACTTGATCGAAGCCGGAATCGCCTTGGTGGCGAAGGATGGGCTGGACGGCTTTTCTTTGCGCAAGGTGGCGGGCCTTTGCGGGGTTTCGCACGCGGCGCCCTATTCCCATTTTGAGAACAAGGACATTTTGCTGGAAGAAATGCAAAATTACGTGAGCGAAAATTTTTCGGCTCAGTTGGAAGGAACGATCGCGCGCTGCAAAGACAAGGAGCGGATTTTGATGGAACTGGGCAAGGCTTACCTAAACTTTTTTACGGCCCACCCCAACTACTTTGCCTTTCTCTTTGGAAAGTCCAACATCGCGCTGGACTTGACCGAGGGAGCCGACCCGCAAAAAAACTACAAGCCCTTTGCGATTTTTAAGTCTGCGGCGGAACAAGTCTTGGCGCGAAAGAATTGCCCAAAAGAAAAATGGAACGACATAACGATTTCGCTCTGGGCCTTTGTCCACGGAATCACGTCGCTCGCCACAATGCGCGGCGTAAAATGCGGCTTCAAGTGGGAGGAAAAAATTTTTGACTTTATGAGCGCGTTCCAATTCTAGCGGCTGAGAACGGAAGCAAAACCATAACGGGCGGACAGCCGTAATATTAGGAGGACTTAAAATGAACGTAATTTATTTTAGCGGAAGCGGGAACACAAGACATTGCGCGGAGCTTTTCGCCGGCGCGACTGGCGGAAAGGCCGTCTCAATCGAAAGCGACGAGGCGTTGGAAATTCTAAAAGGCGGAAATTGTTTGCAAGACCATAAGACGGGCGGCCAAGAGGCTTTACAGACCTTAACGGAGGCCGACGAAATCGCGCAAACCAACGAAGTTGCGTTAGCCTACCCCACCCACTACAGCGACGTTCCGCTAATCGTAAAAAACTTTATCGCCAAAAACGGCGCCTTGTTCAAAGGCAAAAAAGTTTTTGTCATCGTGACGATGGGCCTTTTTAGCGGCGACGGAGCGGGAATCGGAGCCAGGCTCTTAAAAAAGCAAGGCGCCAAAATTCTTGGCGGCCTTCACCTAAAAATGCCCGACTCAATCGGCGACGTTCCGATGCTAAAAAAACCGATGGCAAAAAACCTTGCGACAATAAGGCAAACAGAACAAAAAATCGCGCACGCGGTTGAGTCCACAAAAAACGGTTTCTACCCAAAAGACGGCCTTTCTTTTTGGCATTTCCTTGCAGGCCTTTTTGGCCAGCGCTTGTGGTTCATTCCGACAGTAAAAGCCTTGCGGTCAAAGCTAAAAATCGACGCGGAAAAGTGTTCCGGCTGCGGAGTCTGCGCGTCGGGCTGCCCAACAAAGTCAATCGCGATTCAAAAGGGCAAGGCCGTCTTTGCGCCAGGTTCCTGCACTCTTTGCTACCGCTGCGTAAACCACTGCCCCGCGCGTGCGATCACCCTTATCGGAAAGCGCGTTCTGGAGCAATGCCGTTACGACTTGTATGAAAAGGAGTTGCATAACTAAAAGGCTTCACAAGACCAAGACTTGTTGCAAGACCTTAACGGCGCGGGCGGCGAACTAAAAGGCTTCACTAACCATAACGCGGGCGCGGCCCGCCCCAAAGGAGACAGCATGAACAAAAAAATATTAATATCGGCGGCTCTTATGGCGGCCTGCGCCTTTGCTTTTGGACAGGCCGTGCCGCAAGAGAGCGCGAAAAAGCGTTCCGTCCAAATCACGATAACAAATATCGCGACGCCAAGCGGAACAATCGTCCTTAGCGCGCACGACAGCGAAGAAAGCTTTAAAAAGAGAAAGCCCGTCCAAACCGTCCGCGTCCCCGCAAGCGTTCCGTCCGTAACGATAGAACTAAGCCTTGAGAGCGGCGAATGCGCCTTTTGCGTTTTTCACGACACAAACGGCGACGGCGACCTTAACGCGGGCTTTATGGGAATCCCCAAAGAGCCCTTCGGCTTTTCCAACTACGACGGCAAAGGCCCTCCCGGAAATTTCAAAAAGCACAAGGTCGCCATTCCCGCAGGAACGGAAGCGCTCGCGCTGGAAATTCCTTTGGTTAAGTTTTAGACTTAATGCAAGGCTTGACTGACCAAGAAGCGCCGCGGCTGAAACCGCTTGCAAGGCCTTAACGCAGGCAGCGACCATAAGGCTTCACTGACTAAAAACGCCGCCGCCTCTTTGGCTTGCCAACGCTCTTCAAGTTGGCTACAATGGTCTCATGACAAAAGGAAGGTTCGCTCCGTCGCCCAGCGGAAGAATGCACTTTGGGAACATTTACGCCGCGCTCATTTCTTGGCTGTCCGCAAAAAAAGACGGCGGCGCGTGGCTTTTGCGAATCGAAGACCTGGACAAGCAGCGCTGCAAGCGCGAGTGGGCCGACCGCCTGATGGACGACCTTTTGTGGCTGGGCCTGGACTGGGATGAAGGCCCTGGCAAAAAATCTTTGCAAGACCAAAACTGCACGGCGGCAAAATCATACTACCAATCCGAGCGCGATTCAATTTACAAAAAATACTTTAGAGCGCTGGAAGAGCGCGGCCTTGTCTACGACTGCTTTTGCCGGCGAGCGGACTTATTGGCCGCCTCCGCTCCGCACGCAAGCGACGGAACTCCAATCTACGCCGGAACATGCCGCAAGCTTTCGGCGGCCGACCGCGAGCGGCTTTTAAAGGAACGTTCCCCCGCAAAGAGAATACGCCTCCCCGACCGCGAATCGATTTTTGTTGACGGCCATTACGGCCCGCAAAAATGCAAGCTCGCGCGCGACGCAGGCGACTTTATCATTCGCCGCGCCGACGGAAATTTTTCATACCAGCTTGCAGTGGCCGTTGACGACGCGCTCATGGGCGTAACCCAAGTCGCGCGGGGACGAGACCTTCTTATGTCAACCCACCAGCAATTGTTTTTGTACGAAGCGCTGGGATTGCAAAAGCCGAGGTTCCTGCACTTTCCGCTATTGGTTGACAAGGAAGGCCGCCGCCTTTCCAAGCGCGACAAGGATTTGGACATGGGCTATTTGCGAACGCGCTTTTCGCCCCAAGAAATCATCGGAAAGCTTATGTTTTTATGCGGCATGTCCCCGTCCTGCAAGCCGATGAATTTGCAAGAGGCTGCGGCCATTTTTGTCTGGAACAAGTTGCCGCAAGAGGATATCGTTGTGGGGGAATGGGGAAGGAAGGATTCGTAGTTGACCTGAGCAGTTGTCGACTTTGAACTTATTGTTATACGATTATTTTATCTTTTTACCACAAAATGACAACGTTCTACGCCGCAATTACTCCGTGCAGATATGAAACAAATTCTGTAACGGAGATTACATTTCCATAAAACAACTCTGTAAAATCTTGATACTTAAATGGATCATCTTTTATAAGATTTTTAACTTCTATGTCACCATTCTGAAGAACAAATGTTACAATCTGATGCAAGAATTCTTCCTGCGCGGAATTAAAGTTGTATTTTGAAAGATATTCGCCAAGGAGTTTTGTTACCGCTTCTGGATTCATTCCAACAATTCTGCGAACAAAAACGCCAAAAGGCACGCCTTCTGAAATAGCGTCGTAATCGGCCTGTGTGCCAAGCTCTTCGCAAAGAATATGCTGCAAATCCTGAATGTCCTTTTCATTTAAAGGTTCGATATTTTTGATTTTGTTCACTGCCTCGCAATCTGTTGTTTCTGCCAAGTAATCAATCACTCTCTGCTTATAGTTTTTAAACTGAGGATTAATATGCTTTCCGTCTTTTTCAATTACTTCATCTTTGAAATTCGTTTCTACAGCTTTCTTTTTAGGACCATCAAGATACTTAATCAAATCTCTAACCTCAGAGCGAACTAGTTCCAGTTTAGAAACAGTAACTTCCGCCCAGAATTCTGTTGAAAGGAAAGTTTTTAGAATTTCAGACTTTTCCTTGATTTCAGGAATAGTCTGCATATCAAGCAGTTGGGAAATAATTGTAGTGACTTTCTGAAGCGGCTTGCTATAGTCTTCATCTCCAACCAAATGAGAAAGCTCAATATTAAACATCCAGACATCAAATACTTTTGCGCTGGATTCCCCTCCAATCGGATCAATTAAAGGAGTTATAACTTTCTTGATTTCTGCAAGCATCAATGGTGTAACATAATCCCATGTCTTGCTGTCTGAATATTTATCAACCTCATTTAAGTTATAGCGGACATTGATGTGATTTTTATCAAGATTCTGAATTAAAGAAATAAGCTCACCTTTCCATTTCTGATAGAACTTAACGCGATCTTCATTTTTCTGATGCTCTCGCTTTTGAAGTTCGTAAACCATATCCAGTTTAAGTTCAAAGATTTTCTGGGAAAGGTTCAAGCCACCACCAGTAATCTTGCCCTTGGGATTTATGTCAAAGAAATCAAAATTGTCACAGAAGTCAAAAATATAGAAACCCTGTTTTTCAGAATAAGGCTTTAGCTCTGCATTTGTAATTCCTTCTTTTCCTTTTCCAAAGAATTCTTTTGAAGGGCTGAATACATTAAAATCTTTGCAGACACGAGTTCCGCGACCAATCATCTGCCAGAATTTAATTACGGAATACACTCTTTTAAAGAAAACAAGATTTAAAACTTCCGGCACGTCAATTCCTGTATCAAGCATATCTACTGAAACAGCAATTACAGGTTCCTTTTCCGGCATCTTAAAATCATCAATAATTGTTCCTGCTTTACTTACACTGTAATCTACAAGCTGGCAGTAATCATCTCCTTTGTCTGGATATACGTCCTTAAAAGTTTTTACGATTTTTTCTGCATGGTCGTGGTCTACTGCAAAGATAATAGACTTTCCAAGCCTTTCCCCATTATCTACGCGAAGCCCTTCATTCATCAATGTTTCAAGAACAAGTTTTATGGTCGGGATGTTGATGATATTTTTGTAAAACTCATTGCCCTGCTTTTCTTTTTGCGTCTCAGGCAATTCTTCTTCTTCGGCAAAAACCTCATCATATTCTTTCTTTTCAGCATCACTAAGTTCAGAATACTTAGCGCCATTTTTCAACCGCGCTGTTGTTTTGTCAATGGCGGCATAATCTACAAGAAATCCTTCTTGAACGGCGGTAGGGTAATCATAACTGAATGTCGGCTGCCCTACTTCAAGTCCAAATAATGAGTATGTATCTTCCTGACCTTCCTGGTCCTTTGGAGTTGCGGTAAGACCTAGAACAAGTGAATCAAAATAGTGGAAGATAGCCTGATATTTGTTGTAGCAGGAACGGTGACATTCATCGATGATGATTAAATCAAATCTGCCGACTCCAAATGTCTTTTCATCTGTATCAAGAAGATTAAGCATTGTAGGATAAGTGCTTAAAATAACATTCGCATCAAAATCACGCTGACTTCCGCTTACTTCTGAAATTGCGCAAAGAGTTGCATTAGGAAGGTATTTTGCAAAAGCCTTTTTTGCCTGGTCTACAAGTTCCGTTCTGTCTGCAAGGAACAAGACATTTTTTACCCAGTCATTGCGCATTAGAATATCAACAAGAGAAATAGCAAAACGAGTTTTTCCTGTTCCTGTCGCCATAACAATCAAAGCTTTTCGCTTGAAACCAGAATAAGCAGTACAAACAGCAGTACAAGCATTTTGAATAAAATAGCGGTCCGAGATTTCCTGATTAACGCGGGTATCTTCGATGGCCCTGAGTTTACGACGTACAATAAGTGAATGGAGTTCTTTTAGTGAATAATAACCAAATACACGACGGGCAGGGCCACCGACTCCATCCACCATATAAATCTGGTAACCATTTGTATAGAAAATAACAGGCATTATGCCAAATTTATCTTTTAATGCCTGAGCATAGATTTTTGCCTGTTTTGCTCCTGTATCTACATCTTTGCAAGTACGTTTTGCTTCAATAACAGCAAGAGGCTTTCCGTCGCTGTCATACAGGACATAATCCGCATAACCAACTCCAGTAGGAAAATCACTTGAAACAGGAATATTGGTGAGTTTTGTTTCGATACAGGCAGTCTCCGGTTTTACTGCTTCCTTGATGTCGCAGACAGTCCAGCCGGCTTCCCGAAGCTCCATATCGATGAGCGCTGCGCGAGTTTCTGCTTCTGTATAATCGATGCTGGAAGTCATCTTTGTGTCTGTTGCAATTTTTCCCTTCTGCGCTGCCGTGAAAGCTGATTTCTTTACTTTGATGACGATTTTCTTTTTCGTCTTTTCTGCTTCAGCGGCACTTGGAACAGCATCCGTTACAGCATCTTTATTAAATGGAAGATAAGAAGAAATGATACCAAGGAATTTTAATATTTCACAAACAGAATCGTAAAGAGAATGAAGACAGAGCATGGCCATACGATTATTAATGGGTTCTGCATGACTTGCCATATTTCCCAGTTTACGAACATTATGAACGGCGCTTAATTGTGGTTCATCAAGATATGCTTTGAACTTATAATCTTCAACAAGACCAAAAAGATCTGAATTTTCTGAATACTGGCCATACTTTGTTATATAAAAAAGTTTGATAGCACATTCCAAGCCATTGCGGGCAGACCGCACAGAAGCATCAGGAAACTGACTTACAAAAACTTCAGCCTGATTGCAGTAATTATATAAATCACTTAATTCAGAGTACTTTTTTAGAAAATCAAAGTTCATGGTCTTTCTCTCACTCAGCTATTTGGTTTTACTTTCAATCAGTTTATCTATATCAGCATAAGCATTTTCCAATGCTTCGCTATGATACATTTCATACATATTAAAAACATAATCGGTCAGATTTAATTCATCAAGTTTGTGAAGAACTTTATCTGCTGTTGTATTTTTATAGCGTGCGTACTGTTCCATAAGGAAAGTAAAGAATTCCATTTCTTTTGACATTTAGTCCCTCCTTAAATACAAGGAATTACGAGGTTCTCCTGTAACAAGTTCAGCTTCCCACATATCAAAAATACCAGCAGGACTAAATTCCCACATTTCGAGTTCAGGATTGCAAAGCATCTGATAGGTCTTAGAAAACAAAAACTTTCTGTAGGAATCCATAATTGGATATCCATACTTATTGCTTATAAGCAAAGAAACTTCGTTATCATAAAACTGAAGAATGTATGGCAGTTCTTTTTCCATTTATTTTACCTCCAGAAACTTTAGTTTTTTTATTGCGTTTTCAGTTCTAAAAGTATACTGGTCACACAATTTTTGCGGCATCAATCTTTTTATCGTTTCTTCAATATCATAGATTCCAGCAAAATAAAGACTTATAACTGGCATTGTTCTGTCGTTCGCCACAGGACCAATTACAATATCATAATCGTCATTTGAAATAATCTGATTTTTACGATTCATTGTGACATACTCAAGCCATTCTCTTTGGGCCTGAGTAAAACGTAGAATCTTTAAGTCTGAAACAGAGGTATCATCAAACTCAAAAACTGAAACAGTCTCTTTTCCACTTCCTCGTCTTTTTACAGTTAATTCGGCCCAGCGTTTAGCCTGATCAAAACTGGAGGTAAGGTAGAATCCCTTGCCAAAATCAAGGCGTCTGTCTGATTCCAATATTTGAGGATTTGAAACTTCTACGTTACTACCGTGGTATAAATACATGATTACCTCCAAGTCCTTATTATATCATTTATTTGATAAATTTCTTTTCTAATTGAATCATTACATCATTCTGAAATTGATCAACTTCATTTATTAAAGTTTTTTCAATTTTTTCATAATTTGGAAAAGGTACAACGGTTTTTTCCCAATTACTTACAGTATAAGATTCCCATAAATTCCATTCTTTTTCATAATACTCTTCACTATTTGAATAAATTATGAAATCTCTTTTATTAAAAATAAAGATAAAATTTAATTGTCGTTTCCTAATATTAGGGAATTTCGGTATTAACTGAATGCGTAGTCCCGAAAAAGGTGTATTAAAGGAATGCTCAAATCCTGATAATATTTTACGTGTACGTGTAACAGTTTTTATCTCGTATTCTTGAAAAAAAGAACCAAATGAACCTCTAAAAAGAGGGTTAACAGGTTTTGGAACCTGAACTTCTGTTTCATATTCTTCAGATGAATAAATAAGGTTTATAAACATTTCATATTTATATTTTTTTACATCATCCAAAATATTATTGATACCATTAATATCAGATATATTTTTTATTTCAAATACAGAAATTTCATATATCCCATTCAGTTTCGGGCTAATTGTTAATTTTTTACTTGCTTCTCTTAACTTATTTAAATTATCTATAGCATTGTCTTTTGCAATGCATTTTTCAGCATCATCTTGAATAAAATCAATTAAACCCTTTGACAACGGATCTGCCGTATCTACAGTACTTGCAATTACATCTTCTAAGAATTCTAAGGTGTAATCTTTCAGAACTTCTTTTACAGGTGTTAAATCTTTACAAAAATAATCAGTATAATCTGCCTGTGTAACAAAAAATGGTTTCTGTTCATCATTGTCCGTAAAATCGTCAGTAATAAAATCAATGATATCTTTATAACGGATTTCTTTTTCCGAACAATTCTTTATTGCCCTAAGAAAAGAAAGAGTAAAAAATCCAAAATCATTTGAAGCAGATGATTCCTGATTTCTATTTGAGGAATACATAAAATAACAGTTATTAAATCGATTTTTTGATGCATTTAAAAAAGTATCTTTTGCATCTGCGTTTGATTTGATATAAGGCTGTCCAGATTCACATGCATCAATTAGTTTTACTGTTAATTGTGGATTCAAAGACTTTAACATCTCATCCAGTTCATCGTTACTTAAAGATGATGTACTGTGTCTTTTTAAATCATAATCTATAGGTAGAAAATAGAATTGGTCGCTTTTATAACACCCATGTCCTGTGTAATAGAAGACAAGCTCCTCAATAGATATTTTTGAATTCTTAATTGATTCTACTATACTTGTCAAAGATTTCTTTAATTCAGAACTCTTCTTGTTTTGCTCAACAAATATTTCTTCATATTTTCCCGTCGCTTTCAACACATCGTTAATAGCTTTAATATCATTTTTGCAAGCATCGAGTTTTGAGAGATTATCATAATCTGAATTACCAATAACAAATGCTATATTCATTCTTTTCTCCAAATTACTTATTTATTTTTCTTATATTATAAGGCCTGCTGCATTTGAATTACCTATAGTAATAACAATATTATTTAATTTTAGGGTTGTTCCTGGAATTTCAAAAAAAGCATATCTTTGAATTTCTACATTGTAAATGCTATTCTTATCTTCTTTTACCGATATTTCACCAATTTTTTGTTTAGTAACATGTTTTATTGAACTATTACCTGTAGGCATACCCGCAACAGTTAGGAAATTATTATAACAAAAAATATAACTATCTTTCAGACTTTCATTAGGAAGCTTTAAAATATCTTCTATTTCTTTTCCAGTTCTAATTAATAATGATGTTATTCCATTTATATTTTCATTGAACCAATTATTTACGTTTTCATCAATTAAAAATCGATTTAATTTATCAGCTGCTAATATTCTTGCATTTTGAATAATTGCTTTTCCAAAATAATTCGAATGATATTTAAATACACTTCCTTTTGTCATACAGGCACGAATTTCTATTTCTTTAGTAATCGCATAATAATCATTCAAATATAAACCAGAATTATAAAGATTCAATAATGTATAAAAATGCAACAAAAAAACAATTCCAATAATAGGATTATCAACAAGCAGAAAACCTCCATCTCCTGTATGAATAAAGGAATCTTGTAAATGTTCTTGATCCTTTATTAAATTTTTTTCATATTGCTTCATCCAGTTCTCAGCTTGAACAAATAACAAATCAAAAATCACTGGTATTAAGATCTGGGTTTTGTTTTCCATTTTACTATAATGATATATATCAAGACCTATTACAGTTTTTTCAAATGTATGATTTTGATCTAATTCATTGAATATACTATCTGGTAATATATTTTCTATTTCTAATCCATAATTTTTTAAGGTTTCTAAACAACTTATATTTTCCATTCTTTATTCTCCAAAATATTCCTGCATTTTGCTGTCAAAAAGTTCCTGTAAGTCTGCAATCTGCTTTTTTACTACAAATTTCGATTTGTCGATTTGCTGGACGAAGGCGGCAAATTTGTTTTGTAGATCTAATTCAATCATAGGTACAGTCATTTGCTTTAATCTATCAATTGTTAAGGCAGAATATGCACTTCCAACAAGATTTTGTTGTTTAAATGCTTCAATCAGACTTTCAAGAATATATCTAAAGAAAGTTGAATTAAAAATCTTACATCTAATATAAACTAAATTTCCATCTTTATAATAAAATGGCTTATCTGTATTTACTTCCCAAAATTTGCCAATAGTTCCTACTGCAGTCATAAGAATATCACCAATTTCTGGAACACCATTTTTATTTTTTATTTCTTCATAACGTTCCTTTGATATAAATAACTCAACAGAAGGTTTTAAGTTTTTACTTAATTCGATTATTTCTTTACTGCGATAAAATGGAATTCCTGAAGCAACATATTCTGATGCAAATATACGCTTACTAGAACCAATTTCAGCAATCTTGCCAAGAGTTGTAATTTTCCATTTTCCGCTTTCAACGGGATTCTCTCCAAACATCTCGACAAATTCGGATTTGACAGCTTCATCAAGCAAAGAAAGCTGCTGTTTTTTGTTATCGATTGCAGATTGGATTTTATCGAATTCAGTAGCAATTTTTTTCTGCTCATCAAGAGAAACAATTGGCATTTGAATTTTGAGAAGATTATTTTTAGTAAGGCTTGGTATTGTAACAGTTGTATTTAACGATTCAAAATCATAACTTTTGCAAAAATAAAAAAGGTATTTTGGATAAACTATGTCTTTATTTGCTTCAAGTCCAAATGCAGTATCTACATTCCAAAATGGTTCATTTACAAATATAGGATTATTTATGGTTCCTTTTCTTCCAATGATGACAGTCTGAGAATTACAAATAAAATCATCTGCTCTTCCTATAATACCGCCACTACCATAAATTGGATATGGGCCAGCTGGATTTTCAACAGCTTTTTGGTTGCGACCATTTTTTATTGCAAGAACTTCTGCAAAGGATTTTTTCATTCCGCAGCTCCCTGTAACTCATTCATAATCTGAGTAAACTGCTTTTCCAGTTCATTGATTGAAGCAAAGATTTCTTTTACAGGGCGGTATTCTTTCTTTTCAACTTCCTTTTTCTGATACTTGTTGAAAGAGAAAACATAATCGTTATCCACAATTTCCTGTTTATCTACTAGGAAAGACTTTTCATAATGGGTGCGCTCGGCTTCCTTGTCGCGGTTGTTCCAGCGGTTAATGATGTCGGGAATGTCGTTTGCATCGATGGGGTCGCGCTTCTGGTCCAGACTGTAGCCGTCGTTTTCCATGTTGTACATCCAGACCTTGTCGGTTCCGCCTGCGTTTGTTTTTGTAAAAATGAGGATGCCGGTCTGAACACCTGAATATGGATAGAAAACTCCACCCGGCATAAAGATAACGCCCTCAAACTTCTGATTCTCAACGAGTTCCTTGCGGAGTTTTGTGTAGGCTTTGTCGTTTGTATTGTTCAAAACTCCAACAGGAATAATGCTTACACAACGTCCACCAACTTTTAGGAGTCGAAGGAACAAACTCAAAAAGAGAAGCTCCGTTTTCTTTGTTCCACCAGAAATTTGATTAAGTGATTTTGCAACTGTACTTGGATCAAGACTGCCGCTGAATGGTGGGTTTGCAAGGATGAGTGTATGTGAATCTTTTTCTTCGTAATCTTCTCCAAGGGAATTGTTGTATTTGATTACAGGGTTTTCCACTCCGTGCAAGGTCATGTTCATGCAGCCGATTCGGAGCATGTCGGTGTCGGTGTCAAAACCTGTAAACATCTTATTGTGAAAATGCTGGTTGTTTGTTTTGTTTGTAAGTTCTTTTGAGTAGTGTTCCTGAATGTATTTCGCGCTTTCGCTAAGAAATCCCGCTGTTCCCATGGCCGGGTCAATGATAGTGTCTGTAAGACCTGGCTTTGCAATTTCTACCATCATGTCGATTATATGGCGTGGAGTACGAAACTGTCCGTTGTCGCCGCTGGTTGCCATTTTTGAAAGCAGGTATTCGTAGCAGTCGCCCATCATGTCTGTTTTGTTGAATCCAAGATCAGGGTCACTCAGGGCTTCAATCATTTTACCCAAGATATATGGATTTGAAATTGCAAACTCTGCTTTTTCCATGTACTTGGCGAAAGAAGTCACTTTATCTCCGTGGAGGTTTTTGATGAAAGGAAAAACATTGTTTTTGAGGTTGTCAAACTTTTTGCCGTTGTCACCCCACGCGCTGAAAACGTTCCAGCGGAGGTCTGCATAAGAACAGTTGATTTTATCTTCTTCGTCGATATAAAAGCCGTCCTTAAAAATCAGGTCGTAGTCTTCAAGATTTACTTCTACACCTGCTGCAACAAGGCTGTTTATTTTTCGTTCTATTTTAATCTGGTTGTCATCCAGCATTTTTATAAAGATGAGATATGTTATCTGCTGTATGTCAATCCAAGGGTTGGTCATCTGGTTTGACCACATAGCATCCCAAAGATTGTCTAATTTGTTTTTAATTTCACCTGTAATCATTGTTATATCCTTATTAGAATAAACGCTTAAATTATAGCGCAAAAACTATGTTTTTCCATATAAATTCAACGGATTTTTTTATAAAAATTCAATGCGCAGTCCATCTGATGGCAATGAACTTATTACTTATTGAGGAAAATCTAGAAATAAAAGGTTTGGTCCGCTCAAAAAAAAGATGACGGAGCGACTTGCTTGCAAGCGTGGGGGCGGCTGCCCCCTTCCCCTACTTCTCCCCCAAAATCTCCCGGGCCCGCGCGAGCGCCGCGTCGATGTTGGCGCAGACGTTTTCTTTGCCCAGTTTGGAAAGCATTCCGGTTTTTTCGCAGAGCATGTAGGGCTGCGTGTGGATGCCAGAAAGGACAATCGTGACGCCGCGGCGGTCGCAGGCTTGCTTGGTTTGCTCCAAGGCGCGGATTCCGCCCGCGTCAAGGTAAATCGTGTTCCTCATGCGCAAGACCAAAACCTTGTAGTTTACTTCGGCCTTTTCGACGGCCACGTCAAATTTGCGCACCGTTCCAAAAAAGAGCGGGCCGTCGATTTCGTAAACCATCGCGCCCTTGGGTATGTCCAAGGTCTCTTGGTTTTCAGACGAGCCGCTTATGCCTTCGGTCAAGTTTTCGCGCTTGGCCTGAACGTTTGAAAGGTCGCACATTTTTTTGATGAAGAAGAAGGCGGCCAATCCAAGTCCGACTTCAATCGCAACGGTAAGGTCGATGAAGACCGTTATCAAGAACGTAGCGGCAAAGACAAATGAGTCGCTCTTTTGTCCCTTGACCAAGGCGCGTATGCTTCCAAAGCCCGCCATGTTCCAGGCGACGTTTATCAAGACCGCGCTCAGGGCCGCCATCGGAATGTAGACGGCAAACCTTCCCAAGAAAATCAAAATCAACAAGAGCGTCAGCGCGTGAACGATTCCCGCCACGGGAGTCTTGGCTCCGTTCTTGATGTTGGTGGCCGTGCGCGCGATGGCGCCTGTCGCGGGGATTCCTCCAAAGAGGGGGCTTGCGATGTTGGCGATTCCCTGTCCGATAAGCTCCATGTTGGAGTCGTGCTTGCTTCCAATCATGCCGTCCGCGACGACCGCGCTCAAAAGCGACTCGATGGCGGCAAGGACTGCGATTGAAACGGCAGTCGGAAACAGCGCGCGGATTGAAGACAAGCGCAAGTCAGGCAATTTTGGAAGCGGAAGCGACGACGGAATCGAGCCGTAGCGGCTACCAATCGTGTCGGTGACAAGGCCAAACTTTTCGCGCGCGATGACGGAAGCGAGCGTGGCCAAAATGATTACGATAAGCGAGCCTGGAATTCTTTTTGTGACGCGCGGCCACAAAAAAATCAGCGCCAAGCTTACAGCAGCGAGCGCGAACGAGAACCAGTTGACCTGGCCGATGTTAAGGCAGTATGTCTCAATCTTTCCAACAAAGTCGCCGGGCATTTTGTCAAAGCCTTTGGGAAAGGTCGTGATGGCCAAGCCCAAAAAGTCTCCGATTTGTCCGGCGAAAATTGTCACCGCGATGCCGGCGGTAAAACCCGTCACGATTGTGTATGGAATGAACTTTACAAGGCCGCCCATCTTAAAGGCGCCAAGCAAAATCAAAAGAACGCCGGCCATGATCGTCGCCGTCGCAAGGCCTTCGATTCCAAACTGCGCCACGACTCCGTAGACGATTACGGCAAAGGCGCCAGTTGGCCCGCCGATTTGCACCTTGCTTCCGCCAAAAGCGCTGATAAAAAAGCCAGCGACAATCGCTGTAAAAAGGCCGGCCTCTGGAGGAACGCCGCTCGCGATGGCAAAGGCGATGGCCAAAGGAAGCGCGACGATTCCGACGATGACTCCGGCAAGCGCGTCGGAGGCGAATGTTTTTGCTGAATAGTTTTTAAGGCTAGAAAAAAGCTCTGGTTTTAACATAATGCGCTATGATACCGCAAAGGAGGAAAAAATACAATTAGGGTTGGGAAAAACGCTGAATTTATAGAATTTGCGCAAATTTAGCGTTTATAAACCTTAATATTTGCGTAAAAACTCTATTTATAAACCTTACAATTTGTGCAAATTTACTATTTACAAACCTTAATATTTGTGCATATAATGAGAGCATGGCTTTTAAGAGGAAGATTTATAAAGAATTCTTGCGTTGGAAAGAAGACTGGGCCGACAAGCGCGCTCTGCTTGTTCAAGGGGCTCGGCGCATCGGAAAGTCCACCATTGTCGAGGAATTTGCGAAACACGAATACGACTCATACATCCTTATAAACTTTCAAAAAGACTTGCCAAAGGTCAAAAGCCTGTTCGAGGACTTGGCCGACCTTGACTCTTTTTTTAGAACCATATCGCTGATTTACGGAAAAAAACTAGTTCCGCATAAAAGCCTAATAATATTTGACGAAATCCAACTGTTCCCATTGGCGCGGCAATCAATCAAGCAGTTTGTGGAGGACGGACGCTTTCATTATATCGAAACAGGCTCGTTGATAACGATAAGGCAAAATGTGGAAAAAATTCTTTTGCCAAGCGAAGAAAAATGCATTGACATGTTCCCTATGGACTTTGAGGAATTCCTATGGGCCAAAGGCGACGAAGTCACCATTGATTTGATTAGGGAAAACTTTTTGCAAAAAAAGCCCTTGGGCGACGCAGTTCATCGAAAGCTGTTAAAAGACTTTCGCCTTTATATGGCGGTTGGAGGAATGCCGCAAGCCGTAAACGAACTGTTGGAATCAAACGACTATTCGCGAGTGGACGAAGTCAAGCGCGACATAATAACGCTGTATCACAACGACCTAAAAAAACTTGACGCGACTTACAAGCTTTCAACTTCTTTGATTTTTGACGCCCTTCCATCGGAACTGTCATCCCATTCAAGGCTTTTCAAGGCCACCGCGCTTGGAAAAAACGCGCGTGTGTCGCGCGCATACAGCTCCTTTGAAGCCATAAAAGATTCTATGATTGTGAATATCGCCAACAACTGTTCCGACCCTAACATCGCGTTCAACTTGAGCAAGGACATAGCGAGCCAAAAAATCTTTATGGGCGACACAGGGCTTCTTGTCACGCAAATTTTCATGAACTCAAAGCTTCCGATTCAAGAGTCAATCTACAAGCAGCTAATCGTTGACAAGATAAGCATAAACCTTGGAATGGTTTTTGAAAACGCAATCGCCCAAACGCTGCGCGCCAATGGCTACGATTTGTACTTTCACAACTTTGACCACCACGAAATTGACTTTATGCTTTCTTTTGGAAAAAAGATAATTCCAATAGAGGTAAAGTCTTCGACTTACAAAAACCACCGCTCGCTTGACGTGTTCTGCAAAAAATACTCAAAGCATGTTTTTGACCGCTATGTGATTTGCGCCAAAGACTTGAAACGCGAAGAAGGCGTGACATTCATTCCCTTTTACATGACGATGTTCTTGTAAAAAAAAACGGCCTCCCCGCGATGGAGGAAGCCGCCTAAATCACTTCACAATCACAATCCTGCCCGCGCCTTCCGGCTTTTCGTAGTTCAAAAGATAATTTTTGTAAGAAGCCAGCGGGCTGTTCTGGGAAGAAATTTTCGCGTTGCCGTCCGTTCCCTTGGCAAAGGCTTTGGCGTAATTTGCGGCGATGACAAAGTCTTCGCCGGCGTAATTCTTTATGGCCTTGACGCCTTCAAACATGGCAAAGCCGTCGCCCATCTCGCGCAAGGTAAAGCTAAGTCCGGCCACGGCGTAGCGCTTTTCAAAGTCCAGCGGAACGTAGGCGGCGCTTTTTTTGTCGTAAACCTGGACATCGCTAACGCGATAGGGGCCGGGATTTCCAGTCCAGAATTTTTCGCTGTTTGTTTGGACGGCGGAAGGAAGCGTCGCGTCGATTTTATAGCGCAAGCCGGCCGCGTGCATGAAGCCGCCGTTTTCCGCCACGCCGACATAGCGGGCGCCAAATTCCAAAGCGTCAAAAATTTGGCGGCCGGTAAGCTCCACAAGGCAAACGTCGTTCCCAAATGGCAAAACGATTTTTACATCGCTGTATGCCACGTCGCCCGCGGGAATGTCGCTTCTCAATCCGCCGCCGTTTGCAAACGCCAGGTCGCAGTCAAGACCTTCGACAAAATTAAAGTGCCAATAAAAAGCGTCGGAGACAAAATCGCCCAAATTGCTTTCTTGCTTTCGGACAAGGCGCTCGTGATTTCCGACCGGCGAATAGGCGCAAAGGGGAAAGTCGCAGGACGCGATTTTTGTTCCCATGTGTTTGTCAATTTGCGCTTTCCAATCTTGAACCAGCGCGTCAACTTGCGCGTCGGAAGGCTTATACTCTTTTATCAGGCGCGAACTCTTTTGATCGCCATTCAATTCCACAAGGCCAATCGCTCCAAAGTAGCAGCCGGTCTGCGTCAAAAGAACGTCCTGGCCCTTGTCGTTTTTGACAAACTTTTGTTCCATCACCGTATGCGAATGTCCGTCGATAAAAGCGTCGATGCCATGCGTGCGCGCGATTACGTCTTCGCTTCGCCATGGGGCGGCACTTTCGTCAACGCCCAAATGGCCAAGGGCAACCACATAGTCGGCCTTGCGCGCGGCCTGGTCAACCGCTTTTTGAACGCTCGAATAAAGTTCCTCCGAATCGTCGCAGCCATAAATTTTGTAAAGAAAGGTCTTTCCGTCTTTGTCCATAAAATGCTTGGGCGAAGTCTTTGAGTAAGTTTCGGGCGTCATGATTCCGACAAAGGCCACGCGCGACTTTCCAAGCTTTAAAATTTTATAGGGCGCGACGACAGGCTTGTTGTCCTTGGCGTGAACAAAGTTGCAGGCGACAAGCGGAAATGCCGCCTCCTTTATAACGTCAAGCGCGCGCTCCATGCCGTAGTCAAATTCATGGTTTCCAAAAACGGCAAGGTCGTAGCCGGCGGCGTTCATAAACTTGACGACATTTGCGCCCTGATCCATCGCGCCGAAAACCGTTCCCTGTATAAAGTCGCCCGCGTCAACGAGCGCGACGTTTTTTCCTTGCGCAAGCAGGTCTTGTTTTAACGCGGCCACATTGCCGTAGGACAAGTCCTTCGTTATGTAAGAGTGAACGTCGTTTGTGTAAACGATGGAAACTTCGCCGCGACGCCCGCATGAAGCGAGAACAAGCGCGAACGAAAGAACAAACAATGCGAATATTTTTTTCATAACAACCTCCAATGTTTACCGCCATTACCGCTGTTCGCGCGAACCTTGCCGCGCTTGTTCGGCTAGCGTGTTCCGTTCCCAAAAAACGCCGTCGGCGTAGCCTTGAATGCTTGGGTCGTCTTCCGCGCGCTCAAGGCGTTTTTGCGCCCACAAGCAATACTCTTGGTTTATTTCTATTCCGCAAAAAGCGCGGCCCAGTTTTTTTGCCGCGACGGCGGAAGTTCCGCTTCCCAAAAAAGGGTCAAAGACAAGTCCGCCTTTTGGGCACGAAGCCAATATCAACTTGGCGCAAAGCTTTTCCGGCTTTTGCGTCGGATGGTCGGTGTTTTCGGGCATCGACCAAAAGGGAACCGAAATGTCGTCCCAAAAATTGCTGGGATGCGTAAGCCTAAAATTGCCGGCCGCGGCGCGCTCCCAATCTTTTGGCTTTCCGTCCTGCGTGTAGGGGGCCAAAACTTTTCGCTTTTGCATCACGGCCTCAACGTCAAAATAATAGTCGTCGGGATTCTTCACGGCAAACCAAATGTCTTCCATCGCGTTTTTCCAATTGCTTTTTGCGCCGCGGCCTTTTTCGCGCTGCCAAGTGATTCTGTTCATAACCGCAAGTTCTTTGGCCACCGCGCGCTGCAAGGCCGACGAGCACTTCCAGTCGCCGCAAATGTAAAGGCTTCCGTTAGCCTTTAGTTTTTTGCAAACGGCCGGAAACCACGAGTCAAGGTATTCGTCGTAGGCAGCGTCGGAGCGGCCCGCGAATTTTAGGCCGCCAAAATTTTTGCTAAGATTGTAGGGCGGATCGATTATTATAAGGTCGGCAAAAGCGTCCGGCAAAAGCGGAAGGGCCTCGAACAAATCCGCGTTTATGATTTTGTTTTTTATTGTGTCCGCGAGGACGCCGCCGATTTTGGCGCTGCCATCCAGGCCGCATTTGGCGCTGTCATTCGCGCTGTTGGCGCCGCCGCTTTTTAGGCTTGTTTCCACGCCAGAAATCGCGGCCGCGCGCAAATCAGCCTCGGTCAAAAACTTTGAGCGCAAGGCGGGGATTTCTTCCTCATTCAAAGTGAGCGTCCGATTGTTTTTTGCCCGCTGGCTTTTCATAGGTTAAAACAAGCCGCCTTGCTCGCCGGAATCGCTGGAGGCGGCCGCCCCGTTCGCGCTTGATTTGCCTTTCGCGCCAGGAAGCGTCTTTGCGTCCTGCGACTTTAGCGCGGCGAACTTTTCAGTCATCGTTGGGTTTCCGCGCGTAAGGCTTTTTATCGTAAGGTCTTCGGCCTTGTTGTTGGCAAGGCGCAAGTTGTTTTCGCTTCCAATCAAAGCGGCCTTTATTTTGTTCAAGTGGTCAATCGTCTTGTCAATCTCGTCAATCGCCGTGGCAAACTTTTCGCTGGCCAGCCTGTAGTTTTTGTCAAAGCCGCTTTTAAATTCCGAAAGCCGCGACTCGAAGTTTGTTATGTCAATCGACTGGTTCTTCGCCACTTCAAGCTGCCTCTGCCACTCCAAAGAATTTTTGGCCGCGTTGCATAAAAGCGTGATGAGCGGAATGAAAAATTGCGGGCGTATCACATACATCTTTGGGAACTTGTGAGAAACGTCAACGATTCCGCCGTTGTAAAGTTCGCTGTCTTTTTCCAGCAAAGAAACAAGAACGGCGTACTCGCATTTTTTTTCGCGCCTGTCCTTGTCCAGTTCCTTAAAGAAAGATTCGTTAGTGTGTTTTGTCGCCGTTTCGTCGGCCTCGTTTTTCATCTCGAACATAATCGAAATGTACTCAACGCCGTCAGCCTTGTCGCGGAAAATAAAGTCGCCCTTGCTGCCGGACGCGCGCGAAACTTCGTTGTCCTTTTCAAAATAAGCGTTGGGCATGACAGGCCTTAGGTACTGCTCAAAAAGCGTCTTGCAATGGACTTCAAGCGACTCGCCTATCATCTTGGTTGACATCTTGGCCTTTAAGTCCTTGTAGTAGGCTATTTGCTCGTCCTTCAACTTTAGCTGGTTTTCAAAATTTTGCTTTAGGCTGTCCTCGTTAAGCTTGGCCTTGCTGGCCGCGTTTTCAAGCTGGTTGGAAAGTTTTTGAAGCTCAAGATTTTTTTCGCTTTGAACTTTTTGCAATTGCAGCTGGCTCTGCGATTCGCCCGCCGCAAGCTTTTGCTTTAGGTCGGAAATTTCAGAATCTTTTTTGGAAAGCGCTTCGGCCACCGCAAGTTTTTTTTCGTTTTCAAATGAAGAAATCCTGGCGTTAAGTTCCGCAATGCGCTTTTGGCTTTGCAACTCAAATTCGCTCTTTGCCGCGCGAAGCTTTTCTTGGTAAACCTTGTCCGCCCCGGCGGCCAGCGCCTTTTCAACCAAGCCCGTGTCCACAGAATTGATTTGCGCCAAGTCAATCCAGTCGCCTTTTTGGGCGTCCTCGTCCAGCACCAACTTGTTCTTGCTTTCTGCAATCACGCGAATTTGTTTCATGCTTGTTCCTTTGCGTTATTCCGCGGCTTCTTCTTCCTCGTAATCCTCAACAACGTCGCGGTAGTAGAGACGCACAACTTCGTGTTGGTCGCGGTGGCGGGATTTTAGCAACAAGCTTTGCGCGGCGGAACGATAAATATATCCGGAAGAGTTGTAGATTTCAAAGCGCGGGTCAGTGCGGAAGTCCATGTTGTAAATTTGGATTCGCAAGAATGGCGTGATTCCGCGGACGAACATGTAGTGCGAAAGGCCTACAGGGAAATCGATGTTGAGAGAAATCGTAAGGTTTTCGTCGCGGTAGTATTGAATGTTCGTCGCGATTGTCCACGCCCAAACGTTCTCGCCTTCCATCGTCTTAAGCAAAAGGTAATGCGGGTAGAAGTTGTTTCCGTGAACCAAAACTGGATACAACTCAGCGGTGGCGCGCAAGTCCAAGGCCGCAGTGTCGCCGGCGTAAGAGTTGACGATCAAGTAGCCGCAGTTTTCAATCGCTCTCTGGCCAGTAGCCTTTCCGTAAAACGCGAGGGCGTCGCCGGCGGTCGCCGCGCTCAAGACAGAAATCGGAGCGTCGTTTTCTATAAGCAAGACTTTTTCGCCGTCAAGCGAGCAGGCCTTTACGATTCTCTGCGCGCAAAGCTCAAGCACCGGCTCCAAGGGCTTGGCAAGCGACGAATCCTGCTCGGCAAAGTAAGCCCAAGAGCGCAAGATGCCGGCGGCCTGGCCAACCGTCAAATTCAATTCCGTCATCGAAGCGGGAATCGCCGCGAGCAAGGCTACGTTTCCGCGGTTTCCTTGCGTGTACATGTAGGCTGCCAAATTGTCGACAGTCCAAATGTCAAGGTTGCGTTCCTGCACGGCGCGCAAAATCATGTTGTTCAAGTTTTCGATTTGCATCGTGAGCGTCGGAAGCAAGTCCGCCATCGAGCCAAAGAAAGGAGCCGATTGGTAAGTGCGGCGGTTGCCTTTTATAAACGCTTCGGGAACGGAATTAAGCGCCTCGTTGTAGCGGCCAGCCTCGGCCATCGCGGCTACAAAAGAAATGACGCTCTGCTCGTTTACTGTCATAGCAAAGTTGGCCTCGGTCTGCGAGGCGGAAATAAATTTATTGACGATTTCTTTTGAAAGCGAGCTGATTGTTTGGTCGTAAATGTTCCTAGAGGCAAAGGCCAAGTCGCCCACTCTGTCCAAGCTAAAGTCGCTTTGCTTTTTCATCATGGAATAATGCGCGGACTTTGAGTTCTTTTGGAATTGAATTTTTCCGTCCGACAAGGAAGGAGCGATTAAAGAATAGGAATCGATTTTTCCCGTGAAAATCGCGGACTTGGACTTTAAGTCGCTCACAGAAAAGCCTGAATAAGGAGCGTAGTTCACTTTTACCGACGAAGCGTCGGAAGGCATTTCAGCCGCCACCCACAAAGAGGCGGAGTCGGAATCGTCGCTCAAAGAAAAAGTGAGCCTTACTCCTTTTGTAAAGTCAAGGGCGTAGGAAAGCTTGTCCGGCTGGCTGTAAGAAACAAGCGTTACAGGAACGTCATGGCCTGAAGAGCTTGTATAAAGGACAGGCTTTTTTTCGTCGGCGCTAAAGAATATTCCGTTAAAACTTACTTGAAAGCTGTTCTTTAACGCAGAGCCGCCTTTGCCGTCATTCAATTCGGCAAGCGTAACCCTTAGGGCCCTAATGTTTTTTCTTATAATAGAGTCGCTTCTAAACTGCAATACAAAAATACCGACAATAATAGCGGCGTAAAGGACCAAAAGTCCAAACATCTTTCTAATGGATTTTTTAAGCATATTGGATGATTTTATTCCAAAAAGCGCTTAAATTCAAGAGCGATTTTTGATATAATCGTTCCATAATATTAATGGAGAATTTGCTGTGAAAAACATAAAGACCTTTCTAGCCCTAGCCTTTTGCGCTTCTTTGGCGGGCAATCTCTTTGCGGCCGACGTTAAGATCAACGAAGACCAAAAAAAAGCCGCGGAACAGAATAAAAACGCTCCCACGGAGGAAGCGGGATTCGCGCTGCAATTGCAGGCCGCCCTGCAAGACGGCTCGCTGGAAAACGCCATAGCGCTTTTTGACTCTATGCCCGCTTCGCTTGCCTCAAACGCCGACTTGCAAAAGCTTCGCGCCTCGCTTTTGATCAGCGCGGGAAAAACCGCCGACGCGCAAAAAGTGATTGCAGAATTGGAGCAAAAAAATTCCTCCGACATAGAAATAAAGGAAATGAAAATAGTCTTGGCCAAGGCTTCGGGCAACGCCGCCGCAAAAAGCGCCGCCATAAAGGAAATCCTCGCGCTTGATCCGACAAATCCCAGCGCCAACGTCGAGCTGGGCGGAGAGCGCGTTCTCAAGAAAAAATACAAGGAAGCGCGCGGCTACTACATGACCGCCCTCAAAGGCGACGAAAACAACCAGGACGCGCTTTTTGGCTACGGCCAAACTTCCTACTACATGAACAAAATCGAGGACGCGAAAAAGGCCTTTGACAAAATCCTTCGCATAGACCCGACAAACGCGATCGCCTACGCCTACAAGGGAAAGCTTTACGCCGAAGACGAAAACTACAAGCTGGCCGAAGAAAGCGTAGCAAAGGCCATCGAACTGGACCCGGCTTCATACGACTTTTACATGGACTTGGGAACATACTCAAGAATGCGCGGAAAGTTCAAGCAGGCGGAGGAAGCATGGACGCGCGCGACAAAAATCAACCCCGACTACTTTTTGGCCTACGCCTACCGGGCCGGCTTGTACGACGAGCAAAACATGTACGCCAAGGCGCTTGACGACTACCGCATGGTCATAAAGACAAACCCAAAATATTACTTTGCCTACGAAGCCTTGGGAATTCTTGCCTGGCACGAGGGAAACTTCGCCGAAGCGCGCGCCTCTTTTGAAAAGGCTTTTTCTTACTACCCGCAAAACATTTCGTATCCGCTAATCATCGCGGCCTGCATGTACAAGGACAAGCGCGCTTTTGAAGTAAAGCCCTTCTTGCAAAAGGTGATGAAAAATTACGGCGACCACGAGTCTTTGGAATACTTGATGCTGCGCCTTTACCACGACCTCGGCCCTTCCAACGCCGAAAACTTGATCACGCAAAAAATCATCAAAGAAGACAATTCCACAAAAAAAGGAAAGATGAGCTTTTACATGGCGCTTTACGATGAAATAAAGGGCCGCGAAGAGCTGGCGAAAAAAATGTACAACGAAGTCGCGGCGCTTCAAAGCCCGATGTTCTTTGAATTCCGCCTGGCGGAATGGAAAGTTCGCTGAGCCTTTGGCTCCGCGAACTTGTCGAGTTTTGTTCGCCTTGCGGCTCTCGAAACTCGCGGCAAATTGAACCAACAAATAATTTTTTAGGAACCATAAATGGCAACAACATCATCGTCGACAAAAAAAGTCTTGGAGCTTGCGGGCCGCAAGATTACCTTAATCGGAACGGCCCACGTTTCCGCCCAATCGGTTGAAGAAGTAAAAACAGAAATACAAAGCAATCCCCCGCAATGCGCCGCGATAGAATTGGACAGCGCGCGCTACGAGTCAATGGCCAATCCCGAAAAATACAAGGACTTGGACATCATAAAAGTATTGAAGCGCGGAGAGGCGCTTTTGATTTTGGCCAACTTGATTTTAAGCTCCTTCCAAAAACGGATGGGACAAAACATAGGCGTCCAGCCCGGCGACGAAATGCGCGCGGCGATAGACGCTGCCCAAGAAAAAAACATTCCGTTTGAATTGGTTGACCGCCCGATTAAAACCACACTTAACCGCGCCTGGGCAAAAAATTCCTTTTGGGGAAAATGCAAGCTTTTAGCGGCGCTGATTTCTTCCGCCTTTAGCAAAGAGGAAATCAGCGAAGAGGAAATCGAGTCGCTTAAAAAAGAAAACGAAATGGACTCGATGATGGGAGAGCTTTCGGAATACCTTCCAAAAGTGAAGGAAGTTTTGATCGACGAGCGCGACCGCTACCTTGCCGCCCATATTTGGGAATGCAAAAACGAATACTGCGACCAAGCCAAGTCCGTCACCGCGATTTTGGGAGCGGGCCACCTTCCCGGCGTTCAAAGGCATTTGGAAGCGATCGCCGCCGGAACTGAAACGACGGACACAGAAGAAATTTCAAAAGTTCCGCCCAAGGGAATAGGATCGAAAATTATCGGTTGGGCGATTCCCGCGCTCATCGTGGCGCTAATCGCCGCGGGCTTTTGGTTTGGCGGAAAAAAGATGGGCGGCCAGTTTGTCGGCTCTTGGATAATTTGGAACGGAGCGCTCGCCGCAATCGGAACCTTAATCGCGGCGGGCCACCCTCTTACGATTTTGGCCGCCTTTTTGGGAGCGCCAATCACTTCCCTTTGCCCGCTAGTCGGAGTGGGACTTGTGACGGGAATCGTCCAAGCGTTTGTTAAAAAGCCAAAAGTCCGCGACATGGAAAGCTTGTCTGACGACGCGGCGACGCTAAAGGGTTTTTACTCAAACAGAATCACGCGCGTCTTGTTAGTCTTTGTCCTTTCTTCTTTGGGAAGCTCAATCGGAACTTTCGCGGCCGGCGCCGCAATCGTAAAAGAGCTGACCGCAAAAATAATGAGCTTGTTCGCCTAAATTACGGCTGTTTTTGCGAGCCCGGTTGCGATTGCCAGCGCTCGCAAGAGCGCAGTTGGATAAACTTCCAATAGCAAAACGGAACGTAGCAAAAATGTTGCCGCTTATGCGGCGTCATTCGCTTTAAGCCTTGCGTCCGTTTTTCTCGCCGCTCTTTCCGCTGAACATCGCCGCGACAAGGCCCTTTATGTCTTGGACAAAAAGCGCGCCCTCGCATTTTTCGGGGGCGACAAGCTTGTCGTAGCCCAAGCTTTTTGCGGTCTTTACCCTTTGCTTGATTCTTGAAACAGGCCTGATTTCGCCGGCCAAGCTAAGCTCGCCGACAAGCGCGCTGCCGTTTGGCAAAGGCAAGTCGCTTCTGGCCGAATAAAGCGCCGCCGCCAAAGCCGCGTCAATCGCGCTTTCGGTAAGGCGGATGCCGCCGGCCACATTCACGTAAATGTCCTGGTCGCTGAACCTAACGCCAACCCTCTTTTCCAAAACGGCGGCCACGCGGCTTACCCTGGCGCTGTCAATCTTTTCCGAGTAGACGCGGCTTAACGAAGCCTTTGCGGGAACCGTCAGCGCCTGAATTTCCACCATAAAGACGCGGCTTCCTTCAAAGACGGCGGCGCAGGCGATTCCGGCCGGCTGGTCTCCGTCGCGCCTGGTTATGAACATCGCGCTTGGGTCCTTTACCGGAAGGAGGCCCTTGGCGCCCATCTCAAAAATGCCCAGCTCGTCAACCGAGCCAAAGCGGTTTTTTAGCGCCCGCAAAAAGCGCGTCTCGTCGTTGTTGCGCTCAAAAGAAAGGACAGTGTCCACCATGTGCTCCAACGCCTTGGGGCCCGCGATGTTTCCGTCCTTGGTGACATGGGCGGTCATAACCAAAACCGAGTCGCGCTCCTTTACCCAGCCTATAAGCTCGTTGGAGCAATACTTCAGCTGGTTGACCGTTCCGGGAATTATTCCGCCTTCAACCGAATAAACGGTCTGGATTGAGTCCACGACGACAAAGGTCGGGTTAAGCTTGTCCAGCGCGGCCAAAGTGTCTTCCAGCCGCATCGCGCAAAGGATTTCTATTTTGGAACAGTCCAAGCCAAGTCGGTCGGCGCGGCTTTTTATTTGGGAGGCGGACTCCTCGCCGCTTATGTAAAGGACGCGGCCCGCTTGGCTTTGGCTTACGTTGGCCGCGGCTTGGATCAACAGCGTGCTTTTTCCGATACCCGGCTCGCCGCCAAGCAAAATGGCGCTGCGCTTTGTGGCCCCTCCGCCCAAAACGCGGTCAAACTCTCCGATGCCGCTTAGCATCCGTTCCCCCTCCGCCGCTTGAACCGTCGAAAGCGGAATAGGCTTCGCCATTTTAGCCGAACTTGCGCCCCGCAAAGAAGCCGCGACGGCGTTGGGGTCCTCAATGGATTCCTGCATCGTGTTCCATTGGCCGCATTCGGGACAGCGGCCCAACCATTTTGGCTGGCTGTAGCCGCACTCCGAGCATTTAAACACTATCGTTCCTTTTTTTGCCATATTTCCTCTGTATATATCATACAACAGTTTGCGCTTTTTTTCGCGCGTTTTTAGTGATTTTTTCAACTAATTAAAAAAAAAACTTAAAATGCCTCGTTTTTCCGCCATTTTATATTGACTAAATTTTACGCGCGATGTATATTAAAGTCAAGCTTGTAAATAAGCTGATAAACTCTCTCCGATGTCCAGCTTGCTGGACGGCAGAGCTTCTTGGCGGCGGTGCTGTTGGGAAGCTCTGTTTTTTTATGCCCAAAACTTTTTCCGCAAGCCTAAAAAGCCGCGGCTAGTTCCTTGTTCCGGGCGGAACGGATTCGATGATCCAAGAGTTTCCGGCGATGACGCTGCCCTTTCCGATTACAGTTTGGCCTCCCAAAATCGTCGCGTTTGAATAGATGATGACGTCGTCCTCGATTGTCGGATGGCGCTTTTTGTCTGTCAAGTCCTTTTGAAGGCTGAGCGCGCCCAGCGTAACGCCTTGGTACAATTTTACGTTGTTTCCGATTACGGTCGTTTCGCCGATTACGATTCCGGTTCCGTGGTCGATAAAGAAGGATTCGCCGATTTCCGCGCCCGGGTGGATGTCGATTCCAGTCTTTCCGTGCGTGTGCTCAGTCATTATTCGCGGAATTGTCGGAACGCCGGCCTTGTAAAGAAAATGCGCTATGCGGTAGACGATTATCGCTTCAAGCCCTGGGTACGACAAAATGACCTCGCCAAGCGAGCGGGCGGCCGGGTCTCCGGCGGTGATGGCGGCGGCGTCCTTTTTAATCGTCGCGCGCAAGGCGGGAATGGCGGCGATAAGGGCCTCGACGGTTTTTTGCGCCAGCTTGTAGCAGTGGGAATTCTTGAAATTTTCGGCCTGTTCCTCAAGCCGCCTTTCGTCGCAGCCGCCGTTTTTTTGCGAAAGCGCCCGCAAAAGCGCCTTTTGGATTTCGGGCGTAAGGATTGAAATCACGCGGTTCACGTGCTTTGCGACAATATAGCGAAGGTTCTCGCTGTCCAACTGCTCGTCGTACTTAAAGCCCGGAAAAATCAAGGCCTGCAAGTCGCTGAGGGCCGTCACGACATTCGCGCGGTTTGGAAGGTTTTCGGCCCCGCTGCGGTTTATTCCGCCCAAAGCGCTGTACGAATCCATTATATTGTCGATAAGCGTTTCAAATTCCATGCGGAACATTCTATCACAACCCGGCAGCGTCTGCAAGACGCGGCGAAAACGCTCGAACAAAACATTGCAATCTTGCGCGCAAAAACGCGAGCGGACCTTGACAAATGGAAAAACACGCTGTAAACTAAAAATTGCTCAACCGGTTGAGCAAAACGCGGCCAAAATGCCATTCACGCCTGTGACTGCGCGCGGCCGCCGGTTCAACATAACGCCAGGAGGAAGCAAATTATGTATGACGAAAGCTTTTCTTACACGCCCGACTTTTTGACAAAGAACGGCCAGGCTTGGTTCCCGATTATGGGAGAGTTCCACTATTCGCGCTACCCACAAAAATTTTGGCGCGAGTCGCTTTTAAAGATGAAGGCCGGCGGCGTTAACATCGTTTCGTCATACGTGATTTGGATTCACCACGAGGAAGAAAAAGGCGTTTGGGACTGGAGCGGCCAAAAAGACTTGCGAGCCTTTGTTCAGCAAATAAAGGAATGCGGCCTTTACATGATTTTGCGAATCGGCCCTTGGAGCCACGCGGAAGTCAGGAACGGAGGCTTTCCCGACTGGCTGCAGCATAATTACAAGGTCAGAACAAACGACGCCGCCTACCTTGCTGAAGTCCGCCGCTTTTACGAAAAAATTTTCGAGCAAGCAAAGGGCCTTCAACTAAAGGACGACGGTCCGATAATCGGCGTTCAAATAGAAAACGAGTTTGGCCATTGCGGCGGCTTGACCGGCGAAGAAGGCGAGCGCCACATGAAAACGCTCCAGGCGATGGCAAAGGAAATTGGCTTTGACGTTCCCTTGTGGACGGCCACCGGCTGGGGCGGCGCGGTCACGGCGGGAATGCTTCCTGTGATGGGCGGCTACGTCGACGCGCCCTGGGACCAGCGGCCAACGGAAATCGAGCCTAGCGGAAACTACGTCATCACCTACGAGCGCAACGACCACAACATCGGAAGCGACTACGGCTTTGGCCACGGAATCACTTTTGATCCGGCAAAGTTTCCATACGTTACGGCGGAACTTGGCGGCGGCCTTGAACCGACTTTCTTGCGGCGAACTGTTCCGACAAGCGCCGACATCGGCGCCTGCTCGCTTGTAAAGATGGCAAGCGGAGCCAACCTTTTGGGCTACTACATGTACCACGGCGGAACAAATCCCGACGGAAAGCTTTCGACGCTGCAAGAAAGCAAGGCCACCGGCTCCCTCAACGACCTGTGCGAAAAAAGCTACGACTTTTTCGCGCCCGTCCGCGAGTACGGACAAATCAGCCCGACCTACAAGGAGCTAAAGCTTTACGCGCTCTTTGCCGCGGACTTTGGGGAAGACTTTTGCAAAATGAAAAGCGTGATTCCGGCCAACAATCCGCTGGACCCCGCCGACACAAAAAACCTTCGCCACTCCTTCCGCGTCGCGCAAGATGGCGGCGCCGGAGCGGACGGCACGGCGGGCTATCTTTTCGTAAATAATTACGTGCGACACCAAAAGCAGGCGGAACACAAGGGCGTGACGCTGGAAGTTCCGGCGGAAGCGTCGCAAGGCCAAAAAGCCGCGCCGATAAAATTCGGCCCCCTTGACATAAAGGACGGCGACTATTTTTTCCTTCCCTTCAATATGAAAGTCGGCGACGCGATTCTAGAAACGGCGACCGCCACGCCCCTTTGCAAGATAAACGGCGACTATGTTTTTTACGCGCCAACGCAATCGGACGCAAGCCCAAAAAGCGCCGCGCCTTTTGGCCAGGAAGAAAATCGCTCGCAAGACAAAAACGCCCCGCAAGCCAAAGAAGCCGCCGCCGCTTCGGCCAGCTTTAACTTTAAGGACGGCAAATGGCCCACGACAGCGCGCATAATTTTGCTTAGCCGCGAGCAGGCTTTAAACGCCTACAAAATCCGGCGCGGCAAAAAAGAATGGCTTGTAATTTTTGACGGCGAGATTGCAGACGACGGCGCGGCCGTCTCCCTGCGCGGCGAAAAAAAGGCTTTCGCTGAATTTTATTCCTACCCGGAACTTCCCGCCGCCTCGGGCTGGCCAACCGCCGCGGGCTGGACAAAAAGCGCTTGCGGTCCGCTGACCAAGTACGCCGCGCAATCGGACGCAAGCCCAAAAAGCGCCGCACCAGCAGTCAGCGTAACGCCAAGCGCAAGGCAAGAGGCCGGCAAAAAATTCTACGCGCTAACAATCGGCCAACACAATTGCGGGAAAGACCAAAAGGAGGCGGGCGCGTCCAACGCCAATGGTTCGCCAACCGCGCGCGGCGGCGTTATTGGACAGGAAGGCCTTCCCGCGCTTGACGACGCGCTCATCGACATTTATTACAAGGGCTCCTACGCGCGCCTTTACAAAGACGGCCGCCTTGTCGCCGACAACTTGTTCTGCGGAAACAGCGTTCCCTGGCAAATTGCGGCGCGGCGCTTTGAGCCAGGCCAATACGAGTTGGAAATCCAAGAATTAAAGGAAGGCGAAAAAATTTACTTGCAAGACCGGCCCAGCTTTACAAACGGCGCCGCCTGCGACTTTGTCCGAGTTGAGGTCGCGCCGCTTTACAAGCTAATATGCCAGCTTGATTAGGTCAAACAAGTCGTCGCTTGTCATGCTGCGCGGAAGGTAGTTGACCATGTCCAATTGTCCTGCGTCTTCGGCGGCCAAGGTCAACTCGTCCACGCTAAGCGACAAGTCCTTAAGGCGCGCCGGAAGGTTCGCCTTGGCGATTCGCTCGCGGATGTTTTCGGCGTAGGCCGCGCATGCTTCTTCCACCGTGGCGGTTTCCGGAGCGGCGCGCAAAATCTTTGCAAGGCGGGCGATGCGCTCGCCCTTGAACTTGGCGTGGTCTTCTATAATATAGGGGAACAAAATCGCCGTTACAAGTGATTGCGAAATCTTGAACTTTGTGTTGATGCTCAAAGCCAAAAGCGTAGCCGCTCCCTGCGAGGCTATTGAAGAAGCCAAGCCCGCCATGCAGCCGCCCTGGCTAAGCAAAACTTCGCTGGGCGTAGTGATCATCAAGCTTGGAGCGCCGTCGCGGCCGTAGCCTGTAAGCTCCACCGCTTTTTCGGCAACCATGTCGCTAAAGAAGGACGCGCGCGGAGAAAGGTAGGCCTCGGTGGCCAGGCACAAAACTTCAAGCGCCATCGAAGCGATTTGGTTTTCGGTAAGCGAGACAGTCAAGTTTGTGTCAAAGACCGCCAGCTTGCAAATTGAGTTTTTGCTTTTGATGATTTTTGTAGACTTTGAGCGCGAGTCCACGACCGGCGTAAATGTTGAGAACAAGTAGGGGCTTCTGATTGTAGTCGGAACGCAAATCAAGGGAAGCGGCGCGACTCCGGGAACGGCGCCCTCGACAAATTCGTACAAGTCGTGGCTTTCGTAGTAAAGGGCGCAAACCGCTTTTGAAACGTTAAGCACCTTGTTTCCGCCGATTCCGATGACTCCGTGAACATGGGCCTGGCGGGCCAAAGTCAAGGCTTGCTCGATTGTTTTTGTGGCGGCGCCGTCGCTCAATTCCTCAAAGACAAAATATTCTATGCTGTGGTCGTCCAAAGACTTTGTGACTTTTTCGGCGATTCCAACCTCGCGAAGCATCGGGTCAAGAATGACCATGAATTTTTTTCCAATTTCGCCGGCAAACTGGCCAAGGCGGCTAAGCGAATACGAGCCCAAAACGATGTTGGGCGAAACTTTAAATATAAAATCTGCCATTTTTCCCGTTCCTGTCATTGCCGAGCGCAACCCGACAATCTATAAAAAAAGGCGGAACGCAAATTCCGCCTTAATTATCAAATTCAGTCTAAAGCCTTAGGCTTTTGGATTATATTCCGTAAGCCTGCATGATTCGGTCGGCTGTGGCGCTAATTGTCTGCGGATTGAGATAATTGGCGTCCTTAATCTTTTCTTTGATTTGGGCAACCAAATCAGCGCGAACGTCAGGAGTCTCGTCGGCGATGCCTTTGAGGTAGTAGGCTTCGGCCATCTCCTTGGCTTCAGCGGATACAGAAATTGAGTCGGGAGCCGATTTTACGCTGCCGGCGTTCTGCGTTCGCTTTGTGTTCTGAACGTTGTTGAGAGGATTGATTCCTCCAATTTGATCTATTCTCATATTGCACCTCTAACAATTTTATGGTTGCCTTAAAAAAGCCCTTTTGGGGGCGTTTTAAGCCTTCTTACTAAAATTATCGGCCTTTTCCAGCGGCAAGTTTAGCAAAATTTCTTGTTTTTTTGCAGAAAAAACAGTAAAAAGCGCTTTCGCTATCACTCGTCGTCCGACGGCCTTCCCTTCCCTAAAATTCCGGCGACAAAAACGGCAAATTCGCCCTTTATGGACTGCCTCGCCGCAAAATCGTCCCTTACCTGAGCCGCCGGGCCGTCCACAATCTCCTCGTGGAGCTTGGTAAGCTCGCGGCCGACAACAACTCTCCGCTCACTGTCAATATCGGCAATATCCGCCAACAATTTTACAATTCTGAACGGCGATTCGTACAAAACAAAGGCCTTTTGCGCCTCCAAAAGCTCCCGCAAACGCTTGCGCCGCTTTCCGGGGCTTGGCGAAAGAAAGCCTTCAAAAACCAAAGTCTTTCCGCCAGGCCCGGCCACGCTGACCAAAGTCGCAAAGGCGCTGGGGCCCGGTATCGGAACAACCGCAAAGCCGGCCTGCCTGACCATGTAGGCCAAAACCGAGCCTGGGTCGCTGATTCCCGGCGTTCCCGCGTCGCTGGCGTAGGCCACGTTCTGGCCTTTTTTTAACGCCTCTATGATTTTGCCGGCCGCGACGTCCTCGTTTTGGGCCCGGCAAGAAAGCATCGGCTTTCGTATCTCAAAGTGCGTCAGCAGTTCCAACGTATGCCGCGTGTCTTCCGCCGCCACCAAGTCAACGGAACGGAAAGTTTCCAACGCTCGCATAGTTATGTCGCCCAAGTTGCCTATAGGCGTTCCAACAATATAAAGGACTGCCACAAGTCAATGCTAGCGCGCTTTTTCAAAATTTTCAAGGGAATTTTACGCGCAAATCAAAGCAAGGGAAAATTCTACAGCCTTCTTGAACTCAACTTCAGATTAACGGGATTGCTTAAAGTCTTTTTTTACAATGATTTCAACTTTGTCGCCCTGAAGATTGACAAGCACATTGTCGGCGATGTTGGAAATTATTGATTTTTCAAGTTCGTCCCACTGTTCCCCTTTTTCTTTGCGCGCCTTGTCTTGATAATCATTCAATGACCATACAACCGACGATGTGTCTTTGTCATCTTTTAAAACCTCGTCATATATGGCTGGAATTTTCATTCTGCCCTGCTGGTAATCGGCAAGCATAAATTGCGCGGCAAGCTTTATTTTTGCCATAACTCCGACAGCCGCCGAATTTTTTCCGTCGGAAGAAACGGATATAAGTTTCTTGCGTTTTTCCGCATTAAGAAATTCATTGGGACAAAGCGAAACATGAAGCTCAAACTTTTTTCCTTCGCTTTCAATCCAAAAAAATCCGTCGGAAAATCCAAGCAATTCAGGCAACATTCCAACAAGCTCTTCCGCAAGCAGGGAAAGGCGCGTCGCTTCCTTTTTATCAAGATTCGCGCGCTCCGCCGCGTCCTTTGTTTCTGTCAGCAAGGCCGTCAGCGAACTTATATCTTTTGAAAGTTTAAAAACTTCTGATTTCATTTTTTTCTCCTCGTCATTCAGAATAATCGTAGTCCACAGTGATGGAAACGTCATATTCTGGAAAGAGTTTTTTGACCCTTTGCGCAATCTCGTCGCGCAGCGCCTTTTTATTTTGAGCGTCAAAGTCAACCACTATGTCAAACTTGACAACCATGTCAACCTTGTCCTTATAAAAGCCATGCATCTGCAAGACGTCTTTATATTCGGAAAGAACGCTTTTTACTTTGTTTTTGTCACTTGCCGCCTCTTGGCTTCTGCCGTTTGTCGCATACACCGTTATTCCCGAAAGATTGACTCCTGTGTCCTGCAAGACTTTTTGGGCGATGCTCCGTTCAAGCGAGTCAAGATACAAAGCCGTCAACGACTCGGGGACCTCAATGTGCGCGGATCCCAAAAGCCGATCTCTTCCATAATCGTGTATGACAAGGCAATATACGCCGTCAACTTCTGGAAACGTTTTGATTGATTCTTTTACAGCCTTTGACAATTTTACAGGAACACGTTCGCCCAAAATTTTGCTGACCGTGACATCAAGCGTTTCCAAACCCGCTTTAAGGATTAGTATGGAAAACACCAGGCCTAAAAAAGCTTCTACATTGAGTCCTGTTAAAATAAAGACAACGGCTACCACAATAGTTGAAATTGAAATGAAAGAATCATTTAGCGCGTCTTTTCCAGAAGCGACAAGAGACTCTGACTCAAGTTTTTTTCCCGCTTTTATTGTGTATAGACCAAGAATCATGCGCGCGGCAACGGTCACACCTATTATTACAAGCGCAAGAGCGCTGTAATTTGGAACCGCGGGATGAACAACCTTTTTGATCGATTCAACTATCGAAAACAACCCCGTACAACTGATAACCATTCCTATGGCCATAGTGGAAAGACACTCTATTCTGCCATACCCATAAGGATGCCGCCTGTTAGGATCTTTAGCCGACATCTTTACACCGATAATCGTTATCAGAGGAGCCAATGCGTCAGTTAAGTTATTAACAGCGTCAAGCGTTATAGACGTTGAACCAGAACTAAGGCCAACGCCCAGCTTCAAGGAAGCCAAGGCTATGTTGGCCGCTATTCCTATAACGCTTGTTTTTATTATTTCCTTCGTTCTGTCCAACTTATCGCCTCTATTCGCCATCGCCTGCGCTATCATCTTTGTAGAGCGACAAAAGCACGGAACTTAAGAAGATCGCTCTTATAGATTTACAACTTTTGAAAGGACAGCGACAATTGTGTTGATTGCGTCTTTCTTTTCGAGTTCTTTTGTCTTGTTGCTCTTTGCAAAAAGGACCTGCGCCACGTCAGAAATCAAAACACCCAAATCTTCAAAAATGTCAATTTTAGAATCTTCAATATTCTCCAAATCCTTTACGGCCGCATCGACGCGAGAAAGAATTTCCTTAATCTCTTTGTTCATTGATGTCATACACACCTCCATAATTAAAAAAGCATAGATATTATAATCCGAGCGTCTTCTGTTTGTCAAGTTCTAAAAAAACTTGACAAACCGTCAAGCATACAATATCATACCAAGTACATCATTTTACAAGGAGGCTTACATGGCTGGAAAATTCATTATCGACAAAGCAAAGAACGGCTTTAAATTTAATTTGGTTGCAGGAAACGGCGAAATCATCGCAACTTCAGAAGTTTATGAGTCAAAAGCAGGCGCGGAAAACGGCATTGAGAGCGTTCGCAAAAACTCTGTCGCAGAAATTGAAGACCAAACTTTGGAAGGCTATAAAACAATCGCAAATCCAAAATTTGAAATCTACAAGGACAAAGCCGGTGAATTCCGCTACCGCCTAAAGGCTTCAAACGGAGAAATCATTGCAAGCGGCGAAGGCTACACCACAAAACAAAGCGTCAAAAACGGCATCGAGTCAATCAAAAACAACGCTCCAGAGGCCCAAATCGTAGACAAAACAGTTGAATAAAGCAGACTGACCGCAAAGTTAAATTGCGCATAAAAAAAGGCTTCCGATTGGCTGTCGCATTCTTATCGCTACAAGCGAAAGGCGGCGGACAAGGAAGCCTTTGTCGTTTTTTCAAACAGCGCGGCGCTTGCGCAAACGCCTGAAATACAATAAGATAATTCAATGGACATAGCCGCAAAATTCAAGGAAACCGCAAAATCGGTCTTTCCTGTCATTGCAATCGTTCTCGCGCTGGGGCTGACAGTCGTTCCATTGGAAAAAACTTTGCTGACCAGATTTGCGCTTGGCGGCTTGATATTGATTTTTGGCTTGACAATATTTTTGATGGGCGTTGGAATAGGAATAGAGCCCATGGGCGAACGTTGCGGAGCGTCTTTGCTGGCTAAAAAGAATTTGACGCTCCTCTTGTCTTGCGCCTTTGCAATCGGTTTTATCGTGACGGCCGCCGAGCCGGACATACAAGTTTTTGCCGACCAAGTTAAAGAAATCTTTCCTTATGTGAACAAGTTGGTCTTTACCTTCGCCATCGCTGGCGGCGTAGGAATCTTTTTACTTTTAGGCTTGCTGCGAACCATCCTAAATTTTCCAATCAAGATTTTTTTCTTTGCCTTTTACACCTTGCTATTTGCGCTGGCCTTCTTCGCCCCGCAAAACTTTTGGCCAATCGCCTTTGACTCAGGCGGAGCCACAACAGGCCCAATGACAGTTCCATTTATAATGTCCTTAGGCTTGGGCGTTTCGGCAGTTCGCTCGTCAAAGCAAAACGACTCGTCCTTTGGACTTACAGGAACGGCAAGCATAGGCCCTGTAATGGCCGTCTTGGCCTACTCAATCTTTTTGCGAGCGCCACAAAACCTTTCGCAAGAAATCGCGCAAACCCAACTAGACGCATTGTCCGCAAGCGGATTTTTTGCCCAAACATTCGTCCCCTTTATAAATGTCCTTCCGATTTTTTTGCGGGAATCGCTTTTTGCAATCGCTCCGCTTTTTGTCTTGTTCATAATATTCCAAGTGACGCTTTTAAGGATGAGCGCCCGCCAAGCGATCCGCATTATCATCGGCTTTGTTTACGCCTACGCCGGGCTTTCGATTTTTTTGACAGGCGTGAACGGAGGTTTTAGCGACGCCGGCCAAGAGCTTGGAAAAACTCTTGGAAACTTAGCGATGCAAAGCGGAGGCGCTTGGCTTTTGCTATTGATTTTGACAGGAGTGGCTTTTGGCGCGGTCATCGTTTGCGCGGAACCGGCGGTTTGGGTTTTGAGCGAACAGGTGGAACAAGTTTCAGGCGGAACGATAAAACGCAAGGCTCTATTAGTTTTTCTTTCAGCGGGAACGGCAATCGCCATAGCGATTTCATTGCTGGCAAATGTCTTTAACTTTAACATCAAATGGATTTTAATAATCGGATATTCGCTCAGCATGTCGCTGATGATTTTTTGTCCGTCCCTTTGGACTGGAATCGCCTTTGACTCAGGCGGAGTCGCGTCAGGCCCTCTTACTTCCACATTCATTCTTTCCTTCACGATTGGCGCGGCCGCGACAAACCCGGCCGACTCTTTTGGCGTAATCGCTCTTGTGGCCATGATGCCATTAAGCGCGATTCAAATAATGGGAATAATTTACAAGGCCAAGCAAGCTCAAAAAAAGAGCGCCGCTTCCAAGGAGGCAAAGTAATGTTTAAAGAAATTATAAGCGTCATCCCTGTTGAAAAAACTCAAAGCGTTTGGCAAGCGGCAAAAAAAGCCGGTTCCCCAGGAGGAACAATTTTGCCAGCCACAGGCAGTTCAAGCAACAGCCTCCTTTCAATCTTGGGCTTTGGAGACACTCCAAAAGACATTCTCTTAACCATCGTGCCTGAATCCGCCGAACAATCCGTCCGACAAGCGATTCAAGACGAATGTCAAAATCGAAGCCAACATCGCGGAGTAATATTTTCGTTGAATGTTCCATGCTTTATAAAAAGCGGAAGCAAAAACAATCTTTCTGCGGAGGAAAAATCCATGTCAAATGAAAAATTCCAAATGATCAATATCATCATGAACAAGGGCTATGCCGAAGACGCAATGGCCGCCGCAAGAAAAGCCGGAGCTAGCGGAGGCACTGTGCTTAACGGACGCGGAACAGCAAAAGAGGGCGACGCAAAATTTTTTGGAGTGGAAATCGTTCCTGAAAAAGAAATGCTCATAATTTTAGCCCCAACCGAAAAAACAGCCCAAATTATAGAAGCGATAAACAACCTTGCCTGCTTTTCAAAAGACGGAAACGGAATTATTTTCACCGCAGACGCAACCGGCTTTTCCCTGCTTGGAAAAAAATGAGCGCCTAGCCGCCCGAGTCAAGGACTTGCAAGACATAAAAGCGGCCGCGGCGTAAAAACGCCATGAACTTCATTCACTTAAAAAAAATCGATTCAACAAACGCGGAGGCCCTGCGCCTGCTTGGAAGTGCCGGCCAAAAAGGCGCGGCCGCCTTGAGCGGCCTTGACCAAACCGTCCTTGCCGCCGACGAACAAAGTTCAGGCCGCGGCCGCCTAAAGCGAGCCTTCTATTCTCCCGCCAAGACCGGCGTTTACTTTACCGCGATTTACGCCCCTCAAAAAGAAATCCAAGAGCCCGCGCTGTTGACCGCAAGCGCCGCCGTGGCAGTTTGCCGCTCGCTAAAAGAATTTTTTGGAGCGGACGCAAAAATAAAATGGGTCAACGACGTTTACGTGTCTGGCAAAAAAGTTTGCGGCATATTGGCGGAAGGCCACCTAGGCCCGAACGGAAAAATCGACGCGGCGGCAATCGGAATTGGAATAAACATTTATCCAAACGATTTCCCGGCGGAGATTGCAGGCCGCGCGGGCTCGGTCCTGCCCGACACTTTTGGCGCCTCCAACAATCGCGAGGAAGCCAAAAATCAGGCCGGCGACATTCGCTTGGACTTGGCGCGCGACGTAAGCCAAAAGCTTTTTGACATCCTCGGCGACGCTTCAAAAATCCGCGCCGCCCTTGACGAATACGCCGCGCTTTCATTTATCGTAGGAAAAACAATAACGGTTATTCCAGTAATCGGCGACGAAAATTCCGCCTACAGCGCGACAGTTTTAGGAATCGACAAAAAAGCGCGCCTGCTTGTCCGCCTAAACGACGGAAGCGAGCGCGCTCTTTCCAGCGGCGAAATCTCGATTCGCATTTAAACGACAAATAAATGTAGAATGAAAAAAACGCGAGGGAGCGGTGCGGCTGGCGAAAACACTACGTCGGGCAAGCCCGCCGTTTTGCTATAGGAAATTTATTCAACTGCGCTCTCTCGAGCGCTGGCAATCATTTTGCCTAGGCTAACCTCAAGAGCGACGAGCCGTGCGGAGCGCGTATGCGCGACTGCAATACCTTTAGAGGCCTCGTTTCCAACGGAAACGAGATAATCTAGCGGTTTCGCCAGCCACAACCGGGAGTTTTTTTATTTTATTTTTCCTTGTGGCGGCGATCCAACTCATCCAACACGTCCTTCCAAGAAACTTTTTCCTTGTACATCAAGACGCTGACAAAGTAAAGCAAATCGGCGGCTTCCCAAATCGCCTCGTCGCGGTCTGGCGCCTCGCACAACTCGCCGGCTTCTTCCATGACCTTTTCGCGGACGCGTTTGTCGTCAAGCGTCGCGGTGTAAGAGCCGGGCTTGGGATTGGCGAAGCGCTCGCTGATCGTTTGGTACAAGCGCTCAAGGCTGGAGGCTTCGTCGGCTTCCGCTCCAAAGCAAGAAAAGCTTCCCGTATGGCAAACGCCTCCGTGCGGAATGACGGTCGCCAAAACCGTGTCGCGGTCGCAGTCTACGCGCAATTTTTGGACTTCCAAAAAGTGGCCGCTCGTTTCGCCCTTGGTCCACAGAACGTTGCGGGTGCGGCTCCAGAATGTGAGTTTTTTTGTGGCGAATGTTTTTTCAAAGGCCTCGCGGTTTGCGTAGCCCATCATCAAGACTTGGCCGTTGACGCTTTGCGCGATTACCGGAACCATTCCGCCGACTTTTTCCCAATCAAGGCATTCCATAAAGGAATCCTTTAGCGAAACCTTGTTGGTGTAAAGAGCCATCCCAAGCTGAACGTCGCAGCCAAGCTTTTCCAATTCCGCGATTTCTTGAACGGTTGAAACGCCGCCGGCAACGACAACCTTGCATTTAACGGCCTCGCGCAATTCCTTGGCGGCCTGCATGTCCGTTCCCTGCATGCAGCCTTCTTTTTCAACGCAAGTCCACAAAAGCTCCGAGCAATATTGTTCGGCGGCTTTGGCGGCGGCGACTAAAGGTATGTCGAGCGTTTCTTTCCAGCCGTGAACGGCAATCTTTCCGTTTACGCTGTCCACCGAAATTATGACACGCTGCTTTCCGATCGCGCCGCAAAGCTCTTGCAAAAATTCTTTGTTGAGAATGTCGTCCTGGCCCTTTGCGTCTTTGTTAAAAGCGGCGCTTCCGACGATCACTTTTTCGGCGCCAAGACTGATCAATTCCCTCGCGCGCTTTACGCTGCGAACGCCGCCGCCGGTCCTGACGTTGCCCTTTCGCAAAAGGCTTTTTAAGAGCGGCGTATTGACCGTGTTGCCCTTAAGGTCAGTGTGGCCCATCGCGGCGTCAAGGTCGATGACCGCGACGTCTCCGTAAAAATTAAAGTCATTGATAAGCGCGTCCGCGTCGTCGCGCTGCAAGACCAAATCCTTTCCGTTCTTTAGCTGAACGACGTGTCCGTCTTTTAAGTCGATAGATGAAATAACCATAATTATCTTTTTTCGTTCGCCTCAGCCAAAGCTTGCTTAAGGCGAATTTCCTTTTCCTTTTCTTCTGTAATGTTTTGAGTCGCGCAAATCATAAGCTCAATTTTATTGTTTCTGTCTTTTGAAACGACAATCAAATGGCAACGGCACCACATTCCGGTCTTTGTGAAAAAGTCATAAGTCAGCAAATTGGAATTTGGCAGGCGCTTGTCGATGTCGCGGGGTTCCAAAAACTTTGCGTAGCTTTCGGCGTATTCCGGCGCGACCAAACTTTGCGACATCATCTGGATAGTTTGGCGCAAGTCTCCGTTCACCTTTTCGACAAAGTCCTTGTAGTCTTCCGGAGCCTCGATGATGTGCGCCAATTCGGAATTGATGTCAATCGAAAAAGAAAGGAAGTAAATGTTCTTAAAGGCGCGCAAAATCGACATCTCGCGTTTAAGGCGGGCGTTTGTTATCGTAAGCTCTTCGCTCATCTTTTCGCGCTCGCTGATAAGGTCCGTGATGTCGGTTGTCGCGATCACGACAAAGCGAACCTCTTCGCCAGGCTGCATGCAAACGGCGGTCAAGGCCATTCTAAACCAGCGGTCAACGCCGTCAATCTTTCGGCAGTAGTCAAACTCTTCCAAATGGCCATCCGCCAAGGTTTCCTTAAGCCATTCACTGTCCAAATGCTTTTGAACCAAAGCCCTGTAAGGATCTTCGTTGTCAAACTTTGAAAGAAACACCGGAAGCGCGTCGGAAATTTTTCCGTCGTTCTCCCAAAATCCTGGAGTCGTGCGGGCTACGCTAAAGGCGTGGTACTTTCCTGTCTTAAAGTCAAAAAGATATTCGCTTGAATGGAGTCTGTGCACGCCTTCGCGGTAGGCTTCGTAAAGATACAATTCGTCCAAATCGTCCGCAGAACTTTCAAAAGCTCCTTTTTGCGTCTCCTCGCTCATTTCTGTCCTCCTTATAATGCCGCTGACCGCGCGCGCACAATCGCAAGCATAATCGCGCCGCTCAAATGCGCGGCGGTCTCCTCGTTAAAAGTGTATGTCGTTTCCTCATTGTCGTCGGCCATGTCGCTTAGCGTTCTTATTATCACAAATGGAACGCCGCTCAAAGCGCAAGCGTGCGCGACTGCCGCCCCTTCCATCTCAACGCAAAGGGGATTTACGTTTTGAACGATGCGGGCCTTTAACTCCTTGTCCGCGATGAATTGGTCGCCGGACGCGACGCGGCCAACCGCAAGCTTGTGGCCCTTGGCTTCCGGCAAAGTCGGAAAAATATTTTGAATCGCCTCAACCATTTTTTTGTCAGCCTCAAAAGAATAGATGTCCATTTGCGGAACCTGGCCCACCTTGTAGCCCCAAGCGCTCGCGTCCATGTCGTGATAAACCGCGTCGCTGGAAAGAACCACGTCCAAAACGCCAAGGCCCGTTCCAATCGCGCCGGCGATTCCAGAGTTTACGATAAAGTCCGCGCCAAACTGCAAAATCATTCTTTGAGCGCAAAGGGCCGCGTTGACTTTTCCGACTCCGCTTCTGGCCAAAACAATTCGCATTCCGCCAATCGAGCCTTCGTAATAAACAGTTCCGCCGGCTTTTGTTTCCTTAACATTTCCTTCGGCTTTAAGCGCGTCGAGAATGATTTTGTTCTCCACTTCCATCGCGCCGATGATTCCAAGTTTTTCCATAATTCGCTCCTTCGTCATATAATGCCGTTATGCCGCTAATCAAGGCAGACGCTGTCAACGGCGGCCTTCAAGTCTTCGTCGGTGATTTTTTCTGGGAAAGTGTCCAAAACCTTTTGGTAAAAGGCCACCGTTCGCTTTCCGTAAACTTCAAGCGAAAATCCTTTGGCCACTTTTTTGCTGTAGTCGCCAAAAGCGGCGCGCTTCTTTGCGTCCGCGGCAAGCTCCAAAATGTATTGGTCCATTTCTTCGTCAGTGTCGGCCATGTAGCCGTTCTTTCCTTCAAAAATCGTGTCGCTAAAGCTAGTGTCCCGTCGCGCGACAATCGGAAGCCCCGACTGCAAGGCTTCCAAAATCGTCATCGAGTGCATCTCTGACAAAGAAGCCGTGATGAAAACGTCGCCCAATTGGTAGTAGGAATGGACTTCTGTCCACGGAACGTAGCCTGTAAAAATAATCCGGTCGCTGACGTCGCGCGACTTTTTTTCCAACGCTTGGACGGCTGGCCCCGCTCCGACAAACAAAATTTTTATCTTTGCGTTTTTTTGAATGACGCGCATGCAAATGTCAAGCAATTCCTCAACGCGCTTTTCTTCGACAACGCGGCCCAAAAACAAAAAGACGATGTCGTCTTTTTTGATTCCCCACTGTTTTCGCACGGCTTGAATTTCCTTTTCCGAAATCGAGCATTGCAAAAACGAGTCGGAGTCAAGCGCGTTTGGAATTATCGCCGACGGCGTGTTTGGCAGCATGAATGGCATCTTAAAGTAGTCGCGCGCCTTTTGCGAAACGTTTATCAAGGCGTAGAATTTTTTGTACAAGCGCTTTACGATTCTTCTAATCAAGCGGACAGGAATCAACCTTCCGCCCAAAAGATAATACTTGTAAAAGTCTTCCCAAAGAGTGTGCGTAGTTGCGATTACAGGTATATGCAATTTTTTTCCGGAAAGCTTTGCCGCGTGCGCCACAAAAAACTCTGTGTGCGAGTGTATCAGCTGAACGTTGTGCTTTACCAAAAATTTCAGAATTTTCTTTTCGTGCGGAAAGCCTACGTACTGGTCAGGAAGGCCGAACCATTCACCGCGGACGGAGCGGACGCGCAAAATGTTTTCGTCCTTGTCGCGCTCGGCCAAGGCTTTTTCCTCTTCCTTTGTGTTGACGGTGACGACGACAACATGGTGGCCCATATCCTCAAGAATTTTTCTATGCTGCAACACAACGGTGACAATTCCGCTTTTTGTGGGAAGGTAAGAGTCTGTAAAGAGCGCGATGTTCATATCTTTCTATTATATCAAAGTCTAGGCAATTTTTCTAGTCCATTCGCCCGTCGCGCTTCATCGAAAACTTGTCCATCGGATAGCTTTTCAAATTTTCCAAAACCTTTCGCCCGTCCGCGCTCTTTAAAAGCGTCTCGCGGGCTCTCGAAATTTCGGCCTCAGTCTTGTGGCGGGAAGGCCCTCCGACGCAGCCGCCCGGGCAAATCATTCCTTCTATAAAGTCTTCCTTCAACACGCCGGCCTTTAGCTGGGTCAAAGCCTTCTTGCATTCGTCGCCGCCCGCGCAGCGCAAAAGCTTGATTTCCTCAACGTCCTCGCCGCGCTCCTTCATGCATTCCAAAACCGCGTTGGCCACTCCTCCGCTGGACGCGAATCTCTTTCCCCAAACTGACGCCTCCTGGTAGCCGGCATCGGCCTCCTCAAAGTCCAAGTCCCTTGACCGCATCATCGCGCGAAGCTCGCCGTAAGTCATAACGTAGTCGGCGTTGTCGGGAATCGACTTGTCGTTGGCCTCGGATTTTTTTGCGATGCAGGGGCCGATGAAAACCGTCACGCAGCCGGGCCTTGTGTATTTTAAGTAGCGCGAAACCGCACACATCGGCGAGACAGTCTCGGACTTGTTGTTATGGTACTGCTCGGGATAATTTTGCCTAAGCAAGTTGATGAAGGCCGGGCAACAGGAAGTGGTCATCTTTCGGCCCTCGGAGAGCGCTTCCGACCATTCCTTGGACTCAAAGGCCGCCGTCATGTCGCCGCCAAGGCCCACTTCCACCATGTCGCTAAAGCCCAGCTTCAGCAAAGTCTTTTTTATCGAAGCCATGTTCACCTTGTCGCCAAACTGGCCTTCAGTGGCCGGGGCGCACATCGCGACGACTTCTTTTCCGGCCTTGATGTCTTGGATTATGTCGGCCAAGTATGTCTTGGATCCGATGGCGCCAAAGGGGCAGTTGTGGATGCAGTGGCCGCACTGGACGCATTTTTCTTCGTTGATTTTGCAGTAGCCCCAGTCGTCGTAGGTAATCGCTCCGACAGGACAGGCTTTTTTGCAGGGCCGCTCCAAATGGACTATGGCGCCGTAGGGGCAGGATTTGGCGCAAAGGCCGCATTCCTTGCATTTGGCGGAATCGATGTGCATCCTGACTTCGCCGGGCGCGATCGCGTTAAAATGGCAGGCGCTAAGGCAGGGACGCCCCATGCAAAAGCGGCAGTTGTCGGTGACTGAATACGCCGAAATCGGGCAGTCGTCGCAGGCCGCGTTTATCACTTGGACCACGTTTTGGCTAGGCGGCATGTCGGAAGGGCATTCGGCGCAGGCAAGGCGGATTCGCTGGCGGACAATCTCGCGCTCCTTGTAAACGCAGCAATACTCGGACTTTGGTCCGGGAACCATTTTGTAAACCAGCTTGTCCTTTTCCTCTTGGTCCAGCTTGCCTTCCCACGCAAGGCGGCAAACCTCTTCCATTATTTTATGCTTGAACCATACAATCCCAGTGTCGTTTGTAACCATAAGCGCATTTTAGCGCATTTTGCGCTTTTGTGGTAGATGATGGAACAGAAGCAAAGAACTAGACTAAGAAACAGGATTGTTCCCCGCGTAGGCAT
>DGRX01000030.1:0-57202 GCA_002391235.1 Treponema sp. UBA4377
TGCTTTTAAGCTACTGCTCTCCGTCTGAGATGGCGGACTTGGTGAAATACAAGATCACGCCCTTTGTAGGCGACGAGGAATACATAGGCTTTTTAGAGCGCGCGGTCCAAAAGGCTTTCAAGGCCAAGAGCGCGGGAAACGCTAAACTGACCAAAAACGCGGCGGCCAAAAAGTTCGCAGTCCACTTGGCCGTTGACAGCGGAATGGGCCGAGTCGGCTGCTTGCCGGAGGACGCGGCGGCTTTGGCAAAAAGAATATCGTCTTCTAAATTCCTATGCTTGGGCGGAATGTGCACGCACTTTGCCAGCGCCGACGGAACTAGCGCGCGCGACCGCTCCTACGCCAAAAAGCAGCGCGACGCCTTTGCCGCCGCAGTCGAGTCGGTCAAGGCCGCCGGAATCAAGCCCGGAATCGTCCACGCTTCCGCAAGCGCCGCGCTTATGGACAAGCCTGAATGGCAGTTTGACATGGTCAGGCCCGGAATAATTTTGTACGGCTACTATCCCGACAAGATTACCGAAAAATACTTGCGCGCAAAAAAAACGCCGCTTGTCGTTAAGCCCGTCATGGCGCTTGTCACAGGAATCAGCGCGCTGCGGCCTTTTAAAAAAGGCATGGGCGTTTCCTACGGCTCCACGTGGACCGCGACAAAGGACACGACGATTGGCGTGCTTCCAATCGGCTACGCGGACGGCCTTTTGCGCCGCCAAGCCGGAAGTTTAAAGGTTAGCGTTGGCGGAAAGCTTTATCCTGTCCGCGGCCGCATTTGCATGGACCAGTGCATGGTTGACCTAGGAAGCGCCAAGGGAATCAAGCGCTTTGACCGCGCCGTTGTTTTTGGCCCCAAGGAAAGCGGCGCCCTTTTGACCGCCGACGATTTGGCCGCCGCCGCGGGAACGATTAGCTACGAGATTTTAACTTGCGTCGGAAAGCGGGTGGAAAGGGTGTTGGTAAAGTAGCGCGGCTTACTTCGTCGTTTGATAAGATTTCCGCGGCCAAATAAAAGCTTCCGGTGGCAAGCAATACCGCCCCGTCGCGCTTGGCGGCCTCAACCGCGCTAAGGATGGCCGCCTCGTAGTCTTCGTTTAAATCGCATTCCAAGCCGGCTTCCTTAAAGGCGGCGGCCGCTTTTTGCGGGTCGCTTTGCTTTGCCGAATTTAGCTTTGTAATCGTGATTTTTTCAAAAAGCGAGCGGCCGTCCTTTCCCTTAAAAAGCGGCGCTATATGGACAACGTCCTTGTCGGCGGCGCAGGCGAACAAAAGGCGCTTTGTCCGCGCGTCATCCGAGAAAAGCGCGTTAAAGGTTTCCATAGTTCCAGCGATTGAGTTCACTGTATGCGCTCCGTCCAAGACCAAAAGGCCGCGCTTGTTTGGCGCGCCGCGATCGGAGGCAAGCGCGATTGTTTGAAAGCGCGCGGGAAGGGTTGCAGCCTCAAGGCCGCGCTCGATTGTGTCTTCCGAGATTTCCGGAAAGGCGAGGCGGACGGCGGCCGCGGCCAGGAAGGCGTTGTGGGCCTGAACTTTTCCCAAAAGGCTAAGGCGAGCCTTTAACGGCCGGCTAAAGAGCGGCGAGCGCATCTCGACGTTCATAAAGTATCGGGCGCTTTCACGGCCTGAATCGTTTGCGGCCGCCGCGTTTTGGCCTTGCGACGATTTCTCGTAGGAATATTCCAGGGCGTCGCAAAGCTCGTCGGCAAAATAGAGGCTCGCGTATTTTTTGCGGGCGGCTTCTTCAAAGGCGGCGCGGACTCCTGGGCTTGTCGGCTCGGCGCAAAGGACAGGCGTGTTTTCTTTTATGATGCCCGCTTTTTCGGCGGCGATTTTTTCCAGCGTGTCGCCCAAAAATTCCGTGTGCTCAAGCTCGATTGTGTTTATGACGGCGATTTTTGGACGGACGATGTTTGTCGCGTCCAAGCGGCCTCCCAAGCCCACTTCAAAAACATTCGCGTCTGTCTTTGCCGCCCTAAAGCACAAAAAGGCGTAGACAGTCACAAGCTCAAACCAAGTGATTTGCCGGTTTGAAGGAAGCGCGCCGTTTTTTAGCGCGTCGACTTTTTTTTGCAATTCGAGCGCGCAAGACTCGTACAAAGCCTTGTCCATCAAGGCGCCGTTAATAGAAACGCGCTCGTAAAAGTCCTTTATGTGGGGGGAAGTGTAGAGTCCGGTTTTTTTTCCGCTTGCGGTCAAGATGGAGCTGACCATTCTTGACACCGAGCCCTTTCCCTTGCTTCCGGCAACGTGGACGCAGGGAGCGCTTTCTTGCGGATTGTTGAACTTGCCGCAAAGCCATTCTATCGTGTCCAGCCAAAAAATGTCTTTGGCCGGAAGCTTTTCAAAGTTCAAGAACGAGTCGAGCCAATTTTTAAAATCTATTTTAGTCATATAATTACGCCAGCCTTGCGTTGTCAATTTTCATATTCTTGCATGACAACAGGATAACCATTTTTCAAGCGATAAAAAACGCGCGAAGGAGCGGGGCGTCTTGCGGAAACACTCTGTTTGCGCCGCCGCGTCTAGCGGCGAAGTCAATAGTTACAAACGCAAACAGCGTGTAGCGACGCTAGCTAGCGGTTCCGCCAAGACGAAGCCGCGTCTGGGAGCGTTTTTGTCGGTTAAACAATATATTTGTCCTTATATTCAAGTATAGTCCATATTGAAAAAAAAATCTATATAAAGTATTATATAAAAAAACTTTTAGGAAACAAAAATGGCAAAAGACGAGATTGAATATTCTGACTTGAGCGGAACTTACGAGGCCGCGCTTAAAAAAAGCCGCGAGATTGAGGCGGACATTAAGGTTAATCCAAAAAAATACCGCGTCCTTACCGGCGACAGGCCCACAGGCCAGCTTCACATCGGCCACTATTTTGGCTCCCTTCAAAACCGCGTGCGCCTGCAAAACCTTGGCGTTCCGGTTATGATATTGGTCGCCGACTACCAGGTCTTGACCGACCACGACGCCTACGACCAGATTTCGCAAAACACAAAGCAGCTGGTCATCGACTACCTTGCTGCCGGAATCAAGCCCGGAAAGGACGTCGTGATTTTTCCGCACTCATACGTTCCCGAAGAAAACCAGCTTATGCTGCCGTTCCTTACGCTTGTAAGCAATTCGGAACTGGCCCGCAATCCCACTGTAAAAGACGAAATCCAAAAGGCCAAGGACTCAGGCGGCTTTAAGCAAGGCGTCAACGAGGGAATGTACACCTATCCCGTCCACCAAGCCTGCGACATCCTTTTTTGCAAGGCAAACATCGTTCCGGTCGGAAAGGACCAGCTTCCGCACTTGGAGATAAGCAGAACGATCGCCCGCCGCTTTAACAACAAGTACGGCCAGGGAAAGGAGATTTTCCCGGAGCCTTACGCGCTGCTTGCAAAGACTCCGCTTATAAAGGGCTTGGACGGCCAGGCCAAGATGAGCAAGTCGCTCAACAACTGCATTTTCCTTCACAACACGGAAGACGAAACCGCCGCCTTGGTAAAAAAGGCCAAGACAGACAGCGACCGCCACATCACATACGATCCGGAAAATCGCCCAGAAGTGGCGAACCTTTTGCAGTTGATTTCGCTCTGCACGGACGAAGCGCCCGAAGCGATCGCCGAGCGTTTGGGAGACGGCGGCGGCGGAGCGCTTAAGGCCGAGCTTACAAAAGCGATTAACGAAAAGCTGCGCCCCCTTCGCGCCGAGCGCTCAAAGCTTGAGGCCAATCCCGACTACATCAGGCAAGTTCTTTTGGACGGAGTAAAGCAGGCCCGCGAAATCGCGCAGGCCACGCTTGAAGAAGTCCGCGCTTCCATGAACATGGTAATTTAACTACAGCGCGCAGCGAGCGACGCCGGCGAGTATCACTGCAAGCGCGGCGAAGGTCACGGCGTAAATCCAAACGGGCAGGCTTCCGTCTCCGCGGGGCCGCCCGATTTTTTTTGCCGAAGAATGTTTTTTGTGAACGTAAAAATGGCCCTTCTTGTCGGCTGCCATTTTCATTTGCGCGGCCGCGGCGCTCATTCCTGCCACGCCTGGCTGGTCTTTTCCGCCATAGCCGCAGGAAGGGCAGCCGTTTGCGAACATGTTTGACGAGCCGGTTTTTCCGCAAACGGGGCAGCGGACCGACGAAAAAAAGCGGCCGCACTTTCCGCAAAAGCGCGCGCTTTGGGGCACTTCCGCTCCGCAGTTTTCGCAAAAGAATTTGGCTTGGGTTTTATGATTTGCTGCCATCGATAGTTCCGCTTTATGTCAGTTTTAGTTCAAGCGCTTTTTCGTTGGACAAAACTTTAACGCCTACATACTTGTATATTTTGTTCTCGCCAAAAGTCGCTCGTTCGATTGTGTCTCCGGCGGCCAAATTTTTGACCAGGTCAGGAACGTCGCTCGCAAACTCAATTCGATTGTCCGAAAGTCTTTTTACGATTCCAGTAACCAAGCATTCGTTTTTTGGGTTTGTGAAAACAAGCTCAAATTTGGGGCCGTTTGAAACATAGCCAAAAGTTTGCTCGCTTTTTCCGGCCAAATATTTTTCGACTTTCTCCAAGCCTTTTTCGTCAAGGGAGTTGAACATTCCGAACACGCCCAAAGATCTTGCCTTGGCCTTTTCGTCGTCGTTCATCGGACGGGAGTTGTAAAGGATTACTTTTGGAACGACTCCGCCTATTCCGCTTTTTGTGAATTGGACGAAGGTTTTCCAATGCCTCGGATATTCCGCGGTGGAAATTATGACCATGTCTGGCGCGATTTCCTCAACGTTGTCCAAGGCCTTTAAGAGCCAGCGGTAAGTGATGATTTCCGCGCCCGACTTTTTTATTGCAGGAACGAGCGCGTTGATTGTTTGGTCTTCTTCTGCGATTAAAAGAACTTTCATTCTGTTCCCAAGTTGTTTACGCTGTATCCATAGATTCGCCAAATGCCGTCGCGCTGGCGAACATGATAAATGTATTCCTTTTTTTCGTAATAATTCTTGTACTTAAACCATTCGTAAACGGTTACTGTTCCTTCGGTTTGCGAATAATTTGTTCTCTTGATTTCAAAGCGCTCAGGAATCGCGACGATGTCTTTTTCGATCGTATCCGCCATAAGCGAGGCTTTGTAATCGTTGATCATTTTTTCGCCATCCTCGGCGCTTGACGCGGCGTACTTATTGCGGCGGAGCGGATCCGACTTGAGCATTTCCTCTAAGTCAATGTAAAGGAAGAATTGGTCCCACAATGTTTTTTGCCTTGCAACGATCGTTTGTTCGACAACCTTATCGGGCGAGATTTGTTCCGGCTGCAAAATCTCGGCCGTTCCCATGGACACCGGAATAAAGCTTGACGAAGCGGCCGAAGGAGTGGGGCGCACTTCAAGCGTCAAGCGGTTTGACTTAAGCTCTATGTACTTTGACTTGTACAGTTCCGGATAAAAAGAAAGCTCGATGTAATATACGCTTGGTTCGTTAAAATTCAAGAAGTTCTTCGCGTTTTCAACAAAGGAGTATTCCTCGCCTGTTTCAAGCGAAATCTCCCTAAAGTAAACCGTTTGGTTTGTCGTTCGCTTTCTGATTATTTGGTCCGTCTGTTCAAGGCGGGTGTTTTTTACCGTAAACGCAGAAAAGTCAACGCTGAACATTCTGTCGTCGGCCAGCTTAAAGCGCAAGGTTTCCGTTCCTGTGTTCTTGATAGTCACGTGAACGAAAATCGGATTGTCCTCGGCGCTTCCAGGGTAGTACATGGTTCTGTCAAAAAACTTGATTGAAACGCTTGCCTTTGAAAAATCCGCAAAGAGGCTATGGGCAAAGAGCGCGAAAATCGCTATAATCAAAAAAGACTTTTTCATGAAAACTCCTTTTTTTATTATCGGTATTTTTTATGCATTCATTAGATAATATAGTAACAACTAAATTAAAAAAATGGCAAGAGCTTAACGCCGTCCTCGCTTCGTTAAGCCAAAAAGACGAAGGGGCTTTTCCCGCGCAAATAGAGGGCTTGGACGGCTCCTTGGCCTCGTTTTTTATAAAAGCCTATCTAGACGAAAAAAAGTCAAAAAAAATTCAAGCCGCGCAATATGGAAGCGGCGCCCAAAGCGTCGGATGCCTTGACCTTTTGGCTGTCGCCGCAAGCGAGCGGGACGCGCTGGAATTGAAGCAGGACTTGGAAAGCGCTGTTTCAGGCGCGGAAATTTATTTCCTTCCAAGCTGGGGCATGGTTCCTTACAGGCCGGCTCCAAAGGGCGGCGCCGTCTTTGGCGAGCGGGCGTCTTTTTTGTCGCGTCTTTTGCTTAGGGACAGTTCGCCGCTGAACGTTCAGGCCAGGATTTTCATTGTTTGCTTGAGGGACTTGCTTTCTCCCGTTGGAGACCCCGAGGCGCTCAAAAAGAGGTCTAGGCTTTTGCGGAAGGGGCAGACGATTGACACTGAAAGTCTTAGCGAGGAGTTGGCTCAATGCGGATATTTTAGGGTGCCAAGGGCCAGCCTTCCGGGGGAATTCGCCCTTAGGGGCGAAGTGTTGGACATTGTCTTTCCGGGCGACGGAAAGGGCGTTCGCGTCACATTTGACTTTGACACGATTGAAAAAATCAAGACCTTTGTTCCCGACACCCAGGTGACGGAGCGGGAAATAGACAGCGTTCTTGTTTTTCCAATGAAAGAAGCGGCTTTTGGCGCGAAAGAAGTCGAAATTTTAAAGAAAAAAATCCAGGAATATGAAAAAAAATGTATAAAAAATAATACAAGTTCAGACGCTTTTGAGGAAATAAGTCTACAAAATGATACAAGTTCAGACGTTTTCTTGCCTTTTACCGACAAAGCCAAGGAAAAGCTGGAAGAGCGGCTTTTGGAATTGGAGGAGTTTGGCTCTTGCGAGGGCGAGGAATTGTTTTATCCCTTGCTTTTTAACAACTGCTTAATTGATTATTTGGCGCCGGGATCCAGCGTTTTTTATTTTGACTTTGACCGACAAATGAATTCCCAAGAGTATTTGGAAAGGGAGTGGTCGTCAATGTATAGAAAGGCCCGCCTTGACTCTCCTTGCTTTCCGCCCAAAATGGCCTTGCTGCCGCTTGAGAGCCTTTTGCCAAAAGCCAAAAGGTCTGTGATGCTTAGAACCTTGCATACGGATTTGCAGGAAGGGGAGCCTGGCAAAAACGGCCTTGCAGGAGGGCTTTCTTTCGCAAAGTCTTTCGTTTTTAACGCCGAGCCTTCAAGAAGCTTTTTCGGCAACATCAATTACTTAAAGGAACAGCTTTCTTCCCTGCAAACGGACGGATATGACGTTGTTGTTTACGCCGACAACGAAAACCAAGCCTTAAGAATCAATGAAATCCTTTCCGACGCCGTAAACTTTAAGGAAAGGCCCCTTGCGATCGTTCCAAAAGCGCTATCCGCCGGCTTTTCGGTTCCCGACATAAAGCTTTTTGTAATACAGGAAAGCGAAATTTTCGGCCGCCGCAAAAAGGCGCCAAAATCGATTAAAAGCGCGAAAAGCGTTCCGATTGACACCTTTGTCGAGCTTACGCCCGGAGACGTCGTTGTTCATGTAAATTACGGCATAGGCCTTTTTAAAGGCATTGAGCGCGTAAAAAGCGGCGGCCTTGAGCGCGATTACATCAAGCTTGAGTACGCCGACGAGGACGTAGCTTTTGTGCCGATAGAGCAGGCCAACCTTGTCCAGCGCTACATTGGAAACGAGGGCGAAAGGCCAAAGCTTGACCGCATCGGAAGCAAGGCTTGGGAAAACCGCAAAAGCCGCGTAAAGCAAGCAGTTGAAGAGCTGGCGCAAAAGTTGATTGATTTGTACTCGCGCAGAAAGGCTTCGGTCGGCTACGCCTTTCCCAAGGACACCGAATGGCAAACCGCCTTTGAAGCGGCCTTTCCGTACGAAGACACGCCGGACCAAATCACCGTCACAAAAGAAGTCAAGGAAGACATGGAGCGTCCCGTTCCGATGGACCGCTTGCTTTGCGGAGACGTCGGCTACGGCAAGACCGAAATCGCGATGCGCGCGGCTTTTAAGGCCGTTCTTGGCGGAAAGCAAGTGGCCTTTTTGGCTCCGACAACGATTCTTGCCGAGCAGCATTACGAAACTTGCCTGGAACGATTTAAAAACTTTCCGGTTTCTATAGCCATGCTTAGCCGCTTTGTGCCAAAGACGGAGCAGAGAAAGATTTTGGAAAAGCTTAAATCTGGCGGCGTGGACATCATCATCGGAACCCATAAGATAATCCAAAAGGACGTTCAGTTTAAGAACCTTGGCCTTATGATAATCGACGAGGAGCAGCGCTTTGGCGTTAAGGACAAGGAAAAGCTCAAAGAGCTTAAGAACAACATCGACTGCCTTGCGATGAGCGCGACTCCGATTCCAAGAACCCTGCACATGAGCTTTTTGAAAATCCGCGACATGAGCCTCTTGACGACGCCGCCGCAAAACCGCCAGGCCATAGAAACCGTAATCGATCCATACAACGATGACCGCGTCGCGGCCGCGATCCGCGCCGAGGTTGACCGCGGCGGACAAGTATTTTATTTGCACAACCGAGTCGAGACTTTGGAGGAGACAAAAAGAAAGCTTGAGCGTTTGGTTCCCGAAATGCTGATTGACACAGCGCATGGGCAAATGACAAGCGAAGAGCTTGACGACATCTTCAGGCGCTTTAAGAACGGCGGCTTTCAAGTCTTGGTCGCAACGACAATCATAGAAAACGGAATCGACATCCCAAACGTCAACACGATAATCATCGACAGGGCCGACATGTACGGCGTTTCGCAATTGTACCAGCTGCGGGGGCGGGTAGGGCGCAGCGACCGAAAGGCATACGCCTATATGTTCTATCCCGAAAACCGTTCTCTTAGCGAAGTGGCGATGAAGCGCCTGCAGGTTATAAGCGACTTTACAGAGCTTGGAAGCGGATTTAAAATCGCGATGAAGGACTTGGAGCTTCGCGGCGCGGGAAATTTGTTGGGCCGAGACCAATCGGGCAACGTCTATTCCGTCGGCTTTGACTTGTATCTTAGGCTTCTTAATGAGGCTGTGGAGCGTCTTACGGCCCAAAAGGAATACGTTCCCCAAAACGAAGTTTTGCTTGAGTTGGATTACACAGGCTTTATTCCGGACACATACGTTTCAAATCCGCAAGTCAAGATGGAAATCTACAAAAAAATCGCTGGCGTGACAAGCCGCCAGGAATTGGATTCCGTTTACAGCGAGTTGAACGACCGCTTTGGGCCTGTTCCGGAAGAGGTTTCAAGCCTTTTGACTTTGGCGGAAATAAAGATAATCGCCGCGGCGTTGTTCATAAGCTCGATAAAAGAGCGCCAAGGCTTTGCCAGGGTTGAGTTTAGCAAGGTTAAGGACATCAGCGTTGATAAGCTTATGAACTTGATAAAGGCGAATCCTGGAACCGTAAAGCTGGATCCCGCCCATTCCAACGTTATATTGCTGCAAACCGGAAAGATCGGGCTAAAGGAAAAAGGCGCTTTTTTGTCAGAGATGCTTGAATCCCTTGCGTAGGAACGAGTCAAGGCGCGCTTTGCTTAAAGCCTTGACTCGTTCCTTTTGCGGGTTTTTATGCAAAGCATAAACCCGCAATAGTCCGCTTTTGTTGGTCAAGGCGAAATAAAAAAAAGCGGCTGGAAAAACCAACCGCTTTAGTCGGGCTAACCGAATTCGAATCGGTGACCTCTTGCCCCCCAGACAAGCACGCTAACCAGCTGCGCTATAGCCCGATATGTGAAAATTATATTATCATATTTAAAAAAATGTTTCAAGTGGGAACGGCTTAAAATAACGATAAATTTATGAAAATTGTCAATGGCGGCTAGAATTATATATTATGGTAGACAGAATATGCGTTATCGGAAGTAAAATATACGGCGCGCGCCTTGACACAGTCTTATTCTTGATGCATGAAGGCAAAGTGCCTGTAGTTTACGCTCATCATTATTCCGACGCAAACCATCGCGGTCCACATGGATGAGCCTCCGTAAGACAAGAACAACAAGGGAATTCCTGTGATTGGCATTATGCCCATAACCATTCCGACATTGACCATGAAGTGAAAGAAAAACAGTCCAAGGATTCCCGAAGCGACGTAATAGCCGTAGTGGTTTGTCGTGCGGCGGATAATAAGGATCATTCTTCCCATCAACAAAAAGTACAGGGCAAAGACAATAAAGCCGCCTAAAAAGCCGGCTTCTTCCGATAGAATGCTAAATATAAAGTCAGTGGATTGCTCAGGCAAAAAACGCAAGTGGCTTTGGGTGCCGCGCAAGAATCCTTTGCCAAAAAAGCCTCCGGCGCCGATGGCGGTTTTGGACTGAATGATGTTCCAACCTGAGCCTTGCTTGTCTGTGTATGGGTCAAGGAAGATGATTAAGCGTTGTATCTGATAGGGCTTTAGGACTTTTGTTACGGCAAGTGAACATACCAAGGCTCCAAAAATTATCGCGCTTACGTACGTGATCCAAAAATAATACTTATTATGGCGGAAAAACAACATTCCTAAAAGTCCGGTCAAGGTGATGGCTCCAAAGCCGGCGGTAAATAGGACGCGGATTTTATTGACGGTAAGAATGCTCAAAAGCGCGTATGTATGTCCCGCGATTTGATCTTGCCACACAGGAAGAATTGCGAGCAAAACTGTAAGCATTCCAAAAGACAGCATGCCCAAAATGTATCTTAAGGGAACTCCAGCGGCAAAGCACATGAAAAAGAAAATTGGAATGTAAACGCTGGCTGTTCCTAAGTCTGGCTGGATAAGGATCAAGCCCATGGTAAAGCCCATTATTAGAAAGGCTCCAAAAAATCTTTTTCTTTCGTTCCATTCTTCAGTTTTATGGAAATACCAGCCCAAGAAAAGAATGTATAGAATTTTTCCAAACTCTGAAGGTTGAATTCCAAACTCGCCTATTCCAAGCCAGCTTTTTGCGCCGTTTATAGTCTTTCCGAAAATTCTTGTTAAAATCAAAAGAATTATCAATACGCCAAAAACAATGCTTATGTAGCGCTCAAAATTTCTGTAGTCATAGATTGCGGCTGCAAAAAGCAATGCCAATCCAAGAACGACCCAGATGATTTGTTTTATGTATTCCTTTGTGACAAGCTGGCCCTGTTGGTTGATCGCGCTTGAGTAAATAAAGCATATTCCTATGACAGACAAAAGCAAAACGCAAAGAAGCATTGTCCAGTCAATTAGTTGTAGAAATTTTATTTTCATTGCTCTACCCTACTCTCTAGAATCGCTTGACGCTTGATTTGTTTGTCGCACTAAATACTGCCAGCCCAAAGCTTCAACGGCTTCTTCATATGTTTGGCCGGCGAATATTCCCTGCATCGTAATGTTGGTCGCGTAAGGCGCCCACCAGGAATAAGTGTTAGCCGCTTCAACAATTGTCGCCACTACAATTCTATCTTCAATTGGTCCGTCATACGGAGCGTATGCCAAAAGCCATGAGTGCCAGCTGTCCTTGTAGCCCGTAACTTCGGCGGTGCCAGTTTTTGCCGCGATTTTTACAACTTTGTTAAACAAGGAATGTTTTGCGGAACCGTTTGTTACAGTCCAGCGCAAATCATCCTGCAGCTCTTTCCAAAGCGCAGGCTCAAAATTTGTTGAATGCAAAACTTCGGGTTCTACGGCTTGTATCACTTCATCGGTAACAGGATCTCTAACTTCTTTTAGCAAGTGGGGCTTGTAGATTTTTCCTTCGTTAGCGACCATTGCCATTACGTTTGCTACCTGCAATGGCGTTGCGGTTGTGTAGCCCTGTCCGATTGAAACAGCCATTGTGTCGCCGCCCAGCCAACGTTCGTGGTAGCGGCGCTCTTTCCATTCCGGCGATGGAATAAAGCCCTTTGATTGGCTTGGAAGGTCGATTTGCGCGCTTGTTCCATAGCCAAACATCTTTGCGTATTGAGCGATTTTTTGAACGCCCAAATTTTCACGTCCGACTTGCCAATAATATATGTCGCAAGATTTTGCAAGGGCGTTTTTCAAGTCAACATAGCCATGTCCGGGCTTTAAAACCCAACAGTGGTAAACGCGGCCGCCATATTCAACTTCGCCCTTGCATTCAATTTTTTCGTAGCTAGGAAAAGCCTTTTCGTTGAGCAAGGCCGCGGTCATTACAATCTTGAATGTCGAAGCCGGCGGATACTGCGCGTTTACGGCGCGGTTCAAAAGCGGATTAAACTCATCTTGGGTAAGTTTTGAATATTCTTCCGCGGCGTTTTCGTTGTTAAAAAGGTTTGAGTCAAAGTAAGGGTAAGAAACCATAGCTAGGACTTCTCCTGTGCTTGGCTTTAAGACAACCATCGCGCCGATTCTTTTTCCGAGCGCTTTTTCCGCTAGTTTTTGGATGTCAGTGTCGATTGTAAGGACAAGTTTTTTTCCCGAAGTCGGAGGAATGATGGTTGGCGGTTCGGACAAAATGCGGCCGCGAACGTCTACGGTGCGTTGCTCCACTCCGTCTTTGCCTTGCAGCAAGGCGTCGTATTGGCGCTCAATGCCTGTTTTTCCAACAACGCTGGCGCGCGAGTATCCCTTGTTGTACATAAGCGCGTACTCTTCGCGCGTAATGTCTCCAACATAGCCCAAAATATGAGAAAAGGAGCCGGTTTCGATGTAGTTTCTCATTGGTTTTGAAATCCAAGTGACGCCCGGAAGGTCGTTTATGTTTTCCGCTATGTTGGAAATTGTTTTAAATGGAACGTTTGTCTTTACTGTGATTCTGTTGAATGAGCGCCTTGCGTTTTGCGGAATCAAGTCGTCTATGTCAGCCTTTTTTACAGAAAGATATTCAGCCAATTTTGCGAGGACTGTATCGTAATAATCGCGCGGAATTTCTCCGGGAATTACTTCGACCGCAAATGAGTCTGTATTGATAACCATCGCGGAATTGTTGTTGCGGTCATAAATTTCCCCGCGCTGCGCTGTTATTACCGTGTTGCGGGTGGAAACGACTTTTGACGCCCTTCGATAGCTTTCGCCGTGAACAACTTGCATGCTAAAAAGACGCATTGTGTAAATGGCGATTATCGAGGCAACCAATAAGAAGAACACAAAGACAACAAGCGACTTGCTTCTGGCCATCAAGAAATTCCTCTTTGTGGCGGAACGATGAAGGAATCAAATCCGCGCAAAAGTTTGATGACCAGGGGGGCCAAGAATGTGTTCATGGCAAGTTCTAGCGCAAAAACAGATGAGAATATGTTGTATGAGTTTACATAATTAGGGAACAATAGCGATACAAGGTAAATGATGAAAACTTTAAGAAGCGTCGCAAAAAATCCGGCGATGATGTTTACCAAAAAACTTTCATAGTTCATCATGCGATGAAAGAAGCCGCCGAAAAATCCAACCAAAGTTCTTACCAAGCAATTCAATCCAAATGGGCTTCCGCTTAAAAAATCCAATAGCAAGCCAGAGACAAAGCCGGTGATTTCTCCGGCGACTTTTCCGTTTCTAATAGAAAAATACAAAACGCAAAGCAAAAGAAAGTCTGGAATTGCGGGCAAAAAATAAATGTTGGAAAGCAGGGCTGTTTCAATCAATACAAAAACAACTAGAATTATAAAGCTTGAAATGTAAGATTTAATCATCTTGCCGGCCCTCCTCCGCCTTGTTGTCGTTTGGAGATTTATGGTCGATTACCAAGACTGTTTCCAATCTAGAAAAATCGATTATTGGCGAAAGCTCAATTGCAAGCGAAGTGTCGTAATTTAACACTTGAACGTGAGAAATGGTTCCGATCGGAATGTCAGCCGGATAGTTTTCGTTTTCGCCGCTGGTGACAATTACGTCTCCAAAGCGCAACTCGTCTATTACGCGCTTTTTGATGTATTCCATTTTAAGCGGAAGCGTGTCAGATCCGTTGCCGCTGACCAAACCAATGTCGCGCGTATTTTGGACCCTGGCGGAAATTGAAGAGCTAAAGTCAAAGACCGGCATGATTTGCGCAGTTGTGTATCCAACCGCGATTACTTTTCCTACGATGCCGATGTTGCCGCCTTGAATCGCGATTACGGGCATATTTTTTTTGATGCCATTTCTTGAGCCTTTGTTGATCACTATTGTTGAGTACAAATTGTCGGCTCCGCGCGAAATGATGTTTGCGGCGAAATTTTTGACAGCCAAACTTTGGGAAAAATCAAGCTGCTCTTTTAGCCTTGCGTTTTCTTTGCGGATTTCGGAGTTTGACCGTTGCATGTATTCGTAGTCTTTTAGTTTTTCAGAAAGGATTTCGTACTGTTTGCGCAATTCCGCCAATTCTTTTACCGCGTTAAAGGAATTGGCGACCGAACTTGTGATCGCGTTGATTCCATTTTGAACAGTGGAAAAAACGTTAAAACCGATTTGCTTAAAGTCAAGGATAAAGCCGCCGGAGGAAAACGACATCATCACCGTTGAAATAATAAGCAAAAACGCGAGAAGAAATTCTGAAAAATGCAAAACAAAAAAAGGCTTTTTTTGCATTTCGCTTATACGTTCAAGTTGTCGTAAATGGATCTGTCTGTCGACATATCCTTAAAGAGTTCAAAGGCTTCGCCCGCTCCCAAGGCAACGCATTCAAGCGGTTTTTCAACCAAGATGACGGGAACGTTTGTCTCTTTTGAGATTAGCTTGGGCAAGCCCTTAAGCATTGAGCCGCCGCCAGTCATTACAATGCCGCGCTCAATGATGTCCGCGGCCAATTCCGGCGGAGTATGGCCCAGCGTTGTCTTGATTTCTTCAACGATGCGGTTGACTGGCTCCTTAAGGGCTTCGCGAACCTCAACGCTGTCGATTTCAAGGCGGCGCGGCAAACCGTTGGTCGCGTCGGCGCCTTTGATTTCCATCTTTTCTATGTTGCGGTCGCTGGAAGCGTTTCCGATTTCGATTTTAAGGCGTTCGGCTGTTTGCTGGCCGATTGTAAGGCCAAACTTTTGCTGGATGTGCTTTACGATCGCTTCGTCAAATTTGTTTCCGCCGACGCGGATAGAAGAAGTGATTACCATTCCACCCAAAGAGATGACTGAAATTTCAGCCGTTCCGCCGCCGATGTCGCAAATCATGTGGCCTGCCGGCTCATGAATTGGAATCTTTGCGCCGATGGCCGCCGCAAGGCTTTCTGGAATCACTTCAACTTCGCGGGCGCCAGCTTTAAGAGCCGCTTCGATTACGGCGCGTTTTTCAACTTCTGTAATGCAAGAAGGAATGCCGATCTTCATTCTTGTTGAAGTGAAAAATCTATGTTTGGGAATGATTTTTGAGATGAAGTATTTTATCATCTTTTCGCAGCTGTCGATGTCGGCGATTACTCCGTCGGCAAGCGGGCGCGTCGCGATGATATTGTTTGGAGTCTTCCAAAGCATGCGTTTGGCTTCGGCTCCAACCGCTACAACCTGATTGGTTCCTTTTTCCACCGCAACAACGGAAGGCTCGTCTATGACAATGCCCTTTCCGCGCACATAGATGAGCGTGTTGCAAGTTCCTAAGTCAATTCCTATGTCGGTTACAAAACTGTTAAAAAACATATTTCCCCCAAAGTCTATTTTACTTATATTGTTGAATTTTTTCTAGCGCTTCAGCGTGATTTACTTGAATTCTCAATGCTTTTCTCCATTCAGCCCTTGCCTTGACCAAATCGCCTTGAGCCTCGTATATCAAGCCCATGCAATAGCGCGCGTCGGCGTAATTTTGGTTTTTTTGCAGTATGGCTTCAAATTCTTTTTTCGCGCCCTCATAGTCCCTCTCGTTAATAAGAATCTTTCCTAACAAGGCGCGGCTCTTTATTGTCAATGAATCGTCGGTTGACCTTTGTATGATTTGGAACAAGTATTGTTTTGCGGCGGAATTTTGTCCCGCTTTTTGGTATTGTTCCGCAATTGACAAAAGCAACGCGTCGCTTTCCCGGCGCAAGAGGGCCTCGCTAAAAGCCGCGATGCTTTCCATCGTCATTCCCAGCTGGGCGTAGCTAAGGCCCAAGTATTCAGGAATGTCTTCCGCCTCGTAGCCCAATAGCCTTGCCTCATTTAAATGATAAGCGGCCAAGTCCGCGTAATAATGGTATGATGAAATTGAGTCCTTGTAAAAATACGCCTTTCCCAACATGTACTGAATTTGGCCCAAAGTTTTTTTCTTTGCGTCCATCAAAGCCAAGCGCAGGCAATGAATCGACTCTTCAATGTATTCTTGCGCCTGTTGTGATTCAGTTGCCGAAACCGCTAGGTAAAAGGCCGCGTAGCCTCTGTAAACTAAAACAGTGTTGTTAAATGGCTTTTTTTCAAGGAGAATGGAACTTGTGTCATAAACCGCTTGGTAGTCGAATTCTTTCCATTTGTCAGAAAGCATTGTGATGGATGGCTTTGTGTGGATTTTTTTGTTAATCGATTTTTGAATAAAACGGCCTGCAAAAATGAAAATCGTTATGGTTAGGACGGCTCCTATAATAATGGGGACAAGGCGGTTTTTGCTTTTGATTATGGTTCTGTATTTTTTGAAAGAAAGGTTCACCCGCTTTATTCCCCTTAAAAAAAGCAGAAGAAATCATAAGCCGGGTTCTGGAAACTATGAATGAATCATAGCTATAACCATCTATCCGAGTTTTTGGTCGCCCAAAAACTTTAGCGGTCTACCCGCGGCTTATGTCCCGGAAAACAGCCGCTTCTTGACCTTGCTCCAAATGAGGCTTGCAATGCGGCGCTTGTTGCCAAACGCCCGGTGGTCTCTTACACCGCCTTTTCACCCTTGCAATTTTAGCTTGCGCAAAATTGCGGTTTGTTTTCTGCTGCGCTATCTGTAGAACAAGGGGTTATGCAAAAAATCGCGATGCGACAATTTGCAACTGCCCTTCTTCTCCCGGTAATTACCCGGCATTTTTTCCGGCGGAGCCCGGACTTTGCCTCACCGTTAAAAAATGTCATAATTAATTAACGGCGCGGTTATATTTCTTCTGCAATTATGCCTTATTCTTCAGACTCTTCATCGTCAGAGTCTTCGATTTCTTCCTCATCCTCATCGTCGAGCAAGTCATCGTCTTTAACATCGTCTTCGTTTTCGTTGATGTCGTCGTCATCGTCTTCGTCGTAAGCGTCGCTTTCGTCATCCAAGTCAGCGAGGCTGCCGGCTGTGTCCATTGTGAAGTAATCTTCTTCTTCGCCGTCTTTAGTCTCTTGCCAGCGCAAGATTCTGCTGCAATAGGGGCAAAACAAGATTTCATTTTCTTCGCGAACTTCAAGGGCGAACTGGGCTGGCAAAATCATGTGGCAGCCGCCGCAAACGCCGTTCTTTACATAAACGATTCCTTCGTTGTTGCGCTGGATTATGCGCTGGAATTTATATGTAATTTCCGGATCAATGTTGGCTGAAATGTTGGCTTCCTTCTTTTCCAATGACGCAAGCTCTTTCTTGAGGCTGCCGGCTTCTTTGTCCAAAGAGGCGCGGGCTTCGTTCAAGTCTTTTTCCTGAGACTTAATCACGCTCTCGTCGGCTTTTATCAACTCGTCAAGTTCGGCCAAGTTCTTTTCTTCTTTGTCCAATTCCTTTCGAAGGCCGCTTTCTTTTTCGCCGGCTTCTGAGATTTGCTTTTCAAGCGCTTCGTATTCGCGATGGGTGGAAATGTTGTCCATTCCTTTCTCGCCTTCTTCGCGCAATTTGACGACTTCTTCCAATTCTTCTTTTAAGCCGTCGACCTTTTTCTTCAACTCTTCATACTTGGAATTCTTTTCTATGTATTCCTTTTTGAGACGGGAAAGCAATTCTTCTTGCGTTTCCAATTGTTTGGGCACGTCTTCAATTTTGGCCTGAATCTGGTACTTTGCAGACAAAACGACCTGAAGCTTTTCCAAATTGTCAAAAACTTTTGTATCAAGTGTCTTTTCCATTTGACATTCCCCTTACCTTAATTAAAAAAATATACAATATAGTGAAAGAAATTGCAAGGGCTTGAAAATCCTTGCAATTTGCTCAAAATCATATTTCGATGTAGTCCCTTAAGCCTGTCGCCCTTCTTGGATGGCGGAGGCGTCGCAAGGCCTTGGCTTCTATCTGCCTGATTCTTTCGCGGGTAACGTTGAAGTAAAGGCCGACCTCTTCCAGAGTCAAGCAATAACCGCCCTCAAGGCCAAAGCGCATTTTAAGCACTTCCTGCTCTCTGGGCGGAAGCGATGACAAAACTCCGCTAAGCTGTTCCTTAAGGAGCGTGTACGCCGTCTGGTTTGCGGGATTCTCAACTTCCTTGTCTTCGATGAAGTCTCCGAGCAATGAATCCTCTTCTTCTCCAATCGGCGTTTCCAAAGAAATAGGTTCGCGAGCCACATTCTTTACAGTTTTTACGCGAGCGACCGCCCAACCCAATTGCTGGGCGATTTCGTCGTCGGTGGGCTCTCGGCCGAATTTTTGCATGAGGTTGCGGCTTTCGCGGACAACCTTGTTGATTTGCTCGATCATATGCACAGGAACGCGAATCGTTCTGGCTTGGTCTGAGATGCTGCGGGTGATTGCCTGCCGGATCCACCAAGTGGCGTATGTTGAGAATTTGTAGCCCTTGCGGTATTCAAACTTTTCTACAGCCTTGATGAGTCCGATGTTTCCTTCCTGAACCAAGTCAAAGAACTGCAAGCCGCGGTTTGTGTATTTTTTTGCGATGGCTACAACCAAGCGCAAGTTGGCGTTGATCAAATGGTTCTTGGCGTTCTCCATCATCTTGCGGCCGCGTTCGATTTCTTTTTCCATTTTGAGAATGTCTTCGATGCTGTTCTCAAATTCAAATTCAAGGCGAACCAATCGGCGCTCTATTTTTTGGATTTTGGAATAAACTTCGCGGATGTCGTCGGCGTTCATTCCCAACTCTTTCTCAAGTTTTGCAGACTCGCTTCGAATGGCAAGGCGTCTTCCAAGGCGGCGCAAATCCGCGGGGTCTTTTACGCGCAATTCTTTCATGCGCTTTTCCTGCTGGTGTTGGTACTCCTCGATTTTTTGCTTTGCGTCAATAAATTCCGTTGAGAATTTTTCAAGTTCCTCAGTTTGAATGTCGGCTTTTTGAAGGGACGGAAGAATTTTTTTCTGAAGCTTTAAGATGTCCTTGTTCTCAAGAATCTTTACGTTAGAGTCTACTTCAAACAATTGGCGCTTGAGCGTCATGTACTGCTTGATTTCCGGCAAAATGGGCTTAAGGTATTCCGAGTAGGCGCTCTTGAGGCGGCGCTTTTCGGCCATTTCCTCGTTGATTTCCTTGCGCGGCCTGCCTTGCTCGTGCATGTCGATTCTTTGAAAAGCCTTTTGGGCGACAGAAAAGAATTCAGGAATTAATTTTCCAGACCCTTTGATAACGTCTTTAATGATGTTTTCGCCGCTTTCCATTTGCTTGGAAAGCGTGACCTCTTCTTCCGCGGTCAAAAGATTTTCTTTTCCGATGTCGCGGAGGTAAAGGCGAATCGGATCGTCCGTATTGGCGCCGTCTTTGTCGGAGCTGACCAAACGTTTTTTGGAAGTCATCGCGGCTTCTTTTTCGGCTTGCTCGGCGATTTTTGCCTCTTGGTCTTCGGCAATATCAGCGTCCTCGTCGTCCACGACAAGGTTGTCCTCGTCTTCGTCGTCAGGCAAATCTGGCGGAAGCTCTTCTTGAATGAGAATTCCGCGCTTTTCAAGTTCCGCCATCAAGGCTTCGCTTTTTTCTTGGTCGTTGACTACCTCTTGTCCGAGAATGTCGGAAATTTCGTCCCAGTTAAATTCTTTTTTGCCTTTTTCTGTAATCTTAGAAAGCAAAGAGTCAAGCTCTTCTTTATCCATTTTTTTTCCTTACTTTTTCTGCAATTGGATTTGCTTGTCCAACTGCGAAATTTCGGAGATTAGCGTTTGGAGGTAATTTTCATCATCAGGAGTTGTCGGGGTAAAATCCCTAAGGCGTTCGTTTAGTTTTTTACGTTGCCGCTCTAGCGCGTTCCTTTTGATTAACTTTATGCTGTCCCAAACTATGCGGTCAAGCGTTTCCTTGAATTCCGCCTCGCTTTGGTTTTCTTCTTTTGAAAACTCGCCGCTGGCGGTAACCGCAGTGACCATTTGCTGTACGTTGGCGTCGCACAGTTCCAAAACAGACATATATGAAAAATTGCCCTGCTTGTAACGCTCCTCCAATTTTATAAACAATTCTTTTGCCAAGGGGTCTTCAAAGTCATCGCTGTTAAGTTCGCGCCGCATTTTTTGATACTCATCGGGATTGGAAAGAACTGCCAGAACGGCCCTTAGCTCGGCGTTTAGCTTTATCGGCCGAACTTGATTTCCGTCAGACTGTTTTGACCTTGAATCCAGACGCGAGCGCGCTTGGCTGCGATTGTTGAAGTCTCTTCTAACGGCCTCCGGCGAAAGATTAAAGGCCCCGGCCAACTGGTCAAGGCTTGATTCTTTCTGAATGTCTGATTGCAGGGAATCCACGTACGGAAAGAAAGCCAAGGCGGCTTTTGTTTTGTCTTCTGGAGACTCCGACGGATATTGCGCCTTTATTTTAGACAACAGATAATCAACATCTAATATAGCATTTTGAACCTGTTTCGTCAAGGTTTCGGCGCCAAATTTTATCATTATTTCGGCAGGGTCCTTGCCGCCCTCAAGGCGTATTATCTTTGTGGTAAGGCCGAATTGCCGGCACATCAAGATGGCGCGCTTTGTGGCCTTTTGCCCCGCTCCGTCCGAGTCAAAGGACAAGAGAATCGTGTCGCAAAAACCTTGCAGAATTTTCAGCTGCTGCTCGGTAAGGCTGGTTCCAAGCGGGGCAACCGCTATGTCGATTCCGCATTGGTGGTATGCGATTACGTCCATGTAGCCTTCGCACAAAATCGCGGCCTTTTGCTGGTGAATCGCGTTCTTGGCGAAGTTAAAGGCGTAAAGGGTCTCCCTTTTATGGTAGTGCGGAAGCTCCGGCGAGTTTAGGTACTTTGGCTCGCCCTCCCCCAAAATGCGGCCTCCAAAGGCGACGGCCTGCCCTTTTCTGTCAAAAATCGGAAAAATCAGGCGGCCTGAAAAAAGCGACACGTCCGGGTATTTTTTGCTGAAAAGGCCAGTCTTTTGCAAAAAGGCGTCGGAGTAATTCTTGCCTTTAAGAAAATTCTTAAGCCAGCGGCGGTCGGCCGGCGCGTAGCCCAGCTTGAATTTTGCCAAGGTTTCGTCGGTCAGGCCGCGGCCCTTTATGTACTCAAGCGCGTCCCGCCCCTGCTGGTTTTGCGTCAAGAAAAAATGAAAGGTGCTTGCGATGCGGTCGTAGACTTCGCGGATTTGTTCCAAGTCTTGGTCCTGCTTTTGCGGAACGTAGGAGCCGCCTTCGTAAGTCACTTCTATGTTGTATTTTTTCGCAAGCTCTTGAATCGCGTCAGGATAGGAAAGCTTTTCCATCTCCATCGTAAATTTGATTACGTCCCCTCCGACGCCGCATCCAAAGCAATGGTAGAATTTTTTTATCGGATCGACGGTGAACGAAGGCGTCTTTTCGTTGTGGAAGGGACAGCAGCCCCAATATTGCGAGCCGCGCTGGCTGAGGTTTGTGTAGCCGTTTATGACTGAGACAATGTCGGCTGACTGGCGGACGCGCTCGATTGTGTCTTGGGTGATTCGGCCTGCCATCAGCGCGACGCCTTCTTTGTCTTGAATATCGTGCCCTGTTGGACATGCTCAGAAAGAGTCTTTGTAAAGACATGGCGGCCGGCCGCTTCGTCCATAAGCTGAAAGTAATAAAAGTCAGTCGCCGCAGGCTCAGCGGCGGCCTTTAGCGCGACAAGGCCAGGGTTGCAAATCGGGGCAGGCGGAAGGCCCGCGTTTAGGTAAGTGTTGTAGGGGCTTTGAATTTTAAGGTCGTCGTAAGTGATTATGTCTGGATGCGGCCGGCCCAAAACTTCCGTGATTACGTATTCCACCGTCGCGCAGGAATACAAGCCGATGCCCTTTTTTATGCGGTTTGTGAAGACGCTCGCTATCAAAGGCGCTTCGTCGGCGGAACGGTATTCGCGCTCGATTATCGAAGCGAGCGTCACGGTCTTTAAAAGCTTTTCCTTGTCGCCCTTAATGGCGGAAAGCGACGGAACGCCTGAGATTTTTTGGTAAAAGTTGTCGGCCATTATTTGAACAACCGTTTTTGCGTCGCTTTCCGGCGCCAGTGAATAGGTGTCGGGAAACAAAAAGCCCTCCCGGCCTTTTGCCGCCGCGCGAAAGTCTTTGCCGAGGCAAACGCCGGCTTTTTCAAGCCTTTGCGCGATTTTAGAAATCGTCAAGCCTTCCGGGATTGAAACGCTTACAAGCTCCTCGCGGCCCGCCGAAAGCTCCTGGTAAATTTGGGCCGCGTCCATCGCGCTGCTTAAGTCGCAGACGCCCGCCTTTACGCAAAAAATTTCACTGCTTTGTCCGAAAAGAAAGGCGGCGGCCTTTGGAAAGCGGGCCAAGGCGTAGAATGCCGCGCGGCTTTTTATGATTTTGCTTTCTTCCAAAATGGCCGCGATTTTTTTTGCCGAATCGCCCTTCTCTATTTTAAGATGAATGCTGGTTTGGCTTTCATTGGTGTCGCGGGCGCTTGTCAGAGTCCTTAAGGCGGCATAGGCCGAAAAAGCCGCGGCAAGAACGAGCGCGGCGATTGCGATGGCGGCTATCTTGATTTTCCTTGAGTTTTTCATCTTCTGTATATTTTTTCAACCTCGTCTATTGACATGCAGGAATAAACTTTGTTCTGGACTTCCCTGGAAAAATTATACAAAGTTTTTGGGATTTTGTCTTGGTTTTCGCGGGCAATCGCGGCCAAGGCCTTGAGTTCTTCGCATGTAAAGTTATATGTCAGGCAAAAGGCTTCGTTGTTCATAGATCAATCTCCGTTCCTTCTGTCGCAAGGTTGACCTTGACGGCCGCTTGAACGATGAACTTGGCGTACCATCTTGCCGCATGCAGTATCGTGTCAAGCTTTTTGTCGTCGTGCTCCGGTTCGTGGTGAAAAAGGAACACTTTTGAAATTCCCATTTGCGCGGCAAAGTCGACGGCGTACGAAAACGGCGAGTGGCCCCATCTTATTTTGTCTATCGCTTCTTTCATTGTGTATTGGGAGTCAAGCGCGGCGACGTCGGCGTTTTGAAAAACATTCCTCACTTCGTTTTCATAGCGGTCGTTGTCCAGATATAGTTCGACGTCGGAGGCGTAGACAAATTTTTTTCCGTTCTCAACGGCGCAATAAGCGTAAGAGCCGCCAGGGTGGCTCATTTTGCAGCAATTGAGCTTTACGCTCCCGATTTGGAATTCTTTTCCTGGCTCAACGGTTATAAAATTCAATCGATTCCTTACCGCGCTAAAATCAACGGGAAAAAACGGAGATTTCATTTGCTCGGAAAATTTTTTTTCAAAATCCGGAAAGGGAGAGTAAATGTCTATTTTTGTTTTGGGATTGAAAATCGGGTCAAAAAAAGGAAAGCCTTGAATGTGGTCCCAGTGCATATGCGAGAACAGTATTGAATAATGATGGTTTTCCGGAGCCTGCGATTTTTTTGCCATTACGCGGATGCCTGTTCCAGCGTCAAAGATTATATGGCTTCCGTCATTCGCGATCAGTTGGACGCAAGGCGTGTTTCCGCCCGTAGTTCCGTAAATGTATTCCGGAAGCGAGGCCAAAAATCTCTGGCGCGCGTCAGCGTTGATTATGTCTTTGCTTTGAATGCGCATAACCGCGGCGATGATTTTCGCTTGAATTTGTTCTTTTGACAACGGGGACGGCGTTGAGCCTCGCGTTCCCCAAAAAACAATTTTCAAATGACACTCTCCAAATCGCGTGTGATTGGAAGGTTGTGTTCGTACAAAAATTTTTGCTCGTCAATCTCTTTTTGCGAACGAAGCCTTCCGCAGTTGATTCCCTTGCAGCTCTTGCCCTCTTCGTTCCAGCTTTGCTCGCTTTGAACAATCCACGACCAAAAAGGATAGGTTGAACATTGAACGGGCCTCGCTCCGTAAGCAAGGCAACCGCCCTCACCCCAAAGAACGCAATCATAGTTCTTTTTTTCTAGCAGGGCCAAGGCTTCTTTGTTTCCGTAATATTGAACCCATCGGCAATAGTTCTTTATGAAATCAGCTTGGCTAATTTTAAACCATTCGGAGAGTCTTGTCAAATCATTTTTGGAAAGATAAACAACGCCGGGCGAAAGCCTGCAACAGTCTGAGCAGCGTTGGCATTCAAAGGAAAGTCCGTTTTTGTAAAAGCAATTATCGTCAGACAAAGTATTAATTAAAAGTTTGTGGGGAGTGAAGGATTCGAACCTACGAAGGCTTAGCCAGCAGATTTACAGTCTGTCCCCTTTGACCACTCGGGAAACTCCCCAAAATAAGCTGCCTGTAGGATTTGGACCCACGACCCCGAGATTACAAATCACGTGCTCTACCAGCTGAGCTAAGGCAGCAGTTACGTTTGAGCGTCAAACGTAAGAACCATATTATTCTTTTTGGGAAAAAGTGTCAAGCCCTTTGCGGCGATATTTTTAATTTTTCTCCGAAGAGCTTTTGCGGTGCTTTCTAGTGTATGTGATCGCGAGGCTTATTGTCTTTTCGACTTCCATGGAAGCGGCAAGGTCAACGTCCCAAATGAACGAAGCCACAAAGGTTTTGCTTTCGTTTTGAACGATGTCGGTGTCCATGTTTCTTCTCTTGATGTTTACCGGAAAGAAGGTTACCCCAGCCTCCTCGTTGGGCGTGAACATAAAGGAAACGTTGGAATTGGAGTCTGTTATTTGAACCGCTGACGCTTTTGGGACAAAGCCTTCCTTTACGCTTTTGCAGCAGGCTTCGGCGCTTGTGCCGGAAACGATGTCTTGGCCTGAGACGATTTCAATGCTGTAGGGTTTGTAATTGGGGTTTAGAAGGTTTAGTTCCGCGAAGTTTGACTCTACCGCGAATTTTCCTTGCACCGCTATAGGGCCTTCGTTTTTGAGAATGTATTGAACTGTGATTCCGTTTGACTTGACGATGTAGTTTTTCTTTAAGAGAATCGGCTGGTCCAAGGTTGAGAACTTTGTCTTTGTCTCAAAATGGATTTCCTGCTTTTGGCTTGAGAACAAGACTTCCTTGTAGCGCTTGGCGGAGAACATTCCGTTTCTGCAAGGCTCGCCCTTGCAATACTTCTTTGCCTCCTCGTCCTCGAACAAGTGGTCAACGAAGATTCCGCGGAAGTAATTGTCGTCAAGGCCGTCGTATTTTTGCACGCGCGAAATATTGTCGGCGTAGTTGCCGCTGGCCTTCATTACGTCAAGCTCAAAAATCGAGCCGCCGTCGCTTCCTACGCAAACATTGCATTTTTCCAAGCGGCAGACATATTCCTTAAAGCCGTCGCCGTTGTAGTCGTAGCTGGTGACCGATTCCTTAAAGGCGGAGCATTCGCGAACCAAGCGCTCCGACTCGGTAAGGTTTTTATAAGCGTTTTGCCTTTCTTTGAATGTCGCAAGCTCGTTGGACGAGCGGCAAACGTAAGCGTCTCCGCATTGCGCGGCCAAAAGCTTTTCGCGCGCGGCGTTCTTTCGCATTTTGTCGCCGTGGCATTGGTTTACAAGAATGCTCACGTTCATCATTCTGTCAAAAAGAGAATGGCTTGTTTTGTAGACTTGCAGGTAGTCGTAAATGTTTGCCGGATAGTTGTCCTTTTGCTCCACCGGCTCGTATGGCGTGAAGCACCAGCGCGCGATGTTTTTGTTTATGCCGGCGTGAATGTAGCAAGGAAGAAAGACGCTGGCGGCCTTTACGCAGTCATAAGGCAAGTCCAGCGAGCATTTTTGTTCGTTTTGAACCAACTCCAGCGCCTCTTTCATCCAATCTTTGTTGAGCAAAGCTTTGATTGAGTTTATGTCATAGGAAACGCAAAGCATTCTGTCGCAGCCTGAGTTTTCGGGATCGCTTTTGGCGGCGGCCCTGCAGGCGGCGGCCACCCTTGCGAACAACTCTTTGGGGCTTTCGTCTTTTTTAGCCGCCAAATTTGAATACACTGGAAGGATCAACGTGGACTTGTCCAAGTTGTTCATTACGAGCGGAAGAAAATGGTTTTTGTCTTTTGGCAAAAGGCTTGAGTCAAGCAAAACGTATTCCAGGCTGGCCGCGTCCAATGTCGTAAGCAACGAGGGGTCCCAGCTGTCGCAAAAAAGCGTCGCGCCTCTTGGCCTTTTTCCAAAATTCTGCCTGTGGGCCAAAGTAAGCTTTTCTATTTGCGCGGCGCGGTCAACCGGAAAAATCAAGGGGAAAATCGGATTGTAGTAGCCGCCGCCAATCATCTCGACCTGCTTTCGCGCAATCAAGTTTTTAAGCAAGTCCAAGAATTCCGGATTTTTCTTTTTGAAGAATTCGATTTGCGGGCCGGTAAAGTAAAATGAAAATTTTAGCTGCGGCATCGCGAACAAAATCGCGCCAAGCGGCTTGTACACATTCTTGTAGGCCGCTTGATATGAGGCGTCGTCTTGAAACTCTGTCGAACTGCCTATGTATTCCAGGCAAACGCGATGCATTGACATTTTTTTCTAGTTTAGTATTTTATACCAAGTCTTCCAAAATTTAAAGTCTTTTTTGCTTGGAATTTCAATACTGCTTGTTTTTTCTACATTATTTTTGTATTGTACTGACTTTTGGCTTTTTGGAAAGAGCTCTATCAAATTCTTGGGGCAGCTTAGGATGCAAGAGCCGCAGCCGCAGCAAGCGTCGGTGACAATCGCCGTTCCGTTATGAATTTCTATGGCTTGTTGGGGGCAGGCTTTCACGCAATCTCCGTAACCGATGCAGTCATTGATGTTTTCGGTCAAGGAACCATAGAATTTCGCTATGATCGCGCAACTGTGGATGCCGTTGTAGTCAAGCCTAAGCTTTTTTTCTTGCTTTGGATCGCTTAATATTACGGCGCGCTTGTCTGAAACCGGCAAATTGTTGTCCACTACCCTATAAATGTAGTTTTTTTCGATTGGAGAAAAAATAAAGTCCGAGTTCTTTAAAAGCTGTTGTTTTATCGCTGGCAAAAAAATGTTCGCAATTACTACGACAAAAAGCGCGATAATTACCAAAAACAAAAACAATAAAAATATTTTCAAAACCATCGTTAAATTCCTGCGTTAATCCAAGAAATGTTAAGCGCGAACAGCGCCATCATCAAAATCACTATGCACAGGAAAACAGCAGTCTTTTGCCTAAAAACGTCAGTGTTTTTTGACGAAGACAATTTGTTTGTGAAAGTGAACAAAAAAGGAATCAAGATGTAAAAGCTTGCCAGGCAGCACGCGCCGATCGCGATGGCCTCGGCAAGGCTTTCGCCTTCGTTTAAAGCTAGCAAGACAGTTAAAAAAGAAACGGAAAATTCGGCGGAACTTTTCTTTGTCGTCAATTGGAAAATGATTTCGAAGAAAACGCTCGCTCCGGCAAAAAGCAGCAAGGCCGCCAAAGGATAAAGCTCCGCCAAGCCTGTTGGAAGCAGCAATAGCTGGATAAAAGAGTATGTTAGGGAAATCGCGGTAAGAACGCTGCACAATGACTTTATCCAAGTCACGGCGATTTTTTTTCTTGCCAAGCTTGATTCTGCGGCTTGCAAGCTTCCGACGCCATAAATAAAAACAGCGGAACAAAAAAGCGAATAAAACAATATAGCGTTAATTATCCTCATCTGCCACCCCCGCTTTTTCGATTGTGTTCATCTTTAGTTGAACGGTCAGCAAGAACGACATGCATAAAAGCAAAACAAGCAAGGCTCCGGGAATCGTCGCAAAGAACGACAGGAACGCTGTGTCGTATGAATTGAACAAGTATGATTCCTTTATTCCGTTTGGAACAGGAAGCGACAAAGTTCCATACCCTAAAATATCCCTAAGCAAAAAGAAAACAAGCGCGAACACGCTGAACCAAAATGTCGATTCAAAGCCGATTTTTTCGCCGCCGCCTTGGGCTTGGAAAACGCTCGCCAATAAGAAAACGGATAGCGCGGGAATGTAAATGCAAAAACTTAGCGTTAAAGCGATTACAGGCGAAAATAAAATCAACAATTGCTTGAAGGACGCCGTCAAGAAAACGATGAATGAAACTGCAAGAATGTCAGTGACGCCGCCCATGTCGAATTTTTTGACAAAAGAATAAAAGGCTCTTGTCGCCGCCATCAAAATGTTGAGTTCGACAATCAAGGGAAGCCCGTAAGCCAAACGTCCTGGCGCCGCGATTAAAAGCGCGAACGAGGCCGCGATAAAAACAAAGTAAAGGTTCTTTTTCATTTTGAAGCCTCCTGGGCGGCCAACGCCCGGCGAACGATCAATGCGGCTGTTTCTGTCCAATAGTCCATCTGGCGGTTGAATTTGTTTTCGGCAAATTCGCGCGCCACGGAGTTGTTGAAGCAAGCTATTCCTTGAAAGACAGCTTTGTCGTCTTGAAAAAGGAAGACGGCTGGAAGCGGCCCGTAGTAGCTGGAAATTCTAAGTATCAAAGCGTAAGATTTTTTTGACGGCGCTTTTATGTTGGCAACCTTAAAGCAGGCCGCGCTTACGCTGTAGCTTGAATTTACGGGAATCATGTCTCCGCACTGCCATTCATTCGCAGGCAAGAGCTGCTCAACCGCCAGCCTTAGGCCTTTTTCCCAATTTTTTTTGCCGGCAAAAACAAGGGCCGCCAAAATCACAAAGAACGCCAAAATTATTCCGGTAAAAACCAGGGATTGAAAAAGCTGTCGTTTTCCATTTTCGTTCATTTGCCGCCCTCCCCCAATTCAAGCGCCAAAAGAGAGGACAAGCGTTTTCTAATGGACTTGGTTTCAAAAGTTTGCAAGGCCGGCGAGATGATGTTCATAAAAAGAACTGTCGCCACCGCGCCAAAAGGAGACGTTCCGGTTCCGCAAAAGACAAAGGCCAAAACGCCGCCAAAGATTCCGTAAAATATTTTTCCCGGCAAGGAGAATGGAACCGTTCCGGGCCAATATATTAAGAATACTGACGAGAACAAGATTCCGCTTGATAGCAAAGCCAAAAGCAAGTCTCCCTCCCTGGGAAGCCCTCCAGTGAAGACTGGCGAAAGAAATTTTACTAGAACGCAGTAAACTAAAAGAACAATTGCTGGTATCTCAATGTTGACGAAACCAAAGGCGAATAAAAACAGGGATGAGAGCAAAGTCCAAAAGGCGAACCTAAAGGCCGGAATCGCCGCGTGGTTGTCCCAAAAGAGCGAGACGTATCCGTTGGGAATTGAAACGTCAAACAAGCTGAAAATTGTGTCGTTTAAAAAAAGCGTTATTTTTTCGTCTACGCCGTTGGTCAGCAAGGCTCCGTCAATCAAATTGAGGGACGGATTTTTTGAAAGCAAATCGGCGCCTGTAATTGAGAAAGAGCCAAAGAACAAATGGCCGACGAACCAGGCTCCTGTCACGGCCAGCGCGACGGGATTTATCCATGACACGCCGGAGTTTCCAAAGATGTTTTTAGCGGCGTACATAAACAAAAAGGTCGTGAAAAAAGCGCTGGCTATCGGAAATTCCGGAGGCAAAAAAAGGCCTGTCAAAGTTCCTGACAAAAGCGCGTAGGCCGCGGACAGGCTTACGTTCCTTTTTCTAATATAATTCCTGGCTTCGCTTGCAAAGGCTCCCAAGACTGCCGCCAAAACCAAAAGAAGCGAGCGGTAGCTGGCGCTTGCGAAAAGCATCGCGAGCTGGGGAACAAGAGCGCACCAAAACAAAAAAGTTCTTAAGGGCGCGGACTTTGAAAAGCTAGTAAAAGGCGCTAGTGAAACTGTGCTATGCATTTTGCCTGTCCTTTAAAATTTTTACGATTTCCGCCAAGGGAAGTTTTGTCGGGCACGCGGAATTGCAAACTCCGCACTCTATGCACAAAAGGCTGGCCCTGATGAAGTCTTGGGGAACTTTTATAGACTTGATTAAATAGCCGTATAGAACGTTGGGGTAAATCTTTGCCGGGCAAGCCGTGCTGCACTTTCCGCAGCCCATGCAAAAGCCGCTTGAATAGTCAGCCACGTCAGTCTTGCTTATAAAAGAAACGCTTTTGACCCATTTTGTGATGGGCGTGTCCAAAGACGGAACTGAAAAGCCGTTCAAGTGGCCGTTGACAATAATCTTTCCGATTTTTTTCGTTTCAAGGCCCAGCTGTTCGGCAAGGCTTCCGAAACTCGCTCCAACGCAAGCCTTGAGCACCGCGCTTGACTTTAAGCAGTCGCCGGAAATGTGAACATAAACGCGCTCGACGGGAATGTTGTAAATCAAGGCTTCGGATAAAACAGCCATAGTGGTCGCGTCTACAAAAAGCTCCTTTTTCGCTATTTCGCGCTCATTGACGGTCGACTTGGTTATTTTTTTATAGCGGAACGCTATGTTCTCTTTTGTTCCGATTGGATAAAGCCTTGTGTCAAATGGAATGAGCGTGATTTTTGTGTCGGAGTCCTCGCTTTCGGATTTAAAGGCTGTGATTTTTCCTTGCAGGCTTGTGTCTTTTGGAACGGCGAAAACAATTTCTTCGGGAGAAAGGATTTTCTTTAGGATTTCGATGCCCTTTTGGATTTTCTCAAACTGGGAGTTTGTCAAAACGAAATCGGTTTGGCAAGAGGGATCTTCGTCAAAGAGCCTTACGAAAACTTTTTTTCCTTGGTTGTCAATCGACTCTTTTATGTCCGCCGAAAGCGAGCGGCCGTTTCTCATCGAGAATGTGTTGACTATTCCAAGCGCGCTTATTCTGTTCGTTATTGAAGACGCGCCCCAAGACAGCCAGTCAAAAGTTTTTAGGCTTTTTCCGATATGGGTGAATTGGCCGTTCAACTGTATCTCCACCGCGCAGCCGTTGCGGCCGTCTGGCTCCGCGCAGTTTTTTAGTCCGAGAACAAGGCCTGGAATTGAGGAGTGAATTTTAGCCGAGTCGCTTCCGGATGCGTCTTCTGCGATTACCTGCCCTTCTTGGACTTTGTCGCCTCTTTTTACAAGCGGCGCGCACAAGACTCCAGACTCCTGCTTTAAGGGAATCAAAACCTTGCGAGGCAAAAAAGCTGTCGTTACGGACTGAACCAGGTCCTTTTTTTTGACTACATAATCAGGAAACATATTTTCCCCGTTTCAATGCAAAAATATAATAAAGCGCCGCGAAAAGCGACGGCAACATGGCAAAGAGCAAAGCCGCGGCGACGCCAAGGCTTGCGTTCTCGCTTCCGCCTGTCGAATATTTGACGGAAAAATTTCTTCCTTGCGCTCTCCATAGTTTTTCAAGCGGAGCCTTGCCAGGAAGATCCAATCGCGCCGCGGCCTCTTTTCTAAAAGCCTTGTCGTAGGCGCAAACGACTGCCGATTCGCTTTGAATTCCGTTTGGCGTTTTGACGTAATGCGTCATTATCGCGGTTTCGCCTTCTTTGGGAGCGGCGGAATATTCCTGGTTGAGCGATCTGTAAGGAGCGGTTTTAGCGTTCCAAGCTTGCGCGTAATAATCGTTCATGGTCGGGAAGTCGCATTGGACTTCATTATACTCTGTTGGGGCCGGAAAAAACAAGCCCTTGCCGCCTTCCGAGGAGACAAAGTCGCTTCCCGCAAGAAGAAAGATGAAAAGCGCGAAAACGCCTAGCGCCGTGTAGGAAGTTTTTCTTACGTTCTTTACGCTAAGGACGTTCATTCTCTTTGCGCTTCTAATTAAGACCGGCAAAAAGCGGGCTGTTTTTTCTGAATGGATTTCAATGTTCAGCCTCAAAAAAAGAAGGCACAAGGCGCAAGCGATGTTCAGCAAAAAGTAAAAGGGCCTCGCCCCGCCAGCCGCAAAAGATATTAAAAAGGCGGCCGCCAAGAAAACAATTATAAATGGATTTTTGCCCGCGCATTGAACGCACTCCTTTCTGCGCCAAAGCTTTTGCGCCAAGAACAAGGCGTAAAGCTCCAGGCAAACGGAAGCGGCCGCGGCGTAAAATGGATTGCAAAAGGCGAAGAAAAGCGCGGGCAGCGACGCTGCCGCAAAGACAAGCCTGTTTTCCGCGAAAAACAAAAATGCCGCGAAAACAAAAATGCAAACTATTGCCGTAAAATACGGAAAGGACGCCTTGCTTCCAAGAATCGCGTCAAGATGGAGCTGGCTTTGAATTTCCCGGGCGGCCTTTTGCGCCCCCCTTAAATTTGAGTCGGGAATGTAGTAGATGCGGAAAGCCTGGTCTCTGTCAAAAAAATATTTTCGCTTCGCGTCCTCGTAGGCGCTTGAAAATTTTTCGTCCTGGTATTCCAATGCTATGTAGTCGCCGCAATTTTGGTCTGACAAGAAGGCGTTGATTGAGTCTTTGTTGGCTTCCGCGGGCACGCTTAATGTCGTGTAGCCTTTCCAAAGCTTTGAGGAGGGAACGCTTTTTAGCAAAAACATTATGAGTAGAATCATTAGCGCCGCCAAAGCGGGAGCCGCGAACTTTTTGAAGCATTCCATATTCTATAAAACCGCGAATCCCAAGCCTATGAAGAATCCCAATATCGCGCCGAATATCACTTCCATCGGGCGGTGGCCAAGAATCTCCTTTATAGGCTTGTAGTCAATCATTTTTTTGTCGGCCAGGTCGTTTCCCAGCTCGTTGAGCTTTCTTGCCTGCAAGCCGGAAGCGCGGCGAACGCCCAAGGCGTCCCTTATCGTCACCAGCAAAAAGCAAAACGAAAGCATGAAAGTGTCGCTTGAAACGCCGGACCTAAAGCCGACGCATGTTGTCAGCGTTGTCACAAGGGCTGTATGGCTTGAGGGAAAGCCGCCGGTGCGCCAAATCAAGCTTTCGACCATGGCTTTGAGAGAATGAATTCTTCCGGAAAAAAGTCCTATGACTGTCTTTATGAATTGGGCGGTGAACCAGCTGAACAAACAAGCCTGGAAAACTGGATTTGCGATAATTTCCGCCAAAACTTTTTTCTCTAAATTCATTCCAATATTTTAGCGCAATCGCTTTTCTTTTTCAAGAGTTGAAGGAAGCCGTCTTTTGCGCTAAAATCCTTTGCCATGGAGCGTAAGGAATGGACATTGGGCGCCGACGACGCTGGCCGCAGGCTTGACCGAATTTTGCGCCGGCTTTTGGCGGAAAATTCGCAGGGAGCGATTTTGTCCGCTTTAAGGAAGGGCCTTGTCCGCCTTAACGGAAAAAAGGCCCAAGCCTCGGACCTTACAAGCCGGGGGGACCTTCTTAGCGTCGCGTCTTTTTTGCTGGCCCCAATCCCGGCGGCTTCCTTCGCTTCCGCCCAAAAAGCGCCGCCATGTCCCTACCCGGTCGTCTTTGAAAACGAGCATTTGCTTTTCATCGACAAGCCCGCGGGCATTTCCGTCCACGACGGACCTGATTCGATCGCAAAAGTTTTTTCAGGCCGCGCGAACGACTCCCTTTCGTTCGTCTCCGCACCCCTTCACCGTCTGGACAAGGGAACGAGCGGGCTGTTGGCCGTGTCAAAGTCCGCCGAGGGCGCGCGATGGTTTTGCCAAAAAATCAAGGAACATGAGATAAAAAAATACTATTGGGGAATCGTTTTGGGCCGCTTGGCCGCCCAAGAGGAATGGACCGACGAGCTTGAAATAAACGGAGCGAAGAAGGCGGCCCGGACAATCGCGGCTCCCCTCAAAAGCGGCGCCTATAACGGCAAGGAAATAACCCTTGTCCAATTCCAAATCTTTACCGGAAGAAAGCGGCAGATACGCGAGCAAAGCGCCAAGCGCGGACACCCCATTTTGGGAGACAAGGCTTACGGCGGCGGCGCTATTGGCGGACGCGCGGGCGATGGCGGACATGAAAAAAACGCCGGCTTTTTCCTCCGCTCGATGAGGATGGAGTTTCCAAAGAACGCCTTGGGCCTTCCGCCCGCGATAGACGCGTCCGAGCCGCAAGATTTTCTTGCTTTTTTTAAATAGTGGCGCTAAAATATTTTTGATGGATTTTTCCGATTTTCTGAATAAATTCAAGAACATTCAAGTCTACGCGCTGGTCGGCGAAAGCGGAACCGGAAAAAGCTTTAAGGCAAAGCTTTTGGCGCAAAAATACGGCATCAACGCCATAATTGACGACGGCCTTTTAATCGTTGACGACAAAATCATCGGCGGAAAGTCCGCCAAAAGCGAAAAGACATACATGGGCGCCGTGCGCGTGGCCGTCTTTGACGACAAGGAGCATCGTGACGAAATCGCGCTCAAAATCAGGCAAAACAAGTTCAGGAAAATTCTTTTAATCGGAACGTCTGAAAAAATGGCGACAAAAATCGCCACTCGCCTTCAGCTTCCGCCTCCGAAAAACGTGATTAAAATCGAGGACATCGCCACGCGCGAGGAAATCGACAAGGCCATCCGTTCCCGCCAAATCGAGGGAAAGCACGTGATTCCGGTTCCCGCGATAGAGATAAAAAGAAACTATCCGCAAATTTTTTACGACTCGCTCAAGGTTTTCTTTAGCAAGAGCGGCCCCATCTCCCGCGTCTTTAGAAAGAACTCCGGAAAGGAAGTCTTTGAAAAGTCGGTCGTAAGGCCTGAGTTTTCTAAGAAAGGCCGCGTGTCTATCAGCGAAGCCGCGCTGACCCAAATGACGATGCACTGCGTAGGCGAGTTTGACCAAAACATCCGCGTCCGAAAAATCACGATTAAGACCAATTCGCGCGGCTACAGGATCATCATCACGGTCGACGTTCCCTTCGGCAAGCAGCTTACCGGCGAGGTTTACAAGCTGCAGCAATACATAATCGACAACATCGAAAAGTTCACCGGCATCTTGATTGAGGAAGTGAGCATAATAATCGACAAGATTACAAAATAATCAGAGCGCGTCGGACTCTTCGCGGATTTGCGGGTTGCGGGCCCTTCTCCTTCTGCGGCGGGGCTTTCTAGAGCCTTCCTTGCTTTCGCCGGCGGAGTCCGCTTTTGGAAGCCGGATGTTCACGCCGATTTCGCGCAAGGCGCTTCTAATGGCGAACTCCAATTCCGTCCGCTGGGGATTCATCGGAAGCACAAAGTGGCGGCACTGGTCCCAAGTCTTTATGTAAAGCTCGCCGGCCGAGGATTTTTTTTCTATCTCTTTTTTCCAGTCTGTCAAAGTCAAGATAAAGTCCTTGATTAGGAACACGAGCTTCTTTCCAAGCCGGGCATCCTTTTCCACAACGTTGAGCGCGTCAAGGCGCTTTAAGTTCTGCATGTAGGACTTTTCAAAGTTTTTGTCGCTGAACATGAACTCGGTGGCCGACGGCTGCAAGGACATGTAAAGGTCGGTGTCCAAGGCTTCGCTGACGATGTCGTAGGCGTGGCCGGAGTTTATGATTTTAAGCATTTCCTCGGTAAGGCGCGAGGGCGACACGGGAGACAAAAGGCTTGCCGACTTTCTGATTTTGTGGCGGAGAGACCAGCTCATCTTGCAGCCGGTGGTGGCCGAATACTTTACCGCGCGAAGCATTCTGACAGGGTCTTCGACGAAAATTCTGTCCAAGGGAATGACAGGCCGCAAAACGCCCTTCCTTATGTCGCGGACGCCGCCCACATAGTCAATCACCTGCTCCTGCAAGGGGTCGTAGTAAAGCGCGTTGAGCGTGAAGTCGCGGCGCATGACGTCTTCGTCCATCGAGCCAAAGTCGTTTCCGATAGAGCCCTCCGCGGTGGAACGGAAGGTGCTTACTTCAAAAATTTTGGGGCCAAAGAAGACGTGCACAAGCCTAAAGCGCCTTCCGATTATGCGGGAATTCCTGAAAATGCGCTTGATTTTTGACGGCGTCGCGTCGGTCGTTATGTCAAAATCCTTGGGATTGTTTCCCAAAATAAGGTCGCGGACCGCTCCGCCAACGATGTAGGCCGAAAAACCGGATTCCTTCAAGCGGCGGATTATGCCGATCGCGTCTGGATCTATCTTGTTTAGGGGTATTTTATGCTCTTCTTTTGTATAGACAACGGCCTTTTTTACCGGCCGTCCGTTTTTATCTTTTCCATAGCGGTACAACACAATGGCGCCATTCTAGCAAAAAAGAGCGCCGCAAGTCAAGACGCGCGGTCGGCTATCCATTTTAGCATGTCGTCAATGACCTGCTCGCCGTCAAACTCGTTGAAAATTTCGTGGCGGTCGCCTTGCCATACCCTTTCGGTTACGTCTGTCATGCCGTTGTTCTTGTAGGCTTGGATAAGCTTTTTTATGGTCTTTCCGTAACCGCCGACGGGGTCTTCCGAGCCGTAGATGCAGTAAACCGGAAGGTTTTTGGGAATCGCCTTCATCGCCTGAGCCTTGTGGACTTGGTGAAGGCCGCGGACGATTTCCAAAAAGAATTCGGCGGTCGGAGTCACTCCGCACCACTGGTCCGCCTCGTACATTTGCACGTTAAAGTCGTTTTTGCTAAGCCAGGCGAATTTGCTTTTGCGGGGCCTGGGAACCTTGGAGTTGTAGCCGAAAAAGGCGATGTTGGCGTCAAACGGCGACCTATGCTTTTTTCCGAGCAAAAGCGCGTTAAGGCCAAAGAGAGCCTTGCCGACATTGGTTATTCCTTGGCGGGGGCCGGTCGTTCCGCAAAGAACAACGCCGTCAACCTCGTCGCCGCGCTTTTCCATAAAGTTTTGGGCTACGATAGAGCCAAAGGAATGGCCGACCAAAAAGCATTTTTTTTGGGGGTAGTCGGCCTTTAGGTTTAGTATGACTTCCATCAAGTCGCTTTCGACCTTGTTAAAGCCGTCCTTGTCGGCCAAATAGCCGAACATGCCCGTTCCCGCGGCCTCGGCTTTTTGCGCGGTCTTTCCGTGGCCCCGGTGGTCGTGGGCCGAAAGGACCCAGCCGTTTTCGGCCAGGATGCAGCCCATCTTGTCGTATCTAAGGCTGTGCTCGCTCATTCCGTGGCTAAGCTGAATCACGCCTTTTATTTCTCCGTCGGGAATCCAGCGCATAACGTTGATTTCCGTTCCGTCCTGCATTGTTTGGTAAAATGTGTTTGTCGTCATATAATTGCAACTCCGATAATAATATGATAATATACTGATATAATGAATTTATCAAGCGTTATTGCGGAAAAAATGGTTTTTGGCGGAAAATGCCTTGCCAAAATAGACAACAAAAACGTGTTCATTCCCTTTGCCGTTCCCGGCGAAAAGCTTGAGATAGAAATAACAAAAAGCTTTAGGGACTACGACGAGGCGAAAATCGTGAGGGTCCTTGAAGCCTCGCCTGAGCGGGTCCAGCCGGCCTGCCCCCTTTACGGCCGTTGCGGCGGCTGCAACATGATGCACATAGACTTTGGCCGCCAAATAGAGCTTAAAAAAAGCGTTTTGGCGGAACTGATGGAGCGCGCGGGCGTCAAGATTCCCCAAATCGAAGTCGTTTCCGGCTCGCCCTTGGCTTACCGCAGCCGCTTTCAGCTGCATGACGGCGGAATGGAAGGCCGCGGAACAAACGAAGTTGTCCCCATCGACTCTTGCCTTGTAGCCGTTCCCGAGATAAACGGCTGGCTAAAAGCTTGCCCGATGCGGGAACGGCCCAAAGGCCGCGGTCTTTTGTTCGGCCACAAAAGCGCCCAGCCAGAGCTTTCATTGGCTTTGGAACGGGAGGCCCGCCCGGAACAAAAGGCTTACAAAAAGATGAGCGCCAAGGAAAAGAAAAAGCATGGAAAAAAACGCCCGATGGGCCGCTTTGAGGGCGTAAGCCAAAACGAGCAGTGCCCCGTTCAAATAGAGCTTTGCGGAAAGAAAATCCTTTTTGACGCGCAAGGCTTTTTCCAGTCGAACATTAAAGTCTTGGAAAAGGCGATTCCCTTTGTCACCCAGGGCTTGTCCGGCAAAAACGCCTTGGATTTGTATTCCGGGGCCGGAACTTTCAGCGTCTTTTTGGCGGACTGTTTTGAAAACGTCGTCATGGTCGAGCATAACCGCGGCGCTTTGGTTTTTGCCGAGCAAAACATGGCCGGAAAGCCCCACGAAAGCTACGGCATAAGCGGCGCCGACTTTGTCAAAAAGAACGTTCAAAGCCTTGTCGAACGAATAGGAAATTTTGACGCCGCGGTCGTCGATCCGCCCAGAAGCGGCATGGAAAGGGAGGCCTTGGACTGGCTCTGCTCAAGCCGTATTCCTGTGATAAAATACCTTTCCTGCAACCCCAGCACGCAGGCCAGGGACATAAAGAGGCTTTCGGACGCGGGCTATTCGGTCAGCGACATAAGGCTTTTGGACTTTTATCCGCAGACAAGCCACATTGAAAGCTTGCTGACATGCGTTTTGGCATGATTTTGAAGAAAAATGTATAGAAAAAGATACAAGTTGAGACGGTTTTTAATGATTTTCGCTTTTCTTTCGCTTTCGGGGCGGCTTTTTTGCCAAGAGCCGGAGCAAAGCCTTTTGTCCGACATCGACTTGGGAAAAGCCTCGTATTCTTGGCTTAGCGTCAAAAGCGGAAAATCCCTTTGCCGTCCGGCCAGGACTTCCTACGGCTGGCTTGACTTGACCGACGGAAAGATGGTCAGCGCGATTAGCGAAAGCGGAAAGGTCGTTTGGCAAAAGGGCCTCCCTTACTCGCCCCTGCCCTTGATAAGCGTCGCTCCCGGCGACTTTTCTTACGTCGCGCTTAGGAACAAAAAAGTCTGCCTTTTAAATCATTCCGGCCTTGTCCTTTGGCAAAGAGCCGTTGACTTTGAGCCAGTATGGCCGGTATTGCCGGGACGGGACGGCCGCGCCTTTGTCTTTGGAAAAACAGAGGCCGCCTGCCTTGGAATAAACGGAATCCTTAAGTGGAGGCAAAAGATTGAGCCGCTTTCGCAAAGCTTGGCTCCTGTCCAAGCCAACGACGGAAGCGTATTGGCCTTTTTGGAAGCCTTGGCTGATGGAAAGACGGCGGCCTTGCGCTTTAGCCCTTTTGGAGACCTGTTGGAAAGAATAGTTTTTGCCGGAAAAGTGGTCGGCGCGGCCTCAACCGATGGCGGCGCGCTCTTGGCCTTTGACGACGGAAGCCTTGGCCTTTGCGAGGTTCAAAGCGGCGAGGCTAAATCCAAGTGGGTCATAAAAGGAGCGGCTTTTGGCTCCAAGGTTCTCTTTGGAGAATGCGGCTCGCCTGGCAAAATCGCGGTCGCCTCCTGCTCGGGCGGAGGAACGAAAGTTGCGGCCATTGACTTGAAAAAGGCCGAGGCAACCTTGGTTTTTGACGTTCCCGAAATTAAAAGCCTTGAATATTTTTCTTGCCCAAGGGACGGATTTTTCGCCGCCTCGGCCGACTTTGCGGCCATCCATTCCTCCGGCGGAAAAAGGGTTCGCGGCGTAAAGTTTCCTCCAAAAGCGAAAGGCTGCGAGTGGGACTACGTTCTTTACGGAAATTCCGGCGCGGTGATTTTCACTTGCAAAAATTGGGACGCAGTCGGCTACAAGGTCTTGAAGGCCGCCCCTCCAAGCGCAAAGGCTCCAGCCCCCTCCCAAAAGAATTACAAGGCCTTTTACCAAGGCCAAAGCGAAGACTTTGCCAGAATCAGGTTGGCGGCCGGCATTGCCCGCAAGGAGGCCTTGCAAGCCGGAAACTACGGTCCAAATGAAAAAGTCTACCTTTTTGACAACGACAGGATTGTGGGCGACTGGATTCAAAAAACGTTAAGCAAAAACAGCGTCGGAGCCAGCGCGACTGTTGAGCAAGAAGAGCTTTTTGCGTTTTCGTTGAGCGAGTCTACGGCTGCGATCGGCATGCTGGGCCTTTTTGGAGGGGTTGAGCAAAGCAAAACTTTGGCGAAAATCCTTTCGCTAAGCTCGGACGAAAGCGTTTTGCTTCCAGCCTTGAAGGCCGTCCAGGACTGCGGCTACGACCCAAGCGGCGCCTTGATTGGCTCGATCGAGCTTTTGATAAAGAACGCGCAAGCCTCGCAGGAGGCTCTTTTGCGGGAGCTTTGCGCCGCGCTTTATTCGGTGTGCCGCTTTATGGGCCGGCCGGCGATCAACAGCCGGGGAATGAAGCTTTTGTCCACCCTTCAGCTTCCGCAATACCCAAAAAGCGCCCGGGACAACGCCCGAAAAATTTACGAAAAACTTGCGGAATTAAAGATATAGTGATACAATACAATAAGGAGCGAATAATGAAAAAATTTGGACTTGTCGCAATGGCCCTTCTTTTTGCCGCCGCCAATTTTTACGCCGCGCAGGTAAACGAAGAGGAATTGAAGTCTGTCTCGCAGACAATCGAATTTGAAAACTACACTGGCCCGCACGCCCGTGTCGACACTCTTGAGGCTATCAAGGGAATCGGTTCCTCTCTTGGAAAAGAGGTTGGAAAGGACTCAGCCAAGGCCGCCAATGTCGGAAACCAGGCTAAGTACTATGTGATTCACGCGATTGACCCAAGCGCGAAGGAAAAGCTTGACGCCGACATTTTGATTTTGGGTTCGGGAGCGGAAGTTGACCACATCAGAAACTTGAGGCACATCATCGCCTCTTACTTGTCGGCCGCCTACTCCTACAGCGAGTCTGACGCAGAGGCGATCGCCACGTTCGTTACGGTTTACAACGCCGTCTACCGCAAGAACCTTGACGTGTTTAAGTCAAAGTACAAAGACGTTGTCGTCAATAACCTTTCGGCCGAAAAGTGCGGCCTTTCAACAAAGTATTCAGAATGGCCCGGCCAAAGCCAAATCGTTATTCCTGTTTCGGACGCGTCCGGCGGCCTAAGCGCGGTTGACACAAGCGTCATCAGCGACAAGGAAGTCGTAAGCTCGATGAAGGAAGAGGACGGAAAGAACATCGACGACCGCAAAAAGATGGTTGACATAAAGGAGCGCGAGGCCGAAAAAGCTTCCGAAAAAGCCCAAGAGTCTCAAAAGAAAGCGACCGAGCAGCAAAAGGCCGCTGACGCCGAAAAGAAAAAGGCTGACGAAAAAAAGCAGGAGACTCAGGCCGCTCAAAAGAAAGCTGACGACGCCCAAAAGAAGGCTGACGAATCCAAGAAAAAGGCTGAGGAAAATCCCAAGGACAAAGAGGCCCAAAAGCAGGCCCAAGAAGACCAAAAGGAAGCCGACAAAGCCAAAGAAGAGGTAGAGGAAGCCAAGAAGGAAGAAAAGGCCCAAGAAGAAAAGGCCGAAGAAGCCCAAAAGCAGGCTGACGAATCAAAGAAGGAGGCCGAAAGCCAGCAGGCCGCCGCTGACAAAAAGCAGAGCGAAGCCCAGGAAGAGCGCAAGGAAATAGCCAAGGACCAGGAAAAGGTAGCCGCCGAAGAAAAGGCCGCCGCCTCGGCCGCAAGCGTGTTTGGACTTAAGTTGGTTGACGCAAAGCTCAACTCGCAAATCGTCAAGGTTAACACAGACGACGGCGTCATCCTTAAGCAGAGCCCTGTAAAGGTTATCAAAAACCGCGCGATGAGCCAAACAGGAAAAGGCTTTGTCGCCGTGGCTGGAGAGAATTCCGGCAAGGGCGCCGTAAAGCTTGTTTTGATTGATCCTGAGTCGCTTGAGATTGTCCAGGAATCGGAAGAAATCCTTTCCGACAATTCGGTATTGCTTGAAGACGGAGGCAGCTACCTTGTCGTGATCAAGGACAAGCTTGGATTCTTTGTCGGCAAGTACGGCCCTGACTTAAAGCTTCAGGTCAAGAGCCCGGTTCCGATCAACGGATCTTCTCCGATAATAAAGACGTCCGCCGGCTACATGGTCACTGACTTGACCGGAAATCCCTTGGTGTTGAATTCCAACGATTTGTCGTTGACTTTCAAGAAGGCTGTTGGAGCCGCCAAGAACTTGACCGGCAAAAACTAACGCCAAAAGATTGTAAAACAAAATAATAAGGGGCTGCCCTAAAAGTTGGGCAGCCCTTTTTTACGCGCTAAAAAATAAAACGCAAAGCCTTGTTCTACTCTTCTTCGGAAGACGCGTTTTCAAATTTTGTGTAAGACGGAAGGTATGTCAGCTGAACGTCGCCGGTCGCGCCGTTTCGCTGCTTGGCAACGATTAGCTTGGCTTCCTGCGCGGGCTCTTCGCCCTTAAGACGCTCGCGGTGCAAGAACATGACGACGTCGGCGTCCTGTTCGATAGAGCCTGAACCGCGCAGCTGCGCCAAGTTTGGCTCGTTTCCTTCGGCGTCTCGCGCGACTTGGCACAAGGCGACAATCGGGATTCCCAATTCGCGGGCCAAAGCCTTGAGGGATTTGGAAACTTCGCTTTGGGCTTCGTAAACAGGCGCGTTGCGGTTTTCTATTTGGATCAAGCCGATGTAGTCGATGAAGATAATCTTTACGCCCCGCTCCACGACAAGGCGCCTGGCCAGAGCGCGCAAGTCCAAGAGCAGCATGTTGGGCTGGTCAACGATGTAAAGGGGCGCCTTGAATATGCGGCCCGCGGCGTCCTGCAATTTTTGAAAGTCGCTCATGCTAAGCATGCCGGTGCGCAGCTTTTGGCCGGGCACTCTTGACTCTTGGCTTAAAAGGCGCTGGCCTATCATTCGGTAAGACATTTCCAAAGAGAAAAAGCCGCATGGGATTTGCTTTACGACCGAAATGTATTGCATCATCGACAGCGCCATCGCGGTTTTTCCGATTGAAGGGCGCGCGCCAAGGATAATCAATTCTTCGTTTTGAAAGCCGCTTGTCATTGTGTCAAGCTTTCCGATGCCGCAGGGAATGCCAGTAAAGGCCTCTTTTCTGTTGTAGCGGTCTTCGATCAAAGTCAAAGTTTCGCCGATAAGCTTCGCGGCTTCGTGGACTTCAACCCTTTCGTTTCTTTCGGTCAGGCTGAAAATCTTTTTTTCGGCCTCTTCCAAAATAAGGCGGCTGTCTCGGCTTTTGTCAAAGCTTGTTGACTTTACCTCTTCGGACATTTTTATCAAGTCGCGCCTTATCGCCATGTCCAAAACGATTTGCGCGTAATATTCGATGTTGGCGCTGGTGGGAACGGTGTCCGACAAGGCCGCGATGTAGGCCGCCCCGCCCGCCTCTTGCAGCTTGTTTGTTTTTGTAAGCTCGTTGATCAGCGTCAAAACGTCTCCGCGGGCGTTTTGGCTAAAAAGGGAAACTATGGCTTCGTAAATGACTTGGTTTTGGTAGGAGTAGAATCTGTCGCTTTGAAGCATTGAAATGACGTTGCTTACAGAGCCCCAGTCCAAGAGCATGGCGCCCAAAACGGCTTGCTCGGCCTCCAAATTGTGAGGCGGAACCTTGTCCTTTAATCCTTGGTATTCCACAGATTTTCCCCCTTTTATCTACGTGTTTTCAACAAATTATCAACAATGCGGACTTAGCCTTTAAAGACGACAAAAGCGACAGACTTGACCTAAGTCAAATCCGTCGCTTGTCGCAACGCAAACAATCGCCGTTTTACGCGGCGAAAATTTTAGTTGGCGCTAGGAGCGTCGGCCTCCGCCTTTTCTTCGGCAGGAGCTTCCGTTTTTTCGGCAGTCTCAGCCTTTTTTTCGGTGCGAGGCTTTCTCTCTGGCTCTTTTTTGCTTTCGTCAACCTGTCCCTTGACTTCAAGGTGAACCTCGGCGACGGCGTTTTCATAAAGCTTGACGCTGATCTTGTAAGCGCCAGTCTGCTTGATGGCGTTGCCGGGAATCTCTACGCGCTTGCGCTCAAACTCAAAGCCTTCTTTGGCAAGCAACTCGATTACAGTCTGGGCGCTGACGGCTCCATAGAGCTTTCCGCCGGCGCTGGCGGGAACTGTGACAGAAAGCGCCAAGGCTTCCAACTTTTCTTTGTCGCTCTTGGCAGCCTCGCGCTTGGCGGCCTTGCGGGCCTCGATCTCAGCCTTGCGGCCTTCGAAGATGGCGACTACTTCCGGAGTGTACGGAAGGGCCAAGCTGCGCGGGAACAAAAAGTTGCGGGCGTATCCGTCGGCTACGATTTTTACGTCGCCTTCCTCGCCCAAGTGGTTTACGTCTTTGTTAAGAATTACTTTCATTTCCTATGCTCCTCGTAAAAAATTAGTCCGCTACGAACGGAAGCAAGCAGATGTTGCGGGCGCGCTTGATCGCGTTGGCAAGCTCTCTCTGGTGCTTGGCGCAAGTTCCTGTTATGCGGCGAGGAAGAATCTTGCCGCGCTCAGTTGTGTAGCGGCGCAAGCCGTCGGCGTCCTTGTAGTCAATCTTTGTCTTGTTAGAGCAAAAGCGGCAAACTTTCTTGTGGAAAGCGAACTTGCCCTTGGCTCCGCGTCCGCGTCCTTCGCCGTCGCGTCCGGCTTCGGCGAGGTTCTTTTCATTTACGAGAGACGCGTCGGCGTCTTTATTTTCTACAGGTTCTACTGTCTGGTCTGACATAATTTACTCCTATAATATTAGAATGGAATGTCTTCCGGGAAACCGCCGTCATCCGCTGGATAGGGGGCGTCGTTGTCAGGATAGCTTTGGGCGGGCTGCTGAGGCCTCGGCTGGAATCTGGGCGAACCACCTAAATCGGAGCCGTTTGAGGCTCCATCGCCTTTTCCGCCAAGGAGCTGAACGTTGTTCGCGACAATGTTCACTCTGCTGTTTGTCTTTCCGTCCTTTTCCCAACGGTCCTGCCTAAGATAGCCTTCGATGGCAATCTGCTTGCCCTTTAACAGATAAGGCTTAAGGTTTTCCGCGGTTTTACCCCAAATGGTAATGTCGAAATAGCTGACTTCATCGCTCCAAGAGCCGTCGGCGCCTCTGCGGCTGCGGTTAACGGCTATGCTGACATTCGCGCGGGCCGTCCCGTTCGGCAAATAAGCGAACGAACGCTCGTCCGAGCCCAAATCGCGGGTTAGTCTTCCGATAAGAACAACGTGATTCAAGTCTGTCATGCAAGCCCTCCTGGATTTTTTGAAATTTACTCTTCGATAAGAACGAACATGTGCTTAAGCAAGTCGTTGTTAAGCTTGAACTGAGCCGCAATTTCGGCGATCTTGCCGGGGTTTGCGTTTACGTTCATCAAAACAAAGCGGCCTTTCTTTTGCTTTTTGATTTCGTAGGTCAAATCGCGGTCGCCAAAGGGCTCTTCCTTTGCGATTTCCGCTCCAAACTGAGAAAGGACTTGGCGAACTGTCTCCAATCCCTTCTTGGACCGATCTTCGTCTAACGGAAAGATGGTCATAAGTTCATACTTTCTCATAAAAACTCCTTATGGTCTTTATAGGCGCGTCTGCGCCCGGAAACTGCTAACGGCAGCTTCAAGGTGGTGATGTTCAAACAGAATATCAAAAAAAAAGCCTCTTTGTCAAGTATTGACAAAAGAAAATTTGCCGATATATTATATAGGTATAAATTATGAAAAAACGATTCGCCGCGACGCTTTTAATTATGGCCGTTTTTATGGCCGCTCCTTTTTTTGCGGAATCAAAAGCTCAAAAAATCGAGTCTTTGGTTCAAGAAGGAAGCGTAAAAAAAATCAAGAAAATGCTAATAAACAACCAGTCTTTGGCCAACGCCTCTTATGGCGAAGGAAAGGACTCGCTTTTAATTGTCGCCTTGAAAAGCCAAAGGGATTACAGCGTCATAAAGCTTTTGCTTGACGCCGGAGTGAACCCCAAAAAGCAAAACGCCGACGGCGACAACGCGATCGGCTACGCGGCCAAATGCGGGGCGGACTCAAAGATTTTGGACGAGTTGATTTCCTACGACACCGTTCTTCCCTTCCAGCGAAAGAGCCGCATTTTGCAGAAAAACAAGGATGGCATGAGCGCGCTTGACTACGCGGCGCAAGGCCAGAGACAAGATCAAATAAGCGTTATAAACCATTATTTGGGAATCGTGGACAAGGCTGCCGAAGAGCCTGTCGTTGATAGCGCCGCGCTTTCTGAGCCGGAGCCAGAGCCTGAGCCGGAACCAGAGCCCGCTCCGCAAGAGCCAGTAACGCCAGCCCCTCCAGCGACGCCTGAGCCCGCCGTTGTGGCCGTCGCTCCGATTGTTGCCGCGGAAGCCGAGCCGGAACCAGAGCCCGCTCCGCAAGAGACGGAAACGCTTGCGCCGGAAAACAGCGAGGCCCTGCAAAAAGCCGCCGCCGAAGCCGCCGCCAAGGCCAAAAAGCCAAACAGGCGAGTTTATCTTTTTGAAGGAATCGCGGCCTTTGACACCTACAGCGCGGCTTCCGCAAAAAAACGCGACTTGATAGCCGAGCCAAACAAGGCCGACTCAAACGGAAGAACCCTTTTGCAAAAGGCGGCCTCCCAAGACGACTTGGACATGATAAGCATTTTAAAAGAGTCCAAGGCCGACTTTAACTTGGCCGACCGCGAGGGCTACACTCCCCTTATGTACGCCGCCCGCTTTGCCAAAAAGCCTGAGACTGTGGCTCTGCTTTTGTCTTTTGGAGCGGACGTAAAATTGAGAAACCGCTTTGGGCTTAGCGCGTTGGAAATCGCCGCGGCCGACAACAAGAACCCTCAAATCATTGAATCCCTTTTGGCAAAGTCTCCAAAGCTTGACGCGAAAAAAGCTTTTGTGGCCGCTGTCGGAATAGGACGCTCGAACGAAACAATACAAAAATTCCTTGACGCCGGAATGACCGCCAACGAAATCTACAAGGGAAAGAGCCTTTTGATGTACGCCGCCGAAAGCAACAGCCACACCGACTGCATAAAATTCCTTTTGGAAAAAGGCGCCGACAAGACGATGCTTTCCAGCGACTGGAAGGACGCCTACTACTTTGCCTCGCAAAACCCCAGCCTGCCCCACAACGACGTTTACTGGTCGCTTAACAACGCGGAGAAAAACTGATGCGAATAACGGGCGGCCAACTTAAAGGAAGAATCATTAAATGCCCCGACGGAGTGATCCGCCCGGCCATGGACAGAATGCGCGAAAGCGTGTTCGCGATTCTCGGAGACCTTAGCGGAAAAAGCTGGCTGGACCTTTTTAGCGGATCGGGAACGATAGCGATTGAGGCCGTCTCTCGCGGAGCCGAGCGCGTTGAGCTATGCGAAAAAGACCGCCTTAAAATAAAGACAGTCTTGGACAATGTTTCGATTACAGAAAAAGAAATGGGCGTTAAGATAAAGTGCCGCTTTATGGCGGTCGAGCTTTTTGTAAAGCGCTGCAAGAGCCAGTATGACTACATATTCTTTGACCCGCCCTTCCCCTACAAATTCCACGAACAGCTTATCGCCGAAGCGGCCAAAAGAAATTTGCTTTTGCCAGGCGGCTCCATTATGGTGCACCGGCCCGAAGAGCATTTTATGCCCGACGCGATAGAAAACCTTGTCCGCTACGACCAGCGCGTTTACGGCCGCAGCATCGTTGACTTTTACAAACTCTCTTAGCTTTTATAAAAGAGGGAGCGGATCTCTCGCGCGTAAATCTTTTCGATTTGGTGGCGCATGACTATTTGCTTTCCGTTGATTTCTTTTCCAATCTTAAAGCTTTCCGGCAAAAGAACGAATTTGGCCACGCGCTCGCATGTCCTAAAGCCGTTTTTGCCGTCAACCAAATTGTCGATTTCGCCGCGAATCAAGTTGTAGATTTCGCTGGCGTTCAAGAGGCTTTCGTATGTGTCGTAGTAAACGCGGTTTTCGGCCGCGTAGCTTGTTATCGCGTCTTTGTATGGAACGATGAGAGCCGCGATGTACTTTTTGTCCTGGCCGACGACGACGGCTGACTCGACGAACTTTGAGCGGCAAATGGCGTTTTCGATTATTTGCGGCTCGATGTTCTCTCCGCCGAGCAATACGATTGTGTCCTTGGCGCGGCCGGCGATTGTTACTTCGTTTTTGGGAGAAAGAATCGCGTAGTCGCCGGTGTTAATCCAACCGTCCTTGTCAATCGCCTTTTGCGTAAGGTCGGGCCGGCGGTAGTAGCCTTTCATGACTTGGCGGCCTTTGGCAAAGAGAATGCCTTTTTTGCCGGGCTTTAAGGGTTCGCCGCTTAAGGGAACGCCGTCCTTTTGCGCGACGACTTTAAGCTGGGCGCTTGGAAAAACCTTTCCGACGCAGCCGGCCCTAAGGCGGCGCGGGTTTCCAAGCGCAAGGAAAGGCGCGGTCTCGGTCATGCCGTAGCAGTCAAGCAAGGGAACGCGGATTGAATAAAAGAAAGAGCTTGTGTCGCGCTGCATAGAGCCGCCGCCGCATATCGCTCCTGTAACGCGCTTTCCCAAAAGCTTTTTAAATCGCTTGAAGCAAATCAAAAAGCACAAAAGCTGGGGCGGCGACAAAAGGATAAGCGGAATAAGGCCCTTTATGTGGTCAAGAAAGCGCGCCCGCTTTGAATAGCGGCAGACAAGGCCCATAAAGCGCTGGTATGCCCAGCCCCAAGCCAAGCCAACAGTCATCGAAAAATTAAAGAGCGCCTGGGGAAAGCCGCCCCGCTTTTTTATCGAACGGTAGCAGCTTTGGACAAAGGCGTCCCACAAGCGCGGAACGCCGACAATCCATTGCGGGTTGATTTCCTTTATGTCTTCGCTCATTATTGTGATCGCGGGTTTGGAATAAGCTATGCCGCTTTTGAGCGCGATTATGCAGTAAAGGTAGGCGCGCTCCATTATGTGCCATATCGGGAGGACAGAAAGCCACATGTCGCCTTCGCGCGCGGTTACAAGAACGTCCTTTATGACTTCGCACTGGGCGATGATGTTGTCGTGGGTTATCATTACGCCTTTGGGAGTTCCTGTCGTTCCCGAAGTGAAAATGATTGTGGCCACGTCGTTGCCCTCGGTTTTTTCCATCTCGGCTTCGATTTGAGAGCGCTGCTCGTCCGTTGCGCGCCTTGCCATGTCTTCCAAGTCGATGAATTTGTGGACGCGGATGCCGGCCATCGCCGCGCGTTCCATCGTAAGCTCTCCGGGAGTCTCAAAAAGAATCACGTCCTTAAGTTCGGGAACTTCCTCGATTTTTTCCAAGACCTTGTTAAGCTGGCGCTCGTTTTCAAAAAAGGCGGCGCGGCAGTTTGTGAAGCTTAAGATGAAGCGGATTTCGGTTCCCATCGAGTCGCAGCCGCGCGGAACGTCTGCCGCTCCCAAGGCCAAAAGGGCAAAGTCTGTCAAAAGCCATTCGCGCCTGTTGTCGCTTATTAGGCCCACCAAGTCGCCGCGGCGAACGCCAAACTCGCGCAAAACGACGGCCAAGTCCAAGACGCGGCGGTAAACCAATTGGTAGTCGTGCGACTCAAATTTTCCAAGCTCGTTTTTAAAGGATTGAAGCGTTACGGAAGGACATTCGGCCGCGCGCTTTTTTAGCAAGAGCGCCAAATTCTTGGGCAAAGTTTCCTTGTGAGACAGATGAAGCATTTCCTTTACTTTGGTCATTTTGCCCATAATTTTTTTATTATAGGCTAAAATGGCAAGATAATCAAGGGAGCGTTTGAAGGCCATTGCCGCGCGGCAAAAGTGAAAATCGTCATATTGTGATTACTTTACTTATAGCGCTAAAATCAATGCGCGCTATAATTTTGGCTATGTACAAGACGCAGTTGCAAGAGAACATGCCGGCCTTGACCGCCGCCCTTTTTGAATTGTATGGATTCCGCTGGGACTTTTACTTGATTTTGGAGCGGCTGGAAAAAATTTTGGCCGCGGCCGACAAGGAACGCTCCTCCGTTCTAAAAAAGCTTGACGACGATTTTTTGTCCAGCCAAAAAAAAGGCGGCGGGGCCTGGTTCCTTTCAAACAAAAGCCTGGGAACAATGCTTTACGTTGACTTGTTTTCGGACAACTTAAAGGGCCTTGCGTCAAAGATAAAATACTTTAAGGAGCTTGGAATAAACTACGTCCACCTTATGCCGCTTTTTAAAACGCTAAAAGGCGACAATGACGGCGGCTACGCAGTGTCTTCTTACAGAGAGGTTCAAAAAAAACTTGGAAGCATGGCCGACTTGAAGTCTTTGGCCGCCGCCTTCCGCAAAGAAGGAATTCACACGGTCATCGACTTTGTCTTTAACCATACAAGCTCTGAGCATGAATGGGCAAAAAAGGCCTTGAAGGGCGACAAAAAATACCGCGACTTTTATTACATTTACAAGGACAAGGCCGACGCGGACGAGTGGAACAAAAGCTTGCGCGAGATTTTTCCAAGCGTAAGGCGCGGAAGCTTCACTTACTTTAAGGAGGCAGACGGCTGGGTTTGGACAACGTTCAACTCGTTCCAGTGGGACCTAAATTATTCCAACCCCGAAGTTTTTTTGGCCATGGTCCAAGAGATGCTTTTTTTGGCAAACGCCGGAATAGAAGTCTTGCGCTTGGACGCGCTTGCCTTTGTGTGGAAGGAAAAAGGAACGGCGTGCGAAAGCCTTCCTAAAGCCTACACGCTGATAAAGGCCTTTAGCCTTGCGGCAAAAATCGCCGCGCCAAGCCTTGTGTTTAAAAGCGAGGCGATCGTTCACCCCGACCAAGTGGTCAAATACATCGGCCAGGACAAATGCCGCCTAAGCTACAATCCCTTGCAGATGGCGCTCTTTTGGTCAAGCCTTGCAAGCCGGGACGCGCGGCTTTTGACATTGAGCATGAAAAAGCGCTGGGCGATTCCAGACGGCTGCGCCTGGGTAAACTACATCCGCTGCCACGACGACATCGGCTGGACTTTTAGCGACGAGGACGCTTGGTCTTTGGGCATAAACCCTTACGAGCACAGAAAATTCTTGAACCGCTTTTACACCGGCCGCTTTGAAGGAAGCTTCGCGCGCGGAGAGGCTTTTCAGGAAAACCCGACGACAGGCGACTGCCGTGTTTGCGGAACGATGGCAAGCCTTGCGGGCTTGGAAGAAGCGCTGGACAAGAACGACCAGCTTTTAAAAGACATGGCCGTCGCGCGCGTAAGAATGGTTTACGGCTTGCTCTTCGCGCTGCCGGGCCTTCCGCTTTTGTACGCCGGAGACGAGGAAGCCATGCTGAACGATTATTCCTACAAAAAAAATCCAAAGCTGAGCGGTGACTCGCGCTGGGTGCACCGCGTAAAAAAAGACTGGAACAAAAAGCTTTTGCCCGAGCAAAAAACTGTCCGCGACATGATAAAGCGCATGGCAAAAATCCGCGCGCAGGAAAAGCTTTTTGCCGGAAGCCAAGTTTGGTTTTACGACCAACAGCAGCCGCAAGTCTTTGCCTTTTGCAGGAGCGAAGCGATACACGTAGCCGCAAACTTTAGCGAGCGCCGCGTTCCTTTTTATGTTTGGGCAAACAAGGGCGGCGTCCTTACAGACCTTTTAAGCGGAAAGCAAGTCCGCGCTCAAGAGCAAATCCAACTTGAGCCATACGAGGTTTTGTGGCTAAAGGAAGAAGCTCAAGGCTCCCCCGATTTGGCAAAATAAGCCGCGCCGGCGCTGCGTAAAAAAATTATTTTTTTTTCAAAAAAAGTAAAATTTTTTGGCCAATCGCGCATACCTTATATGCAAGGAAAACGCGCCGCGTTTTTCAATTTTGCATATAAGGAGTAAAACCATGAACGAAAGTCAAAAGGCGCTCACGCCCCAAGAAAAATGGGAGCGGGCGACAATCGCCAACAACTTCATTTTCTACAAAGTAATGAGGAATAATCCCGACGTTTGCAAAGAACTGCTGGAAATCCTGCTTGAGTTTAAAATCGAGCGGATTGAGATGAGCCAAGAAGAAGTCGTAGACATCGACTTTGCAAGCAAGGGCATCCGCATGGACGTATACGCCAGGGACGCGGACGGTCTCAAGGCCTACAACATCGAAATTCAAACCACCGACACTGGAGAGCTGCCCGAGCGGGCCCGCTACTACCAAGGCGTAATGGACGTGGACCTTTTAAAGTCCGGACAGCAGTACAAGGAGCTTAAGACCAGCTACATAATTTTCATCTGCATAGACGATATTTTCAAAAAAGGCTTGGCCAAATACACTTTTGAAAATTTGTGCGTGGAAGACAAGGAAACAAAATTGAACGACAGGACGCAAAAAGTCTTTTACATTTGCAAAAACTATGATAAACTGTTGGACGCAAGGCAAAAGGCCTTTTTGCGCATGGTCACGCAGAACTCAAGCAGCGACGACTTTACCCGGCGCGTTGGAGGCCTTGTCGAGAACGCAAAGCGCAACACGCAATGGAGGCAGCAGTTTATGGAATGGGACAGAGAGATGGCCTGCATGCGGGCCAAAGGCAGAGAGGAAGGTCGCAAAGAAGGCGCGCGGCAAAACGCCATTGAGAACGCGCGAAGTTTTTACGCAAACGGCGCTTCATTGGAGCTTATCGCAAAATCCTTGAACATGACTGTGGAACAAGTTAAGGAAATTGTTTGCGAGCCGGACGCCACCCCTGCCGAGGTAAACTAAGGCGCGTCCTGCCCAACAAAAAAAAACAACGCGGCGGAAACGCCGCGTTGTTAAAATGCAATGCATAAAAATAAAGCGTTTTGTTTACGGACGACCCAAAATTGGACGACCGCCGAAAGCGCGTTGTTTGTTATTACTAATTTGAATTTACAAAAGCTCTGGTAACCTCAACTCCATCATAAATAAAAAAGTAAGTCCTATATCCAGTGCCTGTTTTTGTATTTGTCATATGCCACAAAATGCCGTTTGACTGAGTTGTAAGAGTGACGGTTCCTCCAGCAGCGCCTGTATATGTATTTATAAGTGAGCCACTTTCAATCTCTTTTACAACCAGCTTACTTGGATCAAAAGAAGCGTAATCACTTGAGGCTGCGGCATTATTCTGAAGAAGCCAGTTGATTGGGTCTCCTGTTGTAAGATAGTAATGCGCCACAGGCGCTTTTGCCCAAATTCCGCTAAATGCGCCGACAGTTCTGCTTGTTTTATTGCAGCAAATACGGAAGCCAATGTCTTTGTCTCTATAATCCATACCATATGTGGAAGAGCCTGTGACTTTGCTATCATTTGAACCACGATACCATGAACCGCCAACTGCGGCCATAGATCTGTTATCACTTGAATCATATACAAAACCTGTCTCTGGGGTTGTCGCATCTATGGTTCTGCCCTTCCAATCATGCACCATTTCCGCGATATTTCCTGACATGTCATAAATGCCAAGAGAGTTTGGATCTTTTGTACAAACAACATGAGACTTGCTGTTAGTTGAAGTTCCATTATCACCACTGTTGTTGTAATGCCAGGCTACTGAATCAGCAGTGTCGCTTCCGCTGTATTGTGTCTGAGTGCCTGCGATTCCGTCTTTTCCACCGCGGGCGCAATACTCCCATTCAGCATGTGTAAGAAGTCTGTAGCCGTTGCGAGTTTTATCCAATGTAATGCCCCTGTTTGCTGCGTACATTGCCTGAGTTATTTGTAATCTAGCCACATAATACTTGCCATCCACTTCTTCTATAACATCATTAGTGCCAGACTTCCAGTTTGCTTTCCAATCTCTAACATCATAAGTTCTTGTTCCCTCTGTAAAGTTAAGACTGTCTGTGTCATTCGTTCCAAGAACGATATAATAGGCAGGATCCAGCCCATCGGCTTCGCTGCGCAGGTTGCAGTACATTACCGCTTCAGTCCATTCAATATTATAAATAGGATAATTATCGCCTTTGCCCCACTCATCGGTGGTATCATAATAAGTATTGTTAGTCGCGGCGCCTTTTGTTATCATGTACTGAGAATATTCTTTTTGTGTAACTTCATGAGAACAAACATACATATCCGGAATTGTTATTGTTCTTCCGTTTAAGATAGAGCCAGTGAATGAAGCGTTAATTTTGTCGCCCTGAACCAAAACAAAATCCGCGGGTACATTTCCGCTTCCCCCGCCTCCGCTGGGCTGGGCGGCCTCGACGCAGGTTGCGGTGAAGTTGGCCGTAGCTGTAGTTGTGGCCGGCGTTTCGCCGTATGTGCCGGCAGCGACTGTCACAGTCCATGTAAAGTTGTTTGAGCCGGCCGCTTTTCCGGTCAAAGTCTTGGTGTTGTCGTTGAATTCAACTTTGTTGGCGTTGGTGTCAGTGCAAGACAAAGCTTGTGTCCATGTGTCTTTGTCCGAGTGTTCGCTGTCCACAATGTAGCGGCTAAAGCCGTTGACTGCCGCCTCTGTCGTAAGCTTTGGCCAGGCTTTTGGGGCGGAAGGACTTAACGACGGGCTTACTGTTATTGTCTGTCCTTTTTGAACTGTCTGGTTGGGAACGCTTACTGTTGGAACAACGACTGGATGGTAAACTGTTGGCATAATAAGGTAAGAGCTGCTTGCGTAGCCTGCGATGTAAGGAACGCCTAAACCACACGCGTTGGTGTTTATGGCTTTGTACGACAAATTGGAACAAGGAATCGTGAGGCTTCCATAATTGAATGAATAATAGTTTTGAATAAAGTCCGCAAAACTGTTGCCAATGACATATTGACCGTTCAACGTTCCTGTTGCTTGCAGAGCGTCAGTCGGAGCGTTAAGCGTTCCTTCCACAAGTCCGCCACCCGCGGGTACGGTCCCCTGCGCCGTTCCTGTAAAAACGCATTCGCCCATCGGAGAATAAAGGTTTGCAGTGGCCTTGTAAGCGTATCCTGGCTCCATAAAAATCGGAAGCGGCGGCATCAAGGGCTTTGTCGGATCATACGAAGAGGAATCAAAAGAATAAAAGGCCTCTCCGCTTTGTCCAAGGTCGTCGCAGGAATAATTTATGTACGCGTAGTTTACGTTGGCGGCAGGCGTGACGTTAAACCCAAAGCCCGGCATGTTGCCGCTGATGTCGTACAAGCTGACCGTCGCGTTGGAGGTTTCGCCGCCCTCGACGGGGATGCCGCGGGCGTTTCCGTAATAGCGAATGCTCTGGCCGGATCCTTGAGGGTCGTTTGCGTATCCAAAGATGACCACGTCCCAGCTGCCCGGCTCAAGCTCGTCAACCGTCACGCTGGAGCCGGGAGCGACAAATTGCGTTATCGACTCGCGGCTGGAAATGTTTCTGACCACAACCTTAAACTGGTCGACAGAGCCAGCGCTTAGGCTTCCGTCGGAAGACACCGAGCGCGAGACGCCGTTTTCGCAAGCGGCGCTAAGCTGGCTTTTGTCAGGCAAGCGCATCGAGATGGAGCCCTTGTCTGACTCCGGCGCGTCAAAACTGCAAGAAAAAAGCGCCGCGGCAAAGAAAACCGCCGCTGAAATTTTTAAAAACTTTGAATGCATGTCGACCCTCCCCTTACGGCATCACAACTACGGCAACGCTAATGGCTCCCGTTCCCGCGGCTACGTTTGAGCCCGCGGGAGCGTTTGCTGGCGGCAAGGCGCTTTGGGCCTCGCCCACGGCTTCCAACTTGGCGGCCAAGGCGTTCGCTCCGCCCAAATCATAGGCTCCGCCAATCGCTTTTTTTATAGGATCGGTTTGCCTGCCGTCCGCTCCAATAGTGACTGACTGGTCCTGCGAAACAACGCAAGAGCTTGCGTCCGCGTCGGTCGGCCAAACGGCGGTTTGGCTTTCTTGGCCGCTGACGGTGTCGGCTAGGTATTGGCATTCAATGCCAAAAATAGTTCCGCGCACGGACGCGGTTGCGGCCGGGCCTTTTATCGTAAAGCCCACGCGGCGGTCTTCGACTTTTTTTACGTTGCTTACAAGGCTTCCTGTCTTTACGCTAAGAACCGCGTTGTCCTTGTCGGGGCTTTCGCCAAGCTCTTCAATCTTGACGCGAGACATCGCTCCGACGCTGACAGTCGTTCCCTTTAGCTTAAGCTTTAGAGAGCTTTTGAACGCGGTTTGAATCGTCGCTCCTTGGCTTACAACGCTTCCAACATTGAGAGGCGTCCATGACGTTCCGTTAAAACTGAATTGGGCCTTTCCCTGAATCTCTATGACTTCCGCGTCGTATGCAAAAAGCGCGCACGAAAGAGACGCGGCAAAAAACGCCGCCAACAACTTTTTCATAAACTCCCCCTAGAAAGTGATTGTTCCGTCAAGAGCAAGCTGGACTTTGTTCAAGTCCTTGTTGTCTTTGTCAATGTATTGAAGGAACGAGGCTCCGACCTTTGCGTCGCTTAGGATTTGCCAGTCCGCTCCTACGTTCCACTCAAAGCCCTTGTACTTGGCTTTTTCCATAACGTCAAAAACAAGCGCCGCGTCAAGCTTGGCCAAAACTTTCGCGATCGGCTTGACTGTCGCTCCCGCCGTAAGCTTAAGGACGCCAGTGTGCTGCGGCTCGTTAAAGGCGTCGTATGCGTCGATTTTTGTAAAGCCGTAAAAGGGTTTGAACGGTCCGTTCTTGCCGGAAGCGTAAACAAAGCCCGCGTTTACGGACAAGTCCATAAAGTCAAAGTAATAGGCGGCCATGGCCTTTGTCAAATTCGTAAGGCCAAAATCCCCGCCCTCGTAGTTTTGAAAGCCAAAAGTCGCAGTCGCGCTGTAATAAAGGCTTCTCCAAATCGGGCCGTTCATTCCCGCCGTAAAGTAAACGCGATTGAATGATTTTCCGTCAAGCTTAAAGGCCGCAAGGACTTGCGCCAAGGCGCAATGGCTTCCAAACAAGTTGGGAACGGAAACGTCGGCCGCCGTGACAAAATATTTTTGCGCCAACTGGTAGGCCTTGTCGGTCTTGTATTTAAAGGCCTCCTTGGGATGGCTTTGCATTTTGACAAAGGCCGCGTTCAATAGGCCCGTGTAACCCGCGTAGGCCGACACCGAAAGCGAAGGCAGCTTGCAGCTTGCCCAAACGCCGTCGCAGCTTTGGTTCATTATAAGGCTTGTATAGTCGGCGAAAATAAAGCGGCCGGCGTTGACTGTAAGCGGCCTTTGCGCGACGTTCCAAGTTCCGCTAAATTTGAGCAAGTCAATGTCAACGCGGTTGAATGATTTTTTCGCGGCGGCGTCGTATTCAAATTCATAAATCGCTTCGGCGGCCACGTACATTTTTTCTTGGCCGGGAATCCAATACTTTATCCAGCCGCTAAGGTCGTTGACCTGGTCCAATTTTAAGTTTGAAAAATTCTTTCCCTTTAGCCGCGTGTAGTTAGAAAAGGCTCCGCCGTAGTCAAGCGCGAACGCCGGCGCAAAGGCAAGGCCAAAAATCGCCGCGGCCAAAAATGTTTTTTTAACGTTAAGATTGAATTTCATTTGGAGGCCTCCGCGCGCTTTGCGCAAGCGTTAAAAAGATTGACCGCGTCTTGGCCGCTGATTTTATTCGAGGGGTCGGCGTCGTGATTTAAAAGCCCCAAAGCCTTTAGCTCCTTAAATGCGTAGCGCGGAGCCTTTGTCAACTTGTAAAAAAGGCCGCCGCCCAGTCCAGTAGCCTTCGCGCAAAGCGCGCTGTATTCCTTAAGGCTAATCGCGCTGCTGGCTTCCGCTCCGTCCTTTACCCAGCCCAGCTCAACCGCGCTTTGCAGAGCGTCTTGGTAAGAGGCGGCCTCGTCGATTTTTTCGGAATAGGACAAGGCCAAATATGACGCTTGTCCAAAAGTCGTTTCTTGGCTGTCGATTATTTCGGTGATTTTTTCGACTGACTGCGCGCTGGCAGCAACAGAAAAAGCCATTGCGAAAACAATGGCCGCGAGCGTTTTTTTCATTAATCCCCCCAAACTTTTTTAATAGAACTTTCTTCTATTAT
>DGRX01000030.1:57277-77515 GCA_002391235.1 Treponema sp. UBA4377
CCCCCCATCAAATTTGTCAAGAGTTTTGCGCTATGACGTTAAAGAGGAAAGTCGGGAGAGATTTCAAAAGTTTGCTGTCCGCTTGCAAGCGGAAGCGTAAGGCGGAAGGCGCAAAGGCAAAGGCGCTTTAAGCCCAAGTCGCGCTTGGCGGCCTTGTTAAGGCCAAAGTCGCCGTACTTGTCGTCGCCGACAATCGGAAGCCCGCTCTGCGCCAAGTGTATGCGGATTTGGTGGGTGCGGCCCGTTGTAAGCGTAAGCTTCATAAGGCAAAGGTCCAGCCTTGACGCTTTGGCCTCCTCCTGCATAAAGTCCGATAGCTGGGCCTTTTCGTAGTAAGTGACCGCGCTTTTGCTTTGGCCTTTTTCTTTTACGGGAAGCGTGATTTTTCCGCTGGGGTTTTTGGGCTGGCCAAAGCAAAGGGCCATGTACTCCTTTTTGACTGACTTTTCGCCGACCAGGCGCGACCATTTGTTGGCGGCGGCGGAAGTCTTGGCGCAAAGCAAAAGGCCGCTGGTGTCCTTGTCCAAGCGGTGGCACAAATAAACCTTTTGGCCGATTTGCGCGGAAAGCTCCGTGTCGACGCTTTTTCCGACGCCGACGCCGCCCTGGCTTGCAAGGCCCGAGCGCTTGTTTATCAATATTATTTCGTCGTCTTCGTAGACGATTGGAATTAAACTTTCGCTTTTCATTTTGACAAAAATAATATATAATATGCAAAGATTTTTCAAGGACTGGAAGCTATGCGCGCATTAAAACTTTTGGCCGCGGCCGCGATTTTATTTTTCGCTCCGATTTTTGCCTTTGCGGAATTTTATTCTTCTTCTTATTATGGCTGGAACCTGGACTTGCCGGAAGGCTTTGTCGTAAAGGACGCTTCAGACGACGGCCTTTCTTTTTACTTGGAGCACGAGTTTATGAAAGTCCGCGTCGCGATAAAAATGTTCCCGCAGGAACGATACGAGCGAAGCGACTTGGCAATGGAAGACGTCTTGAACAAGCTTAATGCCGACGGAGAGATCGACGGCTTTTTGTGGAACGGCCGCCACGCCTCAATCGCGCAATACTCCTTTCAGCTTCCGGGGAACGGCACCGCGCAATCCGGCTGGGGAGTCTCGGTCACCACCGAGCAAAAGCCCATCCACTTGGTCGTCTTGTGCTACGCCGACAAGAGCGTCGCCGACGACTGCCAGCAATTCATTCTTAGCGCGGTCGACTCGCTTTGCCTTAACCAAAAAGACTTTAGGCTTCCCGGCGTCGTAACAAGCTACGCCTTTAATTCCGGCGAAACACAGAACGTTAAAATCAAAGTCGGAGACAAGGAAGTCTTTGCCCTTGTTCCCGTTCAAGCCAAAGAATCGGGCCGCTTTGTCATTGACCGCGAATTTAGCGTGCTTACGCTTTACGCAAAACAAAAGCAGTGGAAAGAGGCTTGGCAGCGCTACTACCGCCTTGTCTTTAGGGAAGCTTATTCCCGTTTGGACTCGGCCGCCCAATCAATCTACGCGGCCCTAAGTTCCGACGCGCTTACAAAAAATCCAAGCAACCCCAACGTCGAAATTTGCAAAAAGCTTTTGGCTTGGACGCAAGACTTTGGCTACCAGCGAAACCAAGACACAAGCGACTTGAACGACTTGACGAGCGTTTTGCAAAACCAAGGCTCGGACTGCGACAGCCGCGCGCTTTTGCTTTGCGTCTTGATGGAGCATTACGGCGTAAAGACAGAGCTGTTCGTTTCCGGCGTTTATTCGCACGCGCTTTTTGGCGTTGACCTGCCCTATCCGGGAGCGCGCATTATGGTAGACGGAACAAATTATCTTTTGTGCGAAACGACCGCGCCCGTTGACATGGGACGCGTGGCCAAAGAGCATTCCGAGACAAAAAACTGGATTAGCGTAGACCTGCCCTAAGCCGCTCGTGTTTTCGTTTGCAAGGCAAAAATTATTATTTCGAGCGGAGTCACCGCGTCCTTACGGACGCTGCCTTATTGATTAAGAGACCAAAAGTTTGTAGGCTTCTTGGGCGCTGGCGGCGGAAAGCAGGCTGTCGCGCAAGGCGTTGTCCTTAAGCTTTGCGCTTAGGTGCGACAAAGTCTGCAAGTAGTACGAGTGCTGGTTGTAGGCCGCGGCGATCATAATCAAAAGGCTTACCGGCTGGTCGTCAAGCGTTTCAAAATCAGCGATGGGATTTTTGCAGATTCCGACCGCCATTACCAAGTCGGTTACGCTGGAAAGCCTGGCGTGCGGAATCGCTATGCCGCGGCCGATTGCGGTGGACATAAGCTCTTCGCGCTTTAGGATTTCAGTTTCCAATTCCTTGGCGATTTTCACTTGCGGAGCCTTGCTAAGCGCGGACGAAAGCTCCACCAAGGCGTCACGCTTTGTAGTCTGGTTTATGAAAATGATTCTGTCGGGCGACAGTATGTTTTTAATTTGAACCGCCATCGTCGGCGAAGAAAGGCGGCTGCCAGAAGTCAGGCGCTCGTTGACCCATTTTTCTATCTCTGATTTTTTAAAGCGCCAAACCGTTCCGATTTTTCCCGCGGGAATCTCGCCTTTTTGGGCCCAATCGTATACTGTTCTTTCTGAAACTCTAAGGTACTTGGCTACTTCTTCGATTGTTAAAATTTCTTCATCCATTTTTTGAATATCCTTGAACTTTTTAGAAAATGTATGAAAATTATACAGTATTACGCCAAATATTGTCAATAATCGTAGAAAAAAAATAAAACGCTCTCGCGGGAACCCGAGCGTCAAACGCGCGCTTTGCGCCTTTTGGGGCTTAACAGCAAGCTCAACGCGCAAAGCGCTTTGCCGCCCGGAACCCCGCTACGCGTTTTTTTGTTTTTCCCAAGTATTGACATATTTTGCGTTTTTCAATAAAATATTAAAACTTAATTGCAAATAATTTTTGGAGGAATAGAATGGCCGGAGCTAGTAAAAACTCTCGTACAACCGTTGCCACGCAAAAGTTCATGTGCCCTGATTGCGGCGCCGAGATCGTTATGAAAACAATTTTGCAGAACGGAAGACTCAAGAACGTCGCTGAATGCTCAAAGTGCAAGCGCGTTGAAAGACGTCCTAAAGACTTTAAATAAGAGCCTTGTCAAGTTCTTATAAAAAAGCCGCTCAACGCGAGCGGTTTTTTTTGTTTTAAATGGAATTGTCTTTTAGGCTTCGGCTCCGCTCCGCCACTTGTCCAACTGTTCCTGCATAAGGGTCTGGGCCTCTTCCAAAAGCGCGATTTGCTCTTCTTTTGTCGCGGGCGGAGGGCATATTTTTAAAAGCTTTGCCCGGTAGTTTATTTTGTGCATGTTCTCCATAACGCGCTGGATGTCGTTGATTTTATATCCGTCGTCAACCACGCAAATCGCCACAGGCAATTTTGTCGAGTCGGAAATTCTTCTAAAGCCCGCGCTGTAAAATTTTCCCAAGGCGCCGGTCTTGCTTCTTGTTCCTTCTGGAAAAATGACAGGATTCCATTTATTTTTCAAGCAGCGCTTTGCGAAGGAATCGATTCTTTGCATTACCAATGACGTTCCGCCCTTTCTGGGGATAAAGCAGTGGCCGTGGCTTTTTAGCATTGGCCCTACAAGCGGAATGTAGTTTTTTCCAAGCGTGTCTTTCGCCACAAAACGAACGTCGCGGCCTTTGAAAAAATTCATGAAAATCGGAATGTCCAAAAGGCTTTGGTGGTTTGACACAATGATGAACTGCTCGGGAAGATTTTCAAAATTGTCCTTGCTGAATGAAAGGCGGAATTTTTTGTAGACGCTCATGATCGCAAAAACACGGCGCGCGCATACGTTGACTATGTAGTCGGAAATCGCGTAGCAAACCTTTGGGCAAAAGGGATAAAAAAACAAAAGGCCGATGGCCGCGGGCGTCAGCATTCCAACAAGAGTTATGAGAATCAATATGTTTCCGATTGCCCTGAACATTTTTAAAGTTTACAATATTTTTGCCCTTTTTGCAAGCAGTTTTTGCCATTGAAAACAAAGCGCATAATATGGTATAATGTTTTAAATGCATTTTTTAAAAGTTCCTGTTAAAAAAACGCTCTCGCTTCTCTTTTTGGCTTTCTTTTTGCAAGGAACTTTCGCGCCCCAAAAGCTTTTTGGACAAGAATTAAAAGGGCTAGCGCTTTCCGACGCGACTTCAAACTTTATAAAAAAAGCGGGCTTTAAGACTGCCAAGGCTCCCCTTTCCTCGGCGCTATTCGCCGACTTTCCTTACAACATAACGCTGGACTTGCCCTCAAGCGCCGGCGACAAAAGCGATTGGACGATTTTTTTAATGACGCCGCAAGAAGACGCTTATGAAAACCGCTTTTTCTTAATCGAGCTAATCAACTATTTTCACGCGGCGTCTTTTCCCTTTGACATAAAAGTTGTCCTTACCGCTGGCGACAGGCAAAACATCGCCGGCAACGAAAAAATGTCCGGCTCGGAAGTGTTTTGCAAAAACATTGAAGGCATGCAAAACGCGGCGGCCTTTGTCTTGTCCTTTGACGCAAGGAACAAGACCCACGTCATTCCAGGCTCCAACGGAAAAATTTCACCCTACTATTTTTGCAGGCTCTTGTGCGACAGCATGGACAGGAATTCCTGCCCCTACTCGATTTCTGGCGGAATTTTTCTTTCGCTTTTTAAGAACAATCTTTTGCGCAACGACGCGATTTTGTCCTCGCTTTTAAGCAGGGAGATTCCCGCGATATCATTGAGGCTTCTTCCTGACAAGGAAGCCCATGCAAGCCAGATTAACTCGATTAAGGATTTTTTTGCCGGAATCGACGTTCAAAAATGCGCCGAGTGGAGCCAGCATTACATTCCGGTAAGCCTTTTTTCAAAGCGATATTGGATTGAGGAAAAGTCGATAATTTACAGCGTAATGCTTTTTTTGGCGGCGGCAATGTTCATCTTGGCCGACTTTGCCTTTATCTTTAGGCGAAGGACAAAACGCTTGGTTGTAATAAAAAGGCGGGCGCTTAGGTCAAATTATTTGATTCTTTTGACAGCCATTGTCGTCGCCCTTTCGTTTTATCTTGGCCAGGGACTCGCGCGTCTTTTTCAAAGCGTCGGCGTTAGGAATCCAATGGTTTTGTTTATGATAAAGCTCGCGCCCGCCTTTTTTATCGTGTCGACAATCTATCCGCTTGAACTGGGCCGCCATTCCCACTTGTCCACATACCATTACGAATACATTTTGTCGATAAGCGCGATCTTGAACATTTTTATCTTTAGCCTTTTTGACATTTCATTGTTTTACTTGTTCGCCGTCGAATATTTGATTTTGGCTTTGTCGCGCGCTTTTAAAAGCCGCCTTTCGCTTTTTATCTTCATCGCGATTTTCATCACGCCCTACCTTCCGCTTGTTTATTCAATATTGATTTTTTCAGACGGAATAAAAATTTACAAGTTGATTTTTTGCGGCTTCAAGGAAAACCTTGTCTTGGCCTTTGCGCTCGTCCCCTTTAACTTGCTTTGGCTAAGAATCTTGGCGCGGCTAAAAATCAAGGCCAAGGACAACAAGAAAAGAATCGTTGGCTACGTCATCACAAGCGCTTTTTGTTTTGCCGGCCTTTCGATTTTTTCAGGCGCGTTCATTTTTTCCTTGAACAGAATCTTCTTCACCAAGATCGAGCCATACCATATGAAAGCCCGCGTGTTCAATTCCGAAAAACTGGAAAGAACCTCCGCTCAGGTTTACGACACCGAATATTACGGCGGAAAGATTCGCCGCGTTGAAATTGTTTCTTCAAAAGACGCCGAAAGGTTTTCAATTATTGTGAACGGCAAGAACGCGAACCCGGTTTATTTTTCCGTGTACGACACAGTTTCGTCAGAAAAGTCCACGGAATTTCTTTTGCCTGACAACCCTCCCAAAAAGCTTACAGTAATGTACACGCCAGACTCAAGCTCTGACCAAGACATAATCATAAACGCTTACTACCTTGACGAAGAAAACCAAAGGCCCATGTATTTTTGCGAGACATTGGTTTACGAAGCGCGCGGCGACCAAATCAACTTGCGGAAGGTCCAAGAATGAGCTTTGAGGGAAAAAAATGTTTTTTCCATGTCGACTTGGACGCTTTTTTCGCTTCGGTGGAACAGCTGGAACATCCTGAATGGCGCGGAAAGCCCGTGATTGTCGGCGGCCTTCCAGGCGACAGGCGCGCGGTCGTTTCCACTGCAAGTTACGAGGCCAGAAAGTTCGGCGTTCATTCCGCGATGCCCTTGTCGCGCGCGGTTGAGCTTTGCCCCAACGGGATTTACACTCGCGGAAACTACAAGCTTTACTCGGAATACTCTGAAAAAATCATGTCGATATTCGGCGAGTTCTCTCCGGACGTAAAGCAAATATCAATCGACGAAGCCTTTTTGGACATGACGGGAACCGAGCGCCTTTTTGGCGACGCGATTGAATGCGCCAAAAAATTAAAGGCGACTGTTTTTGAGCGGACGGGCCTTACCGTTTCGGTTGGAATAGCGACGACAAATTACATCGCGAAAATTTCAAGCGGCCTAAAAAAGCCCGACGGCCTTTACGCCGTTCTTCCCGGAAAAGAGGAAGACTTTATGCTTTCCCTTCCCTTGGACAAGGTTTGGGGAGTCGGAGCAAAAACTTTGGAGCGCTTGCGCTCGGCAGGCTTCAACACAACTTCCGACATAAGAAAGCATTCGGAAGAATTGCTTGCAAGCGTTTTTGGCGGAGCCACCGCGGGCTTTTTGTACAATGTTGTCCGAGGCGTAGAGCCGCCGGGTTTTTTGTCCGAGCCCAAAAGCCATTCTTGCGGAATAGAAAACACTTACGAATACGACTTGATTGAATGGAATCAAATCGAGCGCGCCTTGCTTTCGCTTTCGGAACAGTTGATGTTCCGCCTGCTAAAAGACAACCTTACTGGAAAAACTGTCGCGATAAAAATCCGCTACGACGACTTTACGACTGTAAGCGCGCAAAACACAAGGCTGCAAAACGTCACCAGCGTGGACGACTTGTTCTCGCGCGCGGTAAGCGTTTTTAGGGAAAAATACCAAGCCGGCCGCGCGATAAGGCTCTTGGGAATAACAATCAACAACACGACTGACGCAGACGCGGAAAAGCAAAACGAGCTTTTTGACTTTGGCGAAAAAAAGAGAAAGACGATAGAAAAAACGATTTTAAAAATCTCTCAAAAAAATCCTGGCCTTAAGATTCACAAGGCGCGGCTTTTGTCCAACGACGCAAAGGCTTTGTGCGAAAGGCCCAAGACAAAGGGGCTTCTTCTGGCCTTTTTCCTTTTGGCGCTGTCGGCGGCTTTTTCAAGCAAGGCTTATTGCGACGACACAAAAACGATTGACGCAAGCGGTTCTGGCCCAATGGTTGTCGGAAAAGACTTGCCGCCGGAAACGATTCCTGCCGGAACAAAATTTTTGGATTGGGATGTCCGCGACAATAAAATCGAGTTTAGCGCCCAAGGCTATTGGACGTCAAAACTAAAGCAAACTATCACCGCGACTTTTGGCTGGGGAAAAGACTTTACGCTTTCTTTTGGAACGCCGGTATTCATCCAGCAAGTTGACATGTCTTTGTGGTTTACGGTCAACAAGCATTGGTACATAGAAGCGGCCTTTGCCGATGAATTCAACAAAAATACCTTTGCCGCCGGATATATGAACGGCGCCGGCTACCTTAAAGAAATGCGCGTCGCGAACCGAAAGGTTGTTTTTCCGTCAAGCTATTCGGTGGACGACGTTAGCCGCGGCATTGGCGGAGGCGAAAACCAAGCGCCGGGCGTAAGCGCGAAGTTCGCGGACCCCGACGGAAAGTGGACTTTTGACGCGGCCTTGCGCTACGACATGCTCGCTTCAAAGGACAAAACTTATTACGGAAAAAACTCCGTAAACGACTCAAACCGCGCCAAGTCTTCGTTCTTGACGGGAAGAATGTTCGCGCTGCCGTCTTTTGAAGTCACGGCTGACATTCAGGATGTTTATGTAGAAAGCTACAACGGAGCGTACAAGGACACCTGCGGAAGAAAATACAAAAAGCTTTCATCGTCAGACTTTTTGGTTGTTCCTTCTAGAAAAATGTTGGTCTTAAGCCCCAGCGCCGGCGCAGCAAAAAAAAACGGCACCCTGCCAGCCGTCGCGGTGACATTCGCCAGCGGCGCGACTCCGGCGCTTTGCCTTAATCAATTGGGCAATTTTGGAACCAACACTAGCGGCGGAGTTGGAGACGGCTTTTTGGGAAACGTTCAAAAGACCTTTGGTTTGACCGACAGCGCCGCGGAGCCGGAGCTTTGTCCAAATGTCGCAAGCTTTTCCTATTGCGGAAAGGACGGACAAGTTCCGGTCCCGAACCCTTCCGGCGCGGCGCCCGCGTCCATCGACCAATGCGGTTTTTTTGGAAGCCTTGACAATAAAAGCGTTTTGTTCGTCCAGCATCCCGCCGGCTTTTCGCCCTTTACCGTATGCTTTAGATACGATTTGGGCATCAACCGCATTGACGAGCTTTTGGTTGTCCACAGCCAAAGCGGAAAAGCGGAAGAACGATATGCCGCCATTCAAGCGGACGACGACTTGGCTTTGACAAACGACAATTTCTTTGGCGAAAAGCGCTTTTACGCGGACGTTTACGACACGTTGACAAAAAAAAGGGACTACGCCGAAGCGATTATCCGCTACCCCTTTTGCCAAACCTCTCCCGGCTCTTATCTTGGCTATTCCGACACCGACGACGTTGTGTTAAGGGCAAGGAATTACACTCCAGTAAAGCGCTTTGACATCGGAACGGACGCCATTAGCGGAACGGTAATCGTATATAAAAACGGCGTGGTGGACTCCGGCGCCAAATACAATTCCGAAACAGGCGAAGTTTCAATTTCTTCAAGCGTAGGATCAAGCGATAAAATTTACATCGTATGGTTTGAGGACTCAAAAACTTTTGACGCTGGCTCCTTGGCCGCCGCCGCCGGCTTTAACTACAACTTTACCGAAAAACTGTCTGGCGACGCGTCATTTGCAACCCGCTGGACCTTGTCACCGACAACAAAATACGCCGAAGCTAAAAAAACTTATTTTGGCTACGGAACGCTGGCTTCCCGCGTAAAATACCAAGACGAAAATTGGAATTTGCAAAACACGATTTCGGGAACGGTTGAAAACAAAAACACAACCGGCTACTACAAACTTTTAGGCTTTAACGACAGCGCCGCCACGACAAACTACAACGCGCAAAACGCCGCAAAAAACCTTCCCGACAATTTCGCGCCCCGCCTGAATCCCCGCCCTGCGCAAGCGCTTTCGTCAGCGATAGACCTGGACCCAAGAAAGAATTCCTCAAGGCCAGCCCAAAAAGGCGCGACAGACAGCGGCATAACAGGCTACATGATTCCGGTTGAATGGTCTTGGACAGGAACAAGCGGCGCAAATGAATGGGCCGCTAAAACCATTTCGATAGCGGGCGGAGGGCTTTCTTCGTCTTCGGCGTTTTCAATGGCAATAAAGCTTTCCCAAAACTTGTCCGCCAACGAAGACGTTTACTTGCAGCTTGGCGTAAGCGACGACGAAAAATTTGAGGCCGAGGCGGTCGGCTCAATCCCAACATGGAAAATTTCAGACTCCAGCGCCGTCGATGTAATGGCTTCGCTCAACAAGAGCAGCCCGAATTGGCAAATAGTAAAAGTCGCGCTAAAGGACGTGGACCGCTTCCAATGCGTTAAAAACAAAAACGCCCGCCTTATCATAGTAAACTCCGACGGCTCGGCCACAGGAAGCGGCGCGATTTACTTTGGACCGTACGAGCTTGCGACGCAAGGTGTCTTTACCGTTCAAGACCAAGCTTATTCCGTGACCACCGCGCAAACAAGGACCGTAAACCCCGGCGCCTCTCGCTTTAACAAAACCGCAAACTACGCGCAAGAAGTCTCTTGGACTTCAACGGCCACAAGCGCGCCGTCAAACAGCGTCATAACGATTTACAAGTACTTTGATCAAGTTGACCACGGCGACTACGGCGAAATCAACATGTACTTTAACTTTAATTACGATGATTACGCCGACCTCGCTTCGGAGGCCAGCGAAACCGGCCTTGTTTTTTTGTTGGACGCGGACAGCCAAAATGTTTTGGGCAGCGGAAAAACCGCCGTACTCGCGAAAATCTCAAGAAAAGCGCTTGACCAATACAAAGGCGCCGCCGGATGGAAGCTCTTGACGATTGACAAAAGCGAAAACAAAATTTACATAAACGGCGCGGCCCTTTCCAAAGAGGATTCATATTTGCAAATAAACAACTCCGTCGTTCCCAGCCGGGCAAAAATCGAATTTGACACCAAAAGCCCTGACAAATGGAACAAGGCCGGAACTTTTAGAGTCGACGAAATATTTTTTTCAAAGACTTCGCCGCATTTCATAGCGCAAGACAAAAACTCCGTCGACTGGAAAAAGAGCGGCGTTCTTGTCGAAAACAAAAATGGCTTTCCAATCCTTAGCGACGTAAAGATTCATGCAGCAAGCCAGGAGAGCGCGACCTTTTACACAGAAAAATATCGCGACGCAAAAGGCGACGTCAGCGCGGACGCCAGCGCCAGCGCGACTATTACCAAAATCGCGGTAAGCGCCAGCGCCGCCCGAGCGGCCGAGGCTTCCTCCGTAATTACAAACGCCTCTCATTCAGTTTCAACCGCTTCGCCGCTTTTAAAAACAATTTCTTTTGCCGAGGAATACAGTTTTGACCGCGACTCAAAGTCGGCCGCCAAAAGCAATTCCTTGGGGCTGGACTTTAACGCCTTGGGGACGCCGCTTGCGTTAAAAGGATCCGTAAAAAGCGATTCGTCGCAATGGTCGCTCAACACCAAGGCCGAAAACTCGGCGGCCTTGAATCTTGGAAGCGGAAACTTTAGGTACGCCCTAAACCTTTCGACAGAAGCCTCCCAAAAACTGTTAAAAAACAGCGGACAAATTTTGTCCACAGACAATTATTTCGAGACATGGCTTAGCGCGACAAAAAAAGAATTCTCGTTTGGAGATTCGGCCGCCTCCAAGCGCAAAGTTGGAGCGAAAATCGAAAACACGATTTACCTTCCTTGGGCTTCGCTGACTCCGCAAATAAATTACCAAACCGAAGAAAATTATTCGGCGTCGACAAATTATTATTACAACGACAAAAACACTTTTAGCTTTGCGTTTCCCTTTAAGCTTGGAAAAAACTCCCTGTCTGTTTCTTGGAAAAAAACTTCCGGCGGCGTAGAGGCGGCCAAAGCCGGAGGAAACTATTCAGACGACACGCTCCAACTGGCCCATACCTATGGCCAGCGAAAATACTTTTTTGCGGCCGCTCCGATTTACGATTTGATAAGCTGGTCTCTTGCGGACAACGTTCACGAAAAGACAAAAGGCCTAAGCCAAAAAGACTCCTTGCAATCAGAGTTCTACAACAGCGAATACGACCTTACCTTTAACAGGCCCTTGTACGCCGACAAGCGCGACTTCTTTATTCCTTCAAACTTTTCGTTTGCCGTCGCACGGGACATAAGGGCCGCCGAGACATTGAGCGACACAAACCAGTGCAAACTAAAGTTGGGTTGGGCCGCCTTTAACATTTTTGGAAAATACGGCTCCATTCCAATAGCGGCCTGGTTTGAGCAAGACGAATACTTGGCTTCGTTTACCGCCACTCTAAAAATTCCGCGCGCCCAGCCAAGCGACATTACGCAAGTCTACACAACGTACTTGCAGGCGAACTTTTACATCACAAAGGACAATGTGTTAAAGAACGGCGCCGAATTCAGCTTTCAGGATTCGAACAATTACACTATTAAGGGAACAGTCGCCTGGAAGCGGCCCGGAAAAACAAGCGCGATTTTAGCCCTGGCAAAACTTATTTTCAAGCGCCTTAGAGAGCAAGAGATTCCGATTGTCAGAATCGACAGCATCAACTGTTCATGGAGAAGCTCGTCCAGCGTTAACTCAAGAGTTGTAAGGCAAACGCATTCATACGAATACATTCACAGCGCCGACTTTCAATTCGCAAAATTTTTCGCGCTCACAACCGAGATTGATTTGGGCTTTACTTGCGCCTTTGACGACATCTGTACGTTGACAGCGACCTGGAGCCTTGGCGGAAAGCTTAACTTTTAGCCTGCCTATCTTGCTTACTGCAAGGGCGCGAAATAGCCTGTCTCGTCGCGGCCGCTTCGGTTCATTATGTAAGTTTCGACTTCAAGCGGCAAATAGGCCCGCCCCATGTCCGTTTGCAAAACCGACTCAAAGCTGAATTGGTACAAGCCGTTTGGAACGTCAAGCAAATCTTGAACGATCGAGCCTAAGCCTTCGGGCCTGTAAACGTAATAGGACTTTCCGTAAGAGTTTTTGTAAATGTAGTCCAACTCTTCGTCAAGCGCGCCTTGCCGCAACGTGATTACGCTAAAGGCGACGCTGTTGTTGTCCATAAAGGCCGTCAAGTCTGTCAAGCCGTAATGGTCGAATGAGTTTTGCGGCATAAGGCCGTCGGTGATGTAAACAATCGCGCGCTTGGGCTCGGCGTTTATCAAGCCGTTGACCGCCATCCTTATGGCCAAGTCAAAGGCGCAAGAATCGTTTCTGGGGCATTGCAAGGCCGTTTGGGAAAACTTTAACAAGCCTTTTGGATCGCCGGTGTATTCCGTCACTGGAATCTGGCCGCTTGAAATCAACGTGATTTTTCCAACGCCTTGCATCGCTTTTGCTATGTCGCGGACGGCTTGGTCAAGCGCGGAATTGCATTCAGAGCCCATGCTGCGGTCAATGACAATCGCAATGTCTTCGCTTTTGTTTGACGAAGCGGCGCCCTCAAAGCGCAATTTTGCGACAGGCCTTTTTCCTTCGCTGATGTAAAAGTTTTCGGCCCTCAATCCAACGACAGGCTGGCGCCGGCGGTTTTGAATTCGAACGTTCATCGTGACTGTTGGAAAGCGCTCCGCGTCCACTCTTTCTATCTCGACAAAAAGGCCGCCCAACAATTCCGTCATGTTGGACAAAATGCAAATCTCGTTGTTCTTAAAGTCCGCGGCCAAAATGTTCCCGTTTTGGTCGGGAACGGCGTAAGTGATTCTTGACGGAGCGTTGCCTGTAAAAGCGTTTTCGTAAACGGCACCCGTTCCCAAATCAATCGTAAAAATCCTGTTTCTGTCGCTTATGATGAGGGCGTCTTTGGAAGCCGAAAACTTTATCGCCTCTGGAAAGGCGAAAGTCTTTTCTTGAACCAAAACGTCAACATAGTTTCCGCTCAAGTCAAATTCGTAAACCGCGCCCAATACGCCGTCGGCGACATAAACGCTTTGTCCGTTAACCGCTATGCCGGTTGGCCCTTTGAGCCCGCCAAAAGCATAGTCCTTGCGGCCAAAGCTAAAAAGGCCGTTTCCGTCCTTGTCAAAAACCGAGACGCGGGCGTTTCCAAAATCGCTCACGTAAATGTTTCCCAAATAGTCTTGGGCCAAGTACTGGGGGCCGACAAGCTCGCCGACGCCCCTTCCCTTTTTTCCGATGTATTTTTCAAAAAGGCCGCCTTCGCTCAAAACGCTGATTCTGTCGCCCGCGCTTTCGCTGACCAAAAGCTTTCCGTCCCGCGACTTGATGACATCGACAGGCCGGTCAAAGCCGTTCAATGGGCCGGTGACGCGGCGGACGACGTTTCCGTTTATGTCAAGCAAGACCAATTCGTTGGAACCGTAGGCGCAAACCCAAATCGTTCCGTCGGTGTTGGCCAAAATCGAAATCGGCTGGCTGAATATTTGAAAGCTTGATCCGCCGGCAAAATTGCGGCCGTCAAAAGTTCCCGTTTCCGTGTACCTTAATCCTTGGTCCACCGAAGCGTTCACGCGGCGCTCGCGGACGACTTCGATTTTGTTCTCCAGCAAAATTCCGCCGTAGCCAGAATCGCTTGCGAACTGCCACTGCTCAAGCGCCGTTCCTTCCATGCCGGCCCGGTAGTAGGACTTTCCAAGCCAGTCCAAAATCAACTTTTCGTCGGGCAAGTAAGAAAGCGCCTTTTCAAACTGAATGATCGCGTCGTTAAAGAATCCGCGGTAATAGGACTGGACGCCGCGCCTGAATTCCTCTTCGGCAAAGCCGGCCTCGGCGCTTCTTTTTAGGCCGGAAACGTTTCCCGCGTCGTCAAAAAGATGCTCGGCCAACTTTTGTGAAAATCCGGCCGCCGCGACAAATAAAAAGACTGTCAAAAAAGTCAAAAGTTTTTTCATCAGTGATTTGTCCTTGCCTGCGCTAAAGAATTAAGATGCTTTTGTATCTCGACGTTTTCCGGAAGCTTTTCTTCCGCCTGCCTTAAGTATTTTCCGGCCTCTTCCAAAAGGCCCAGCTTGTAGTAAACCCAGCCCAAGGAATCAAGGCAGGCCGCGTTTTGCGGAGCGTTGTTCAAGGCCTTTTTGCAATAGCCCAAAGCCCGCGTAAGGTCTCGGCCTTCCTCCGCCAAAACGTATCCCATTCCGTTAAGCGCCGTGACGTTGTCCGAATCCTTTTCAAGCGAGCGCTCGTAGTACTCCAGGCACTTGTCGATGTCCTTGTTTTCCCAAGAGATAAAGGCAAGGGACGCCAAAACGTCGGCGCTCTTGTAGCCGGTTTCCAATAACTTGTTAAGCTCAAAGTCGGCCAGGCGCTTGCGGCCGCTCTTTACGTAAATGATCGCCAAAAGGTAGCGGCACTGCAAAACGCGCTGGTAGTCCTTGCCGCCTGTGACGACTTGCTCTATGTACATCAATGCGTCGTCGTATTTTTCAAGCCGCGCGTAGCACAAGCCAATGTAGTAGGCCAACTCAAAATTGTCGGCGCCGGAGTCGTCGGGCAGCGACAAAAAGAACGCGAGCGCGTCAGCGATTTTATTCTGGACGTACAGACTGATTCCGTTTGAAAGAACTGAATTTTCCACCCTTATTTCCCCCGCCTTCAATATTACACCTTAAAATCAATTCCGTCTAGTGTCGGAGCGGCCGACGGCTCGGCGTAAAGGCGGGTCACCGCCGCGTAGCCTTCGACGCAGGCGTCGTAGTCGGAATACTCCCGCGCCGCGCTGTGAACCCTTCCGCCTGTAAAATTCCTTTCGTAGCGGCCGCCGCCCAAATCTTTAAGGGCAACCTTGTCGCCGATGTATTCCCTAAAGGAAACGCCCGCGAACTTGGCGCCCTTGTAAAGGCGGCTTTGCGCCATTCCGTTGACGTTAGTGAACACGCACTTTTCTTTTGGCATAAGGCCGCCTTGCGCGGTTACTGCCATGCTTTTAAAAACCGACAAATTTTTGGCGGCAAAGTCGGCCATCGCGTAGTACTCGTTTTCGTCCTCGCTTCCGACAATTTCGTCGTCGGGCCACATTACGCTCAAGGCCGCGCTGGGGATTCCCATCAAAGCCGCCTGACGCGCCGCTCCGCAAGTGCCGGAATACAAAATGTCAAGGCCAAGGTTTGGGCCGCGGTTTATGCCGGAAAGCAAAATGTCGGGCCTGTCAAAGACCTTTCCGTGAATGGCGGTCATAACGCAGTCGGCCGGAGAGCCCGCGCAAGTGAAAAAATTTTCGTCGATTTCGCGGACTTCGATTCCGGCGCTCATATGGATTGACTGGCTTGTTCCGCTTTGGTTATTCGCCGGCGCCATTACGTAAACAGTGTGGTTGTCGTCCAACAAGCGCTCGCGCAAAACGTTTATTCCCGGCGCGTCAAAACCGTCGTCGTTGGTCAAGAGTATTTTCACTAGAGCCGCACCTGATGGGCGCCCTTGGCGGGCTTGACTTCAAAGGTTTCCGCCTCAAAGCCAAAGATTCTTGAATATTCGTCAAGCTTTTTGCGGTAGACTTCCTCGTCGCTGTCGCGGATAATCGCGTAGAGGCAGCGGCCAAAGCCCTTTCCGGTGATGCGGCCGCAAGTTACAGGCTCGCGGATGTCGACCAAATTTGGCTCCAGCTCGCCCACCCGCTTAAGGATCCAGTCGATTTCAGGGCAAGAAAGCTTGTAGTTTTCCTGCAAGAGCTTGTGGCTGTTGTTTACCGAGCGCGCGAACTTTGTGAACTTGCCTTTTTTGATTCCGTCAAGCGCGTCCAAAATCAAGCCGTGCTCGTAAATTATGTACAAAAGCTTTTGCCTTGTGTCTTCGCTTACGACGGAAAGCATTTCGTTTACGTTGGTGGGGTTTGTGTCGTAAACCCAGCCGCCGGGAACGCCCTTCTTGCGCTCCTTTAAGTCGCCCAACAAAAGCGCGTGCTCAGGCTCGCGGATTTCGTCCTCGTTCCAAATGGAGACGCGCGGAACCTTTGCGTCGGTCAAGAGAATCTTGTAGCCCGAAAAGTCAAACGGAATGTTTTCGTAGGTCTGCTGCCCGTAGTCGGTCAAAATCATCGAGTCCGGCTCCGAGTAAAGCGCGGCGAAATTGTCGGCGATTAAATTTCCGGTCTTTAGGAAAAGGCGGTTTCCCCTGTCCAAGACTTGCAAAAGCTGCGAGTCCTCGCAATTGATTTTTTGCGCCTTTTTGATTGCCAATGCCGTTCCCGCCTTGATGGCGGATGTGATGCCAAAGCCGGCGGAAGGAAGAATCTCGGAATAAACGGTAAAGTCCATTCCCTTAAGCTCGATTCCGCTTGAAACGTATCCGTAGACGACGGCCTTTAGAATGTTGGCCCAGCGGTCCTCTTTTTTAACCTTAAGGTTTGTCAGGTCGGACTTTTTGCGCTCCTTAAGCTGGACAAAATGGAACTTGAGCGCGCTGTCGTCCCTAAGCGAGACCGCCACGTAAACCGGAATGTTCACGGCCATCGAAAGCGTCTTGTCCTTGAAAAACCAGCAGGAGTGCTCCCCCATCAAATGAAAGCGGCCCGGAGTCGAAATCACGACTTTTGGATTCTCTCCGTATTCCTTTTTATGCGCGGCGTAAATATCTTTTGTAGTAGCCATTTTATTCCACCCAATATCTTAAATCATTTTTATATTGAACAAATATTAAAAATGCAATAAGATATTATACCACAATGACGCTAGTTTTTCAAGTTATTTGCGCTCTTTTTTCTGGATTCTTGTCCGCGCTTTCGATGCCAAACGAATTTTTGGCCTTTGGCTCGCCCGTCATTGGCTTTTTTGCCTTAGTTCCCCTGTATTTTGCGGTCAAAAAGGCCCGATCCTACAAAGTTGCGGCCCTTTTGTTCGCCATCGACGCGCTTTTCACGCACTTGCTGTCCAGCTACTGGCTGGCCAACTTCAAGGACTTCGCCTTTTTCACGCTTGGAGCGTCGGCCATTGGAACCGCCTGCATAGAGGCCATGGCCGGCTGCCTCTTCTTTTTTCCCTTTGCGGGAACGGAGTCCAGCCTAAAAAGCGGCCAAAAAGCGCGGCTTGACTATGAGGCCTTTAGGCCCTTGCACTTTGCGGCGGTCCGCGTGGCCTACGAATGGGCAAAGTCCACGGGCTTTTTGGCCTATCCTTGGGGAGCCCTTTCGATGTCGGCCTTTACAAGCAAGGCCCTCATGCAGAGCGCCGACATTTTTGGAACTTACGGCATAAGCTTTTTGATGGCCTTTTTTGCCGCCTGTGCCGCCGAATTCATCCTAAATTCCAATAAATTCAACTTTGACCTAGCCTGCAACGCAAAATGCCTTGCGCTCTGCCTAATTTTGCTTTTTGCCTATGGAACGTTCAAGCTTTGCCAAAAAAGCCCGGTCCAAAAGACATTGAACGCGGTCCTTGTCCAGCAAAACATGGACCCCTGGGCCTCGGACGACGACTACGAAAGCGTCCAAAAGTCCATGGGCCTTTCAAGGTCCGGCCTTAGGGAATTTGAGGGCATGGGCCTAAAGGCAGACTTGGTCGTCTGGAGCGAGGCCGTCTTGCGGTACGCGATTCCCCAAGCCTTGGACCGCTACAACTACGTTCCCTCGCCGCAAAGCCTTTTTGACTTTATAAAAAGCGCGGGCGTTCCGTTTGTAATCGGCGGCCCCTATTTTGAGCGGACCGAGGACGGAAAGGCCGCAAAAATGCATAACGCCGCGCTGGTATTTGACAAGGATGCCAAGCTTAGGGGCTATTGCGCAAAGAGCCACTTGGTCCCCTTTGCCGAGGTCATTCCTTTTGCTGAGAGCGAATTTGTAAAAAGGACGATGGAACGTCTTGTGGGCTTTTCCAACGGCTGGAATCCCGGAAGCCGCTTGGCCCTATTTGACTTTAAGGCAAGGCTGGCGCCGGACGCAAGCCAGCCGGAATTCCACGACCTTTCAAAAAGCCCGGACCAGGAAGAAGGAGCCAAAGTCCGCGCGGCCCTTCCGATTTGCTTTGAGGACGCCTTTCCAGACGTTTGCGGCCCGATGTTCCATGCCGGAGCGGAAGTCTTTATAAACATTACCGACGACTCTTGGTCCAAGACCGCGTCCGCCGAGCGCCAGCACTTTGCGGTGGCCGCCTTTAGGGCCGTAGAATATCGGACGACGCTTGTCCGCTCCACCAACGCGGGCCTTACCGGAATCGTTGACGACAAGGGCCGCGTGGTTCAATCGATTCCCTTGTTCAAGGACGACTGGCTTTGCGCCCAAATCCCGATTTACGCTCGCCGCTCCACAGTCTACTCTGAGTACGGAAACTGGTTTGCCCATCTTATCCTAGCGCTCATCGCTCTTTGCGCCGTTCTAAAGGCCCGCCAAATCCGCCCGCCCAGCCTTCGCGACTGCGTCCGAACGGAGTTGGAGAGAATTGAATTTTAGTTTGCGTTTTTTTATAAAACCGTGTTATAATTTTAGAATAATTATAAAAGCTTTTTGGGGAGAAAAAACAATATGAAAAAGTTCAACCGCCTTATCGGAACAGCGGCCGCGCTTTTATTGACCGTCACAGCCTGCTCAAACTCATTCACTCCGCAAGCGTCCGGGCAACAGCAATCGCAAAATGGCGGCGGGTCTTACAGTCAGGAAGCCTTGGCCACTCCCCTTACGCTTGAAGCATGCGACGCCGGAGCGGTCGTAACATTTAGCAACAAGGCCGCCGGCCCCGTCACCTACAAGGTCAACAGAGGAGCGGCGCAAACAATCGCAAAAAACTCGACAGGAACAATCACGCTTGCCAAAAGCGGCGACAAGGTGGAATTCTTTGGCGACAACAAGGCGTACGCGACAAGCGCCAGCAATTACAGCAACATCGCTTGCGACAAAGACTGCAATGTTTACGGCAACATCATGAGCCTTGTTAAAAGCCAAGGCTTTGAAAAAGCGACAACGCTAGAAAATGCTTATACTTTTGCCAGGCTCTTCGCTGACAACACCCATGTAAAGAACAAAAGCGGCGCGGACTTGCTTTTGCCCGCCACCACGCTGGCGAATTACTGCTACCAAGAAATGTTCGACGGCTGCGCGAGTCTGACGGCCGCGCCAGACCTCCCCGCCACCACGCTGGCGGAAAACTGCTACAGCGGCATGTTCTACAACTGCGCAAGCCTGACTGCCGCGCCAAACCTTCCCGCCACCACGCTGGCGAATTACTGCTACAAAGGAATGTTCCACAGCTGCACAAGCCTGACTACCGCGCCAAGCCTTCCCGCCACCACGCTGGCGGAAAACTGCTACAGCGACATGTTCCAAGGCTGCGCGAGCCTGACAGCCGCGCCAGAGCTCAAAGCCACCACGCTGGCGAACTACTGCTACCAATACATGTTCTACGGCTGCGCAAGCCTTAACAGCGTAACTTGCCTTGCGACGGATATTTCAGCAATCGTCTGCACGACAGACTGGCTTAACGGCGTTGCCGCCAGCGGCACGTTCACCAAGGCGGCGGGCATGACAAGCTGGACACGCGGCGAAAACGGCATTCCCTACGGCTGGACATACAACGAAGAAGCGCCTCTTGCAATTCCTCTTACTTTGGAAGCCGCCGTCGACGGAGCGGTCGTAACATTTACCAACAAGGCATCCGGCCCCGTCACCTACAAAGTCAACGGAGGAACGGCGCAAAAAATCGCAAGCGGCGACTCCGCAAACATAACGCTTGCCAAAGTTGGCGGCAAGGTGGAATTCTTTGGCGACAACAAGGCGTACGCGACAAGCGAGAGCAATTGCAGCAATATCTATTGCGACAAAGACTGCTATGTTTACGGCAACATCATGAGCCTTGTTAATAGCGCGCATTTTGAAAATGCGACCGCGCTAGAAGAAGGTTATACGTTTGCCAGTTTCTTCAGAAGCAACACCCATATAAAAAACAAAAGCGACGCGGACTTGCTTTTGCCGGCCACCACGCTGGCGGACTTCT
>DGRX01000030.1:77687-78861 GCA_002391235.1 Treponema sp. UBA4377
GCCTGACAGCCACGCCAAGCCTTCCCGCAACCACGCTGGCGAACTACTGCTACCACTCCATGTTCTCCGGCTGCACGAGCCTGAAAACCGCGCCAAGCCTTCCCGCAACCACGCTGGCGGAATCCTGCTACGGCAGCATGTTCTACGGCTGCACGAGCCTGACAGCCGCGCCAAGCCTTCCCGCCGCCACGCTGGTGGCAAGCTGCTACGGCAACATGTTCCGCGACTGTACAAGCCTGAAAGCCGCGCCAAGCCTTCCCGCCGCCACGCTGGCGAACTACTGCTACAACGGCATGTTCTCCGGCTGCACGAGCCTGACAGCCGCGCCAAGCCTTCCCGCCGCCATGCTGGCGGAAGGCTGCTACAGCGGCATGTTCTTCGGCTGCGCAAGCCTGACAGCCGCGCCAAGCCTTCCCGCCGCCACGCTGGTGGCAAGCTGCTACGGCAGCATGTTCTACGGCTGCACGAGCCTGACAGCCGCGCCTAGCCTTCCCGCCACCACGCTGGCGAACTTCTGCTACCAAGGCATGTTCTCCGGCTGCACAAGCCTTGCAAGCGTAACTTGTCTTGCGACGGATATTTCCGCAAGCAACTGCACAGACAGTTGGCTTAAGAATGTTGCCGCCAGCGGCACGTTCACCAAGGCTGATGGCATGACAGGCTGGACAACAGACAGCGCAAGCGGCATTCCCAGCGGCTGGACAGTGGAGGATTACTCTATGAAAGTTCCTCTGACTTTGGAAGCCGCTGTCGCCGGAGCGGTCGTAACATTTAGCAACAAAGCCGACAGACCAGTAACCTACAAGGTAAACGGCGGAGAGGTGCAAAAAATCGCAAGCGGCGACTTCGCAAACATAACGCTTGCAAACATCGGCGACAAGGTTGAATTCTTTGGCGACAACAATAAGTATGCGAAAGACCTCTTCGATAACAATTACAGCAACATCGCTTGTTCAGCGGACTGCTATGTTTACGGCAACATCATGAGCCTTGTTAAGAGCGAGGGGTTTGAAAATGCGACAACGCTAGAAAATGCTTATACTTTTGCCAGGCTCTTCGCTTACAACACCCATATAAAAAACAAAAGCGGCGCGCACTTGCTTTTGCCCGCAACCACGCTGGCGGACTCCTGCTACAGCTGGATGTTCTACGGCTGCGCAAGCCTGACAGCCGC
>DGRX01000030.1:78998-159085 GCA_002391235.1 Treponema sp. UBA4377
TGACAGCCGCGCCAAGCCTTCCCGCAACCACGCTGGCGCAATCCTGCTACAGCGACATGTTCTCCGGCTGCACGAGCCTGACAGCCGCGCCGCCAAGCCTTCCCGCAACCACGCTGGCAATGGGCTGCTACAGCGGCATGTTCCGCGGCTGCGCAAGCCTGACAGCCGCGCCAAGCCTTCCCGCAACCACGCTGACGGAGTTCTGCTACCCATACATGTTCCAAGGCTGCGCAAGCCTGACAGCCGCGCCAGACCTCCCGGCCACCACGCTGGTGATCGTCTGCTACAGCTTCATGTTCCAAGGCTGCACGAGCCTTGCAAGCGTAACTTGCCTTGCGACGGATATTTCAACAAGCGGCTGCACGGAAGACTGGCTTGACGGCGTCGCCGACTCAGGCACTTTCACAAAAGCAAAAGACGTAGATTGGTCCGGCAAAACAGGCGCAAGCGGCATCCCCAACGGCTGGCAAGTCGTGGAACAATGACGCGGCGGGACATCCGTTCCGCCAAAAATCGGGCAAAATATTTTTGTAAATTTATGAAAATTTTGCTTGCTTTTTATAAAATAGCGTGTTAGAATAGATTAATTACATAAAAAACGCTATACATAGCGCTAATTTTGGGGAATATAGGGGAAAACATGCGCTGTCCTTACTGCGGCTCGCTTGACGACAGGGTCATAGAAAGCCGCGCAATGGCCAACGGCGAGAACATTCGCAGGCGACGCGAATGCCTAAGCTGCGGCTACCGCTTCACCAGCTACGAACGCATAGAAGAAAAGCCCCTGATGGTCATCAAGAGAGACGGCCGCAGGCAGCCCTTTGACTCCAAAAAACTTGAAAAAGGCATCGAGCGGGCGCTTGAAAAACGGCCCGTTTCGACGACTACGGTGGAAAACTTGGCCGCCGAAATCGAGGACCAGGCCGTCATGCAGGCCAAGTCCAGCCGCGAGATTTCGACCAGCGACCTGGGCGAGTTGGTCTTGCAGCGCCTTAACGACATCGACAAAGTGGCCTACATCCGCTTTGCCTCTGTCTACAAGCATTTTGAAAATTTGGAAGAATTTATAAACGAAGTTAATAAGGTTGGGGGAATCAAAAAGTGAGCGAGCAGTCGGTTTTTCCGCAATGGAAAAGTTTTTTGGGAAAGAGCGGCGACGAGGAAACCAAGTCGTTCATTAAAAGCGTCGTAAAAAGATCGGGAGACATCGTCTCCTACGACCGAAAGAAAATCGAAAAAGCGATCGGAAAGGCAATCCAGGCGGTTGAAAAATTCGCAAACCCGGACAAGGCCGCCGCGCTTACCGACAGCGTCGAAGAAAAGCTCCGCCTTTTGCTGGCGGGAAGGCGCGCCCATTCGATTCCCGCGATAGAAGAAATCCAGGACGTTGTAGAGTCCGCTCTTATCGAGGCCAAGGAAGTCGAGGTCGCCAAGGCCTACATCCTTTACCGCGCCCGCCACGAAGCCGTCCGCGACGCCAAGAGCCTTATGCTTGACATCAACAAGACGATGGACGGCTACCTTGCCCAAAGCGACTGGCGGGTGAACGAAAACGCCAACGTAAACTTTTCGCTCGGCGGCCTGATTCTTCACAACTCAGGAACGATCACGGCCAATTACTGGCTTAACAACATTTACTCCAAAGAAATCGCGGACGCCCACAAAACGGCCGCCTTCCACATCCACGACCTTTCTATGTTCTCCGGCTACTGCGCCGGCTGGTCATTGCGCCAGCTTATCGTCGAAGGCCTTGGCGGCGTAAAGGACAAGATCACTTCTAAGCCGGCAACGCACCTTTCAACCTTGGTAAACCAAATCGTGAACTTTTTGGGAATCATGCAAAACGAATGGGCGGGCGCCCAAGCATTCAGCTCATTTGACACCTACTTGGCTCCCTTTGTCAAAATCGACAACCTTAGCGAAAAGGAAGTGCGCCAGTGCATCCAGTCCTACGTCTACGGAGTAAACACTCCCAGCCGCTGGGGAAGCCAGGCGCCCTTCTCAAACATCACGCTTGACTGGACTTGCCCGGCCGACCTTAAGGACAAAAAGGCCATCGTCGGCGGAAAGGAGCAGGACTTTACCTACGGCGACTGCCAAAAAGAAATGGACCTTATCAACAAGCAGTTCATAAAGATCATGCTTGAAGGCGACGCCGAAGGCCGCGGCTTTGGCTACCCGATTCCGACATACAACATCACAAAGGATTTTGACTGGAACAGCGAGAACGCAAAGCTTTTGTTCGAGATGACAAGCCAGTACGGAACGCCCTACTTCCAAAATTTCGTCAACTCAGACCTCAACCCGAGCGACGTGCGCTCAATGTGCTGCCGCCTTCGCCTTGACAAGCGCGAGCTTAGAAAGCGCGGCGGAGGCCTTTTTGGAAGCGACGAGTTCACCGGAAGCATCGGAGTGGTCACAATCAACCTTCCGCAAATCGGATACTTGGCAAAGAACGAAGAGCAGTTTTTTAAGAGACTGGACTACCTTATGGACTTGGCCAAGCAAAGCCTTTGCATTAAGAGAAAGGTAATCCAAAAGCTTTACGACGGAGGCCTTTTCCCCTACACAAAGCGCTACCTTAAGACGCTCAACAACCACTTTAACACAATCGGCCTTTGCGGAATGAACGAATGCTGCCTTAACTTTTTGGGCGTGAACATCGTCAACCCGACAGGAAAGGCCTTTGCCGAAAAAGTCTTGGACTACATGCGCCAAAAAATGCAGGACTACCAGGAAGAGACCGGCGAGCTTTTCAACTTGGAGGCCACTCCGGCCGAAAGCACCAGCTACCGCCTGGCCCGCCACGACAAGCAAAACTACCCCGACATCATCGCCTCCGGAACAAGCGACCCCTACTACACAAACTCAACGCAGTTGCCGGTTGACTACACAAGCGACATCTTTGAGGCCTTGGACCAGCAGGAATCCTTGCAAACCCGCTACACCGGCGGAACGGTGTTCCACACATACATGGGCGAGCAAATCAAGGACTGGAAGGCTTGCCGCGACTTGGTGAAGACCATCATGGCCAACTACCGCATTCCGTATTTGACGATTTCGCCTGTTTACTCGATTTGCCCTGTCCACGGATACCTTTCCGGGGAACACGCGGAATGCCCCAAGTGCAAGGAAGAAAAGAGGCGCGCCCTTCAAGCCAAGCTTGACAGTTTGCTTGCGGAACGCCAGGCCGCCATCGCGGCGCAAAGATAAAAAGGGAGGAATTTATGAAAAGCGTACAGGAACTTGACAAGGAAATCGCCGACGTTCAAAAGGAGCTTAGCGACGTTCACGGAACGGAAACGGAAGTTTACGCCCGCATCGTAGGCTACTATCGCGCGATTAAAAACTGGAACAAGGGCAAGGCCGAAGAATTCAAGCTGCGAAAAAATTTCAAGCTTGAAGATTCCTCCGAATACGACATTCATTCTTACGCTGACGCGGGCGAAAGCGGCCAGACAACCTTTAGTCCGGAAAGCGAAATGCTTATGGAAGACGAGCGATACGACGACGCGGCGTCCAACAACGCTGCCGCGCCTGTCACAACCGCGCATGATTCGGTAGCCTCTAACGGCGGCCTTACATACGAGCTTTTCGCCCGCGCCACTTGCCCCAACTGCCCGCCCGTAAAGGAATGGATAGCCAATAGCGGCCTTAGCGGAAGAACGATCGACGTTGACAGCGAGGCTGGCCTTGCCGAAGCCGCGCAAAAAGGCGTCTTTGCCGCTCCCACTGTGATTTTCTACAAGGCCGACGGAAGCGAATCGGCGCGCGCCCACAACGTGGCCGAACTGGAAGAAATTTTCAATCTTGCAACAGCCTAAAGCGGTTTTAATAAAAACCACATTAGTTGATTTTCCCGAACGAGTCGCGGCCGCGTGTTTTTTGCGCGGCTGCAATCTTCGCTGCCCCTACTGCTACAACACCGAGCTGGTCGCGCCCCAAGACATTTCTAAAGCCCAAGACGCTGCGGCAATCGCAAATCAGTCGCAAGCCCAAGAATCGGGCGCGCAGGCAAAGCGCGACGAGCCGCAATTTGTTTTTATCCAGGACATAATCGCCCACTTAAAAAAGCGCGCCAACGTCTTGTCGGGCTTTGTAATCTCCGGCGGCGAGCCATTGCTAAAGCCCGATGTCGTCCGCGGCTTGATTTTAGAGGCGCGCTCCTTGGGCTACAAAATAAAGCTTGACACAAACGGCATGTTTCCCGGCCGCCTGCAAGAACTCTTGTCAGATCCCGCCTGCGCGCCCGACTACGTCGCGCTGGACGTAAAGACGGCGCCAGGGCGCTACAGCGAGTTGCAGGCCCAAGACGCGGCCACAGTTAAGGCTGTTCAAGACCTTAACGCCGCGGCGGATTCCTTGGCTTGCAATGTGTCGCAAGCCCAAGCCGCCGGCGGCCAAGATTTTTCGCAAGACCTTAAAGCCGCGCCGGCTGGGTCATTGGCTTTCAATGCATCGCAGGCCCAAGACGCGGCGGCGCAAAAAATAATCGAGTCAATAAAAATCGTTTCGGAGCTTCCTGCCGCCGCGCGCGAATTCCGCACGGTCCTCTACCCGCCATTGGTCGGAGAAAAAGAGGTAAAAGAAATCGCAAAGCTTTTGCCAAAGGACGCGCGCTGGTTTTTCGCACATTTTCTTAACGGTCGCTGCCTATGCGCCGCCGCCGAGAAAGTCCAGCCCTACACGGAAGAAAAAGAGGCGGCGCTTGTTGAATTGGCGCGCTCTTTTATCCCAGGCGCCGAGTTAAGGTAGGAACGGTATGTCGCTGCGCTCCATTTTGCTATAAGAAAAGATTAAACTGCCCGCTCGCGCGGGCTGGCAATCAAGGCGCTTTTTACAACTTAAAAAAAAGGCCTCCCGATTGGGAAGCCTAGGATAGCGACTAATGGGATTGAACCATTGACATCACGGATATGAGCCGTGTGCTCTACCAACTGAGCTAAGTCGCCGAATGATTTACTAATATATCAAAAAGCGGACTTTGTGTCAAGTAGCGGCAAGCGCTTTGGAGCAAAAAAAACGCGGCGCAAAGCAGCCGCGTTTTTTGGCGTTGGTTTATTCACCTAGAACTTGCTGTCGGCGTAGCCGATCCACCCTTCTTTTTCAACAAGCGCCTTTTCAAAGCCTTCAAGCTTAAAGGGATAGCTTTTTGAAAGGCTTCCAGCGATAAGCTTTACCTTTGCGGTTCCGTCGTCATTGAAAACGATTTTGCATTCGGTGTCTTTTTCGGCAAAAGTGCGGAACATGTCGTCGATCGATTTTTTGTCCATCTCAACGGCAAGCAAGCCGCAGTTGTACATGTTCTGGCGGAAGATGCGGGCAAAGTTCACCGCGACGACAACGTAAATGCCGTTTACTTCCAAAGCCCAGGGAGCGTGCTCGCGGCTTGATCCGCAGCCAAAGTTGTCGCGGGTTACGATTACCTTTTTTCCGGGCACGTCGGTCTTGGAGTCAAAGCCATCAAGCTTTAAGTCTTCCAAAAGGTAAGGCTTAAGCGCTTGCTTTGTGTTTTCCGTCAAATACTTTGCCGGAATGATTTCGTCCGTATTGATGTCAGTTCTGTCCAAAAAGAGAACCGGGCCTCCAAATTGCTTCATGATAATCTCCTACAATCTATGCTTTGTATAATGGTGAATTCGTAATCGTTCCGGCGATTGCCGTCGCGGCTGCGGACGCGGGGCTCATAAGGTGAACCATTCCGCCTTTTCCCATGCGGCCGTTAAAGTTGCGGTTTGTGGTGGAGGCGCAAACTTCTCCCTCGGCCAAAACGCCATTGCTCATTCCTAAGCAGGCGCCGCATGTCGGGTTTGTGACGCAAAAGCCCGCGTCCATAAAAATCGACAAAAGGCCTTCGTCCAAGGCCATTTTGTAAATTTTGGGAGTGGCCGGGCTTACGATGCCGCGCACTCCGGGTGCCAAACGCTTTCCTTTAAGGACTTCGGCGGCGACGCGCAAGTCCGAGATGCGGCCGTTGGTGCACGAACCGATGTAAATCTGGTCCACCTTTGTTCCGGCCAATTCGGCGATCGGCTTTACTTGGTCGGGCTTGTAGCCGACCGTGGCCAAAGGCTGCAAATCGCTCAAGTCGCATTCGATGACTTTTTCGTATTCGGCGTCGGGGTCGCTCTTCCACTGCTGGTAGTCGGCCAAAGCCTCTTCTTTAGTCTTGTATTCGTCCTTGATGAATTCCCAAAGGTAGTCGACGGTCTTTTGGTCGGGGAAGCAAATGCCGCTAGTGGCGCCGGCTTCAACGGCCATGTTGCAGATCGTCATTCGCTCTTCCATTCCAAAGTTGTCAACTATGGGGCCGGTGAACTCAACGACGCAGTTTGTGGCTCCGTTCACTCCGATCTTTCCGATCAAGTAAAGGATTACGTCCTTGGCGTAAACGCCGGGCTTTAACGTTCCGTTTAAAACAAACTTGATTGCCTTGGGCTCCTTGAACGAGCAAACTCCCTTAAGGATTCCGACCTCAAGGTCAGTCGTGCCGACGCCGGCGGCGAAGGCTCCAAAAGCTCCGTGCGTGCAAGTGTGGCTGTCGCCCATGATTACGGTAAAGCCGGGGCGGACAAAGCCTTTTTCGGGGAAAATCGCGTGACAAACGCCGTTCGAGCCGATGTCAAAGAAGTCCTTTATGTCGTTGCGCTTTGCCCAGTCGCGCAGTATTTTTTCTTGAGTGGCCGTCTTTGAGTCTTTGGCTGGAGTGACGTGGTCGATTACGGCCTTGATCTTTGTTTTGTCAAAAACCCGGTCCTTTCCGCGCTCGCAAAGATCGTTGATGGCGATTGGGGTTGTTATTTCGTGGCAGAAAACTCTGTCCAGTTTGAGGATGTAAGTGTCTTTAAAAGGCTTTTCCAAAAGATGCTTTTCAAAAATCTTTTGAGCGATTGTCTTTCCCATAATCAATTCTCCTGAAAGTTAAAAATAATTAAAGATTTTAATTATTTTTGAAGAATTTGTCAAGCCCGCTTAATTTTTTAAGCATAATTGAATTTTTCATGGGATTCTTTAGCCAAGAACTGTAACGCCGGCGCCGGAAATGGCCGCGTTGATGGCGTCTTCAATTCCGCCTACGCTTTCGTCAAAGTCAACCTTAACCTGTGACTTTGCGGGATCTGCCACGCATTCTGTAACTCCGGCAACGCCTTTAACAGCCGCTCCGACCTTGCCGGCAACGCCGTCGTCAAACATTCCGTCTACAAATATCTTTTTTTGCATAGCAGCAAATCTCCTAAAGCTTTATTTTGCTTATTATAAAACAAGCGCCAAGAAAATGCAAGCGATTTTTTATAGAAAGATTCGTTTTTCTCTTGCGTTTTTTTTCCCTTTGCGCTAGATTATTATAAAATCCACAAAAAGACAGGGAAGGTTAAAAATGGGAATCCGCGGAGAACTATACACAACACAAGTAACTTTGGCCAACCGCTCTTATTTTTTTAACGTAAAGGAAAACCGCACGGGCGACGTTTTCTTGCAGATTGTTGAAAGCAAAAACCAGGCGGAAGACAGGGACCGCCATCAAATCGCGGTCTTTGAAGAAGACATGCAAAAATTCTTTTCAGGCCTTGACGACTCCCTTAAATTCATCCAAAAGAACAAAAAGGAGCGCGAAAAGCTTCGCGCCGAAAGAAAAGCGGCGAAAGAAGCAAAATACGGAAGCGCAAGCCTGTCCGGAAAAAAAGTCTACAAGAAAAAGGCCGAAGATCCCGACGCGCGCCCGGTTGACCCCAACGCGCCCAAAAAAACTGGCCGCATCCACGTCGTTTCAAAACGCTCTAAAAACTAAAACCAAGTCTTTGTATTGCCAGTAGTCCGCGAGAGCGGACACGTAAATATTACCACTAGCAAAACAGCGGCTAATAACTAAAACTAAGCCGCTGTATTGGGCTGGGGCCTAGCTCCCGGCAGGCGGCCTTGTGCGCCGCGGTCGGATAGCCCTTGTGCTTGGCGTAGCCGTAGCCTGGATACTTTTTGTCCAACTCAACCATAAGGCGGTCGCGCGCGGTTTTTGCCAAAATGCTTGCCGCCATGACTTGCGCGAATTTCGCGTCGGCCTTTACGACAGCCTCGCAGCCAATCGGCAAATCGGGCGGGACAAAGTTTCCGTCGGCGATTCCTTTCAAGCCGCTAAAATCAAGCCCAGGATTTTTTTTTAGCAAATCGTCAAAGGCCAGTTTCATCGCGTAAAGGCTTGCGCGGAGGATGTTCATTTTGTCGATTGTCTTGTGGTCAACAAAGGCAAGGCCCCACAAGGCCTTTTCTTTTATAACGGCTTCCGCGGCAAGGCGTTTTTTTTCGGAAAGTTTTTTGGAATCGTTTAGAATTTCCGCCGGAAAGTCTTTGGGAAGAATCACCGCGGCGGCGCAGACTGGGCCAGCCAATGGCCCCCTTCCCGCTTCGTCAAAGCCAACGATTGTCATTTATAAAGGTTTCCTTGGTCTTCGGTAAAGACTGTTTTTCCGGCCTTGTAAACGCTCTGGTAGCCTTGAGTCTTGTTTTGCGTGTCGGCGTTGAATTTATTGTTGACCAATCTAACCGAGCAATCGATGAATTCCGCGGGACGACCCATGCGGCCGGTGATTTGAACGAAATTGTTTTCAAAGTCCAAAGAGCCGCCGCTTGTCGAGATCGCGACGGCTGTGTCGGCGATGCACAAAACCCTGGAATTTTTTATCACAAGCTTGGAATTGCCAACCGACGAAAGCGCGCAAGAATAGCCTTGGGCCTCGCTTGTGATTCCAGTAGACTCGACGCTTAATGCCGAAGAGTTGCAGTTGAACACCCGGCCGTCGCCTGAAAAGCGCGCGTAGGCCTGGCAGTTTTTAAATGTGGCGGCGGAATGCTCAAAGACAAAAAGGTTTGTCAAAGCCTTGGCCGCGGCCCTAAGCTTTTTTGAGACAGCAGGCGGCTCCGCCTTTTCAAAGAAAATGTTTTGGGCGTAAAGGCCCGCGTTCTTTATCGCGATTATGGAGTTTGCGGGAACCAAGACTCGCGCCTCGTCAATTCCGCAAAACTCAACGTTGTTTGTGATTGTCGTCTCTCCCGGAGCGAGCGCCACGCTTCCCTTGATGTAAAAGCGCGAAAAATTCTTTTTGTTCGCTATTTTTGAAAGCTTTGACAAATCCTTAAAGGGCGCGTAAGGGCTTCCGTCTTGTTCTAAAACTTCAGACAAGGGATTCACATAATAGTTGTACTTGTCGATTATTACTGAATAGTCGCTGGTTGAGCTTTTGGCGCCGCTTTCGTCTTCCGAATAAAACGAGACTTGGTAGGCGAGAATTTTTTCAGTGTCGCCAAAGAGCGTGATGTTCTGGCCTTGGTAAAGGTTGTATTCGCCGCGCGCGAATTTTAGGCTTTCCAAATCCGGCGCCTCAAACGACGGTTCGATGGAAATCGGATTTGAAATCGAAAAGAAGACTTTTAGCTTTGGATCCAAGCTTGCAGAAACGCGAACGTCGTCGCGGGCGTATGGCGCCGAGCAAGTGGAAGTGATTTTTGGAGATGGCGGCGTCGAACGGTTTACAAGAATGTCCACATACAAAACGCCTTGATAAACTTTGTCGCTGTAAACGTCAAGAGCAAGGCGCTCTTCAATTTTGTCGCCGGGAAAAGTGTCGATCACAAGCTTTGAATACAAGCCGTCCGAAACCAATTTATTCTTTGAAGCTGAGGACGACGCCAATTCAAACTGCTCGCCGTCTTGGCCGACAGCCGAAAGAAGCAGGCAGCCGTCATAGTTTCGCTCGGCCTTTATTTGCGGTTTTGCGGGCATGGCAAAGGCCTCGATCGAATTTTCCTTGGAAAAATCCACGCTTTGGCAGTAAATGAAATTCTTTTTGCTTCTGTCAAGCTCAAATATTTTGCCGGACGGATGCCACCATTCGCGGTCAAGCGAATAAATCATTTTGGGGTCCTTAAGAACGACAGTCGTCCAATCCTTTGCCTCAAACGGAGCCTCTCTTTTTGTCAATGAGCCGGCCTCAAACGGAAGGACTTTGAGCACATAGCGCCAGACTTTGGCGCCGTCTCTTAGGTTGATCGGAACGTATCGCTCCATCGTGGCGTTCTTTGAAATTGAAATTTCCCTTCCCTTTTCAAACTCTTTGTTCTCAAAGAAAGAATAGCTTAAAGAAAACGGCACTTGAATTTTATTTCCTGCGATAAAGTCAAAGCAAGGCCCTGTCTCAAAAGATTTTAAGAATGCGGCTTTTTCTTCGTTGTCGGGCTGGGAGGGCTCTACTGAAAAATAGATTTTTTGCTCTTGCTTTTTTTGATTCTGGTCAACGCTCACAACGCGAAGCTCAACGTTTCCTGTGACGTCAAGAACGACAGGGCCGTCGTAGGCAAAGCCTTGCGCCAAGGGATCCGTTCCAGAAAAAGAGTAATAAAGCTCTTCGCCGCCGTTCGCCTCCAAAACAAGAGTTTGCAAGTTGGCGTATTCTCCGGGAACGGGATTAACAACCGTCACTTCCGCGTAAAGCGAAAACAGAGCCGTCAAAAAAAATGCCGCAAATAAAATCTTTTTCATAACGCAAACCTATTTGTTTACAAGGACGCTTAGAACTTCCTTTAACTCGGGATCTTGCTTAAAGTAGTTTTCCTCCAAATCCTCTTTGCTAAGGCCGACCAACTCGTGGCTCATGTAATGAATCCAGCGGTCTTCTTCGGGTTTGGTGATTTCGAACTTTCGGCACCAATAGTCAGGCTGGATCGCCTGCTGCGCGCGGTAAGTGAAATGCTTAAAGTCGTGAACGACGACTTTAATGTCGCTGCGGGGAATTCCGCGGTCTATCAAGATTTCGGTCAAGGCGTTGATTGTGTTTCCTGTGTCAAAAATGTCGTCCACCAACATTATTTTGTCGCCGGGACGCAGGCGCTCCGGCGGGTATGTCCAACCGTCGATCATCAGCTTTGTGTTGGCGCGAACGTCAGTGTAGGAACGGGCGACGACGGCGGCGTACAAAACCGGATGGCAGTCCTTGCGGACAATCTTAAAATACTCGCTTATTACGTTGGCCATATAGGCGCCGCCTCGAAGAGAGCAATAAAGCACGTCGGGAACAAAGCCCTCGTTGTAAATTTTGTGGGCCAATTTCAGCGCGTTGTTTCGCACTACGTCGTATGATAAAAATTCTTTGAACATGCCTTCTATTCTATCACATTTCGCGTGATTTTGCTAGTAAATCAACTGTATTTTTTGTAAAGCTCCGCGATGATTTTTAGGCCGCCTTCGGTTTCTTTTTGGTCGCCGGCGTAATTAAGGCGCAGGCACTTAGAGTAATGGGGATGTTCTTCCACCGGCGGAAGGCTTTTGTCGGGCACGGCGCCAAAGAAAAAGTATTCGCCAGGAACGACAATCACGCCGCGCTTTTTTAGCTCTGAATAAAATTTCATCGTCGTGATTTTTAGGCCGGGCATTAAAAGCCATTGGAAAATCGAGCCCTCGCTTTTGTGGACGTAATAGTTTGTTCCGGCAAAGAGCTTGTGGATGGCCTTTTGCGTTTCGACCGACTTTTTTTGGTAGAAAGGCCGGACGTATTTTTGGGCGCAGTCGATTAAGCTTCCGTTTTTGATAAGCGGAGCGGCGATGGCCTGACCTACGCTTCCGCTTGCAAGCGCGGCGATTGCGTTTATGTTTCCGACAGCCTGAACGATTTTTTTGTCGGCGACGATGATTCCGGTTCGCAGTGACGGAAGGCCGATTTTAGAAAGGCTCATCGAAAGAATTACGTTTGAGTCCCAGTAAGGCGCGGCGTCGTCGGTAAAAATGATGTCGGGCCAAGGAAGGCCGTAGGCGTTGTCTATCATAAGGGGAACGCCGTACTTGCGCGCGATTTTTGAAAGGCGCTTGATTTCGCTGTCGGTCAAGACGTTTCCCGTCGGGTTTGTCGGACGGCTTACGCAAAGGGCGCCGACATTGGAATGCCTTTCCATGTAGTTTTCGAGCGCATCAAAGTCAACGTGGTATTTAAACGTTCTATCATTTTCATATTGGCAAGTCGAAGGAATGCCGACAAATTGGCCGCGCTCGATTCCCTGGTCCGCGTAGCCTATGTATTCGGGAACAAGAGGAAGAACGATTGTTTTTTTGACCGACTTTTTTCCGTCGGAGAACGTTCCGCTCAAAAGATTAAAAATGTAAAAGAAGGCGCTCTGGCTTCCGTTTGTAATAGCGACGTTTTCCGGCCCGATTTTCCAGCCGTAAGTTTTTGACAAATACTCGGCGACGCATTCAATGAATTCGACGCGGCCCTGCGGGCTGTCGTAAAGGCCGATAAGCTTTTCAAAATCGTCTTTATGGCCCATGATTTTTTCCATTCGCGCGCGGTAAAGCTTTTCGACTTGCGGAATGCGGGCCGGGTTTCCGCCGCCCAAACGGTAAGGCTTTACGCCGGCCGGCAAGGGCTTTCCAATGTCGTCCATCAGCTGGAGAATGCCGGACTCGCCGGTGAGTTTTTTTCCAAAGTCAGAGAATTCTATGTTTGACACGATTTTCCTCCCAAAAAATCTTATTTAAATTGTCGGCTCCAAAGCCTCTTGCTTCTTTGCCCGGCTTTTCTTGGCATGAACGACAAGGCTTCCGTCAACGCAATCGACAAGAGCGCTGTCAGAAACTTTTCCTTCAAGCATAAGCGTAGAAAGCGGGTCTTCGATTTCTTTTTGAATCAAGCGGCGCATCGGACGCGCTCCCATGCTTGGGTCAAAGCCCTTGTCGATAAGGTAGTCGCGGGCGGCTTCCTTAAGCTTAAGAGAGACTCCGTTTTCGGCAAGGCGGCCGTTCAACTCGGAAATCTGCAAATCCAAGATGCGGCTTACTTCGTCGCGGTTCAAGGCGTCAAAGACAAGAATGTCGTCTATGCGGTTCAAAAGCTCTGGCCGCATGAACTCTTTTATTGACTGCATCGCGTTTGACTTGATTTCCTCGTAAGGAATCACGCCGCCGGCCGCGCTTGAAAAGCCGACCTTTCCCTCTTGGGTGATCTCGCGCGCGCCCGCGTTGCTGGTCATAATGATGATTGTGTTTCTAAAGTTAATCTTGTGTCCAAGAGAGTCAACGATTTCGCCCTCTTCCAATATTTGCAAAAGGAGGTTGAAAACTTCGGGATGCGCCTTTTCGATTTCGTCGAACAATACGACGGAATACGGATGCGTCCTGACTTGCTCAGTGAGTTGGCCGCCCGACTCAAAGCCGACATAGCCCGGAGGAGATCCTACCATTTTGCTGACGTTGTGCTTTTCCATATAGTCGGACATGTCAAGGCGGATAAGCGCGTCCTCCGTTCCGAACAAGAACTTGGCCAAAGACTTTGCAAGCTGGGTTTTTCCAACGCCTGTCGGCCCCAAGAAAATAAAGGAACCCGTTGGCCGCTTGGGGCTTGAAATTCCCGATCGGCTGCGTCGAACGGCCGAGGCAATGGCCTTGATCGCTTCGTTTTGTCCGATGACGCTTTTGTGAAGTTCCGCTTCCATTTTGAGGAGGCGGGTCTTTTCGTCGTCGCTCAATTGTTCGGCGGGTATCCCCGTCATTTGGCTTATAATCGCGCAAATGTCCTTTACGCCGACTTCCTTGACAAAGGCGCCGTTCTTGCTTTTCCATTCCGCCTTAAAAGCCTCCAGACGCTCCTTAAGCTCCAAAACTTTGTCTCGGACTTCGGCCGCGCGCTCGTAGTTTTGGCTTTTTACCAAAGCGTTTTTTTCTTCCACAAGAGCGTCAATTTTTCTTTCCAACTCGTCAAGCTCTGCCGGCCTGTTTCCTTCGGCGATTTTCTTTTGGGCGCCGGCTTCGTCCAAAATGTCAATGGCCTTGTCCGGCAAAAAACGGTCTGTCAAATAGCGGCGCGAAAACTTTATGATTGAAGGTATCACAGAATCCGCGTAGCGGACGTTATGGAATTCCTCGTACTTGGGCTTTAGGCCAAGCAATATTCGCTCAGACTCTTGGTCGCTGGGCTCGTCAACCGAAACTGTTTGGAAGCGCCTAGCGAGCGCCGCGTCTTTTTCCATGTAGCGGCGGTATTCCTTGATTGTGGTCGCTCCGATGATTTGAATTTCGCCGCGGCTCAAGGCCGGCTTTAAAATGTTGGACGCGTCAAGAGAGCCTTCAGGTCCGCCGGCTCCGATGATTGTATGAATCTCGTCGATGAACAAAATTATGTTTTTGTCTTCGCGGACTTCCTTCATCAGCCGCTTCATTCTTTCCTCAAACTCGCCGCGGTACTTTGTTCCGGCGATAAGGGCCGTAAGGTCCAGCGTAAGGACGCGCTTTTTCAGCAAGTTGTAGGGAACGTTGGCGCTTGCGATTCTGGCAGCCAAGCCTTCAACGATCGCGGTCTTTCCTACGCCCGGCTCTCCAATCAAAAGAGGATTGTTCTTTGTTCTTCTGGAAAGTATTTGGACGACGCGGTCAATCTCCGTCTTGCGGCCGACGACTGGGTCAGCCAAGCCTTTTAAAGCGATTTCGGTAATGTCGCGGGAATAATTTTTTAAAAAGCCGCCGTTCTTTGTCCGCTGGTCGCTTCCGCTTCCAGCAACCTGCCTGTCGTAGGAACTTCTATCCTGGCCCATCATGCGCTTAAAGTCCGCGTCTCCGCCCTTCGCGCTGCTTCCGGCGGAAGTCTGGAACCTTTCTTTGGCTTCAAAAGCCGCCTCGCGAACCGCTTCAAAGCTGACGCCCGTTCGCTCAAAGTAACGGCAGGTGACGCTGGCGTTTTCGCGAACGGCCGCCAAAAGCAAATGCTCCGTTCCAATATAGCTGTTTCTCATCGAGCGCGCCTCGTATTCCGCGGCCTCAAACAAGGTCAAGAGACGGCGGCTGGGCGGCAATTCAGAGAAGTCTCCGGCGTGAACCGTTCCGCCGGAAATCGATTTTTCCAACTCCAGCTGCAAAGTCAAAACGTTGACTCTAAGGATGTTAAGAATCGCGTATCCAAGTCCGTCCGCGCTTTTAACAAGGGCAAGCATCAAGTGCTCCGGCAAGAGCTGGGAGGCTCCGCTTTTTCTTCCCTCGTCTTGAGCGAGGGCTACGATCAACCTTTGCGCGCGCGGTGAAAATGATTTCATAAACAAAACTTCCTCTTAAATTTCAAACGAAAGATTTTTAAATGCGTCTTGAATGATTATTGCCCGCAAACGTTGTTCCTTAAGCTCGTCGTTGTCGGCGACGTCGTTTTCAAACTTAAAGTTTCCCGTTTTTAGCAAAAATCCCAAATGGCCGCTTTGCGCGCGGTACAAAAGAGAAGAAAGCTCAAAGTCCTTCAAGCCCTTGATGTACCCAAGATCCAAGCCCCACTTGACATTGGAGACAATCTCCATCGACTCGCGAAGGCTCATCAAAACGCAAAACCTCGCTGCGGCAAAAGCGCGCAAAATCGCGTCGCGGACAGCGGTAACTTTATTATCGGCATAATCAAGGCGAAACTTGCGCTCGCTTTCGCAAATATTTTTTCCAAAGGAAACAAGGGCCGCCAATTGGTCTATCTCGCTTCCGCTGACAGACTGGCTTGTTGAAATTTGGTAAAATGAGCCCAAAGAAGATCCGGACTGGCTTCCGCTCCCGTAGCAAGCGGTGACGACAAAGCCCTTTTGGCCGGCAAGCTTTATCAGCTCAGGAATTTTTCCCGCGTAGGACATGGACGGAAGATGGACCTTTATCGAAGCTTTCATTCCGCTGCCGGAATCCAAGGCGTTGGCCGTCAAATAGCCAAAGTCGTAGCTTGCGGCAAACTGCACCCTTTCCTGCAACTGGCCGTCGACTTCGCGGGAATGCTTGTAGGCCGCGTTCAAGGCAAGGCCTGGCGAAAAGCTTGCTATGCGGACATGGTCAACGCAATTTATTAGGCAGCTTGAAACGCCGTCCAAGCGCATCACAAGGCCTGTTCCAAAATTGTTCTCGAACAAGCCGCGCTCCGACAAGATTTTGGCGCCCAAGGGCTCGACGACCGCCAATGGAACGCTTTGGTAAGTGTCTCCGTTTGAAAAATGGTTAAAAGCGTCAAAAATTATGTTTTGAATCCTTACAGCCTCGTCGTCGTCGCAGCTTTCCGGGAATGGAAAATTGGCTAAATTTCTGGCCAGCCGAACGCGCGTGGAAAGAACGACGTCGTCCTCGTTTCCAGGCGCGGCGTACCAAGCGTCGCCGACGGAGCGTTTTTCCTCAGTCATTTACGCCGTCGCTTTCCGCCGCAACGGATTTTTTTTCAATCGCCTTTAAGTAGTCCCTGTAAAAGGCCGCCTTTTCGTAATCTTCATTTTTAATGGCCGCGTCAAGCTTCTCACGGATCAAAACCCTGTCAGTCAACGCGGAACGGAAATTCGCCAAGCGTTTTGGCATCGAGCCTGAGTAAGGAAAGGCGATTTTTCGCTCGGAAAAATATTCGTTGACTTCGGTCTTGAATATCGCGTAACATTCCGGGCAGCCAAGCTTTCCGGTCAATATTATTTCGGAACGCAGGCGGCCGCAAACAGGGCAAGCGCGATCGTTTTTCAGCAATTGGTCGCGGCGGTCCTGCCTCAACTGCTTGAACAAAGAGCCGATTTGCCGGTCGATCTCCTGACTTTCGGGCGAAATTCCGCAAGCGACGGCGCATTCGCGGCACAAATTTATTTTTTTGATTCCAAGCCTGTTTGTCTGTTCAACATATATAATCGCTTCGTTTTTTCGGCACATATCGCAAAGCATAAGTCACCTCGAATTTCGCAAAGTGTCAAGCGGCCTTTCCTTTCCAGCCTTGCTTGCGGGCAAAAGGCTTGCCGCAAGCGAAAGCAGCAGGGTCGCAATTCCAATCAAAAACAATTCGGCGAATGGAATGTCTATCGGAATAACCTTAAGATAATATTCCTCGTCCAAAAGCCTTATTTGCTTGTAGTTTATTATATCATTATTCATTAAAAAATACAAACCCCTAAAAACGCAATTCAAAAGCTTTTCGGCGAAGGAAATGATTCCGTTGATGTTGACGCTGAACAAAAGGCCAAAAGGGATTCCCAAAAGCAAGCCGCCCGCGCCGCAGGCAAAGCCGGCCATTAAAAACGAAAGCGAAACGCCTTTTGACGACGCGCCCAAAGACTTTAAGATTGCGATTTCCCTGCGCCGTTCAAGGACAAGCATAATCAACGCGCTTGAAATGTTCACCGCGGCGACCAAAACAATCAAAAGCTGTATGAAAATCAAGAGGATTTTTGTCGAGGAAAAATTTTCGTATTGGCTGCGGTTCAACTGGTCCCAGCGGTAGACCCTAAAAGACTTGCCCAAAGGTTTTTTTAACGAGGCTTGAATTTGCGGCAAGTTTTTTGAAAAAGGGTCTTGAACCTCGCACATGACGGAATGGGTGGAATCGCTTTGAATTGAAAGTTTTTTCGCTTGCGCGTACGGCATAAAAAGCCAAAGCGCGTCAAGCTCCCGATAGCCGCAGGAGACTATCGCAGCGACCTTGTAGTTTTTTACAGAAGGAACGGCGCCAAGCAAATCGTTCTTTGACGCCGTGACAAGGCGAATGTTGTCGCCGGCCTTAAGGCAAAGTTTTTCCGCGATTCCCTGCCCTATCAGAACAGCGTTTGCGCTGTCGTTAAAATTTTGAATGGAACCGTCCTTGGCCTCAAAAAGCTCTTTATAGCTTTTTAGTTTTTTAAACACGCCAGTTGGAAGAGCGCGGACGGATATTCCGCAGCGCTTTGAATTAGCGGCGGCAAGCGCTGAGAATTCAATCATAGGATAGGCTTCGGTCACTTGCGGATTGTTTAGCGCGGCCGCGGCGGCCTCTTCCAAAACGCTTGCATCTTTTTCAAAAGACACGGCCTCCAAATGCGAGGACGAAAGCGAAATCAAGCGGCCTGTAATTCCTTCTATCATGCCGTTGGAGACTGTCAAAACGACAACGAGCGGCATCAATGAAATGCCAATGCACAATACCGCGCCAAAAAGGCTTTTTCGCGCTATCGACGCGCGGCCGCTTTTGGGAAACAAAATTCTTTTGGCGAACAAAAACGAAGACTTGAAATTCATTTTTTTTGCAAAACGCCGTCCTTCAATTCGTAGAGGCTGCTTCCTTTTTTTGCCAAGCTCATGTCGTGGGTGACAAGCAAAAGCGTTTTTTGATAGCGGCCGCTTATGTCAAAAAGCAAGTCGCCTATCATCGCTGAATTGGCCGGATCAAGGTTTCCAGTAGGCTCGTCGGCCAAAAGCAGTTCAGGATCGTTGACCAAGGCTCTTGCGACGGCGACTCTTTGCCGCTCTCCGCCCGAAAGCTCTGACGGCAAGTGGCCGGCCCGATCGGAAAGCCCGATGTCATCCAAAAGCTTTTTGGCCTTTTCCAGCGCGGCCGCCTTGGGAACGCCAGCCATATAGGCCGGCAAAAAAATGTTTTCCAGAGCGGTAAAGTCTTTTAAAAGGTAATGGAACTGGAATACAAGGCCGACGAATTTCGCGCGGTATTCTGTAAGCTCGTCCTGAGACATGCTTGTAAGCTCGCGGCCGCCGGCAAGAACCGAGCCCGAAGTCGCGGCGTCAATCCCGCCAAGAATGTTGAGCAAAGTGCTCTTTCCGTTTCCGCTTTCGCCGATTATGCAAACCCGCTCGCCTTTTTTTACGGACAAGCTTAGGCCTTTTAAGACCAAAAGCCGCTCGCTTTTGGTAACGTATTCTTTGCAAAGATCCTTTACCGTCAATATCTCATTCGTCATGCAAGACCTCCGATATTTTCGCGCCCAACACTTCCCTGCTTGCGGCCCAAGAAGATATGACGGCGGATAAAATTCCAAACAAGGTGATAAAAAATATTTCGCCGGCGTACATTCTTGCGGGAATGTTTCCGTAAACGGCGAACATTGGATTTTGCGCCAACGCTCCCGCTTCTTGCGGAGAAACAATTAGAAGCGCGAAGTACTGAAGCCAAAAAATCGCGCCGGACAAAATCGCGAAAACTTTTTTTATGTTGACGCAAAAAAACATTCCCAAAAGCAAGCCCGGAATCGCGCCTCTCACACCGGTCAAAAAGCCTCGCATTATAAAAATGTTTTTTATCGACGATATTTTTCCGCCCAAGGCGCTTAGAGTCGAAATTTCAAATCGGCGCTCGTAGACAATCCTTCTCATCGAATTAAAAATGTTTATCGCGACGACGACAAAAATCAAGAGAACCAAAAGCATAAGCATGTTTTTTTCAACCCGCAAGGCGCCAAAAAAGCTGCGGTTGTAGTCGCGCCAGCTTTTGGCGGAAGCTTCTGGGTAGCGTCCGTTTATCTCCCGCAGCAAGGCGGAGTCGGCGGCGGGATTCTTTAGCTTAATTCCGTAAGACGGGCTTTGGCCTTGAAAAAAATCCTCGCAATCCTTGCTTACAAAGGCAAAGCTTGAATTAATGTCAGAATATCCTGTCATAAAAACCGCCGCGACGACAAAAGTTTTTTTATCGCTAAACGCCTCCGCCAAAGGCTTGTTGGAGCTTAATGAATAAAGGCTGATTTGATCGCCAACGCGAGCGTCAAGGCTTCTGGCCAAGCTTGAGCCAAGCGCGACGGGCGGCAAATTCAAGCCGCTTTCTTTTAATTGGAAGCGATTGTAATGAAGCGAAAATTTTCCCCGCAAGACTTTTATCTCTTTGGCAAAGCCCTCGTCGTTTTTCATAACGCCGTCATCCAAGCCTCGGACTAGAACCGCCGCCTGCCTTCCGCTGGGGCCAACCGCAAGGCCTTCGCTTTCGATGAATTCTTGAAAGCATAGGACCTTTGGATTGTCTTTTAAAAAGCGTCGCAATTCGTCCTTACCCTCAAAGCCGCCTTCCGCCCTAACATGAAAGGACGACACCTCCATAATCGCGTCGATGAATTCCCGCTGAAAGCCGTTCATCACGCTGATTACGATTATCAGCGTCATCACGCCAAAGCAAATTCCCAGCGTGGAAAGCCTTGCCGAAAGCGCGCCCGCGCCCTTTCGGTCAACCAAAGAAAAGCGTTTGGCGACATAATATATCCATGCAAGAGCGGCATTTTTTTTCATTGAACGCCACCGCCTTTTATGCTAGTGTCAATCTTTACATTGTTTCTGTAAAAGTCCCTTACGATAATTCCGCCGTCAAAATACATTGTTTTGACATAATCGCCCTTGTCATAATCCTGATAAACAGTCTTTACCCGCAAGACATTGTTTTTATAATAAGCGCTTTCCTCCAAAACCTTTCCTTTATATTTTGAGCTTTGAATTTCATCGCTAAAAAGCTTTATTCCCTTTTCATTGGAATTGTATTTTTGAAGCCGCTCGTTAACCGCGCGCAAGTCCGCGTCATAAGCAACCGTCGCTACATCAAAAGACAAAAGGTTCCCGTCTTGGTCAAAATGATTCACTCTTTCCGACTTTAGCCTTCCGTCGGAATAATAGAAAGTTCGCTTTTCAAACATTTCGGCGTTGTTTTTTTCAAAAATAGAATATACGCCAGAAGCGTTCGGCGGATTGTATTCAACAAGCTTTTCCATCTCGCTTTGAGAAGCGCTGGCTCCTTGCTTCCAATACTCAACCTTTTGCAAGCGAAGGTTCCTGTCGTAAAAACGTCGCTGAAATTTTCCGTTTGCGTTGTTGACCAATTGCCTTCCTTGTTCCGCAGCATGCTGGGCTGAAAAAAATTCGTCGTAGTTTTGGAGAAGCCTTATTTTTTTCATTGAGTCAACAAAAGACTGATAAAGCGCCTCCGGCTCCTTTTCTTCAGCCGCTTCAGTTTCAGCTATGGCTTCAGTTTCCGTTTCCAATTCCGGATCATTTTGCGAAAACGCAAGCGCAGGACGCAATGCAAAAAAAACAAAAAATGTCAAAAACAGTTTTAGGAAGGCCAAACTTCACAACCCCAAGAATTCGTCCAAATATTTTTCAGGCTCAAAAAGCGCTATGTCTCCGTAACCTTCGCCCGCGCAAACAAACGCGACCGGAATGTTCATTTCTTTTCCGATAGTGACAGCGATTCCGCCCTTGGCGCTTGAGTCGTATTTTGTCAAAACGATCGCGTCAACTCCAACAGCTTCGTTAAAGACTTCCGCTTGGCGCAGCGCGTTTTGTCCCGTCGTCGCGTCCAAGACCAAAAGTTTTTTATAGCAGCCGGCGGCGGCTTTTTGCTCGCAAACGCGGTCGATTTTTTCCAACTCGCGAACAAGGTTTTCCTTGTTGTGAAGGCGGCCGGCGGTGTCGGCGATTACAAGCCCGCCGCCTTTAGCGGAAACCGACTCCGCCGCGTCAAAGACAACCGCCGCCGGATCGCTTCCCATCTGATGGGCCACGACGCGAATGCCTAGCCGCTCGCCGTGCATTGAAAGCTGGTCAACGGCGGCCGCGCGGAATGTGTCGCTTGCGCTTAAAACTAAATTTTGAACGCCGGCGTTTTTTTGCAGCAGAGCGATTTTCGCCGCGCTCGTAGTTTTTCCAACGCCATTAACTCCCAATAGCATCCAAATGTTTGTTTTTTGCGGCTCAGGCTTTAGTTCAATTCCCTTTACATGCGGAAGCAACTCATCCTTTAATTTTAAAAGAATTTGATCTTGATTGTAAACCTTTTCCTTTTTGCAGTCGCTTTCAAGCTTGTCAATCAATTCCATCGAAAGCTTGGCGCCAATATCGCCTTCAATCATCGCGTCCGCCAAATCGTCAAAGAACTCATCGTTTTGCGCGGACTTTCCCGCAAAAAGGCTTTTTATTTTGTCAGCAAAAGAACTTTTCATAAACGCTCCAATTATTGATCCGCTTCATCCTTGTTTTTAGGGCCAAGCGTTTTTTTTGGCATGTAGGGAGCGATAGCTTCGCTCTCCGACTGCATCATCTCTTGAACAGCTTCAAGTTGCCGGGCAACTTCCATTTTCCTTTGTGTGCCGGCTTTTATTTTTTTAGCTTTTGGAGGAAGCGTTTTGTCAACCGCAATCAAATACGCGACCAACTCGCAAACGAACCAAACTCCGCAAGCCGCCGTAATTCCGGTTCCGACTAGAGACAAAGTCCTGTACTTATTGTATTCGTCTTTTTGGACATCTCCATAATTTGTCTGGACGCCTCGCTGATAAGTTGTAAAACGGCCATAGGTGTAAAACAAATACGGCAACGACAAAATCAAGGCGCTGTAAGAAAGATACATCATTTTTCGCCTTCTGTCGATATTTTTGCTCACGTCAAAAACCTTGATTTTTGTTTGCAAGCGGTTTCCGTCAGTCATCAAGTTTCTTGGTATCTGCATGAACATAATCTCGTTATGGGTGTTTTCAGGATGCCGCTTGTCCGCAAGCTCGCTTTCAAAATATCCAAAGACGGTGTCTCCGTTAACTTTTAGCGGAACGTCAACATAATCAGTTTTTGACGACGGACCAATATATTTTCCGTCAAAGAAAATGTCGCCTGGAACAAATTTGCTTAAGACAAGCTTTACGGAACCTTCGGACTTTTCCTTAAAATTGACCTCAATGAAAAACCTTCGCCGGCCGGAAAAATTATAAACAAAAGTTTCACGGGCAAAGTTGTCCGCTTCAAAAGAAACGGAATGAAAGCCGGAACTTACAACGGCCTTTTCCGGCATCGGATCGTAAACAATGTTGTCAATCGTCAAAACGGCGTTTGCAAGCGCCTCTTTTGGGCTTACCCTAAACTCCAACTCAACCGGAAGTCCGTTCGCGATTTTAGGCAAAAGCTCAAAGGCAATGTTTTCCGCTATCAAGCTGATTTGCGAAAGAGATCCGACTTCCATGGCGCTTGCTGTTTTTTTGCCGCCAGGAAAGACAACCAAATCAACGGTCGCGCATGCGTATCCGCCAAAAAAAGTTATTTTCCCTGAAATCACCGCGTTAATTTTCGCCGACGCCGCCTCTTTTTCATACGTTCTTGAAAAAACGCCTTGCTTTTGCGCGTCTTCGCTTGCTTCGAACAAGGCTTCCGAATCGTTTTTGTACAGGGCGATTTTTTCAGTTGACTCCATCAAGTCTGGCCTAAGCTCTCGCAAAACTTTTTTTTTGCTTTTTTCCGGATGGTAAACGCCTTCCTGTTTTTTTAAATTCGCGTCGATTTTATCTTGGATGGCTTTTATTTTCTTTTGGGCGTCGTTCAACGCCAATTCAAAGGCAATGTTGTTGTAGTTGTTTAAGACCAAAGCGTCGCGCGCCTTTATCTCTTTGCTCAACTGCAAGAACAAATCCAAGCGCTCGGTCAAAAGCTCGTCGTTCTTTCTTGCGGCTTTTTCATCCGCCATAATTGAACGATCCACGTCTACCGATATGCGCTCAAGAATGAGTTTTGGAAGAACGCTGGCCGCGCTTTGAGCGGCCTTTGACGTCGCTCCTTCCACAGAAAATTTGCTGGCGGCAAGAACCCAAGACTTGTCTTGCAATGACTGGGCCTCAACGGAAAAAGCGGCTTTCGCGCATGCGAAAGCGAGCAAAAGAGAAAGCGTTTTTTTTCTTAAAAAGGAAATTCTATTCCGTCCCTTCTCCGTCATCTTCCGCGTCCAATGGAAGTCCCTTCCACATGGCGTTCAAGTACGCCTCGATAAATTGGTCAATGTCGCCGTCCATCACAGCCTGAATGTTTCCAGTCTCCGCGCGCGTGCGCAAGTCCTTTACCATCGTGTAAGGCTGGAAAACGTACGAGCGAATTTGGTTTCCCCACGAAATGTCCTTTTTTTCGGCGGAATACTTTGAGTTTTCCTTTTCCTTTTCTTGCTTGTAGTATTCGTAAAGCTTTGACTTAAGGATTGACATGGCCGTCGCGCGGTTCATAAGCTGGCTGCGCTCGCTGTCGCAGGCGACAACGATTCCTGTCGGCAAGTGGGTGAAGCGCACCGCCGAATCGGTTTTGTTTACGTGTTGGCCGCCCTTTCCGCCGGAACGGTATGTGTCGACGCGCAAATCCTTGGGATCTATTTTAACTTCAATCGTATCGTCCAAAACAGGAAAAACATAAACGCTTGCAAAGGAAGTGTGGCGGCGCGCGTTTGCGTCAAAGGGGCTAATGCGCACCAAGCGGTGGATTCCGGCCTCGCCCTTAAGGAAGCCGTAAACGTAGTCGCCGTCGATTTGAAAAGTGACGGACTTGATTCCGCCTTCCGCCTCCAAAAGGTCAACCGTTTCAAGCTTAAAGCCGCGGCGTTCCGCCCACCTTGAATACATGCGGCTAAGCATAAAGGCCCAGTCCTCGGCCTCCGTTCCGCCGGCGCCGGAGTGTATCGAAAGGAAGGCGCTTGAAGAATCGACTTCTCCGCTCAAAAGGCTCATGCGGCTTTCTTGCTCGTATTTTTTTTGGGCCTCTTCCAATTGCGAGCGGATTTCGGCCTCTTCGCCTTGCTCGCCTGACTCAAGCGAAAGCTCGTAAAGGGCTTCTATGTCGTCTATTTGCGCCTTAAGCTCTTTCCAAGGCTCAACTGTGTTTTTTAGGCGCTTGATTTTATTCATCACTTTTCCGGCGTTGGCCGCGTCGTCCCAAAAGCCGGGCTCTCCGGTCAAAGCCTCCTGCTCGGCTATTTTCTTGTAAACCGAGTCCGCGTCAAAGACGCCCCCAAACGTTAAGTATGTTTTCTTTTAGTTCATCGATAGGCTGTTTTAAATCTTCGAGCATATTTTCCCCTAATTTTAATATAAAAAACATTATATTGATTTTCTTGCCATATGTAAAGGAGCGCGCAAACAAGAGATAACAGTATTGAAGAAAAATAAAAAGACCGATAATATAAAAGTATGAAGGCTAATAAGTATTCTTTGATTTTTGTGACATTCCTCACTCTATTGTCGACAAATCTTTTGGCTCAGGGAAAGCCTGTGGCCTCTTTTGTAAAAGCGACTTCCGGCGAAGAAAAAAAAATCATTGTCGAATGGGAAATGCCGGCAAAATGCGAGCCAAAAATCGAAAGCGTTCAAATCTTCCGAGCAAAAAAGCCTTGCTCAACATTCCAGGAAATTCAAGGCCTCAATCCCATAGCGAAAGTTGACGCTTCCCAAAATTCCTACACCGACATTCTTTCGGTTCCTGGAGACTACTTTTATGTCGTCTTGGCCGAAACTCAAAAAGGCCTTTACAAAATCGTGATTCCAGGAGTCAACGCAACGACAAAAGGCGTCCGCCCCAAGATTCCCGCAAAGGCGGCTGAGAGCGCAAAAGAAAAGGAAGAAATCGCAAAAAGCCCGGTAGAGCCGGCCGCGGAAAACAGAATCAGAAACGCCCCGCTTCCAAATCCCGGAACCTTGCTTGGCTTTAACCAAGGCCGCGCCAAGATGAGCGAAAAATCAAAAAAAGCCGCCAAAGAGCTCGGAAGCCAAAAGCGGCCGAAAGCGGTCGAATTCAAAAGCCCTTATTTTTTTGAAGAGGACATGTTCTCGCCGGACGGCGGAGACGAATACACTTTGTTTGAATGCTTGAGGGGCGGCTTGGCTCCCAAAAAATACGCCGAAAGCGTCCAGCTCTTGCAGGATTTTTTGAGCGTCCACCGCTCAAAGGCTTCGACAGAAAGAGCCCAGTTTTATTTGGGACAAAGCCATTATTTTTGCCAAGACTACGAAAAAGCGATCCGCTGCTTTTTAACGGTTCAAGACGCGTTTCCAGAACTTTCAAAGCAGTGGATTGACTCCAGCCTTGACTTGCTTACGATAAATTAATAAATTTCTCGAATCATGTCCAAAAGTTCAGGCGTTCTTGCGGCGGTTGAATCGGCTCCGCGCAAGGGATCGGCGGCCGCGGCCTCTATCGGGCTTCCGTCAAGCGGCCTTCCGTTTTGGTCGGCGGCCGGAGCGGTGTCGCTTGCGGCTTGGGACGCGCCTTCAGTCTCTTTTGGCAATTCCATCAATAGCAATTCGTCGCGGGGGTTGACGCGGTCGTAAAAGCCTGTGTCGCTCAACACGCCTTCGGAAATGTCCTCGCCCACTTTTGTGAGCGTCACCGTTCCAAGCAAGTTGTCTTTTTCAAAGCGCAAGCCTTTTCCGCTGTCGGCAGTCTTTAAGCCGCCGCGCGCGATCACCGCGAACTTGGCTCCCTTTATCATTCCCTCTGTTTTTCCAATGTCAACCAAAACGTCGTTGCCGCTTCGCTCCAAAAGCTTGGCTCGGACAGGAAGGATGTCAAGCATTCCCTGCCTTAACGAAAGCAAGGCCGAGGCGTAGCGGTTGTTGCCGGTTTTATAGACCGAGAATTTTTGCGTTGACGTTCCTGTTCTGGCGGAATAAACGTCAGCGCTAAATTTTATGTCGCGCTCGCTTTCTGTCGCGTCAAAAAGGACAAAGTAGTCGTATCCATTTTTGTGGGCGTCGGCGTAGGCGCTTCCAAAAGATTTTGTCGCGGACGGAATGATTCTAGCGCTCGTTCCAAGGATTCCCCTAAACAAAATCGCCAAATGCTCCGCGGCTATATTTGACAATTCAGGATGTGGAGACGTAGCCTTTGAAGGAAGGCAGTACAAGCCTATTGTCCACCGCGTCTTGTCCAAGAAGAAAGGATTGACGTCCCACTTGGAGGCGATTGTGTCTTGCAAAAGATATTCATAGCCTTCGACAGTGTCGGACAAGCGGACAAAGGCGATTTTTTCGTCTTCGGGAGAAATATTCTTTCCGTTCTTTTTGGCTTCTTCTATTCCGCTTTTAAAGATTTCGTTTTCCTGAATGAATTTTATTTGCGACAAATAGTTTTCGCTAAAGCCTTCCGCGCGCAAAAGCTTGCTAAAGGCCGAGCGGGCCGCGTAGTTTTCGGGCTCCAATCTTAGCGCAGCTTGATATTCGTAGCGCATTTGCGGGCCAGCGTATTTTTTTGCGTAGTCCGCTCCCTTTTGAACATGGAATTTGGCCCAAGCTTTTCTGCGTGCGTCTTCAATGTCAATGTCGTCAAAAACCAAAAGCTCAAAAGCGGCCCGCATAACCTCGTCCTGGGGAACGGCGTCAAGGCCGCGCGACCAAATGTCTATCGCCTTTGCGTTCTGGCCCATTTTGCGCAAGGCCAAGCCCTTTATGTACCAAGCGCGGCCGTTGTTTCTGTCGCGCGAAATCATCATGTCGGAAACGTTAATGACATCCGCGTAACGGCCTTGCTCAAAGTAAATCAAGGCCAAAAGCTCGTAGGCCTTCCAATAATTTGGATTGACTTGAAGGGCGGCCATGCAGCGCTTTTCCGCCGAATCCGCGTCGCCGTTTTTAAGGTCAAGGTAAGAAGCGACATAGTAAGCCTGCGGATTTTCGGCCCGCGTCTGAATCGCCTGGTTTACAAAACGCTCCGCTTGCTGGCTCTTTCCAAGCTCCGCGCTGATTAAAGCCAAAGAAAGCAAGGCCTTGGCGTTGCCTGGATTGCGCTTTAACGCGTCGGCGTAAAGGCTTTCCGCGCCGGACACCCGGCCTCTAAAAAGATTTAGTTCCGCCAAGCCAAAGCGGGTGTCTATGTCGTTGGGATATTTTTTTTGGATTCCCTCAAATATCTTTTGGGCTTCGTCAAGGCGGCCCAAGGAAATCATCGCCATTCCTTCCAAGTTAAGGATGTCGCTGCGGCCCGGCGCGTATTTTTTGGCGCTTTGCAAGTATTCCAAAGCGGCCTCGCTTTGGTCCATTTGATAAACGCATTGCGCCAACCTGTACCAAGCGTCCGTGTACGAAGGATTGATTTTAAGCGCCTCTTGGTATTTTTCGCTCGCGTTCCACCAATCGCGCTCGGACTGAAAGCCCATTCCCTCGTCAAAAAGGGAGGCCGCAGTCCTTGAGCCTTGCGCGAAAGAAAAAGCGGACAAAAACGCAGCGCAGGCAAGCGCCGCGAAAATCTTTTTGCGCGCAAAGAAGGCGCTATTCGTCAGATTCCTTTTTCCCACCGTCATTGTTTTCCCCGTTTTTTAGAATGACTTTAATTACGTTTATTCTGTGGCCTTCCATGTCCTGCACAATAAAATCGTAATTATTCCAAGAATGCTTTTCGTATTTTACCGGAATTTTTCCGAACAAGTCAAAGACAAAGCCGCCCAAGGTGTCAAAGTCTTCGACAGGAAAGTTGGCTTCAATCGTTTCGTTCAAGTCGTCAAGAGAAGCGCGCGCGTCGCAAAGCCATGCGTTGGGGCCAAGCGGAATGATGTCCTCGCGCTCGTTGTCAAACTCGTCCTGAATGTCGCCCACGATTTCCTCGATGATGTCTTCCATGCAAACGATGCCGGAGATTCCGCCGTATTCGTCAACCGCAAGAGCGATGTGAACGTGGCGCCTCTTGAACTCGCGCAAAAGGCTGTCGATGCGCTTTGATTCTGGAACAAAGAAGGGCTTTCGGATGATTTTGTCCAGGGCGATTTCTTCGTTCTTGCTAAAGCAGCGGATCATGTCCTTTACGTATAGAATGCCGACAACATTGTCGATTGAGTCGGCGTAAACCGGAAAGCGCGAATGTCCTGACGCGGCGATTTTTTCCAGCAATTCCTGCCCCGGCGTGTTGATGTTGATGAAGTCAACGTCGATGCGCGGAACCATGACTTCCTTTACGCTGGTTTCCGACAAATCCTCCACGCCGCGAATCATGTCTTTTTTTTCTTCGTTGAGAATCTCGCGCTTGGCTTCCTCTTCGCTGTTTTCTTTTTTATGCTTGAACAGTCCCATACAATTAAATTATTTTTTCCCCTTTAAGTTTTAAAAGAATGTCTTCCTGCAATCTTAGCATTTCGCACTCAGGCGCCTTGCCCTTTTCTATATGCTCTTCGCCGTGGTCGTAGCCGTTAAGGTGAAGGTAGCCGTGAAGCAGCAGGCGCTTAAGCTCTGAATCGATGCCGCAGCCAAAATACTCGGCGTTTTTCTTTAAAGTGTCGACGCTTATAGCGATGTCTCCGGCCAAAAGCCATTCGACGCCGTCTTCGTCTTTAAATCTCTCTCCGTTTTCAAAAGATAAAACATCCGTGGCGCTGTCGATGTTACGGTAATTTTTGTTCAATTCTTGAATGACGGCGTCGTTGCAAAAAAGAACGGAAACTTCCTGGCCGTCAAAAGACAACTCCTTGGCGAGCGCATTCATAAAAGGCTCGACATTTCCAAGCCATTCAGGCTCGTCTATTCCGTCGGCGTCAACCAAGAATCTATTTGCCATCGGACTTTCCTTTTTTGCCAGTCTTGCCTTCCTTTTCTTTTTCGGGAGCGTCAGGGTCCTTTTGGTCGGGATACTCGATTCGCGAATGGTAGTAGCCGGCCAAAATCGAAACGAATGTCTCTTGGATTTTTGTAAGCTCGCCAAAAGTCAAGGCGCAGTTTTTTAGCTGGCCGGCTTGCATTTTGGCCTCTATCAAAGTGTGGATGAATTTTTCCAGGCGGGGAACCGTCGGCTTGTCCAAAGTGCGGCAGGCGGCTTCGACTGTGTCGGCCAGCATAACGACTCCGCTTTCGCGGCTTGTCGGCGGATTTCCAAAGTAAGAAAAGTCTTCGGCCTTGGAGTCGGGATTTTCCTTGAGCGCCTCTTGGTAAAAATACTGCATGACGCCGTTTCCGTGGTGCTCGCTTATAATGTCGATCACCTGCTTGGGAAGGCGCATCGAAACGGCCATTTCAACGCCCTTCTTTACGTGGCTTCTGATGATGGAAACCGAGAGCGAAGGATTTATCTCGTCGTGCTTGTTTTCGCCGCTTTGGTTTTCGACAAAGTATTCGCTTTGGTCGATCTTTCCCATGTCGTGGTAGTAGGCTCCTACGCGCGCCATAAGGGAATTGGCTCCGATCGCCTTGCAAGCGTTTTCGGCCAGCTGGGCGACCATAAGGGAATGGTTGTAGGTTCCGCTCGCGGTCAAAAGCATCTTTCGCATTATCGGGTTGTTCAAGTCGCTAAGGTCTATCAAGCGGAAAACGCTTGCCGTGTTCAAAATCTGCTCAAGCGGCGTGATAAAGCCCAAGGCCAGGATGCCGCTAAAGAAGCCGTTTATCGCAAGTCCAAAAGCGATTATTCCGGAGCCGCCAAAGTCTTCGTTAAAGATGACCTTAAGCAAAAAGGCTGTGACAACGTTCAGCATCGCCGTAATCAAGGCGGCGAAAACCAACTGGATGCGGTTCTCCAGCTTTCGCGCGATTCTGCACGCGGCAAAACCGGAAACAAGCGCGTAAAGAAAAACAGTCACGTTGAAATTGGAAGCGTTCAAAAGGCCCAGCGCGCTTATCAAGGAGAAGAAGACAGCCTGTTTTTCGCCGAACAAAATGACGATTAAAAAAATGAACAAGGATGTCGGCATGAAAACGCAAAGCGTGAACGGCGAGCCGGACGCGAAATTCAGCTTTCGCGTAAAGACCGCGCTCGCGAAGACCGCCAAAAAGAAAACCACGCTTACGATTGATTCCTTAAGGTTAACGGTGTGCCCGACCAAAGTCTTTGAAAACAAGAAGAACCACAAGACTGTCAAAAGCGCCAAATAAATCAAAGAGTTGGCGAAGGCGCGGTAGTCTATGTACTCGTGGATGTTGGCCATCTTTTCAAGCTTTCTGTAGGCCTCTTCAGAAATTACAAAGCCTTTTTTAATCACCTTTTCGCCCTTCTGGACCACTGTGGGATATTCCATCGTTCCTGGAAGGTTGCGGTCGGCGACAATCGTTCTGTCCGCCACTTGGCCGATTTCGTATTCGTCAAGCGCGAAAGACGCTACGGTCAAGCTGCGGCTTACGTTGAAAAACGCGATCACAGCCATCGCGACAAAAGCGATTCCTGCCGTAACGACGCGGGGAAGCTGTTTTCTAGCCGCTATTCTAAAAGCGCTCTTGGGCTTTCCGCCCACGACTTCTGTTTTACTTTGTGCCATTTTCATACGCCTTAACAATTTTTTTAACAAGCGAATTGCGCGAAACGTCCGAGCCGGTCATTCTCATTATTCCTATTTCGGGAACGCGCGAAAGAACGGCAAGCGCCTGCGTAAGTCCGCTTTGAACATGGTTCGGCAAATCGACTTGCGTCAAGTCGCCGGTTATAAATACCTTGGAACCGCTTCCCATCCTGGTCAAGAACATTTTCATTTGCTCTTGGCTGGTGTTTTGGGCTTCGTCAAGGATTAGTATTTTGTCGCAGAAAGTGCGGCCCCGCATGTAAGCCAATGGAGCCGTCTCGATTATTCGGCTTTCCAAAAGCCGGGCGACTGTGTCGCGGGGAAGAATCATCTCCATCGCGTCGTAAAGGGGCCGCAAGTACGGAGCGGTCTTTTGCTCCAAGTCGCCGGGAAGATAGCCAAGGCTTTCTCCAGCCTCAACCACCGGGCGGGTCAAGACCATTCCCCTGGCCTGCTTTGAAAGAACAAGGCGCAAGGCCTCCGCGATGGCCAAAAATGTTTTTCCGCTTCCGGCGGGGCCGACGCAAAAGACCATGTCCAGCTTTCTCATAAGGGCGATGTAGTCGGCTTGGTTTTGCGTTTTTGGATAGACGCGCCTAAGGCCGCCGGGGACGACGATGCTGGTTGAGTTTTGGTCGGCCCTTGCGTTTGTATTTAAAATCGAAGCGACGGCGTCCGCGGAATCGGCGGCTCCGTCCTCTATCTCGTCTATTATTCTGTCAACAATGAATTTGAACCTGCGCTGTATGTCCGGATCTTCTTCCTCAACGCAAAGTTCGTTTCCGCGCGCGTAAATCGTGGCTCCAAGGCTTTCTTCTATGAGTTTTAAATTGCTGTCGTTTGTTCCGCACAACTTAGTCAGAATGTCGGAGTCCGGAACGATTATTGTGCACGATGAATCCATTTTATATCTAGCCTCAAATTATAGCGCGGAAAGGGGAATTTGTCTAGTTTTAAAAAAAAACGCTTTTTTTTCTTGCTTTATTAAAAAAGCGGGTTTATAATAGTCATATATTTATAGAAAAAATCACAGATTTTTTAAATTTTTTGGAGGAAAACATGTCTAAAGTTGACACATCCAGAGTTCTGGCCCTTATTTTGGGAGGCGGCAAGGGAACCCGCCTCTATCCGCTTACAAAAGACCGCTCAAAGCCGGCCGTTTCGTTCGGCGGAAAATACAGAATCGTAGACATTCCGCTTTCAAACTGCATTAACTCTGGCTTCAAAAAGATTTACCTTTTGACCCAGTTCAACTCTGCCTCGCTGCACATGCACATCACAAACTCCTACAACTTTGACCGCTTTTCGCACGGCTTTGTAGAGATTTTGGCGGCGGAACAGACCTTGGAGCATTCCGGCTGGTACGAGGGAACGGCGGACTCGGTCAGAAAGAACTTCATCCACTTTAAGGCGCAGAACCCCAGCCACTACATCATTTTGTCGGGCGACCAGCTTTACCACATGGACTTGCAGGCCTTCTTCAACGCGCACGTGGCCAGCGGAGCGGACGTGACAATCGCGACAACCGCCGTAAACCGCCGCGACGCCTCGGGCTTTGGCATAATGAAAATCGACGACAAAAACCGCATCACGGAATTCATGGAAAAGCCGAAGCCGGACATGAACATCGACGACTGGAAGATTCCGGCCTCGGCCAGAAACCCTGACTTGGCGCCCGAAAAAGAGTACTTGGCCAGCATGGGCATTTACATTTTCAACGCCTCGACAATGGAAGAAGTCTTGGACAACGACAAGACCGACTTTGGAAAAGAAATCATTCCGATGGCCATCAAAAGCAAGAAAATCAACTCTTACATTTTTGACGGCTATTGGGAAGACATCGGAACGATCAGAAGCTTCTACGAGGCCACTTTGGACCTCACCAATCCAGAGCCCCAGTTCAACCTCTTTGACGAGGCCCAGCCGATTTACACGCACGCGAGAAACCTTCCGCCCTGCAAAATGAACCACGCCGACATAACGGCCTCTCTCACAAGCGACGGCTGCATAATCACCGACTCAATGGTGACAAAGTCTGTAATCGGCGTGCGCTCAATCGTTGAGGCCGGAACGATTCTCAAAGGCACTATCATCATGGGAGCCGACTACTACGAGTCTCCCGAAGAAAAGGAAAGCAACAAAAAGGCGGGGCTTCCCAACATCGGAATCGGAAAGCATTGCCACATTGAAAAGACAATCATCGACAAAAACGCCCGCATCGGCGAAAACTGCCAGATCAACGTCTCCGGCAAAAAGTACGAGGACGGCGACCACGGAAACTTCTACAGCGCCGACGGAATCATAGTGATTCGCAAAAACGCTGTAATCCCGGCGGGAACGATCATCTAAGATCAAATCAAGAATGCGGGCGGAATTAAACTTGAAATTCCGCCCGTTTTTTGATATAGTGACAACATGTACACAAGATTTAAAAAGGATACAGGGCCAAAAAAACCGCTCGCCGTCTCTTATTGGTCAAAGACAAAGATTAAGTGTCCCGTTTGCCAAAAAGACTTTCAGCGCGAAGAAATGCTTACCGGAAGCGGCCGCCTTAACGCCGGCGCCCTGACAGAAGAGCTTCACCGCCAGTACATTCCGACAGCCCGCTACGGAAAAATCAATCCGCTTATTTACGCAATCGGCGCCTGCCCCCACTGCCATTCCGCCTTTTTTTGGAACGACTTCAACGACATAAAAGACCAGGCCTCGCTTGACCGCATTTACGAAACGATGGAAGCGCGCAAAAAATTCACCAACATGATTTTTCCATACTACAACCTTACGCGAAACCGCAATTTGCTGGACGGCGCGGCCATGTACTTTTTGGCCATTTTGACTTACGACGAAGTTGACTTTGCATACCTTCCGACAATGAAGCGCGCGATTCTAAGCCTGCGCTTGGCCTGGCTTTGCAACGACCTAAACGAAGAAGTCCCCGACCACAACTTTGACATGGTGGCCAAGGTCTTTTACCAAAAGGCGATTTTCTTTTACCAGCAAGCGGTAATAAACGAATCAAATCGCATAGAAAAAAGCTCAACCTTGGCCAACATGGGGCCGGACACGGACAAAAACTACGGCTGGGACGGCGTGATCTATTTGTGCGGCCTTTTGGAATACAAGTACGGCCAGACAGAAGACCAAGCCATGCGCCTAAAAAAATTGGACGAATCAAAAATCGCCATCGCGCGCATCTTTGGCCTTGGAAAATCCACAAAGGAAAAGCCAGGCCCGCTTTTGGAGCACTCGCGAAACCTTTACGACAACTTGAACAAAATCTTGGGCGACGCTGACATAGCGATAGAATGACGGCGCGGCGGGCATAGATGGCCAAAAACATTCTTCTTACGATTTCATACGACGGAACGGATTTTTGCGGCTGGCAGCGGCAGGACGAACAAAGAAGCGTCCAGGGCGACCTTGAAAGCGCCTTGGAAAAGCTTTTTGGCCAAAAAATCAATTTGCAAGGTTCCGGCCGCACCGATTCAGGCGTGCACGCTAAAGCGCAAGCTGCGAATTTTTTGTGCCCCGTAGATTCAATTCCCGACCAAAACATTCCAAAGGCTTTGAACAATTTTTTGCCGCGCGACGTTAGGGTCAACGAGGCGCGCGCCGTTGGCCAAGACTTTTCGGCCCGCTTTAGCGCGACAAGCCGCGTCTACCGATACTTTGTTTTGCCCAAGCAAATTCCCTGCGCGGCCTCCAGCCGTTACGTTTGGCAAATAAACCACATTCCCGACATCAAAAACCTAAACGGGATGGCAGAATTTTTGCGCGGGGAATTGGATTGCAAGACATTCGCCGGCGCGGGCGACGCAAGCCTTTCGACAAAGCGCTATTTGGAAAACGCTTTTTTCTTTGAGGAAGAGGATTCCTTTGGACAAAAAAAGCTTGTCTTTGAAATCGAAGCCAACGCCTTTTTGTACAGAATGGTTCGCTCGATTGCAGGAACATTGATCGACTTGGACAAAAACGGAAAAGGCCCCGCGGACTTTAAGGAAATTCTCGCCGCGCGCAAAAGAGAAATGGCCGGGCCAACAGCTCCGCCCGACGGCCTGTTTTTGTGGCAAGTTAAATTTGACGGAATAAGGCGGCACGCCTAATAGCGGACTGCATTCAAAGCGCTACAACAAGTTCACTGGGTCAACGTCGACTTCGATGTAAACGCCTTCCTTTGCCCTATAACCGTAAATCAAGGCCGCCGCGACTTTTTGAAGCAAAGCGACCGACGGGCCTCTGAGCAAGATTTGATTCCTGTAATTTGAATTGATTTTGGAAAGCGGACATTCGCTTGGGCCAAGGATTTCTGTTTCTTTGGAGTATGAAAGCCGCTTTGCCTTTATCGCGTCCAATTCCGCCGACAAAATTTTATAGGCGTCGGCAGCGAACGCCTCCGAGTCTTTTTGAGCCATGCTTCTAAAGACCAAGCGCAAAAGCCTTGAATACGGAGGAAAGTTCAAAAGCTTTCTCGAAGACAACTCGTCCTCATAAAATTCCTTGGAGCGGGAATGGCAGGCGCAGTAAATCGCGGTATTTGCCGGAGAATATGTTTGCACCAAAACCTTTCCGTCAGGAAAAAACCTTCCGGCGCGTCCGGCCACTTGCGTTATAAGGCTAAAAGTTTTTTCCGCCGCCCTAAAGTCTGGCAAATGCAGCGAAGTGTCGGCCAAAATCACGCCGACCAATTTTAAGGATGGAAAGTTAAGGCCTTTTGCTATCATTTGCGTTCCAAGCAAAATGTCGTAGCCGCCTTTTTTAAAGGCTGCGATTTTTTCCTCAAGCTCCCCTTTTTTGCTTACAGCGTCTGTGTCAAGGCGAATCGTTCTTGCGTTTGGAAACTTTGACTTGACTTCGCTTTCTATGAATTCCGTTCCAAAGCCGGAATAGCCAATGTCAACCGAACCGCATTGCGGGCAAACTCTAAAAGGCTCTATTGAGTAAGAGCAATAATGGCAAACCAAACGGTTTTGGGCCTTGTGGTAAGTCATCGGAACGGAACAATTCTTGCACTTTACTTCGTATCCGCACGAGTTGCACCTATAAAGATGGTTAAAGCCGCGTCGGTTCAAAAACAATATAACCTGCCGTTTTTCCCTTAAGGTTTTTCTTATTTCATCTTCCAGCGGAACGGAAATCGCGCCGTTCATTTTTTCGCGGCTCAAATCAACCGCGGCGATAATAGGCATTTTTCCGCCCGAAAGCCTTTTTGTAAGCCGGTGGCATAAAAACCGCTTTTCTTCTATCGCTTTCCACGCCTCGACGCTTGGAGTCGCGCTTCCCATGACAAGCGGAATCTTTAATCTTGAAGCGCGGCGCATGGCCACTTGACGCGCGTGGTAGCGGGGAGAGTTTCCCGACTTGTATGAAGAGTCGTGCTCCTCGTCGATGATGATCAAGCCCAAGTCCGGTATCGGAGCGAAAACAGCGCTGCGGGCGCCGACAACAACGCGCGCCTCTTTGTTTATGATTCGTTTCCATTCCGTGAGTTTTTGGGCGGGCGTTAAAAGCGAATGAATTATCGCGGCGGTGTTTCCAAAGCGGCGGGTCACCGCGCCTGCGACTTGCGGCGTAAGGCCTATTTCCGGCACCAAATACAAAACGCCTTGGCCTTTTTGCAAAACCTTTTCAGCCGCGCTCAAAAAAACTTCTGTCTTTCCGCTTCCCGTTCCGCCGTAAAGGTAATGGTAAAAAGTCCCGCCGCGGCCGCTTTCGACAGTTATCGCTTCAACGGCTTTTGCCTGCTCGTCAGAAAGCTCATTTTTTCCTTCAAAAGAATCCGCGTCAAGCGAAGAAAAACCGCCAATGTCTCCCCCTCGCTTTCCGCCGGGAATCATCGAGCACAAAGCCTCTCCTATAGGGCACAAATAAAAGCTTGAAATCCAAAAGCCCAAGTCCAAAAGCTCTTTGTTCAAAAGAGGGGTCTCGTCAAGAACCCTCAATATTTTTCGGATTTTTTTTGGATCAAACGAAAGGTCTTTGGGAAGCTCGTCAAACATCGCGGTTATGATTCCGGTCGTTTTTTTGTTGCCGAACATCACTTCGGCGCGCGAGCCGACTTTCGCCTCATAGGAATCCACTTTTCGCGCGCGCTTTAATGGAATCAATTCTTTTTGCTCTTTTTCTTCTTGCGCGACCCGCTTTCCAGCCTCCACATTGGCATAAGTGAAGGTTTGGTTTGCGGGAACGTTCAAGGCGATTTGCAAATATTTCATTTATCGTAGTCCGGACAAATCTCGAGCAATTTATTCTTGAATATTTTCAGGTCTTCCCAAGCGGGCCGCTTTAGGCTTTCGTCCCTAAGAAGCGCGCTGGGATGAAAGGTGGCCATAAAGGGAATGCCGTTAAAGTCAACGATTTGGCCGCGCATCTTGTTGATGCCAATCGAAGTGTCCAATAAATTTTGCAAGGCAACGCGGCCCATCGCCAAAATCATCTTGGGCTTAAGGACATGGATTTGCGCGTCCAAAAACGATCGGCATGCCTGGCTTTCTTGCGGCGCGGGATCGCGGTTCATCGGCGGCCGGCATTTTACGATATTGGCGATATAGCAGTTTTTGTCCCGGCTAAGATTTATCGCGGCAAGCATTTTGTCCAAGAGCTGGCCGGCCTTTCCGACAAAGGGGCGACCCTGCTCGTCTTCTTCCGCGCCGGGTCCTTCGCCGACGACAAGAACCAATGGCTGCGGAACGCCTTCTCCTGGAACGACATTCTTTCTTGTTTGCGAAAGCGGACAGCGCGCGCAAGCCGCGATTTTTTGGTTGACCGAATCAATTGACGCGCCGCCGCTTGAAAGAACAGAAGCCGCGGAATTTTGGCTTTGCGGCGGAGCTGATTCAACTTGCGGCGGAGCGATGGTTTCTTGCTCCGCGCAAGGAGCGTTTTCCGCTTCAATGTCGTCAACAAAAGCCGGCGGGGCGGTAAATTCTTGCGCGGTGTAGCCAAGAATAGCGCCCGAAGTTTTTTTTAAGACATCGTAAAGCCGCTCTTTTTCCGCCGCTTTCATTGGTCCGCTCCTAGCAAGGCGGCCGCTTTCGCCGCCTTTAATTTATTTGAATAGACCGTCAAAACCGACGCGGGAAGCCAACCGTCATCAAAACGATACCAAATCTCGCCGCCGTCATCTTCGCTGGCCATGGCGCTGGCTAAAATCGGAAAAATTTCTCCTTGCTTGCAATAGTCGACAGCCTCCGCGTTCCAAGCAAGTTCTTTTCTAAAAGCGGCGTAAGGCTCAACGACAACAGCCCAACTCACGTCAGGAGCGAGAGCCAACGGGTCGGATGTGTCTAGCGCGATCATATCCCGGTCATTTTTTTTGCATGCCGAAAAAAGAAGCGGCAATAAAGAGACAAAAAGAATCGCGCGAAAGATTTTTTTAACGGGCCTCATAATTGTTCTCAATGTATTTTTTTACGCTTGGCAATATCTTTAAATCCGAATCTACAAAATTATCAGTGGGAATATTGTCAAAGTCAACCCACTTGCATTCAGTATGCTCTGTCAAAGTGAAAGGCTTTTCCAAGCCGTCATTGCTAAAAAAGACCTCGTAAGCGCGCAAGTCAGACGTCTTTCCTTTATGCTCAAATTGCGTTGAGGCGATTCGCTCGCCGACCAAAACATTTTCGCCAAACTCTTCCAACATTTCTCGGACAATCGCATCGCGGTCGCTTTCGTTGCCATCAACCTTTCCGCCCGGCAATTCCCAACGGCCTCCCATGTCGCCGACTTGAGCGCGGCGGGCGATTAGAATTTTGTTTTGAGTTTCCGGACTTTTTCCAAGTATGACGCAAGCGACGGAACTTTTCATAAAAGCGGAACCCCAGGCAAAACAAAATGAATTACGCCGATAAACAGAGTTCCTATTCCAATGTAAAGCTTGTTTTCTGACAAAATGTTTCCAACCGTTTCAGGAAGAACGAAGCTGTCGCTTTTTTCCTCAAAATATTCCATAAGGACGCAGGCTCCGGCTAAAAGGCACGCAAAAGACGGCAACAAGTCGCCAAACACAGACATTCCGCTGAACGGAACAAAGAAAATGACAATGCCTGTCACAAAGCAAAGCGCTCCGCAGACCAGCCTAAAAAGCGAATTCGAAAAAAGCGACTCGCCCGCAATCCCCTCTTGAATTTTTTCAAAAGCGGGAATGGATTTCTTTTCCGCCGCTTCTTCAAAGGAATCGTCGCTAAAACCTTCACCTTGAGAATAAATCAAAATCAAGCCGCACAAAACGCTCAACAAAACTGACAAGCAATAAAACTGGGCCATACAAAACCTGCCTTTTTTTTATTCGCGCCGCGAGACTTTTGAGGTCAAATCAACTTTTTGGCCCAAAATCTCAACGGCAGCGTCTACTTTTATTATATCATAATCCGAACTGTTTGTCCTTATAAAAAAAGCATTTTTTTCTATTTCCGCCGACTTTTGAATTTTATCCAAAGTTTGTCCGTCAACGTCCACAAAGGAAAAAACGGCGGAGGCTTTTTCATTGTCCTTAATGTATTGGTCAATCGCAAAATTCTTGTCAGCCAAGCTTTTCTTTAGCGGATGGATTTTTATCTGCGCATATACGCTTTCATCGTATTTAAAGGCGCTTAGCTCAAGCTCAAAGCCGGAAGCGGTCGCGATGTTGGGCCTGTTTCCAAACACTTTAACGATTAGAAGAACGGCAAAACAAAGCGCTACTGTAAAAAGCATAAAGCGGTTGAACTTTGTCGAGACCAAAACCTTAAAAAGGCCCTTTGTTGGGGTTAGCCTTCCGGCATAATAGTCTTGAACGATTTTCGGCGCGTTTTTTATTCTTTCTTGGCGGTTGTATCTAAAGACAAGATTTTCATCCGCGTCTTGTTCGGGATTTCTGCTTTCCGGAATGTTGTCGTAAAAGGCCATTCTCCCTTCCCCCAAGAATTATTGGTCAACCAAAGCGTCGGTTCTCCACCAAACGACCTTCGCCTTGTCGCGTTCCGCCAATAGCGCGCTGACAATGCCCGTTTCGCTCAAAGAATAAGAACTGTAGACAACGCTTGGCGCGTCAAAATTCAAAAGGCGCTTTATCACCTTGCCAGACTCTAAGTCCATCATTTGAACCATGCAGCCGGACTCAAGCGCGATTGTAAAGAAAATCCAGCCGTTTTTTGTGGCGCCTACCATATCGTACGGCAGCTTGTAGACTTGCTTTGAAAAGCCGTCGGAGACAGTCTCTTCGTAAGGGGGAATCTCGCGGCCTTCTCCAAAAGCTCCGCTCTTTATGTCATAAGGAAACACGACGCTTATCGGGTCCGAAAGTCCGTTTTGAACTTTGCTTGAAACGTCGATCGAGGTTTCGTAGTAGTCAGCCTTTACAAACAAGCGGTTGGAGGCCGGATCGGGAATGACGTTTTCGATTTCTGAATACCGTGTGACGCCCATCTTGGCCTCTCCGTATTCAGGCGCGTCGGAATACTTTATCAAAGTCTCCGACAAAGGAAAGCCTTGCGGATTGTATCTAAAAATCTGGAAGCCCTCGTTTACGACGCAGACTACGACAAGGCAGTCGTCCTGGGTCACGTAGATGTTCCTGATAAACGGAAATGGAGTTCCGCCCACACCCTGCTGGCCAATGTAGTCGACAAAAGAATTTGAGTTAAAGCGCAAGACAACTTGCAAGAGAATCTTGTTGTCGCCGGTCTCCTGCCTTTCTTTGGGAAGCGTTTCGGCGACGTAAATGTACTTGCTTGAGTCCAAGGCCAAAAGCGACGGCGCGTTAAAAGGATAGTCAACTGTTTTTCTTGTGCTTACATTCTTGGAAGAAGCCGCTTGCCTTGAATCGGAGCTGTCAAAAAGCGGCGTCGGATTTGTTTCCGGATTGTGGTAAAGGGTCAGCAAGTCGCCGTAAGAGTTGAGCTCCAAAATCTTTTGCGACTCTCCGTTGGAAACGTAGAAAAAACCGTCGCGCATGGCTATCGCCGTGTTGACCGCGCCGGTCGCGTTAAGGCCGCCGGCCAGGTTCAACTGCTCCTCAAAGGAACCATACTTAAGCGAAAACAATTCCTGTCTTTTTACGCTAGCCACGCTTCCATTTTTTTTGCAAGAAAAAAAGCAAACAGAAAAAAAAGCCAAAAGCGAAGCCGCAAAAAGCCTATTCATTCCTGCCATGGCATTGCTTGTATTTTTTTCCGCTTCCGCAAGGACAAGGATCGTTGCGGCCAACTTTTGGAAGCGTCCGTCGAACGGTAACCGAAGCGCCTTGCCTGCTCCTTTGCATGGCTCCGCCTGCCGCCTGCCTTCTTGCGGCGTCTCCGTCAAAGGCGCTAGGACGCGCGGCGGGCGCTTCTCCAAAGTTTTGGCCGGTCTCGTCGTGGCGGGCGTTAAGCTGGCTCATGCGGGCGGCCTCTTGCTGCCTCTGGCGCTCGGCCAAAGCTTCGGGGCTAAGCTGTATTCTTACCTTGAACAAGCGGGAAATTATCGTCTGCCTGATCGAGTCAAGCGCGTCGTAGAAAATGTTAAAGCCGTCAATCTTGTATTCGGTCAAAGGATTCTTGCTGCTGTAAGTTCTAAGGCTTACGGCCTCGCGCAAGGCTTCCAAGGCTTCCAACTGGTCAAGCCACTTTTTGTCGATGACTTGAATGTATTGGTAGCGGATGAACATGTTGAGGTTTTCTTTTCCGACAAGGGTTTCCTTTTGCGTGATGTCGTTTTGCAGCTCGCTTTCTATCGCCTCAATGGTCAAGCGCTCGGGCGGAAGCTGCAAGCCAAAGACGCTCTTAACCTGCTCGCCGATTTCCTTTTCGTTGCCCTTGCGGCCGTACTGCGCGAACAAGTCCGTCAAGAAATCCTTGGCGTTGTTAAAGACGCGGCCGCTCAAATCGTTGTCGGCCAATATCGCGTCGCGCTGTTCGTAAATCACAGAGCGCTGCTCGTTAAGGACGTCGTCGTAGTCAAGAAGGTGCTTTCGGATTTCAAAGTTGCGCTCCTCAACCTTATGCTGGGCGCGCTCTACAGCCTTGTTAAGCATCGGATGGTCAATCGGCTCGCCGGGCTGCATTCCGATGCGGGTCATTATGTTCTTCATTCGCTCGCCGCCGAACAAGCGCATAAGGTCGTCGTCCATTGATATGTAGAACTTGGAGCGGCCCGGGTCTCCCTGGCGTCCGGAGCGGCCGCGAAGCTGGTTGTCGATGCGGCGGCTTTCATGGCGCTCTGAACCGATTACGTAAAGGCCGCCGAGGCTTCTGACTTCCTCGTAGTCTTTTTTCCACTGCTCTTTTTCTATCGCGAGCGCGGCCTCGTACTGTTCCTTTGTGGCTTCCGTTCCGGCTCTCTTTCTGGCGCGCATCTCGGGGTTTCCGCCAAGCTTGATGTCGGTTCCGCGGCCGGCCATGTTGGTGGCGATCGTAACCGCTCCCTTGGCGCCGGCTTCGGCGATGATCGCGGCTTCGCGGGCGTGGTTTTTTGCGTTCAAGACTTCGTGGCGGATTCCTTTTTTGGTAAGGAGCGCGCTAAGGCGTTCAGACTTTTCGACCGAAATAGTTCCGACCAAAACCGGCTGGCCTTTTTCGCGGGCGGCTTGAATCTCTTTGCAAATCGCCTCCCACTTGTCGCTTTCGTTTAGGTAAACCTCGTCGTTTTCGTCCTTGCGCGCGACGGGGCGGTTTGTCGGAATCGCGACGACGTCAAGCTTGTAGATTTTGTTGAACTCTATCGCTTCGGTGGCCGCGGTTCCGGTCATGCCCGAAAGCTTTGTGTACATTCTAAAGAAGTTTTGGAACGTGATTGTCGCCATCGTGCGGTTTCGCTGCGCGATTCTAAGATGCTCTTTGGCCTCGATAGCCTGGTGCAAGCCGTCGCCGTAGCGCCTTCCTTCCAAAACGCGGCCGGTGAATTCGTCGACAATCATTACCTGGCCGTCTTTCACAAGGTAGTCGACTTCGATTTTGTAAAGCTTGTGCGCGCGGAGGGCTTGGGTAAAGTAATGGACAAACTCAAAGTTCTCCGAGTCAAACACCGTCGTTCCGGCCGGAATCAAATTGTGCTGGCGCAAAATCTCGTCGATGTGGTTCATTCCCTTGTCGGTGAAAGAAACGCGCTTGCTCTTTTCGTCAAGCGTGTAGTCTCCGGGAAGCGCCGCTCGCTCTTCGGGAGTCATCTGTACTTCGTCGGGATAGTCGCCGGTCTTGGGGTCTTTGGGAACTTCGGTAAGCTCCTTAATGTATTTGTCGACTTCGTGATACTTGTATGTGTCGTCCTCGCCGGCTCCGCTGATGATAAGCGGAGTCCTCGCTTCGTCAATCAAGATTGAGTCGATTTCGTCGACAACGCAAAAGTTAAAGCCGCGCTGAACCTTGTTTGAAAGGTCCACGACCATGTTGTCGCGAAGGTAGTCAAAGCCGAACTCGTTGTTGGTTCCGTAAGTGATGTCGCAGGCGTAGGCCGCGCGGCGGGCGTCGTTGTCCATGTTGGAAAGGATTGTTCCGACAGTCTGGCCAAGCAAGCCGTAAACCGGGCGCATCCAAGCGGCGTCGCGCTCGGCGAGGTAGTCGTTGACCGTGACGATGTGGACGCCCTTTCCGCTTAGAGAGTTAAGGTAGACGGCGGCGACGCACATCAAGGTCTTTCCTTCGCCGGTTTTCATTTCGGTGATTCGGCCGGAGTGAAGGACCAAGGCGCCCATAAGCTGGACGTCGTAGGGACGCTCGCCCAAAACGCGCTTGGCCGCCTCGCGCGCCAAGGCAAAGGCGTCGACTAAAATGTCGTCCAGCGTCTTGCCCGCGGCAAGCTGCTCCTTGAATATTTTTGTTTGCTTTGCAAAGTCTTCGTCTTTGAGAGAGGCCGCCCATTCCTCGCGGGCGTTGATTTGGTCTACAATCGGGCGCAGTTTTTTTACTTCGCGGTCGTTGGCCGAGCCAAAAATCGCGGTCAAAATTTTATCAATAATCATAATTGAATTATTCTATCATAGACCGCGCTTTTGTTCAACTAGCGCAAGAAACCGATGCGGCCCTTGGGCCAAAAGCGGAATTCGGTTGTGCCCAAAATTTTGTCTTGGCTTACGAATTGCGGCTCCATATTGGTGTAGTAGTAGACCGAATATTCGTCATAAGGCGTAAGCGGCTCCATGCGTTCCTCATAACTGTGCCTCATGTCCAGGGAATTGAAGCGGTTGTCGCCCATCATAAAGTAGCAGCCGTCGGGAATGTAGCTTGGAGAGCCGTCCGCCTGGTTGGCTGGGAAAACCGGCATGTTTCTTCTGTCCAAATAATTTATGTAGCTTTGCAAAAGCTGGGCGCGGTCCCAAAGGCCCCTGATCTCCGCGTCGTCAACAAGGCTTGAATACGGAAGTCCGCTTTGGATTAGCTGGGCGTTCCTCAAAACGAATTTTCCGACGCAAAGCTTTAGCATAAGGTTCAGCCTAAAGTTTGAGTCCGAATACAAGTCGCCGCCGTAAAGGCCGTCCTTAACTTGAGGCGCGGCAGTTTTTGTCCAGTCCGTCATAAAGGCGTGGAACCATTCAACGCCGTCCTGCCCCGCCGCCAGCAGTTTTGTCGTCAAAGAATAGTTGTCGCGGAGCAAGTTGTACTCAAAAAGCTCGCTGTCCGAAAGCAAGTCTTTTTTGGCCTTGCCCAGCTTGTCGCCGCGAGCCAAGCGCCAAAAGTCCCAGGCCAGGCGTTCGCATTCTTTTTGGACGGCGCTTATGTCCATCGAGTCGCGCTCTTTTTCAAGGGCCAGCATTTCTTCGTAGCCTTCTTGGCTTATCGGGAACTCTTGGATAAGGCGCTTTAGCTCAGGGCTTTTTTCGTTAAGGTTGTAGTTGGCCCATTTTGAGTCCTCTTGAACCGGAGAAAAGCGCGGCGAATCCTTTGTCCTGGAATAAAGGATTCCGTTCACCATCATAAGCTGCTCGCCCGGAAGGCCAACCAAGCGCTTTACCAAGGGGTCGGCCTTGACTTGTCCGTTTTTGTCGACGTTCAAATTCACCGTGGTGAACGTAAGCATGTAAACAAGTTCGGACACAACAGACTTGACTTCTTCCTTTCTTCCGCCTGCGTAATGGGGATTTCGGAACACGACTATGTCGCCCCTCTTGTATTTTTTGAATGTCGGAAGACCGACCTTTGTCAGGGGGAACCTTGGCCCGCTTGTGATTTTTGAAACCATCAAGCGGTCGCGGATCAAAAGCTCCGACACCATCGATTCCGACGGAATCTTGTAAAACTGAAAGAAGAAAATCTGGAAAAGCAAAACCATAAAGACCGCCTGCACCAAGGCGTCGGCCCAATCCAAAATCTCAAAGGCCAGCCAAGAGCCGCCCTTGCGCTTTTTGGGCTTGGAAAATTCCAGCCAGTCCGGCGCGATTTTCTTTAGCCGCTTGTCGGAAACCAGGCGCAAGGCCGCCAAAGAAAAGGCGAAGGCCAAGAGCCAAAAGCAAACTGAAACCACGTCAAAAGCGAACGACGTTCCGCTCTCCCCTGAACGGCGGATGATGAAAGAGACCAAGTGCGCGAACGGCTGGTACTGCAAAAGCTTTTTCGCCGCGTTGAAGTTGCCGCGCGAGGCGTTTTTTAAAAGGCCAAAATAAATTTGGTGAAAGAGAAGCGCGTTAAAAGCAAGAGCGATCGGAAAGGCAAAGGCCGCGACGTCAAGTCCAAAATAAATGTTAGCGACTGAAAAAAGCGCGGCGAAAATCGCGTCAAGCAAAAAAAATGTTTTTAAAAGCTTCATGGCAAAATACTATAGCAGAAAAAAGAATTTCAGTCTATAATGCAATCATGGCGGAATACCTAGACACAAAAGAAGGGCTGTCGTTTTTGGACGGCGACAAAGAATTGTATAAAATGCTGCTTGACGCTTATGCAAACGAAAGCAAGTTTGACCCAAACGCGCTAAAGGACTTTATTAAAAAGAAGGAATTTGAGGCGGCGGCGAAAATCGTCCACAAGACAAAGGGCGCCTCCTACCAAATCGGCGCGGCAAAATTGGGCTGCAAGGCGCAAGCGCTTGAAGACATCTTGCGCTCAAAGGTCCAGCCCGACGCAAGCCAAAGAAGTCCGCAAGAGATGGCCGCCCTTGTCCAAGACTTTTGCGACGCTTACCAAAAATGCCTTGAAGAAGCAGAAGCCGCCGCAAGCGAACTGTAAGGAAGTTCAAGAAGCGCCGCCTGTCACGCGCCAAAAACGGCGCGAAAGTTTTTCTCAATCTCCGCGGAAAAATCAATGAACGAAGGCCGAGCCTCAAAGGGGCGTCCGGCCGCGCGGATTTCAAAGGCCGCCTGGTAAACGTCGGCTATTTCGGCGGGGCTTGTGGCCTTCTCTCCCTTTAGCGTTTGGTAGGGAGCGTCAGTCTCAAAAAGCAGGCGGTCCAAGGGAAGAGCGCGGACGCATAGAATCGCTTTTTTGGCTCCGTTCATAAGCGGCTTTCCAAAAGAAAAATATGCGTTGACACCCTTGGACAAAAGCGAGCGCGCGTCCGCAAGAGTCCCCGCAAACGAATGGAAAACAACGGCCGGAACTTTTTTTAAGGCGGCCGCGCTTTCAAATATTTCTTGCATTGCCTTTCGCGCGTGGACAATCGCGGGAACTTTATGGCGAGCGGCCAAGTCTAATTGCGCGGCGAAGGCCTTTTCTTGCGCGGCGCGGTTGGCCGAAAATTCTTGGGTAAAAAAATCAAGCCCGCACTCGCCCACCGCCGCGATTCGCCGTTCTTGCAAGAGGCTTTCCAAAAATTCAAGGCGGAGGGCAAAATCGCGCTCGTCCGAAAAAGGCGCTTGCGGATGCAGGCCAAAGGATTGGAGGACGCGCGGCGAACAAGTCTGGGCGCAAGGCGAAAGGCGCGCGGAACTGTTGTCATTGCCAGGCGCGGGAATGAGAGAGGCGTTCAACTCTTTGACGCGCGCCTCTTGCGCCAAAAATTCTTCAGGCGAATGCGCGGCGGTCACGCCCAGGCCTCTTGGCAGAGAACGCGTTCCCAATGCCTCTTCAGACGGAATCAAATGAAAGTGCGCGTCGCAAAAAATCACTAAACTATTTCCTCCCTTTACCGACAATTATAGTATTAGAACTTGCTCTTGGCAAGTTTAAATTGCTTTCATTTAAAATTGATAGGAGGAAATTATGGGAACCTATACATTGAAAAGCATTGGAAACGCAAACGACTACATGACAATAGTTCGCGAGGTTGAAGACGGCTATGTCGTCCGCATCGTCCGCGACCAAGACGGCTACAACGAAGTGAAGACCGACTACATCTCAAAGTCGCTCTTTGACAGCTGCGTGCGCACAGGCTACCTTACCAAGGTAGAGCAGATGGAAGCGATCAGCGCCTAACCTCAAATCCATTGGCCGCGGCAATCTCCGTCGCGGCCTTAACTTTTTCTTCCACGCTTCCTTCTAGCGGAAGCCAATTAATCCTAACGCCCTTCTTTTCCATTCCCCTAAACCAAGTTTCCTGCCGCTTTGCGAACTGGCAAATCGCAGTGCATAAAAGGTCCCGCATTTCTTTTTGGCTTGAAAATTTTCCTTGCAAAAACTCGGAGACAAAGCGGTACTCAAGGCCAAGCTTTTCCAAACGCTCCCAAGAGGCGCCCTCTTTATGCAAGCGCTCAACTTCCTCTATCATTCCTTCTTGCAAGCGCTCGTCCAGGCGGCGGGCGATGTTGGCGCGCAAACGCTCGCGGGGCAATGTCGTTCCCAAAACCAGCGGGCGAATGTCGGGGCGCGGCGGAAGGGATTTTTTAAAGGCCTCGCATTCAGGGCTTTGGATAAAGCTTTCTATTTCTATAGCCTTTACGACACGCTCCCTTTCCAGCAAATCACGTGGAACATGAATCGAGCCGCCTTTAAGGTCGAGCAAAATTTTTCCAAGCTCTTCAAGCGACTTGTCCGCGAGCGAGGCGCGAAGGGCGGCGTTTTCCGGAACAGGAACCAAGTCGTAGCCGCGGACGACCGCGTCGACGTACATTCCGCTTCCGCCGACTACAAGCGGAACGAGGCCGCGAGCCTGCATCTCCAAAAAGCAATTGTAAAAATCCTTTTGGTATAAAAAGACAGAGTACTCTTGGCTTAAGTCGGCCACGTCAATCAAATGGTAGGGAACCTTGACTCCGTCAAGGACGTAGTCGGCCAAGTCCTTTCCGCTTCCGATGTCCAAGCCCTTGTAGACTTGCCGGCTGTCGGCGGAAATTATTTCCGTTCCGAGCGCGCGGGCCAAGCGGACTCCGATCGCGGTCTTTCCGACGGCGGTGGGGCCGAGGAGAACAACGCAGTTGTAGTTTTGCGCTTGCATCACTGAACCTTACAAATCGCGCGCTTTAGGTATTCGCTCTTTGGGTAGCCAAGCAAGACCGGATGGTCGGGAGCCGCGCCGCCCTTGGACAAAATCTGGACGCGCCTGTGGCTGTCGGCCGCCGCCGAAGCGAGCATCGAATAAAAGTTGATCTCGTCAAAAAAGTGCGAGCAAGAGCATGTTACAAGAATGCCGCCCTTGTTGAGAATCCTCATCGCGCGCAAGTTGATTTCCTTGTAGCCGCCATACGCCTTCTTTATCATCTTGGCGCTCTTTGTAAAGGCCGGCGGATCCAGGATTATCACGTCAAACTTTTTTCCTTCGGCCTCGTATTGTTTTAGCGCGTCAAAGACATCGACGCAAAGGGCCGAAACGACTTTCTCCGCGCCGTTAAGCTTTATGTTCGCGTTGATAAGGTCGACCGCGTCCTCGGAAATGTCCGCGCAAACGACGCTCTTGGCTCCGGCCATAAAGGCGTTGAGGCCAAAGGCCCCTGTGTGGCTAAAGGCGTCAAAGACGTTCTTTCCGCGGCAGTATTTCCAGATTTCCTTGCGGTTGAATTTTTGGTCAAGGAAGTAGCCGGTCTTTTGCCCCTTGGCCAAGTCGACTTGAATGCGAACGGAATTTTCCACAATCGTAATCGTCGCGCCGCCGTTTGCGGAAGAGTCTCCGCCTTTTGGCGCCTTTATCCAGCCGCTCTTTAACTCCAAGCCTTCCTTTAGGCGCACGTCGGCGTCGCTACGCTCGTAAATGGCAAAGGGCTCGCAAACTTTTTCGAGCGCGGAGATTATTTCCTTTCTAAAAACCTCGCACGAAAGCGAGAGGAACTGGACCAGCAAGTAAACCTTGCTTCCTTCTGCGACATAGCGCTCGCAAATGAAGCCCGGCAAAAAGTCCGCCTCGCCAAAGACAAGCCTAAAGGAATCGCCTTGGTCAAAATGGATTTTGCGCAAGTTCATCGCGTCAAAAATTTTCTTGTAAATGTATTCGCTTTTGTCGGCGTCGATTTCCTCGGCTTTTTCAGGCCCCAAAAGGCGGACTGTGATTTTTGAGGAGCGGTTGAAAATTCCGCTCGCCAAAAAGGCGCCTGCGTTTGTGTAAAGCTCGACAAGCTCTCCGTCCTTGACCGGAAAGGCGGCGCCTTTTTTGTCGCGCGCTCCGCCTTCGCCGCCGTCCTTGGGAACGAATTGGCATTCCTTCCATTCGTTTCCTTCAAAATATTTTACGCGGCCAAGCTCGTTGTCAAAGGCCCACAAAAAGCCGCCCTTAATTTCTTTCTCTTCGTTCTTCTTTAAAAACACTCGCGGAAAATTCATATCATCACCCTATCGTTTTTATTTCTTTTTGTCATTATCCATTTGGTTGTTCTTTTTGCTCCAGTCAAAGAAGGAGTCGCCGTCCTTGTTTATCTTTCGCATAAAGGCAATGTAAGGATTGCCGGGATCCTGCGCCTCAGCCTCGTCAAGCATGGACGCTGCCTTGTCAAATTCCTTTTCCTCAAACAAAAACTGCGAATAAAAAACGCAGGCAAAAAATTTTTCGGCCTTGTTCCGAGCGCATTTGACGGCAGCCGCGAAAGCCTCTCCTGACTTTTTGTCGCTTCCGCCGTTGATGCCGGGAGCCCAGTAATACCATTGGCCCAAGTTTGTCCAGCCGTAGCAAAAGTTTGGATTACGCTCAACCGACTCCCTGTACTTGTCGCGCAAAGACATTCCGCTTTTCATCACTTCCGATAGCGAATAGGACATGTAGCAGGAAGTTACGTCGGCGCTGGTGGCCAAAAGCCAAACGCCCGCCTTATCCTCGCCGTTGGCGGCGAACCAGGCCTCGTTTTTTTCCTTCAACTCTTTCAGAAGCTTTTTCAGCTGAGGCTTGCTGCCCTTTTGCTTTCGCAAAAAATTGTATTTTTCCATTATGATAAAATTGACCAAGACCAGCCTGTCTTCCTGCGAGCTGAACGAGGAATCAACCGACAGCTTTTTTTCAAAGTCCGCGACTTGCGCCAACGCCTGATCCGAGCCAAGGCCGGCGATCTTCATTCGCAAGTCCATAAAATCGTCAACAGCCTTTTGCGCCCGATCGGAAATTTCGGCGGACGCGGAAAAATTCGCAAGAGACAAAAGAGCCGCAAGCGCCACAAAAAACAACGCGTTTCTTTTCATAAGCCTAGAGTGTATACTTTTTTGAAAAAAAATGATAGAGTGCGCTTATGAAAAAAGCGGGCAAAGAGAAAAAGCGCGTCATTTATTATTCCGACGAACTCAACGACGAATTTTCAGAAATGCTAATCAAGGCCATTCCGATCGACCAAAACTACGACTACGGACAAAGCGGCCTTTGGTGGAACATAAAGCGCTTTTTTTGGTACAGAATATTTTCAATGCCAATCGCATGGCTTTGGCTAAAGCTCAAATACCGCCACAAAATCGTGAACCGCCACGCCCTGAAAAAATGCCCGAAAGGCCCGCTTTTCCTTTTCGCAAACCACACAAACCCAATCGCGGACGCGCTTATTCCAACCTTTGTGGCCTTTCCAAAAGGCGTTTACGTAATCGTCCACGCCAACAACGTTTCGATTCCAGGCCTTGGGCTAAAGACAAGAATCCTGGGCGCGCTTCCGCTCCCCGACAACTTGGGAGCGACAAAAAATTTTATGGAAATCCTAAAAAGGCGCGTCTCAGAAAAGCAGGCGATTTGCATTTACCCGGAGGCTCACATCTGGCCCTACTACACAAAGATCCGCCCCTTCACTGACCTTTCGTTTAGGTACCCCATTCAATTCAAGGCGCCCGTTTACTGCTTCACCAACACTTACCAAAAAAGGCGCTTTTCAAAAAATCCAAGAATGGTCACTTACGTTGACGGCCCCTTTTACGCCGACGAAAATTTGGCAAGCAAGGAAGCGCGCCTTGACTTGCGAAACCGCGTCCTCCAGGCGATGAAAGAGCGAAGCCTCAACAGCAACGTTGAATTGATTCAATACATAAAAAAGGAAAAGAGCGATGATTGACATTTTGTTTTGCGGAAACTCAAAGATTTTTGACGGAATCCTCACTTGCATGCTTTCGATTCTTAAAAGAACCAAGACAAAAGAGCCCTTTAACTTTCACATTTTCACGATGGACTTAAGCCGAGTGAAGCCCGAGTACACTTCTATCAGCGACAAGATGACGGCCTTCTTGGAGCGGACGACGAAAGAATACAACAAGGAAAACCGCGTCACGAAAACCGACGTCACCCAAGTCTACGAAAAGGAATTCGGCGGCTGCCCCAACGAACAGTGCTACTGCTCGCCCTACACGCTGCTTCGCCTTTTGACGGACTTGGTTCCAAACATGCCGCAAAAGCTCCTTTACCTTGACATAGACCTTATGTTCAACCGCGACGTCAGGCTCTTGTGGGACACGGACTTGACGGGCTATGAATACGCGGCCGCCCGCGACCATTACGGAAAAATCATCTTGTTCTTCAGGCGAAAGTTCATAAACGCCGGAGTCATTTTGTTCAACCTTGAGGAATGCAAAAAAACAGGTCTTTTGGAAAAGTCGCGGAACCTTATAAAGACCAAAAAGCTTTTGTTCGCCGACGAATCGGCGATAATTTTAAGCACGACAAAACAGAAGGTCGTGAGCCAGCGCTTCAACGACCAAAAGTTCCTCTACAAAAACACGGTAATCCGCCACTTTTCAAAGCGCCTCTTTTGGCTTCCGTACCCGCACGTCGACAACATAAAACAGTGGAAAATAACGAAAGTCCACAAGATTTTCGGCTACGAGAATTTTGACGATGTCTTTTATGAATACGTGTATTTAAAGCGGAAGTTCGAGCTGGAAAACGCCTAGTCCAAGCGGACGGCGCCCTGACGGAGAACCTTGAGCTCCCCGTCCAAAAGGGAAACCAGCGTGCTTGGAAGCGCGTTTTTTTTATCTCCATCCGAAACATAGAGGTCAACCAAGCCGCCAAAGTCCCTTAAAATATCCGCTTCAGCCTCCAAGACGGGCTTTCCGCTAAAGTTTACGCTGGTGGAATAAATCGGGCCGCCGCAAAGGCTTATGACCTGCCTTAGCCATTCGTCTCCGGGACAGCGGAAGGCCGTGGCCTCGCGGCCGGTCAAGGCCTTGTACCAATCATTGTTTTTTACAAGAACGGTCAAGGCGCCGGGCCATTTTTCCAGTATTTTTGAAGGAATTTCTTGGCCGGCGTATTTGCAAATATCCATAGGATCGGAAATCAGCTCAATCAAAGGCTTTGATTCGGGGCTTTTTTTGATTTGGTCGATTTTCAAGTCCAGGCCGGACTTTTTGGGGCCGTCCGCTCCGGGCGCAAGGGCCAAGGCGCTAAAGCCATAGACAGTGTCGGTCGGCAAAACGGCGATTTTTCCTTCGCGGAGAACTTTGGCCGCCGCCTCGGCGCTCGCGCCGTCAGACTTGGGCAACGTCATAAACCGGAATGCCCTCTATCGTTTCAAAGCGCTTTTTGCTAGAAAAGGACTTTACGCCGTAAGACACGTCAAAGAGGAAAATGGCGGCGGCAAGCAAAAGGCCAACCGCAAGCCCCGCCCCCTTGCAGAACCATTCGCTTACAAAGGCGACCGGAGCGCTTTTTAGGACGCTTCCCGTTTCGTACATAAAGCTTTTCGCGGCTCCAAGGCCTTTGATTTTCACAAGCTTTTCGCCCGGATAGACATAGTCCAGCTTGCGGGCGTAGGCCGCGATCACGTCGTAGTCGTCCCTAATCGCGGTCTTTTCCAAGTTTAGGTCGTCGTTAATGTTTTGAATCTCTTGCGTTCTTGCGCTTATGACTTTTTTTTGAGCCTCCAGCTGTTTTTGAGCCCAAACCCCGTTTTGGCCCCAAAAGAACGAAAGAAGGGCGTAAGCGAGGGTTCCGGACAGCAAAGCAGGCAAATATTTTCCAGTTTTCATTATGAATTTATTATCGGAAAAAAATATTATTTTCTTATTGGAATTTTTTGAAATATGCGCTATAATTAATCAAATGCGGAACGCGCTTTTATATAAGAAAAATGCGCGCGTTTTCGATAAAACAGCCGATAATATTATGAAAAGTTTTTTATAGGGGAATGGGACATGAGCGACTCAAAAGATCTCGACAAATACGGCGTGTGGGTAAAAAACTCGCCAAAAGACATAAAGGGAGAAGACATCGAAATGCCTGAAAACGCAATCGACGACATCGACTTGCCGTCAGACGACGACATGTTCAACGACATTGAATTCCCGATGACCGCGGAAGACTTGCCGAAAAACGACTCAAAAGCGGAAGAACAGACTGAAATCTCGGACCTTGACATCGACATTGACATTCCCGATGCGACGGAAGAGGCTCCGAACGTCGAAGACGAAAACGCGGACACAACGCTCAGCCCCGACGAGCTTACCAACATCACCGAAAGCATGGAAGGCGGCGCTGACGAAAACGAAGACACCACCCTTAGCAGCGACGAGCTCATGAACATAACAAGCGGCATGGAAGGCGGCGCCGACGAAAACGAAGACACCACCCTCAGCCCCGACGAGCTTATGAACATAACCGAAAACCAAAACATCCCCACCGAAGAAGCCGCCGAAGAGCCGACGATGGACGACTTCAACCTGGACGATTTGGACATAACGAAAGACGCGGCCCAAGAGCCGGCGCCCGCCGCGGAAGAAAGCGCCGCCCCCGAAACGTCAATCGACGACATGCCCGACGGCGAGATAGACTTGGACGACTTTATGAGCGACTCTTCAAGCGGATCGGCAAGCGCCGACTCCACTCCCGACGGAGACGTTGACCTTAGCGCCTTTATGGACGGCGACGACGGAGAGGTTGACTTGGACGCCTTTATGGACGACGCTCCGTCAAGCAAAAAGGAAGCCAAGCCGGAAGAGATCCAGGACGAAAAATCGCTTGACATCGACGTAAGCTTTGACGACTCCGCCGCGGAAATCGCGCAGGAAGACGACACGCCCGAACCAAGCGCGGCTCCGGCGGAGACAAGCGCTCCCGCCGCCGACGAAGCGATGTTCTCGGAATTTGGCGAAGGCGCGAGCGTAAAGAAGGCGGCGCCCGCCGCTCCTGCAGGAGACACTGAAGAGATAGACCTTAGCGACTTTGGCTTTGACGACGACGACTCAAACATCGGAATGACCGCCGGCCCCGACAGCGCGGAAGCGCCCAAGACCGAAGTCGTTGACTACGACATGAAGGTAAGCGCCGACGACGACTCAAAGACGCCCAGCGTTCAAGACGTTCTTTCCGGCAATGTTGAAAGCTCGTCCGCCGAAAGCGAGGATGACATTTCCGCAAACGACGACTCAAACGCTGGCGCCGCGGCCGCAAGCCCCGAGATCAGCCAAAAGGGCCAGGAAATCCTTTCACAGATTATGGGCGAGCTTTCCAGCCTAAGAGACGAAATCAAAAACCTAAAATCAGACTTCGCGGACTTAAAGGACCGCCCTTCCCCTGCGGCCGGAACTGCCTCTATTCCTGTCGCGGAAAACAATAAAGTTAAAGAAGAGGACACCGGCTTTTTTGGATCGAACGACGACGAGGACGACACAATCGCCCTTAGCGGCAACGAATTGACAAACATTTTGAGCAGCGCCGAATTCTCCACCGAAGAAGCCTCTGACGAACCGTTTGTCGTAGAAAACGAAGAGCCCGCGATCGACGAAGAAACCGCTGTCGTGGACTCGGACTTAAAGATGGATTTCAACGAATCCGACATGGAAGAGCCGACAATCGACACGACGGAAATCACTCCCGAAGACTTGGCCGGCACGACCGATGAGTTTGGCGAGGAAAACGTTCTTCCCGAAGAAATCAGCGTTCCAAAAATCGACGAAGACATTACAGTCGAATCTTCAAACAGCGACTTGATGGACTCTGTTGTAAACACCGACGAAATGCAAGCTGACGCCGCTCCGCAAGAAAGCCTCAACCCAGAAGCCATCGACGAGTTCTTGCAAGAAGACGTCTCGATCGCCGACTCCCTTGACGACGAAAAAATCAATTACATGAAGCAAGATTCCTTGGAAGACGACGGCAGCGTTGTGAGCGTCGACGACATCGTAAAGGAAAACGTTTCGTTGCAAGACAGCGAGGACGACGTTTCTGTTTCCGTAGGCGACGACATCAACGCAGCCTTTGAGGAAGCCGACGCGACGGAGTCCGACATCGCCGATTCCGCCTTGGCCGAAAAAGACGCTTACGAGTCTTCTGTCTCGGACATCATGAAGGAAAACATTTCCTTGCAGGACGACGAGGACAACGTTTCAGTTTCCGTAGGCGACGACATCAACTCCGCCTTTGAAGAGGCCGACGCGACGGAGTCCGACATCACCGATTCCGCCTTGGCCGAAAAAGACGCTTACGAGTCTTCAAAATCGATGGAAGAGGAATTCTCCCTTGACATCGGAAGCGAGGACGAAGAGCCCGTTCCTGAAACTTTGGACGAAAGCCTTTTGCGCGACGCGCCCGAAGAACCCGCCCAAGCGTCGGACGACACTTTTGTCGACGAGTCGATTTTTGACGACAGCGCCTCCGAAGAAACGGTAGCCGAGGAGACTTCCGTTGAAGTTCCGGCGGCGAGCGCGGCCGGCTCGGACAAGACTGTGATTACAAAGGACCTTAAGTCAGAAATCGTTTCTGTGCTTTCATACATGGATCAATTGCTCGAAAACCTTCCCGAAGACAAGATTACGGAATTTGCAAAGTCTGAGCATTTTGTAACCTATAAAAAACTCTTTGACGAGCTTGGTCTTTCGTAAAAATGGGATTGCTAAGCGTAGCGAGCGGCAAAAACTTTGGCCTTATGGCCAAGGCGGAAGCTGTTTCCACTTCAAGTTTTCAGCAATGGGCAAAGCAAAACGGCTTTGAGCGCTGCGGCGTTTTCCGCTCCAAGAACGGCCTTATGCTCCTTGAGCTTGCCAACGGCGTTGACGCGCAAAGCGTTTTCAGCTCAATCTCCACAAAAGACTTTTGGAACGGCTCTGTTCCATCTGACACTTGGGTGACGCTTGACCGCGAAAGCCCAACGTTCTCAGCCTTCACGCAATTTTTGGGAACGGAGGCCAAGGCAAAAGTCAAGGCCTTTAGAATCCTTAAATTCTTGGACGGCGAAGAGCTTGTCGTTTTTTTCCAATACTCTTACAAGCCGGCAGGCTTTCTTAAGGCAAAGGACAACTTTAAGCAAGATTTGCTTGAAGCGCTTAGATGCCACAAGCAAAGCCTTATATCAGAGCCAAAGTACGAAATGGTCGAAAAGCTTTCGGCAAAAGGGAACGTAAGGCTTTTCTTGATTTCAACCAAGCGGGCCTTGGAAGAGACGATGAAAAAAATCGAAGTAAGCGAAACCACTCTTCTTAAGGTTTTGACAAACACAATCTTTGAAGAGCTATTTTACAAGACAAAAAAGCTTTTCCAGTCGCCGGCCTTGGTTTATTCAATCGATCCTGACGAGATAAAAGTCGCAGCGATTGTAAACTCCAGCGTCGAAGACGAGATTCTCAAAGAGCAGCTTTCGCTTGAATACACCGACCTTATAGGAACGGAAGCCGCAAAGAAAATCATCATCCTTACAGCCGGCTATTCAAACGACAACGAAGAAATCCACGACTATCTCTTGAGGGGCTGAACTTGGCCCTTGAGTTCTTCCTTGCAAAAAACTCAAGCAAGAGCGCGAAAGCGAACGGCGTTTCGCTTCACTCTTCCTACAACCCGCAAGTTGAGGCGGAGCGTTTCGCGCAAAGCCTTTCGGTTGACTTTGTTCCAAAATGCGCGGTTATTGTCGAGGGAGCCTTAAGCTACTGCGCCGCCTACATTAAAAAGCGCTTTCCAAAAGCCAAAGTCGGAACGATTCGTTTTACAAACGATTTTTTTGAATCCGACAAGGAATGGGACTTTTGCCTTCCGCTTGAGGACAAAACTAGCGGCGTTCCGCTTTGCGACCGCCTCTTTGACCTTTTGGGCGAAGAAGGCTTGTTCCAAACAGCGTTCTTTGACTGGAAGCCTTCGGCCGCGGCTTGGCCGGAGGACGCAAAATCGGCTTGGGCCCAAATAAAAGCCGCCGTCCAAAAATCAAAGACCGTTCTTGCGACCAGGGAACACTTTGGAAAACGCTGGCTAAAAAACAAGCTTTCTTTCTTTAACAAAATTCAAAAGCCGGTCTTTATCGAAACAATAAAAAAACCGGTTTTAATTTGCGCGTCGGGCCCAAGCCTTGAAGGAGCGCTGGACTCGATAAAAAAAGTCCGTTCCAAAATTTTTGTATGCGCCCTTTCTTCCGCGATAAGCGTTTTGGCCGACAAGAAAATCGCGCCCGACTTGGCCCTAAGCGCCGACGGCGGCTGGTGGGCAAAAAAGCATTTGTACCCTCTAAAAAAATTCTTTGCAGGCGTTCCGCTCGCCCTGGAGCCAGAGGCCGCATGTCCGTCGGCGCTTTTTAGGACAAAAGAAATCCTTCCGCTTTGTTACGACGACGATTATATCAGCCAAAAAATTTTCGAGGTGCTGGGAATAAAAGCCCTGCCCGCCCGCAGAAACGGAACCGTAAGCGGAAGCGCTTTGGAACTCTTTCTTTCATTGTGCGATTCGGAAATATTTTTTTCCGGCCTTGACCTGTCTCCGTCAAAAGACAAAAGCCACGCGCTTCCCAACGTTTTGGAAACAGAAAGGGACGCCGTAGACTTTAGGCTAAAGACAAAGGCTACGCGGCAGGCGGCGGGAGCGCTTCCGTCCGAAAGCCTTGCGATTTACGAGTCCTGGTTCAAAAACTATTGTTTAAGGGGAAGAAAAGTTTACAGAATAAAGGGCGGGAAAGCCTTTGCGAATTCCCTTGGACAAATCCAAGACATAAGCGCGAGGGAATTTGAAAGCCTTGTTGCGAACGCCGCCGGAACGCAAGAAAACTTTTGCATGCAAGAGAAAACAAAGGGCCAAAGGAGCCGCCTTTTAAAAAAACTTTTTGTCGAATGGAGCGAAACGGACGCATTTTGCAAGGAAATTTTCCCAGCGGACTCGATAATGCTGGAACGGGCCGCCCTGGAAGAAGACCGAGAGCGCAGGAAGCAAAGCGTCAGGCAAAAAAAGGATAAACTGATTGAAGAGCTTTTTGGAGGCCAAGAATGACTTGCCTTTACAAAGAAGTTGTCGAATCAAAGAACGGCCTTGAAATTCCTGTGTACAATTCCGGAAGGGCGGCCCACTCCAAATACAATCCCCGCAGGGAAGCGGAAGCCTTTGGCCAGGAAGCAAGCGGCTCCTTTGCGGTAATCCTAGGAATCGCAGGCGGCTTTCACATAGAGTCTTTGTTAAAAAGAAATCCGGGCTGCAAAATCATCGCTGTCGAAAAATCAGCCGCGGACCTTGAATGGCTTAAGAAAAACATTCCGCTTGCAAGCGAGCTTGAAAAAAATCCCGGCGTAATTTTTTGCGCGGCCGATTCTTCGTCGCCCCACGCGCTTGAAAACATCCTTATTCAAAATTACTTTCCAGCCCATTACGGCGCGATTAACATTTTGCCCCTGCGCTCTTGGCTTCAAGAAAACCAAGACGGCTGCGACAAAATTGTAGAGCGAATAAAAAGCGCCTTAAAAGAAATTTCGGCCGACTACTCCACCCAAGCGCATTTTGGCCGCCTGTGGGCAAAAAACATTTTTTGCAACCTAAGCGTCTTAAAAAAAATCCAAGAAAGCGGCCAAAAGCCGTTTAGCCTTTCAGAATGCGACTTGCAAAAAACGGCTGCAATAATCGCCGCCGGTCCCAGCCTTGACGAAAGCGCGAAGGCCATCAAAGAAAGCCGCGAAAAATATTTTGTAATCGCGACAGACACCGCGCTAAAGGTTTTTGGCCGCCGAAAGATAAAAGTGGACGCCGTCGTTTCGCTTGACGCGCAATGCCTAAGCGCGGAGCATTTTAACGGCGCCGTTTGCGGAGACACGATTTTTGCGTTGGACTTGGCCGCCAATCCATCGATCGCAAAATACGCGCAAAGAAAAAATGCGAAAATTCTTTTTTACAATTCAGGCCATCCGCTCGCCTCTTTTGCAAGCGGATTTTGCAAAGCCCCATTCGCGCGCCTAGATTCAGGCGGCGGAACGGTTGCGATTTGCGCGGCGGATTTTGCAATGCAATGCGGCTTTGCGAAAATAAAAATATTCGGCGCTGACTTTGGCTATTCCAACGGAAAGCCTTACGCAAAGGGAACCTACTTGGACGAGCTCTACATGGCCGGACAAACAAGAATCCACAACGCTGAAAGCCTGTTCACAAAGCTTATGTTCCGAACGGAACTAAACAAAAACCAGCGCGGATTTTTGCAAAGCCCTACGCTCCTCCGCTACCAATCTACGATGGAAGAATTTTTGGGCGGCTATAACTGGCATGACAACGTCTATGAATGGCAAGGCAAAAATGTCCCGCAAAAAGCGCAAAACCTCTTTGAGGCGAACAGCCTTGACTTTGCGGCCTTAAAAAAAGAAATTGAAGCCCGCGCCCAAGCCTTGGACTCAGAGGATGCCTTTACGCCCCAAGAATGCCTGCTTCTCCCCGAAATGGCCTATTGGCGGCAAAAAATGGATAAAAACGGCCAAAATAAAATTTCAACAAAAGAGATAAAAAAACTTGCGCTAAACAAAATTCTATTATATAATAAATTATTATGAATAAGAGGGGAATATCAATCGCGGCGTTCGCCATCGCGGGCGTCTTTATCGCTACCGCAGTTGCATTTGCAATTTGCGTTTATTCTGACTACAATTCCGGCTTAAAAGCCGCTGGCGCGAAATTTGAAAAGCTTTCTTCGCGAACGGCGGAAGCAAGCGAAATCTATCCAAGCGGTTCAAAAGAGTTCATCAACCTGTTCAACTCCGCCGTCGGCGCGCCAGAGATTTATGAATCGATAAACCTTAAAATCAACGGAAAAGACGTTTACGTTTACCCAATGGAAAGCCAGCGGGCCGCCTCGGCATTTGTAAAGACTTTCAGCACACGAATCGTTGGCGGCGATGGAGCGGACATTCGCCTTGACGCTAACATTCACACTGTGTCGTCTTCCCTGATTTATTACCGCGCTAAAATCGCGTTTATCGTAATTCTAGCGGGAACCTTGCTAGCCTGCATCCTTTTGCTTTCGCTTTATTTGGGTGAAACAGCGCAAGAAGACGGCGACGTCGAGTTCAAAAAGACAAAGGTTGCCGACGAATTCGGCGAATCGCTTTTTGACGAAGGAGAGCCGGCGCAAGAAAATGATTGCGCATCAGACTCATCTTCCGATTCTGCCGAAAGCTCGGAAGCCGCAGCCGCCGCTCCGTCCGAAAAAAGCGAGACGGAAAATCCGCAGCCCGAAACAAAGCGGGAAGAAAAAGTTGACTACAATCCCCTGGAAAACGCCTACGCCGACCAAAAAGCGCAAGAAAGCTCAAGCGCGGACGAGTCTGTTCAAGAAAGCGCTTCCGCCCAGGTTCAGGCGCCGGCTTCAGAACAAGGACTGTTTTCGCCTGCCAGCGGTTTTGGCTGGGAGTCATACTTGGACACCAGGCTTGAATCGGAATTGGTAAGGGCCGCCTCCAGTGAACAAGACCTGGCCTTGGCCTTGATTAAAATTCCAGGCATGACAAAAGAATCGGATTACTACGGAAACGTTTGCCAAGCAATGCAAAACTTCTTCCAATACAAAGACTTTGTTTTTGAATGCAAGGAAGACGGCTTTGCGGCCATTATGCAACACTCCGACATTGACACGGCGATGCAAAACGCCGAAGTTTTGCATTCCGACATCGCGAGCGCGTTAAAATCCGCCGGCCAAAGCGCAAAGGCCTTGATCGGCATATCAAGCCGATCGCTCAGGCTTATTTCCGCGGAACGGCTAAAGAGCGAAGCCGAGCAAGCCTTGATTCATGCGGAAGAAGACCCCAACAGCCCGATCATCGCGTTTAGAGTCAACCCGGAAAAATACAGAAAATTCATGGGCGGCCAAGACGAAGACCAGTCGCAAGAGCAGGCGCCGGCTGATTAAGCGCCTTACTTGCTTTCTTTTGGAGAGAGTTCCGGCTGTTCAAGCTCGGCCGGAATCTTTCCCTTGCTTTCGTCTTTTGGCGGATTAAGAGCGGCGGTGATTTTTTCTTCAAGCGCTTTTATTTTTTCTTCGTCAGGAAATTTTTCCTTTACAATTTTTAATTGCTCCTCCGCTTCCTTGTATTTTTCCAAGGTCACAAGGACAATTGTGTAGTTGACGAGGACTTCGGCCGAATTGGGATTGCTTGTCGCCAGCTCCAAGTAAAGGCGCTCCGAACGTTCAAAGTTGTTTGACATGGCGTAGACGTAAGCCAAGGCTTCTTTAGCGCTTACGTTTTCTTTGTCTTTTTTTACAATTTCTTCGTAGATGCCTGTCGCCTTGGACCAATCCTTTGCCAAAGCGTAGGAGCGGGCCGCCTTAAAGCATGCGGCGTTGTGAATGTCTTTGTTTGACGAAGCCTTAATGTAATATTCCGCCGCCTTTGCGTAATTCTTTAGCTTAAAGTATTCTTCGCCAAGATTGTAGTACTCAACAAAAATATTGTCCACAGCGACTTTCTTTTCGCCTGGAATAATGAACCTTGTAGTCTTGCATGAGGCGGAGAAAAAAAGAAGAATGGCCGCAGCCATCGCGGCGGCGGCGCTTTTTTTACAGGCGGCGCTTCTTGGCATTAGGCTTTGTCCAAAACCATAGACTCAATTTCGGCAAGCTGCGAGTTGTACAAACCGTTGATTGTGCTTCCGTAATTGGCGATAAGGCGAATGATGTTGCGGGGGTTCTCTTTCTTGTCGCAGCCGTTCAAGCGGTCGCCGGCGTCGCCCAAGCCCGGCATGATGTAAGCCTTTTCGTTGAGCGCGGGATCCATCCACAAAGTGTAGCAAACGCAATTTTCAAGCGCGCGGCTAATTCTAAGAGCGCCTTTGAATGCCGAGATTACATTGAAGAATTTAATCGAGCGCGGCTTTACGCCTTGGCTTTGAAGGTATTTTACGACCGTAACAAGCGAGCCGCCGGTCGCGTTCATCGGATCGGCGAAAATCAAGTCCTTTCCGTCCAGCTGCTCAAGGTTAAAGAAGGACTTCTTTAAGTCAAGAATGTACTGCATATCGTTTTCTTGCTTGGTGTCGTCGCGGTTGATTTTAAAAAGCGCGAACGGCGTGACGTATCCGTTTGATGAATACTCTTCGATTTCCTTTGACATGATGATGCTAGGAAGCAAGGCGCCGCGCAACATAACGCACATTACTGAATTGGAAATTTCAGAATCAATGTCGGGAATCTTGTGGACAGCGTAGTTCTGCACAGGATTAGTGACCGGAGTTGGAGTAACGATGTAGTTCTTTTTGTCCGAGTGCGGGCCTGTGTAAGCCAAGCGGAAAAGCATTTCGTAAGCGCGCTGGGTGTAGTAGACAAACTCGTGGTTTCCTGTCTTGATGTTGCGCAGCTTAGAGATTACGTGGCTTGCCTCGGCGTGGCTTCCCTCCTCCGTCTCAAAAGAAAAGACTTTGATTGAAGGATGCTTTTTAAGAATGTCCTGCATCACGTGGCCCATCTTGTCAAACTGCTCGATCGTCTTGGCTTGGTCAAGCGGAACGAATGACTTCATCGTCTCTTCGTACATGGCGGCCAAGTTTTTAAGGTCGGCCTGGTCCTGCTCCGTAAGATAGCCGTCAAGGTCTTCCGCTTTTAGAATTATTTTGTCGTTTGCCATAATTGTCTCCTATTTATTTGCCGCTAGCGTATTCCCAACATGTTCTGCATTTGCGAAAGCGAAACTTGAATGCCGGTCACAGAAAGGTGATGGTCGTCAACCATCGTCACCTTTGAGTCCGTCATCAAAAGCGCCACCTTTAGGAAGGCGACGGCCTTGGCGATAAGGTTGTCCTTGGAAAATTCCATGTTCAAGTCAACCGAATACTTTCCTGAGGCCAGCTTTGTAAACTCGCCTTCGATAAAGTTCAACTGGAAGATTGAAGATGAAAGCGCGGTTCCCAAAAGGTTTGTGATGAACGAAAGCGGCCTGTTCATGTAAAGGCGGACAGTGTTGGCGCTTGAGTCTCCGACAAACTTGTAGGCTTCGCTGGACTTCCATTCAGCCGCGTTGGAGTTGGCTGAGCCGCCGCTTAGAATGTCTGAAAGAATTTGCGAGTTGGCCTCGCTGTCGTATTTTTTTAGCTGCGGCGTGATGTCGCTTGCGATTAAAATCAAGTCGCTTCCAGGATTGCAAAGCTGCATTCCCGACTGCTTTTCGGTGTAGACTTGATAGATGCCGGCCGCGTTCACGTTTTGGATTTTCTTTGTAAAATAATCCGTCGACGAAAGCGCGAGCTTTGAGGCCGTGGACACAGTTCCGTCGCAAGCGATTTGAACGCGGCTTTTGTCGGACGGCGAGCCCAAGCCGATGTAAACGCGGTCAATGCTGTCGGTGACGTTCTTGATGTATTTTTCAGAAACGTCAGAGCCAATCATCTTTTTTAGAAGGCTGTTGGTCAATTCGCTATGAACATGAACGGGAACGCTCATGTAAACCAATGCGTCTGAATCAAGCGTGTCAAAGGCGTTTACCTTTACGCTAGATCCCATGACCGACGCGCAAGAGCCAAGCGTCGCGGCGCCGAAAACGGCCAAAAAAGCGGCGGCAAGCGCCAAAACAAAACTGTTAGTTCTTTTCAATTTTCACTCTCCATTTTTTATCGTCGGCTTCAATCACAACGCCGCCGTCAACCGCGGTCCACTCGGCGCTCGCGGCCAAGGTTTCGCCGGCCACAAAGTCCGCGAACATTGTCCACGCGTCCTTAAGCTCGTCGTCGCCAAAGACCACAAGCTTGATTCGGTCGGTAACGCTAAGGCCAGATTCCTTGCGAAGATTCTGGATTCCGCGAACCAAGTCGCGCGCCCAGCCTTCCTTCTTAAGCTCGTCGGTGATGTTGGTCTCAAGGCCAACGGTAAGCGTTCCGTCGTTGACAACCTTAAGGCCTTCCTTTTCTATTCGCTCGACGATGATTTTTTCTTCGGTCAAGTCGACGCTCTTACCTTCAACGTCAAGAGAAAGCTTTGAGCCGTCCAAGATTGACTGGATTTCTTCCTGGCCAAGCGCGGCGATTTTTGTCGCGGCAAGCTTCATCAAGCCGCCAAGCTCTTTTCCAAGAACCTTAAAGTTGGCCTTGGCCTTGTATTCTACAAGCTCGTCCTCGCGGTCGTGGAAGACGACTTTCTTTACGTTAAGCTCTTCGCGAATCGCGTCTTCCATCTCGGCCAAGACTTTCTTTTCCTCGGCGTTGCGCGTCACAAGGGCGACGGCGGCCAAGGGCTGGCGGTTCTTTATGTTGAATTGGTTTCGCAAGCTGTGGCCCATTGACACGGCCTTTTGAACGGTGGCCATCTTGAACTCAAGCGCTTGGTCATGCCAAGCCTCATTGTAGGCCGGCCAGTCGCTAAGGTGAACGCTTTCGGCGTCGCCAGAGACTTTTAGGTTTTGCCAAATTTGCTCGGCGATAAAGGGAACGAAGGGAGCGCTGACTTGCGCGAATGTCTTAAGCGCCAAGTAAAGGGCCTCGTAGGCTTCCGCCTTGTCGGAATCGTTTTCGCTCTTCCAAAAGCGGCGGCGGCTTCGGCGGATGTACCAGTTGTTAAGCTGGTCGATGAAGGCCACGATTGGGTCAATCGCTCCGCTAAGGTCGTAGTCGTCAAGAGCGGCGCTTACGTTCTTTACCAAAGACTGGGTCACGCTCAAAATCCAGCGGTCAAGAGGATTTTGCGGCAAGGATTTTTCAAACAGCTTTCCGTTGGGCTGAATCTTGTCGATGTTGGCGTATGTGACAAAGAACGAGTAGCTGTTCCAAAGCGGAATCAAGATCGACTTAAGGACTTCCTTTACTCCGTCGTCGGAATAGCGAAGGTCGTCAGCCTTCACCACCGCCGAGTGCATCAGGAAGAGGCGCAAGGCGTCCGCTCCGAACATGTTTATCGCTTCTACAGGGTCGGTGTAGTTTTTGAGCGACTTGGACATCTTGCGGCCGTCGGAGGCAAGAACCAAGCCGTTTACGATGCAGTTTTTGAATGCGGGCTTGTCAAAAAGCTCAGCGGCCAAAACCGTGAGCGTGTAGAACCAGCCGCGCGTTTGGTCAAGGCCTTCGCTGATAAAGTCGGCCGGGAAATGCTTTTCAAAAAATTCCTTGTTCTCAAAGGGATAGTGAAGCTGCGCGTAAGGCATGCTGCCCGACTCAAACCAGCAGTCAAAGACTTCGGGAATGCGCTTCATCTTGCCGCCGCAAGAACACGGGATTTCAATTTTGTCGACAAACTGCTTGTGCAAGTCGTCGGGGTAAATTCCGCTAAGCTCCTTTAGCTCTTGGCGGCTTCCGACGCATACAGTTTTTCCGCAGTCGGGGCACTTCCAAATCGGAATCGGGTTTCCCCAATAGCGGTTTCGGCTTACGGCCCAGTCGCGAGCGCCTTCAAGCCACTTGCCGAAGCGGCCTTCCTTTATGTGGCCCGGCTGCCATTTGATTTGGCTGTTGGCCTTTAAAAGCTTGTCGTTCTTTCCAGCAACCTTAACGAACCAGCTTCCGATTCCGCGGTAAATCAGCGGAGAGCCGCATCTCCAGCAGTGAGGATACTGGTGCTTTATTTGGTCGCGCTTTACGAGCTTTCCTTCTTTTTTAAGGCGGTCCATGATGTCCTTGTCCGCTTCCTTTACAAAGCGGCCTTGGTAGTCGGGAACTTCCTTGGTGAATTTGCATTCGGCGTCAATCGGCTCCACAAAAGGAATCTGAGCCTTCGCGTCTTTTCCGGCGTTTTCCTTTTTAAAGACTTGGCTGTCGTCTTCGCCAAAGCTGGGAGCCAAGTGGACGATGCCCGTTCCGTCTTCGGTTGAAACGTAGTCGGCGTTAAAGAGCCTAAAGGCGCCGTCAGAGCCGTCTTCGTTTTTGGCGAGCTTTTCAAAGTAAGGAAAGAGCGGCTCGTACTTGGCGCCGACAAAGTCCTTTCCCTTTTTCTTGTAAACAATCTCGTATTCGGCGCTGTCCTTGTAGTAGGCGCCAAGGCGGCTTTCGGCCAAGATGTAATGGTCGCCCGAATCCTTGTCCAAGATTTTAACGTAGTCGATGTCCGGGCCCATCGCCAAGCCTTGGTTTGAAGGCAGCGTCCACGGAGTCGTTGTCCAGGCCAAAAAGTATGTCTTTCCGTCAGCCAAGCTTGGGTCGTCAATTCCCTTTGGCGCGGCCGTAATCTTAAAGCGAATCGTAATCGCCGGGTCTTGGACTTCCTTGTAGCCCTGCGCCAATTCGTGGCTTGAAAGAACCGTGGAGCACCTGGGGCAGTAAGGAAGAATGTACTTTCCTTCGTAAATCAAGCCCTTGTCCCAAAGGCTTTTTGCAACCCACCAAATCGACTCCATGTAGTAGGGGTTCATCGTCTTGTAGTCGCGGTCAAAGTCAACCCAGCGGCCCATGCGGGTGATGGTCTTTCGCCATTCGCCTGTGTATTTAAGGACAGAAGCGCGGCACTTTTCGTTGAAGTTTGCCACGCCGTATTCTTCGATTTCATGCTTGGAGTTGATTCCAAGCTCTTTTTCTATCAAATTTTCCACCGGAAGGCCGTGGCAGTCCCAGCCAAAACGGCGGTCTACGCGCTTTCCGCGCATAGTCTGGTATCGGGGAATGATGTCTTTTATTGTCGAAGGAATGAAGTGGCCAAAGTGAGGAAGGCCCGTTGCAAAGGGCGGTCCGTCGTAAAAAATGAACTCTTCCGCTCCCTCGCGCTGGGAGATGGACTTTTTAAAGATGTCGTTGTCGCTCCAGTATTTTAAGACTTCTTCTTCCTGCTTGGGAAATTCCGCTTTGGGATCTACCGGCTTATACAAAACAAAGCTCCTTTTATTGAATATATCTTGACTATTCTAGCGCATTTGCAAAAAATCCGCAAGCGACGCGTTGCGACTTGCACGCCAATCTTTCAAATTTTATTCTTGCAGGCAATAAAATTTGCCGCCAATGTGTCGATAATAAAATGACGGAGTTTAAAATGAAAATTGCAAAAATATCGTTGGCATCCCTTGCGCTCGCACTTGTGGCGGCCTCGGCTTTCGCAAAAAACGCCCGCTTTGACGGAACAAACTACAGCATATCGCTGGACTACAACGACAGCGTGGCGCCGGGCGACCCCGTTTTTATAAGGATGCGCTTTGAAAACGTAAAGGCAAAGAAAAAGTCCTTTTCGCCAGCCGCCAGGGCAGAACTAAAAGTCGAGGACAAGGTTATCGGCTCAAGCGACTTTTACGCGATTTCAAAAAAGGGCTCGCTTGAATACATGACAGGACTGGCAATCTCAAGCTGGGCAAAAAGCGGCGAATGGAAAATCTCAGTGCTTTACACTGCCGGCGACGAGGGCGAAAAGTCCTTTGCCCTGCCCCTCTTTGTTCAGGAAAAGGAATTTGAAAGCGGCGTGATTACGCTGAACCAAACGATGAACAAAATATCAAAAGACACAAGCCCTGAAAAAGTCGCGCAGTCAAAAAAGCTCAACGACATAATCAATTCAATAAACAAGGACGACGTCTACAACCTAAAGCGCTTCATCGCTCCAGCAAAGTCCACCCGCCGCACGACAGCCTTTGCCGAGCGCATAATCTACAAGTACCCTGGCGGAAAGGAAAGCACGACAACCCACGCCGGAATCGACTACGGAATTCCTACAGGAACGGAAATCGTCGCGCCGTCATCGGGCAAAGTTATGCTTGCCGAAAACCGCATCGCGACCGGCTGGACAATAATCATCGAACACCTTCCGGGCCTTTACTCGATGTACTACCATTTAAGCCAGCTAAAAGTCAAGGAAGGCCAAAACGTCCAGCAGGGCGACTTGTTGGGACTAAGCGGCGCGACAGGCTTTGCCACAGGCCCCCACTTGCATTGGGAAGTCAGGCTTAACTCCGTCATCGTAAACCCCGACTATTTTATCGAAAACGATTGGTCATTTAACGAGCCTTAAAAACTCATCTTCGTCAATAATCTGGATTCCAAACTTGGCGGCTTTGGCGTTTTTGCCAGAGCCGCTATTTTTATCGTTTGTGACAAGGTATGACAAATCCTTTGTGACAGAACTTTTGGCGCTTCCGCCCTTCTCTTTCACCAAGGCTTCCGCGTCCGCGCGCTTCATCGTCTTTAGCTCGCCGGTAAAGCAAAATGAAAGGCCGGCCAAGGCGCCGGATTTTTTTTCCTTTATCGTTATCGCGCCGCTTTTGGCCAAAGAGCGCATTTCGGCGGCGTTCTCGGCCAAGCCTTGCGCGAAGGCGGCGGCGGTGATTTGGGCAAAGCCGTAAACGCTTTCAAATTCCTCCGGCGTGGCGGACAAAAGTTTTTCAAGGCTGTCAAAGCCGCCTTCAATGACTTTTTCCACCATTTGCTCGCCGATACCCTCAATGTCAAAGCCCGCCACAAATTGCGCAAGGCTTAACGTGGAATGAGCCTTTATCGACGCGACGACATTCTTGGCTCCAAGAGAGTCCTTTTCCTTTTCAATGCTTTCTTGGTTCAAAAAGTAAGGCGTGAGCGCCGCTTCGTCCAAAGAGTAAATGTCAGAAATCGAACGCAGCTTTTTGTCGTTAAAAAGCGCGTTTACCAATGCGTCGCCCAAGTCGCGTATGTCGGCGCATTCAATCCACTTAAAGATTTGGTGCAGGACTCGCTTGGGGCAGGCCTTGTTGGGACAGTAAAGGCGGCTTGGCGTGTCCAAAAGAGAGGCGCCGCAAACCGAGCATTTTTTTGGAAAGACAATCGGCTTGCAGTTTTTGGCGTCGTCCTCATGCGCGACAAGGCCCACGATTTTTGGAATGATTTCTCCGCGCTTTACGACCACGACATGGCTTCCGATTTGGACGCCAAGCTTTCTTAGCGTGTCGGGGTTTGCAAGGCTCGCGCGCTGGACTGTCGTTCCGGCAAGTTGAACCGCGTCAAAAATCGCGACAGGCGTGTAAGTCGCGCCGTTTTCGCTCCACTCAACCTCGCGCACTACGCTCACCGCCTCTTCAAGCGAAAACTTAAAGGCTATCTGCCTGTCGGGGCGGGCGCGGCTTGCGTCGTCAAGGTTTATCGCGCGTTCCTTTATTACAAGGCCGTCGATGTCGTATTCCAAGCTTGGCCGCTTTTCCATGACGGCGGCGCGGTAGTCGATGACTTCCTCCGGGCTTTTGCAAATCTTAAGAGGAACGCTTTCAAAGCCGTTTTGGACAAGCCAAGCGATTTTCTCCTCTTCGTCCTTAAAGGGATTCGCGCCGCCGTCAGTCGCAAGCGCGTCGTAAGTTATAAGGCAAAGGAACTCCGATTTTTCGCCGTCCTTTCGCTTCATAAGGCCGTTGGCGGCGTTGCGGCAATTAGCCTTGTCGGAAAAATATTTTTTGTGGACGCTGTGGGTCATGATGACCTCGCCGCGAACTCCTCCGGTAAAGTCAGGCGACTTTTCCAAGACGCTTAAAACGCCCTTCATTTTTTTTGCGTTTGCCGTTATGTCGTCGCCGACAGAGCCGTCGCCGCGGGTCACAGCGCGGACAAGGCGGCCCTTTTGGTACTGCAACTCCAAAGAGGCTCCGTCCAGCTTGTATTCCACCAAGTATTCTGGGTAAACATGCTTTGCCGCCCAAGCCAAAAACTGCTCGGGGTCGGCGGCCTTTTCCTGGCTTCCCATCGGCATCACGTGCGCGGCCTTTTCAAAGTTTCCCGAATCGGCGCCGACTTTTTTTAGGATTGGATTGTTTGGATCAAGGGCCTTTAGCTCGTCCCAAAGCTTGTCAAATTCGGCGTCCTCGATTTCGGCCTCGCCGTTGTAGTAGGAGTCCTGGTATTTTTTTATCAGCGCGGCTAGTTCGTCTATGCGGGCGCTCTCAAACAAATCGGCCATTTTTCCTCCCTGACTCCGCCGCTAATCTTTTTTTACAAAAAACAGCTCGCGAATTTCGCGGCCGGCCTCGATTCCCTTTCGCTCAAACTTTGTCATTGGCCGCCAGTCCTGGTGGGGAGCGAAGGCTTCGTATTTGTTCTTTAGGCCGTCGGTGCCGCGCAATTCCTCAAGGGCCTCTTGGGCGTACTCTTCCCAGTCGGTGCACATGTAAAGGTAGCCGCCCGAGCGCAATTTTCTTTGCAAAAGATTGGTGTTGGGTCTCCTCATAAGGCGGCGCTTGTGGTGCTTTTTCTTTGGCCAAGGGTCAGGGAAAAAGACATGAAAGCCGTCGACCGAATTGTCGCCAATCATTTTATCCAACACGTCAAGCGCGTCATGCTCGACGACATAAAGGTTTTTCAAATCGTTCGCGCGTATTTCGCTCAAGACGCGGCCCACGCCGGGCTTGTGGACTTCGATTCCCAAATAGTTTACGTTGGGATTTTCCTTTGCGATTTGAATCGTCGCCGCGCCCATTCCAAAGCCGATTTCAACGATTATCGGATTTGTGTTTCCAAAAACTTCGACAAAATTCAAAGGCTTTTCTTCGTAGGGAACGCAGTAAATGTGCCCAAGATCGTTGTATGCCTTTTCTTGCGCGGCCGTCATTCGACCGGCCCGCATAACGTAGGTTTTGATTGTGCGATAAAATGAATTTTCGTTTGGCGAATCGCCAGTTGCGTCGCCAGCGCTGTCATTCAAGCCCATTAGACTGTTCTCCATTCTCGTTTTCTTTTTTATCCTTGTATATTTTTGGCATAAAGCAAAGCGCGCTTCCGGCGGATATCGAATTCCTGTAATACGCCGAATCTCTCACGCCGCTAAAAATCGCCTCGTCATTAAGCCAATTATTTTTTGCTGAATCAAAATATAGAAGCTCGCCGGAATCAGAGTAAACGGCGACTCTTTTTTGCGGAACCGAAACAAGCCCTTCGATTTTATCGCTAGTCGCCTCGCGCAAGGCCGCGTTTATCACGATTGCAAAAACCGCCTTGTCTTTTTTTCCGGCAGCGTCAACGCATTCCGCTTCATAGTTTCCCAATGGAAAGGCGGCTCTTTTTCCGGGAGCGGCAGGCGGCGGCTCCAAATGAGTCCAGCCGGCCCATTTACGGCTGCCAGACTCAAACAAAATCGGCGAGTCAACGTTCCAACTGTATTCTCCTGACTTTACGCTAAAAGACTCGACTCTTCTAACATTCGAGGACAGCTCCACAAAAACGCTAAGGCGCTCGACAGGAAGGCTTTGCCCGTCCTCCCAATCCATGATTAAATTGGCTTGAACAGCCGCGGTCACGACCGGATCGTCGGAGCAAGAAAACAATGAAAAAGAAAAAACAAAAGCCGCCGCAATAAAAAAAGCAAGAGAAAAATTGCGATTGTCGGCAGGCGGTGGCTTTTTCATACTAGAAGTTGAATGTCAAAGTAATAACGGTCAAGTCGTTGGCCGAGAATTGGTTTACCAACGAATCAAACTTTACCTTGACCTTTTTGCACGCGTCGTCCAAGTAAGAAAGGTAGTACATGCCCAAGTCGGTTCCTTCCTGGCCTTCGGGCATTTCGCGGTAAAAGTCAACCAAAGACTTTTTGTTGGTGTTGGCCTGCTGGGCCGCGTCAATCGTGTCCTTGACTTCCTGGAACTCGTCGGTTTTGTTGTAAATCGTTATTTGCAAGCGGCCCTGCTTTCCGATGGAAGTGGAGCCTCCGCCAAGCTTCCAGCTAAGGAATACCAATTCGCCCTTGGCCTCAAGCTCGTGGACGATTTTCTTTCGCACGTCCGGGTCAAGGATGAGCATGTTGATGTCGTCGCGGCCGCGGTACATGTTCTGGGCTTCTTTCGTTATGTTAGTGTTTTCGCTGTTAAGGGCCAGCTCCATAATCATCGTCGAAATGTAGTCGGCGACGCGGCTTTTGTCCATGTAGCGCGAAAGAACCATTCTAGTCTGGCTTACCAATTCCGAGAAAGCCTCGTCCTTGTGGAACAATGTGAAAATGTGCCAGTTAAGAAGGCTCAGGCGGTTCATGAATTTTTCGGACATCAAAAGATAGATGTTCTTTTCTTCGGCCGAATATTCCTTGTTGGTCATTACGTTTTTCCAAATCGGAGTCAAAATGTTTTTGCGGATTTGGTCAATCAAGGCGTTTTTGTTAGAAAGCTCGGCGCGAAGCTGCTTGTCGGAAATCTGAGTCTTTTCGTCAATGAGGCTGCCGGCATGGGTGCGGTTGTACTTGCGCACGCAGTCAGTTTCGATAAGCGCTTGGAAAATCTCGCGGTCAAACTGCTTGTACATTACGGAGTAAACGACCAACTTGGAAAGGTCCATGATTTCTTGGCGCTTTGAAACGAATTCGGACATTGAGATTTCGATCTTGGAAATGTAATCGATCAAAATCATGTTTTGAATTGACTGCGGTGAAAATTTGTTCAAAGAAATTCCATACTCTTCGACATTGTCAGCCATCTTGATTCTTAGAAGCTTCTTTTTATGACTGATAAAGTTAGAAGTTCCGTCTTCCGTCAAAATTATTTTTAGCGGAAGATCAAGCATGAATTTTTTTCCGGATGCCATTAGATTATATTACTCCATTGAAAGGCGCCATTGCCTTACTAAAATTCAATTATAGCGCAGTTCTTTTTAATTGTCTACTAAAAAATCATTCCAAAACAGCCTCAACGGCAGCGCAAATGTCGTTAAGGCCGGCGTAAAGGCGTTTTGTCTTGGGAAGGCTGTCCAGGAAAATCTTTCCGTAGCGTTTTTCCATGATTCTTCGGTCCAAAACCACCACAGCGCCCTTGTCCGTGGAGCGGCGCACAAGGCGGCCAAAGCCCTGCCTAAACTTTATAACCGCTTCGGGCAGGCTTAGCTCCATAAAGGACGAGCCTCCCCTGCGCTCAACCTCTTCCGCCCTGGCCGCGAAAACCGGGTCGTTGGGCACGCTAAAAGGCAGTTTAACGATTATAACTTGGCTAAGCGAGCTTCCCGGAACGTCTATGCCCTGCCAAAAGGAGTCGGTAGCAAACAGGGCGCTAGTCTCGTCGTTCTTGAACTTGTCCAAAAGCCTAAAGCGGTCGTCGTCGCCCTGCTTCATCACATTGATTCCCAGCTTTGAAAGCTCGTACTGGCATGTGCTGTAGGCGCTTTTCAACGAATCGTAGGAAGTGAACAAAACCAGCGCCCTTCCCTTCGAGGCCTTTACAAGCTTTATCAAGGCAAGCTCAACGTATTGCTGGAACTCTATGCTGTCCGGAAAGGGAATGTCCTTGGGGCAGGCAAAGAGAACGTTTTTTTCGTACGGGAACGGAGAGTCAAAGCCCGCGCTTTTCAGCCGCTCCTCCTCCACAAAAGAAAGGCCGGTCCTGCGCGTCCAAAAGTCAAAGCTTCCGGCAATCTTTAGCGTGGCGCTCGCGCAAACAACGCTTTCCATCGGCTCAAAAACGCCGGTGTTCATAAGGGGCGCGATGTCCAAGGGCGTTCTTGAAAAAACAATGTAAAACGGAAGCGAGCCGTCCTTTACAAACTCTTCGTTAAGCCGCTGGCGCTGCATCCAAAAAACCTGGTCGCGCTTTTCGTCCCAATAGCTAAAGTCCTTGCAAACTCCGGCCGCGTCTTCCAAGCGGCGCAAAATCGCCTTTGTCTCCCAATAAGCGTTCTCCGACTTGTCCTCGTCGGCGACATTGTCGCAAACTTCCCTTACAAGCGCGACCAAACGGCCCAGCTCTCCGCCCAAGCTTGCAAGCAAGGACAAAAGAGGCGCGAAAGCGGCCGCGTTTTTTTCGTAAAGGCGCAAGGTCCATTCGTTACCCAAAAGGTCAAGGGCCGCGGTCTCTAGGCTTTTTATGTTGTCCTTGATTCTGTCCACGGCCTCCCCGATTTTTTCGCTGTTGTCAGGACCGTTAGAAAGCGCGGTCAGCGTAAAAACATAGCCCGCAAGGCTTGACCTGCGTTCCCTGTAAAGAAGGTTAAGCTGCTTTATGATTTTAAAGCGCGTAACTTGTTCGCTAAAAAAGCTTGTGGCCGCGGACTCGATTCCGTGAGCCTCGTCAAAGACAATCCGCTTGTAGGGCGGCAAGACCGCCGCGTCGTCGTAGCCGACAGCGTTCATTCGGCTTTCTATGTCGGCGAACAAAAGGTGGTGGTTGACGACCAAAATCTGCGCGTCGCTCGCTTCCCTGCGCGCGGCCATAACAAAGCACTTGTCGCGGTACGGGCAATGAAGGCCCATGCAGGCGTCGCTTTCCGAGCAAACGCGGCCCCAAAGGTTTTCGCTTGGATTAAAGGCCAAGTCGCTTTTGCTTCCGCTTGGACTGGACGACGCCCATTCCGCTATTTGCTCCAAGGCCTCGACTTCGGTCGAAAAAAGGTCGCGCTCCTTTTTCATTTCCTCAAGGCGGCGCAGGCACACGTAATTGTTGCGGCCCTTTAAAAGAACAGCCTTTAGGTCCAAGCCCAAAATCTTTTTGGCCGCTGGAATGTCTTTTTCATTAAGCTGCTGCTGCAAGTTTATCGTTCCAGTTGAGACGACGACGCGCTCCTTGTTTTGGCTGGCCCAGAGCATCGCGGGAATCAAGTAAGCGAAGCTTTTTCCAACGCCGGTTCCCGCCTCAAAGGCCGCGATCGAGTTGCCGTTAAAGGCGCGCGCGATGTGCCGAAGCAAATCCACTTGGACGGGCCGCTCCTCAAAGTTATCGGACAGTTTGCTCAAAGGGCCGCCGTTTTGTATGTACGAGGCGGCCTGGTCTTCGTCAAGCGCGACAATTTTTTTTGGCGGAACGGCTTCCATGACCACGTAAACTTTTTTTACGTCGTTGTCAACTATAAAAAAGCCGGAAAGATTTTCGTTGGCGCGGCTGGCTACGGCCATGTCGGCGCCGCTTGGAGTGAGGTCTCCGCCTGGATGGTTGTGGATAAAAACGCAAGGCTCGCGGGTTTCAAAAAAGTTTACGCCGACGGAATGCTCGTCTCCGCGGGAGCAAGCTTTTATAGACGTGACGATGCAATTTTCGTTGATTTGACCGACAAAGAAAACTTCGTTTCCGCCGGCGTCTTGAATCTCGCGCCGCATCTTTATGATCGCCGGCATCGAAATCCGCTCTTCCGCCTTCATTTTCCCACCCAAAAAAAAAGCGCCAAAGCAAAAGCTTTGCGCGCTGTTCACATCTCCTACGGGAATTGAACCCATGTTGTCGGGATGAAAACCCGATGTCCTAACCACTAGACGAAGGAGACACGCTGACTTAAAGTCAACAATCAGATACTAGCATAAAAGAAAAAAACTGTCAAGCGCTTTCCTACATCATGTCGAACTTTTTGTTGAGCTTTGCGCGAAGGGCCTTGCATTCGTCGTTGTCAAGGCCCAAGCGGTTTGCGGCGTTGAGGTCCTCTAGCGATTTTTGGTAGTCGGCCAAATTAAAGTAAGTCAAGGCGCGGCGGTAATAGGCGTGCGACTGAAAGCCGTTTATTTCCAGCGACTTGGTAAAAGCCTCCAGCGCCTTTTCGTTTTGGCCGGTGACGCCGTAAACGATTCCCATGTAATAAATCGAGCGGAAGTTGTCCGTACCGTAGTTGGCGCTTTTTTCAAAGTCATCAAGCGCTTCGTTGTACTTGTTCTGGGCAAAGAAAGCCATTCCCCTGTGCTTGTGAATCACAGAAAGAACGTTGTCGTTTAGCTGGGTCTTTGAGTTTAGAATGTCGGAATAAATCGTTACGGCCAAATCCAAGTTTCCGCTGTTGTGGGCTTGAAGCGCGCGCAAAATCATGTCGTCGATCGTTCCGCGAACGTAAGGGCTTACGCGGCCAATCTCCTCCTGTTTGGCCGGAGCATGATCCTTGGCGGCCTGCAAGCCGTTCTCCTGGTCGGTGATGACGTCAGCCTTTTGGTAAAAGCTTTCGCGCCGCTCGTCAACCGCCCGCTGGAAATTCTTTTGGTAGTCGCGGATTTCCTGGAAAATTGTGTCCGCCAAAGAAAGCGAAGCGTTTACGCAGGCAAGCTTTCGTCTAAGCGGCGCGTCAAAGGGCGTGAACTCGGTCTTGTAAATAAGCTCGTGCTCGACTTCCGCCCAAGCGTCTTGCAAAATCGTTCGCACTTGAATCTCGCAGCAGAGTTCCGGCGGAATCGGATGGTCTTTTACGAGGCCTGGGGTCAAGACGCTTAAGTCCAAGCATTCCGTTGGAATGTTTATCAAAATGTGAACCGACTCGTAGCCAAACTCCTTAAAGCTCATCGTCTCGCCCTTGCGCTCGATTTCACGGACTGAATACTTTTCTGAAATTTGCTTTACGACGTTGGAAATGTCTTCCAAAAAGGCGCAGACAACGCGGATTCCAATCATGTCTGTAAGACAAACAAGCTTGTCGGTGCGGTAAATCGCGTCAGACCTTTGGCGGACAACTTTTGAATAATAGCTTTTAAAAGACTTGATTCTTGACTTTAAGACGGGTCTAGGATTCAAATCCAAATCGCCTGCAAGCATATTTTGCACATTGTTCAGAATGCATGAAAAAATTGGATAGTAGGAATTGTAGAGCTCTTCTATGTTGCTTTTGCTTGGCATTTTAGAATCCATTCTTGCCCCCTTGTAGAAAAGAAAAAGGACTGCCCTAATAGGACAGCCCTTTTCATGCTGAAGACTAATTTTTAGGAAACTTCGTTTCTCAAAACTAGCTTATTAGTCGGCGGCCTGGCCCTGGTTAGACTGAGCGTTAGATCCAGATCCCTCGTTCAAGCTAGAAGAGAATTCTGTTTCTGTGGCCAACTTAGCCTTTTCGAGATAGCGGTTAACCTGCTTGTTTCCAAAGCGCTGCATTTCGGCAGTCTGGCGCTCCGTCTCTTTCTTTGTGATGATTCCCCAAAGGTCTTCGTCAGCGATGTCGCGGTCAGATGTGAGCAAGGCTTTGTCGTAAATTACCTTTACGTCCTTGAAGTATCCGATATAGTTTCCGCCGATGTGGGCGCCGTCGCGGCATACCTGGAAGCCTGTGAACTTAACGAAAGGAAGTCCGCGGGGATAAATCGGGTATACGCGAATTTCGCGGTTGCGGATTTCAGAGATGTACTGGGGGTTGTTCCAGATCAATGTCTTCCATCCGTCGAATCCGAGGTAGCCCATGAAGTAGCGGCGCTCGATGTTGTCGTTGTCCTTGAGCAATACATACAATGAGTGAGGATAGTTCATTCCCATTGTTGTAACGGCGATAGACTTGAGAGTTCCGACGTTCTTTACGACGCCGTATCCGTCTTCAAACAAAGTCTTGCCAGAAGCTTTCTGCTCGTCTGTCGGTTCCTGGCGAACGCCATTGTCGTCGGCGTCGGCCAAAGGCTCGTAAGCCGGAATGTCGAAAGCGGGAACGATCTTAGCGTTGGCGTTGTTGGCCCAGTCGGGGAAAATTACGCGAACGCCCATAACTTCTTTGCCGGCGAACGGAACGTTGGCGCTGTCCTTTACAGGGGCGGCGACTACTCTTGAGTCGGCCAAGCTTCCAACATTGCGGGCGGAAGAGTTCAACTGAACTTCCCACTCAGGCAAAGCGAGAGATGTCTTCATCAATTCTTTTTGGTCGTCGGTGAATGTGGCGCCGGCGGCAACAGAAAAGTCCATTACAGTGCGTTTGTTCTGCGTGGGGTTGCCTGTCTGCTCATCATTGCAGCAGTCCGCCTGGAGCTGCGTAAAGTCGATGAGCGTCGCTTCTTCGGCGAACGCAAGCGAACCGGCGAACAAAAGCGCTGTCGCGATCAAACAGAAAGTTCTCTTCATTTGAAAAACTCCTTTAATTATTTTATAGATGTAGCCTTGTCTATTTTCTATTATTATCTAACAAGATACGCTTTTTGTCAAGGTTTTAATGAAAAAAAATTTGCTTTTTTAGAGGCCTGCTCAAGCCCTAATTCTTCAAGATTCCCCTTTTCTCTATATATATTTCCACGTTCTTTAAGCGCGGAAAGGCTTTTTTTACGTTCAACTTGAACAATTCGATGCCTTCCATAATTTCGCTGGCGTTGCCGCTTTTTACAAGCAAGTCGGGCGTTAAATTGACGTAAAGGATTCTGTCCCGCTCAAAGCAAAAATCGGCCTTTGTTCCGGGGGAGAACACGGGCCTTGAGCGCTCGTTTTTTGGGCCGAGCAAAAGCTCCTCGACGTAAAGCTCGATTTTTTTTCCGCCCTTTCTGGAAGGCAAAAAGCGCCACTCAACGTTTTCCCGGCCGGAATCAACCGACTGAAAGCGGAAGGTATAGCGCTTTTGCGGAGTTTTGGCCAAGTAAAACGCCAAGGAGAGCAAAAACAAAAAAACTATCGCGACAAGAAAAACCTCGCGCGGCCCCTTGATTTTTTTAGTCAAATCCTTGATTTTTTCCACTTCGATTTTTTTCAGGTTAATTTTATCGATTTTCATTTTGCACCCGTAAAGCCTCGCGAACGCTCAAAGTGCGTCACAAAGGCAGCGATTCCATTATATATTCCAAACGCGGTCTTTTGCAAGTAGCTTTCGTCGTTCAAGAGCTTGGCTTCCTCGTAGTTGGAAACAAAGCCCACCTCGACCAAGACGCTGGGCATGTTGGAGTTGCGGACGACAAACCATTCCTCGGCCTTGATTCCCCGCGGCTGGCTTAAAGAGCCGATTTGCGCGGCCAAGCCGTCCATGATGAACTTGGCGATCAAGATGCTTTCTGTCGTGTATTCCTCTTCCATCATTGAATTCAAAATCGGAAAGAGCTTTGGGTCGTCAGTCTTTCCATGATCCAAAACAGTGCGGCGATAGCCGGGCGAAAGGTACCAAACCTCGTAGCCGCGCGCCTTTTTGTCCAACGAAGAATTGACGTGAATCGAAATGTAAAGGACGGCCTCGTGGTCCTTAAGCTTTACGGAATTGGCGACTTCGGTTCTTTGCTGGAGGCTTATGAAAACGTCTTTGTCGCGCGTCATAATGATTTGCTTTTGCGGATAGGCGGCCTTTAGGCGCGCGGCGAGCATTTTGGCCACGGAAAGGTTTATGTCCTTTTCTTTTATCGTTACGTTTTTGCCGTTGATTTTGTGGGTCATCAAGGCGCCGGGATCTTTTCCGCCGTGGCCGGGGTCGATCAATATCGCGCCGACCTTAAAGTTTTCGCCGGACGCTGATTGTTGGGCAAACCAAGCCTCCGCGTCTTGGATGAATTTTTGGCTTACCGTTATCTGGCCGTTCGCGATTTGCGGAGCGTCCGTAAAGGCGAATTTTTCGTTGTCCAAAAGAATGACGTTGGAGCCGGCGCGAAAGGAAACTTGCTTTCCGTTTTTTTCCAAAACGCCGCTTTGCGACAAAGTGTCCCAGTAAAGGATTTGCCCCTTTTTAGAGCTTTGATCCAAAAGGGAAAGCTCTTGAGCGGACGCGGCCTTGACAAAAAATGGAAAAGCGAAAAGAAGAGCCGCTACAAAAAAGTTCTTAGCGCGAAACATACAAAGCCCCCTGGATTCCGCCGCGTATCAACGCAAGCCAAAATTTTTTATAGTTCAATTCACCATGATTTAAATTCATTTTGTCGAATTTTTCAATAGTTTCAAGAAGCGAAAGGTTGTTCCAATCCTTCAAGTCCATGCAAGACGAAAGCGACGCGGGCACATTGTTTGAAACCAAGTCAAATTCGCCGATTTTGCGCTCCGACTCGCAGTCAAGCTCAAAGTAAAAGGCGCGGTCAACTTCTTTGGGAAGCTGGAACGCTTCCGGCGGAAAGTTTCCGTCTTCCTTTGAGCGCTTCATCCTAAGGAAATCGTCAGTTTCCAAATTGCCTTTTTCAAGTATTACAGTAACGCGCTTCACGGCGTTTTCGGCGGCCTCAACCGCTTGTTCCCTTGTAGCCGCGACAGAAATAACGTTGCCGCATTTTTCAACGTTGTTGCGCGGGAACACGACTCTGTCGCCTTCCTTCGCGCGTGGAAAAATGTCGCGGGCGCCGGGTATCCTAGCCGCGTCGTCCAAGCCGATGACTTCCTTGACTCGGCCCGGAATTGAAATCCACGCGCGCTCGGCGGACGAACGCGAGGAATTGTAGGCGAACATCTTAAAGGGCGCGCCGTCTATGTCCAAAGGAAAACGGTAGGACTCCAAAGTCTGCGGCCTTCTTCCCAAAGCGATTTCAATCGCCTGCTCGGTAAGGTTTAGGTCGCTTGAATACGG
>DGRX01000004.1:0-56753 GCA_002391235.1 Treponema sp. UBA4377
ATTTCTGAATCATCGGCTTTATTGTCATTTGTAAGTCTTTCAAGATTCTCTTCGCTTACATCAGGCACTTTTTCCTGCAAATATGCCTTTATTGAAGAGTTCACCATGTAAGAAACTATTTCACGCGGAGTATAGAAAGAACCGCTTTCCTTACGGGCACTTTCTCTTGTTTCGGGGTTATAGGTTCCAAGAAGGTTTTCAAAAATCTTTCCCAAAAGCTCCGGGTCCAAAGCAACCTGAACATCGCTTGGAGTTGATTCTTCTACGGTAAAATTGTAACGGCTCAAGATTGTGATAAGACCTGGCTGCTTTTCATCTTCATTCCAGAAAAGAATGTTTGGAACAAATGCTCTTCTCTCTTTATCGCGGCTAAAGCCATCTACATAATGAACTTTGTGGCTTGTGTTGTTTTTAATCGGCTCATCCCAATCAAGGCACTCAAACAAACCGCCGTTTAAGAATGGAACATCAAGGAATTTTTTTACCATCTCCTTTGGCGAAAGTTTAAAGAAAGAACCTTCATTTGCATCTCTAAAATATGTTTTTATTCCATACTGCTCATTTGCAACACCAGCTTTTGAGACTTCCGCAAAGGCTCTTTCTTCAATCTTTTTATTCAATGCCCCAAAGAAAAGATTCTGTAAAACTGCATTGTAGTAGTTGCCTTTTTTGTCAGAAGATAAATCTGCATCCGTAAGGATTTCTGCAAGTTCATTCTTATTAAAAATCCATGTCGGAATAAGATTCTTTTGTTTGATGAACCAGACAAACATGATTCGTGTAATCAAGCGAATAAGGTTTATTTCATTTTTTTCTGTTGTAAGGTCTGCATTTGCCGCGATGCATTTATCGCTTGGGAATTTACATACTTTGCAGGCCCAGTCACTATACCAGGTAAAAAGCTGACCGAAGAATTCTTTTGTAAGGGATTCTACACTGAAAGCATCCGTTAAATCTTTCAGCGTAAGAACATCTTTGTGGGCTTCAAGATATGCAAATCTTTCAGAAATAGTTCTTGCAGGCAAATGTCTTCCAAGAATATACGTATATCTCTTTGCAGAAGTGGAATCTTTTGCATTTATTTTTTTTTCAATAAATGAGAAGCGCCATTCCTGATTTTTCACATTCTGATGATGGAAAATTATCAGAGCGCCTTCAAACTGATTTATATACTGACGGACAAGAGCCTGAATTCCAACTTTGTTATTTTCAAGTTTTTTATTGTCTCCTACGGTAATATCAAAGACCTTGAGCTCGCTTCCAAAAAAATCAAAAGTTGCGGCATGGCGAATTTCTGTAATGTTTGCATTTTTTGCTTTTTCGCAAACTTCTGGTTCATTGGTAAGAACATCATACCCTTGTTCATAATCGCCAAAAACAGGAGATAATACATCTTTAAGAAATACTTCAATTCCACACCAGTCATTTTCAAAAATCGGTCTAAAGTTTGTCATTTTGATTTCTCCTCAATTTTATCTAATTCGCCAATACTTTCCAAAAAGTGTTTTTCTACAAGAGAAAGCCTGTCTTTTTCTTTCTGTTTGTATTTTTTATATTCGTCATGAGCTTTGTCCAATGCTTGAGTATGTGAAATACGGCCAGCCGTTGAAAGTATTTCACGACGAGTCATTTTAAGATAATCATCGATTGTTTCAAGCCAGTCTTTCATATACATTGGTTCATGGTCTAATGCTCTAACTTCTGCAATATCCAGATAAGCAGTAACAATTTTATTTAAAGCATCCAGTTCTGATTCAGAAAGATAGTTTTTTGCGATTTCAACATCTGTCTTTTTAATTTCTTTTCCGCTCCAGCCAGTAAGCCCCATATTCTGTTTTTCACTGTCTGCACGTTCATAAATAATTTCTGCGGCAGTATGTTTATGAGCCGCCCAATGCATTTTATTCTGAACTTGCTTAAAAAAGGCAATTGAGCTTTCTGCACTGGGATTATAATCTATGCTTGTAGCATAAATATCAAGAACTTTGCGCCAGAAGACTTTTTCACTTGAGCGAATATCCCTGATTCTAGCCAAAAGTTCATCAAAGTAGTTACCACCACCAAGTTCTTTTAGCCTTTGATCATCTAGAGCAAAGCCTTTCTGCATATACTCTTTTAGAATCTTCATAGCCCAGATTCTGAATTGTGTTCCTCGCAATGATTTTACACGATAGCCAACAGAAATAATTACATCAAGATTATAATATTCTACCTGGTAGGTTTTTCCGTCTGAGGCAGTTGTTGCAAAATTTGCAACAACTGAATCACTAACATATTCCCCTTCTTCAAATATGTTTTTGATATGACGGGAGATAGTAGATTTATTCCTTTGGAAAAGCTCTGCCATCTGGTCTATGGAAAGCCAGACCGTATCTTTATCAAAGGTGGCCTGAATTTTGGTTATTCCATCTTCGGTCGTATACATTATAAGGCTTGTATTATTTTCCATCTTCTTCCCCAGCTAGTAATAGAATCCGGCATAAATATATGCTTCGCCATGTTTCTGCGTATTAACATTAGTTATGTTTCCAAGTTCCTGTTGAATCATATATATAATATCTTCATCAGTTACAGGAATGAGTAGTTTATCAGGTTCTCCCAATTCTGTAAGGAATTTTTCCAAACGTTTTGCAAGAGTTATATTTCCACCTTTTATAGATTTTAAAGCCTGGCCAATTAAACTCATAGATTCTTTAGAAAGTTTTCCGCTTGTAATCCATTTGTTTGCTTTAACTAGTACATTTGTAACATCAACTTTTGCATTTTTAGCTTTGCTCAATTTATTTTCAAATACATTGTAAGCATCCAAAGAGGCCTTTCTTTTAGCTTCAATATCTGGAATTGAAGTAAAATCATTGGCGACTGTATCGGTCTTACATTTACATGAATCAAACATATCCATGTAATTTATAACCTGAGCCTGTAAATCTTTTGCAACTTTTACATAAACACATCCGTATTTGTTTTTAACTTTTATTGCAAAATAAGTATTTCCTTTTTCATCTTGCAGAACAGGACTAAAACCTTTTTCTTCAGCATTTTCAAGCTTCTGGATAAAATCATACCGCTCAGGATTTGTATCTCTATATTGCTTTAATTCAGAAATATATTTTTCCTGAGGGCTTTCTTCTCCATCTACAATGGCTTCAAAATTACCTTCTGAAAGCTCTTCTTCCTGACTGAAAATCTTGGCATCTTCGCCAAACATAGTATGGAAAGACTGCAATTTAGTGTAGGCATTCTGTACAAGGTTAATCTGTTCATCGCCCTGGCTAGAAGGATAGAAGTTGTAAACATAGATATTTTCGTTTTCACTTCCGATACGGTTTACACGACCGATTCTCTGAATAAGCCTTGTAGAATTCCATGGTGTGTCATAGTTCAAAATTGAATTTGCCCTATGCAAGTTGATACCTTCGGCAAGAACTTCTGTTGTAATGATTACGTCATAATCATTTTTCTGTTTTGCTTTATCATAGTTTGCATCGAAGTTTTCTTTGATTATTGGCTCTTTTTCATCACGATTAGCCGCAGTAATTACAAGAGGTTCTTTTCCAGTAATATTTTCAACGGCACGGCTTAAAGATTTTACAGTACTGATTGCTTCCGAGAAAATAACGAGTTTGTGCGGAATATTTCTTTCTTTACAGAAAAGACCGGAACTTTCTCTTAGTGCTGACTTGAATCTGTCAAATTTCGGGTCATAATCATTTTCATTCCAACGGTCTACAAGGTCATTGATTTTTTCTAAATCCGTTTTTAGATAGTCAATGTATGTTTTCTTATCAGAACCAAAGGTCTTAAAATCTGCACAATTATATTCGGCATTCTGATTCTTTTCGTTTTTGCCTTCTTTATTTAGTTTTTCTATTTTTGCCCTTATGTCGTCAAAACAAGTTTCAAGTGTTATTACTTTATCAGGATTTTTTTCTTGTTTTTCTTTAATATTCAATTCCTTATTTACATCAATCTGAGGGCAAATAAAGATTGTGTCATTCTCCCACATTGTTATCATGTTTTGAGTATATCTCTGGAAGTTTCTCAAAGATTCCTTGAAGGCTTCAAAACTACTTTCAAGGCGCTTTACAAGAAGAATTTGCATAATGCGGGCAAGCTGATTTGATGAACGCTGAGCCGTCATGTTTCTTCCTGAATAAACCTTATCATATTTGCTATCTAAGAACATTGTCGCTCTGTAACGATAATATCCAAGGCCTTCAGATGCAAAGATTTCTCCTGCTTCAATTTTTGGCGCAATCATATTCATTGTGTCAGAAAATAGTTGTGCTAGTTTTTTATCCATTGTGTAATATAGATTTTCTGGTCCATGTACTGTCGGAAATTTTAAATCATCTGCGTAATGCTTTTTAATATCTGTTCGTGTACGCCTTACAAGAATATCACTTAAAACTTTTTCGCGAACTTCTTTTGAAAGCTCAATCAATTCTTTTTTAGTATTCGGGTCAGAGGTAAATGATGATTGTTCAATACCAAGACCTTGTTTCTTTGAATGAATAAGCAAGGCATATTTTCTATTTACTTCTGCAAAGAAATGTTCCAAGTCACGGCCTTCAACTTTCTCAAATGTAGAATTTTTAGGCTCGTGTTCAAAAAGATAAAGCTGATTCTGAATATCACGCGGACTGTTATTCTGCATGGTTGCAGAAAGTAAACCAATAAACGGATAGTATCCAGTACGAGCATTAACAGTTTCAAGATATTCTGAAAGAGCAATATACATTTCTGTACCAGCGTTACGGAATTTATGGCTTTCATCAATAATTACAAGTCCATAATTTTTTGAATCAGTAGAGAATGTCTTCATCTCTGGATTCATATCTTTGACTGCTTCTTTTTTATCTTCTGAAGATAGTGTAAAACTATCCTCATCATCTTCAATAGCGTCCTCTGCATCGCTTAACTCTTCCTCTGAAAAATCATCCGAAAGATGATTAAGGCTACCTGTAGTTAAAAATTTTACATGTTCTTCTATTTTGTCTGTCTGATTCTTATCGAACTTCCTAATTGTATCGACCCATGAAGACTTAATTGCAGGAGGAACAATTATCAACACCTTATCAGATTTATTCAATGATGCCGCAACTTCAATATAATATTTGATTAGTAAAATACCAACGATTGTTTTACCCAAACCTACAACATCACCCAACGCAAAGCCACCATGCTGAATCATATATGAATAACACTGCTGAACGGCATTAAGTTGGTATTCAAGCGGTTTTATGTCTTCTGGTAAATAGCCAGTTAAAATAGATTTAAAATTAGCATCCGTAATCATGCCAAATTTATCTTGTAGTAATTTTATGTAGTTTTCATAAGGAGTAAGTTTTTCTAAAGTTATAGGAACAGGTGTTATCTTTGGATTAGTTTTTGCTTTTGTTCCAACAGGAGAGTTTCCTACTTCAATTACAAACTCTTTTGTCCAATCCTTGGACAGATTCCATTTTTCATTGAACCAATAATAATGTCCCTTAAATGGACTATATTCATCTGGCTTTGCTGTAATATGGGAAGAATCTATATCCAAAAAGTTTAGTTCAGAATTTCCTTCCAATCCCATTTTTGTAAAGTTGCTGCTTCCTATGATTCCGCAAGTTTTTCCTTTTGTACTCATGAAGATGTAACATTTTGAATGAAAAAACTGACTTTCATCATCTTCATTCAGTTCAAAGATATGAACTTGAATTCTAGGATTATCTCCCGAACAATTATCAATAAGCATTTTTGCAGCCTTTTGATAGTGTTCATCGTTCATTTCGACGTTCTGTAAATCAATTTTCAAATAATCCTGAGGATAAATCTTCGCATTTTTATAAGCATCCGCGGTCAAATCTTTTTTGAACACATTTGGATCTTTACCAATAAGAAGCCTAAGTTTTGTATTATCACGAGACAAGAAACTAATAAGAGAATCTGTAACAAGAGAAGTTCCCTTTAAATCCCAATAACCTGTAGCAATACAGATTTCATTTATTTCAGGCATTGAAATAATTTCATTCAATGTATCTACAAGCTTAAGTTTAGGTGAATTGTCTACAAGTGTATTTCCAAACATTTATATGCCTCTACTTTTATCTCAAATTATAACATATATTTGCGCTTTTTATGCAACATTGCTAATTATACCGAATTCAGTACAATAACATTCAAGAACCTGCAAATAACTATTCTTTCCATCATTTGCTCTAATATTTTATACTATTGTATATGATTTTTCCACAAGTGCAGACCTCTATTGCAAAAATATCACGATTTCTCAAAATTTTTGTCATTTTCCGCAGTGTCTATCCCGTCCATTCCACAACCCCCAAACGGGGTTATTCCTTACCTATGGAAAGGCCTGTTTTGACCCTATTCACAATTTGTGAATATTTTTATCTTTTAGTATTGACAAAATAAACTACCTGTGGTAATATTTGAACTGTCAAAAGAGGTGTGGAGGTTAGGCTTCGGCCTAAACCTTAAAAAATTACCTGCGGCTGGGCCGTAAAAGGGGTTTTTATGACAGACATTGCAAAGTTTCTTCGGAAACTGCGCATTGACAACGAACAGAGCTTGGGCGACATGGCGAAAGTATTGAATATTTCCGCCGCGTATCTTTCGGCGATAGAAAACGGCAAGAGGACTGCGCCGGAAGAACTGAAAGACGCGCTTTTTGCAAACTACGGTCTTTCGGAGGAGCAAAAACTTGAATTCGCCAGGCTCGTCGCGGAATCAAGGAACAAGGTCGAAATCGGCCTTGCGGGCATTCAGGACAAGGAATTGTTGCCTGAATATGTGGACACTGCTGTTATGTTTGCGCACGACTTGTCGCAAATGAACAGAGATCAGCTTGCAAGGGTAAAGGAACTTTTGCAGGAAATCAAGTCACAGGTTGCGTCTATGTAGCAAGGAGGTTATATGGCGGAAGAGTTTACAGCGTTGGGAACAGCCCTCATTATGATGGTTGTTGATTTTAAGAAGATGGCTTTTGAGTTCAAAAAGTTTTTAGGCCTTGATTTGACGCAAGCGTTTCCGGCGCTCAACATAGCCGAAAACAAGCTTTGCTATGCGGACGCGCAGTTTGAATTTTGCATAGTCGCCGACAGCGATTGGAATTGCAAGGACAGCGTAAACGCTTATTACAAACATTCCGAGCGGCGCCATGAAATCGGCGTCAGGGAATCTGTCTACCTTTTGGCGTTGAGCGGCGACTTTGACGCCCTGTATTCCATAGCCCACGAAGTGGCCCATTGGGGCCTCATAAATTACTTTAAGATAAATTTCGGCCTGCCGGAATTTGAGCGGCTTGATCCAGTTTCAAAAATGGTCATCTTGCAAATCCACGAAAACATTACGGACGTGCTCACAGCCCTTCTTGTTTTTAGCGAAGAGGAGCTTTTAAAGATGGACACCGGCGACAAGGCCGGTTTTTCGTCCTTTATAGGCAAAAACCAACTTGCCCTTGCCGCCTATTACTGCAAGCACCACAAGCTTTTGACGGAAAACTTTTTCAAGAACATAGCTCCCAAAATCTGGGAGCAAAACCAAATTCAAAGGAGGTTAAAAAATGCCTGACGGCAAAAAAACAAGCCCCTTGTTTAACTGCAATTAAACAAAGGGCCATGCATAGATTCTGCATACAGAACCTAAAATTGATTTTTCTAGTATACAGAAATCTATGCTCCTTGTCAAGGAATTCCTCTTAAAAGCGGCGCCCGAAAGATTCGCTCCGTCTTTTAAGTTTTTCCCAAAACCGGCGTTGTCCGGCAACGGCAAACTATTGTTAAATTATAAGGAGCATAAAATTATGTCATCCGCAACTTTTAAAAACGCAGACAGCATTTTAAGCGTGACTCTGCGAAAGAATCAGTTCAAGACTGACGAAAATTCATTTATTGGTCGTGTAACAAGAAACACTGTAACTCTTGAAAACTTAATCGCTTCAATTTCCGAAAAGAACGAGGGCGTAAGCCCCTACATGGTTCAACATGTGGCCAACCTTCTTGGAAAAGAAATGATTAGAGCCTGTCAAAACGGCAACGCTGTTGACGTTCTTGGAATTGGAACAATGTACATCGGCGTGGCCGGAACTGTCACTGGCGAAAATCCCAGCGAGTCCAGCATTCCCGGCTTTAAGATTTGCTTTACGCCCAGCGCCGCCGCGCAAGAGGCCGTTGACAACCTTAAGGTTGACAAAGTCGTCATCGCAGATTCCAATCCGGTCTTTGACAGAATCATCAACACCTTCAACCAAAACGAAGACCGCGTTTTGATGAAGGGAAAGGGAGTCAAAATCATAGGCACGCGTCTTAAAGTTTTTGGCCAAAGTTCCGGCATTTGGTTCGCTCCGCTGGAATCCGACGGAACGGTTTGCTTGGACGAAACAAAATGGACGGCTGTAAGCCAAGAAACCATCAGCGCCAACAAGCCCAAGTCCCTTGAATTCTACGTTCCAGACGACTTGACCGAATCCGCCTATTGCATTGTATTGCGGACTCGCTATTGTTCCGGCGACAAAGAGCTAAAGTCTCCTGTCACCGCCATTAGCAAAGCAATCACAATCGCGGCATAAGTTATTGGCTTGCAAACCTCAGGGAACTTTCTTTGATTAGAAAGTTCCCTGGTTTCTTTAAATCTCACTTCTCCACCGGGCCGGTGTAGTCCAGGATGCCGCCAAACTCGATTAGGTTTGTGTAGCCTAGTTCAAGCAGTTTGTTGGCGGCGATTTTGCTGCGACGGCCGCTGCGGCAGTAGATAAAAATCATCTGGCTTTTGTCGGGCAAAACTTTTGCGGCGCTTTCCTTTGTGATTTTTTCCAGCGTCAAAAGAAGCGCTCCGGGAATGTGGCCGGCCTTGTATTCGTCGTCGCGGCGAACGTCGACAATCACAGCCTTAGGATTGCCCTTGGCCATCTCAATTCCTTCCGCCATAGAAAACGTCTTAAATCCCACAGCATTCGCCTCCATCGCCACAAGCGCCGCCAGCGCGAACAAAAAATTTTTCTTAACCATCGACATCCTCCCTATTCAAAAGTTCCCAATGGCCACCTTTGTCGGCTCCTACACGGCGAACAACGCCCTGTTCTTGTAATTTTGCAATTGATTTGGCTACCGCTCTGCGTGTTATTCCTAAATTATCAGCCATTTCTTGAGTGGTAATTTCTGAATTTTGTTTTATCATCTCTATAATTTTCTGTGAACTTTTCTGTGAACCTTTCTGTGAACTTTTTTTCATGTACTCGTCATAATCAATATGAGTGAATCTGTTTTTCAATTCGTGATGTTCATTGAGCAAAAGGTTTCTAAAAAATCGTTCCAAATATATGGGCTTTTCCTGTATTCCCTTTTCGACATTTGTGTAGTTTGCGCGAACCAGCGCGTTCCTAAAATACCAAGAGTTTTGGGCAAAGATGTCGTTATCCGCTTTAAAGCCTATGGAACGCAAATACTTAATTACAAAAACTGCTGTTGTTCTTGTATTTCCTTCGCCAAACGGATGAATCTGCCACAAGCGGGATACAAAAAATGATATATGCTTTATCTTTTCATCATCCGAAATGCCAGTGTAATTAAAGCCTCTTTCCTGCTCAAAATCATAATTAAGCGCGTCTTTTAATTCGTACGCCGCTCCATACATAACTGTGTCGCCATTTAAAACCCATTCTCTTTTTGTAATGTCATAATCCCGAATCTTTCCGGCAAATTTAAATAAGCCTTTAAAGAGTTCTTTATGAATGGCAATAAGTTGCGAGGGGGCAAAAGTAAAAGACGGTTGGCTTAGAATTTGAGCGATTCGGCTAGCTACTTTATCGGCTTCTTCCGTTCGTTCGTCTTCATCTGTATTTCTCGCAGTCTTTTTTTTATAATATGAATCGACAAGTCTTTTTGCTTCGTCAAAAGAAATGTCGCCTTCGATATTGCGTCTTGCGGTTTCATACAAATACGAAGACGGAGTAAGTCCATCCACTTGCTGCAAACCGATGGCTGTAGACCAAGCCAGCGTCTTTTCTTTTTTGCTTGCGTCCGTGTGGCGAATATACTCTTCAAAATCTATTTCGTATGGATTTTTTTGCTTTGCCATAACCAGCTTATTATAGCGCTAGTTCAAATAAATTTATAGTCTCCTAGTTCGCCCACTCCGCCACAAACTCGTCCAGCTTTTGCGCAAACTTCCCTGTTTTGCCTCTAAACCAGATTTCCGCAGTTTTTAAAATTCATGTATTTCACTCCGTCAGATTCAAACTCCAAATCTCCGCTGTACACAACTGTTGGAGAAAATGCGTTTGGAGCGAACGCGCTCATCTTTTTCAGATTTTTAGCGAACTCCTTGTTGTATGTTGAGGCTGACTTTATTTCCACAGGAATGATTTTCCTTCCGTCCGCAATTATCAAATCAATTTCAAAGCCCTTGCTGTCTCTAAAATAATACAGGCTTTTTTCCATTCCCTTATTGAACTGGCTTTTTAAGATTTCGACCATGACCATATTCTCAAACAGATTTCCCACAAGCGGGTCGCGGGAAACCTGGTCAGGATTTTTTATTCCCAAAAGATATGAAGCAAGACCCGGCTCATAAAAATAAATTTTGGGCGATTTTATAAGTCGCTTTGTATAGTTTTCAAAATATGGCTCAAGCTTAAAAATTATGAAAGAAGATTCCAAGACAGAAATCCATTGCTCAACCGTCGTCCTTGAAACTCCAGCGTCATTGGCAAGGGATTCATAATTAACAACCTGTCCAATGCGGCCTGCAAGAAGATGAAGGAACTTTTCAAACAGAGCCTTGTTCTTTACATTTAAAAGCGTCTGCACGTCGCGCTCGACATAAGTTTGGAAATATGAGCGGTAAAGCAAATCCGCTGGCTGGCCTTCCGCATAAAGGCGAGGCATAAATCCCTGATACAAATACTCGTCTTTTGAAAAATCCATGTTTGCGGATTTTAACTCCTGAATGGAAAACGGAAGAAGGTTGATTATTGCGGTTCTTCCTGCAAGCGATTGGGAAATTGCCGATTTTAACCCCTGCTGAAAGCTTCCTGTCAGAATGAACTGGGCGTTCGCTTTTTTTTCATCAACGATTATTTGAATCTTATTTAAAAGTTCAGGTATGCGTTGAACTTCATCTATAATGGCCGGACCTTTTATCATGCTAAAAAATGCGTTCGCGTCATTCTTGGCGAGGTTGTAAAACTCAGGGTCCTCAAGATTTATATAGGAGTAGTCCTTGAAAAATGATTTTACAAGCGTCGTCTTTCCAGACTGGCGGGGTCCCAAAACTGTGACAACAGGAAAATAGTCCGCGCAGCGCTTTAATTCCGCTTCTGAAAGCCGTTTTATCTGAACCATAGTTAAATTATAAAGCAAAACAGAACAAAATGCAAGTAGAACTTGCGATTTGTTCTGTTTTTTAAAGCTCTTGCGAGCTTACAAACTCGTCCAGCTTCTCTGCAAAGTTCCCCAGCTCAAACAAGCTCCGCGCAAAGGCCTCAAAGCCGGCTTTCATTTTGTCGGAACGTTCCAAAAACTCATAGCAGGCTTCTTCCATCGCCGCGCCCGCAGTCTTAGGCTTGCCGGAACTTTCCGCGCCGTTGTACAATAGCCAAAAATTTTCCAGCGCGGCAAAGTCGCCGGCGTCAAAGTGGGGCCGCATCCGGGCCAAAAGGGCGCGGACTTTTACCAGCTGGTAGTTGTCGTCCTGCAAGTAGGCCTGCCAAACAAAGGGCTTTCCGCTAAGGCAGGCGCGGCTAAGCGAATCCTCTCCGCGAACAAAAAGAATGTCCTGCGCGTAAAGGTTTTTGTCCCATTCCTCTTGCGAAAGAAAGGGAAGCTCGCGGACAAAGAGGCCGCCCGCCTTTTGCTCTTGCAAACAGTTTTCATTTGCCGCCAAAAAGCTTTCCTTTCCGGCGCCCTGGGCCAGGTTTACTTGAGCGGCCTTGTTCCATCTTAATATCGCGCGGATTATCGGGGTAAAGTCCTTGGGATAGCTGAACATCAGGATTTGCGGCCCGGCAGTTTTAGCTATGAATCCATTTTCCGTGGCCGCCGCGTCCAATATCAGGCCGCCGGTCTTTGCGGTAAAGCCCGGCATAAAGTTCACTTTGCGAACAAGGGGGCTTCGCGTGCCGCTTTTTAGGCGGTGGAATTCTTCGGCGTAGTCTTCCGCCGTCAGGTAGTCTATGTTAATGATTAGGGCGCGCGTCACACCGTCAAACAGCAGCGCTTCCAGCCAGTCAGGGCGGCCGCACTGAAAGCATTCCAAAATCACTCGGGCAGGCTTTTTTGTCCATTCGCGCGCGCAAACGGCGGCGTTGGTCGCGTCAAAGATTTTCAGGCGGCCCGCAGTCTTGGGCTTGCCTTCGTTCCCCGCCTTGCCCGCGCCTTCTTGGGCTTGCAAAGAATCCGCGCAGACGACTTCCAAAACCTGCTCCGCCAAGGCCGGGTCAACCCTGGACTCGATTTTGTTAAAGGCCGTCAAATTGTCAACGGCGATTCGGATTTCGCGCTGAGGATTCAACTGAACAAGATTTTTGGCCAGCCTGTAGACAAAGCCGATGTCGCCAAAATTATCAACGACTTTGCACAGAATTGTAAGGTCAGCCGCGCTTTTTGGTCTTGCGTTCAATTTGCTCACGCGCGGTAGGCTTTTAGCATGCTTTCCAAAAGCGCGTTGGCGTTTTGGGCCACGTTAAAAAGGCCGCGGATTTCGTGGCCGTTGTCGATAAAGGAAAACTCGATTGTTTCCGGGCTAAAGAATTTAAACCAAGGCTTTTTGGGCGCCTTGAACTGCAGGCCGTCGATGTTGTTAAAGCAAAAGATTTGCTCCTCCACCGTCTTTACGCTGGCGCCCGCGCTTATCATCGACATAAGCGCCATTTCCTCGGAGGGAACGTAAAAATACAGGCTGCGCGAGCAAACCACAATCAAGCCCCAAAGGGACTGCTTGCTTTGCGGAAACAAGCCCATCTCGCTAAAAGTCCGCGCGCTCGCCGTAAGTTCCGCCATCTTGGCTTCCACAACCACATCGTTGACCCGCTCGCTGAACGAGGTGAAAAATTGCTGTTTCTGCGCTTGGTCCATAAAAGTCTCCCGCCCAAAAATTGGCGGCAAGCCCAAAAGCCGCCGCCTTTTTTCGTTCCCTAAGAGTATACTATTTTGCGCTCAACAGTTCAATGTCAAAGCCAATGTATGACATCGGCGGAATCACTCCCGGATATCCGCGCTCGCCGTAGTGCAAGTCCGGCGGCAAAAGAATCGTGCGCTTTTCGCCAACCTTCATCTGCTGAACCATAATGTCAAAGCCCGGAATCATCTGGCCGCCGGCGGTGGCGAACTCCAAGGGTCCGCGACCGGCAGACTGGTCAAAGACGCTTCCGTCAAGCAAAAAGCCCTTGTAGTGGACGGCAACGTTCTTTCCGCCGCCGCAAACGTCGCCCTTTCCTTCCTTGGTGACTGTGTAGTAAATGCCGTCCTCGCTCTTTTGGCAGCCCGGCCACTTTTTCTCAATCAACTTGATTTGGCTTTCGTACTGCTTGGCCTTGGCCTCGCGCGCCTTTTCCACGGCGGCCTTGTTCAAGGCGTCAAAGTCGGCTTGGCTTGCCTTAAAGGCTTCCGCGTCGCTTCCCTGGCGGACAATCGTGACTTTTTCAATCACGTCGCCCTGCAAGGTCTTGTCAACGACTTCCTGGCCGCTGATTACCTTTCCAAAAATCGTGTGCTTTCCGTTAAGCCAAGTTGTCGGAGCGACAGTAATAAAGAACTGGCTTCCGTTCGTTCCCGGGCCCGCGTTGGCCATGGCCAAAACGCCCTTCTTTTCAAAAGTGTGCTTGCTTACAATCTCGTCGGCGAATCTGTAGCCGGGGCCGCCGCGTCCGGTTCCCTCCGGGTCTCCGCCCTGAATCATAAAGTCCTGGTCGTCGCCGTTGGCCTTGCTGATTACGCGGTGGAATTTAAGTCCGTCGTAAAAAGGCTTTCCCTTGGCGGCGTCCATCGTTCCTTCGGCCAAGCCCACAAAGTTTGTGACAGTAAGCGGCGTGTCCTTGTAAAAAAGTTCAAGGGCAACCTCGCCCTTTGGCAATTTAAGAACGGCAAAAACGCCTTCCTTTCCTTTCAATGCGTCCATAGTCTTTTTCTCCATCTTGTTGTTTTGGGCGCAGCCGGAAGCGAGCAATACCGCTCCAACCAAAGCCGCGAACAAATTTCTTTTATTCAAAATTTTCATTTTGCGTGAATCTCCTTTACAAACCAAAGGTAAATCGCCTCAAGCCGCGCGTCAAAGGAATTGTTAAGCCTTTGCTTTAGCGCGCTTAGGATTTTAAATTCGGCGTAGTCGCACATGTAGACCAAAAGCTTGTCGCCCGCGTCGATGACGTCGGCGCACATCTTGAATCCTCCGGCCTGCACGGCCTTTATCGGGCCGTAGCAAAGCGGCGACACGTTCTCCATGAACATCGCAAGCTCTTTTTCGCTCTGCCTGTAGGTGATTTTGTACTTGCTCTTTCCAAAGGTGTGGTCGTCCATAAAGGCGTAGATTGTCTTTCCGTCGGCGCTTCCTTCGGTCAAGTCGGGGGCAGCCTTGTCGCCCTTTGGCCCGTCTATTCTGTAGGCGGAACTGTACAAAACGCCCCAGTCCTGGTCGCTTCTGCTGTAGTAAAGCATTCCCTGCATTTTTCCGATGGAACGCATCAAGGCGCCAACGTCTTGCATGGAAAAATCCGCGCCCAGCTTTTCCTTGGGAACGGCGTAAACCTTTTCGACGGCATGGCCGCACTTTTGCGTCCACGCGCCAAAAACGTAATTCTTAATCGCGTCCGAAAACTCGCCGGCCGGCAAAAGGCGCAAGTCGCGGTCCTCAAAGCTAAGGACGCGGCTCTTGCAATTCTTTTCGGCCTCAAGGCGCTCCGAGTCTGTTTGGCCAAAGGCGGCCGCGCAAAACACAGCCGCCGCGCAAGCCAGCCAAAGCGCCTTTTTGTTCAAAAACAGTTTCAATGCAAATCCTTAGATGACGCCCTTGTAAAGAACGCGCACCTGCTTATATAAACCATCTCCCTCAGATTTGGTTTCAATGTCCGGGATGTCGTTCAAAGTCGTGTGGATAAGGCGGCGCTCAAAGGGATTCATCGGCTCAAGCAAAATTGACTTTCTGTAAGAGCGGACCTTGTCGGCCGTCGTGTAGGCCAAGCGGACCAAAGTCTCCTCGCGGCGGATGCGGTAGTTTTCCGTGTCCAAAATCACGCGGATGTCCTCGCGTCCAAGGTGGCCGGCGTAAACGTTCATCAAAAGCTGCAAGGCGTCAAGGTTCTTTCCCTTGCGTCCGATCAAAATTGAAGAGCTTTCAGACTGCAGCTTGATTCCAATCTTTCGCTCCTCGCGGAACATAATCTCAACCTTGACCTCGTAGCCCATCTTTTGGATAACCTGGGTCACAAAGTCGATGAGCTTTTGCTCAAACTCGTCCTGGGGAATCGGGTTGGCCACGTGGCTTCTCGGAGCGCGAGGCTCGGCGGCGTAATCCTTTTCGGCGACCGGAGTGTTTCCTTCGGTGTGAACGCGGATTTTCACAAAGCCTTTTTTGAACAATGAGTTCTTTTGCGTTTCAAGAATCTCAACGTCAAACTGGTCGCGCTCCAATCCCAATTCCTGGGCGGCTTTTTCAATCGCTTCTTTTTCTGTTTTTCCTTCGTACTCGTATGTCATATATTTCTCCCAAAATATTATTTTCTTTTTTTGCCGCCGTGAACCTTGGCCTTTACGTCAACCACGTTGGGCTTTTGGGCGGAGGCGGCGAGCTTTGTCTTGTTGATGATAACTTGCTGAATCATCTGAATGACGTTGCTCACAGTCCAGAACAAAATCAATCCGCTTGGCGCGTTGTAGAACAAGAAGAAGAAAATCAAGGGCAAGCCGTAAGTCATAAACTTCATCTGTCCGGAGCTTTGCGCGCTTTGGAGCGTTCCGCCCATTTGCGTGATCTTTCCGTAGAACAACTGCGACACCAAATAGATTACAGGCAAAACGCGGATGTGGTTTCCCACAAGCGGAATGAACGTCTTAAGCTGGTAGACGCTGTCGCCGTCGCTAAGGTCGTCAATCCAGCCCTTGATAAAGCTGGCGCCGCGGAACTCAAAGTAGTTGTTGAACAAGTTGTACATCGCGAACAAGCAGAGCATTTGGAAAATCATCGGAAGGCAGCCGCTCATCGGATTGTAGCCGGCGGCTTGGTAAACCTTGGCTGTCTCGGCCTGCATCATCTGCGGGTTGTCCTTGTACTTGTTCTGTATCGCGGTAAGCTTTGGCTGCATTTCCTGCATCTTGAGCGTTCCAAGCGAAGACTTCATCGTAAGCGGGAACAAGGCGATCTTGAGGATGATTGTCATCAAGATGATGCTGATTCCCCAGTTGTGGACAAACTTGTAAAGGGTTTCCAAAATGAATTTAAGGATCGCCTCAAGCCAGCCCAAAAAGCCGCTGGACTCAAGCGCGTCCGTCAAGCGGATGCCGCTAAGCTTCCAGGCGTTGGCATCGGCCGTCAAATATTTTTTAAGGTCCTTTTCGTTTCGAGGTCCTACGTAAACATAGTAAACGTCGTTGGTCTGCTTTTGCGTCGTGGGCTTTCGAACAAGCAAGGCCTGCGCGTCGCCCATCACGGAGCCGGAAGCGTTTGTCGAATACCAGGCCGTTTGGAAGTTACCGTTTTCGGCTGGAATCACAAGCTCGCAAAAATACTTTCCGCCGATTCCGGCGATGTTGAAGGGCTTGTTGTATTCCTTGTATTGGTTTGTTCCAAGGCGGATGCGCTTGCCCTTTCCTTCGTTAAGCGCGATGAATGAGCGGCTTTCGTAGCGGTCCACTTTTGGGTTGAACTGGGGTCCCACTTGCGGAGACGTCCTCAAAGTGTAGGAAGCGTTGCCGCCGCTCTTTGCGGCAAAGTCCAGCGCGGTAAAGTTTTCGCCGCCGTCAACCACAACGTTCATCTTGAACATGTAGTCGTCGTCTTTAAAAGTGTACTGCTTTACCAAGGTAAAGTCCGAATACTTTTTGGCAAAGGCGATTTTCTTTTCGCCGTTCTCTTCGGGGAACTCCTTTACGACGAACAAGTCGTTAACGACGCTGCCGTCCGTTCCGCCAAAGTTAAGGGCAAAGGCGCGGTTTGAGGCGGTGACGTTTTCCGCCATCTCCACGCCGCGGCCTGTCTTGTTGTCCTTGTGGTCAAGCAACTCGTAGCCTACGATGTCGCCGCCCTTGTTGGTGAAAGTCACGCGGGCTTTTTTTGTTTCGATTACATACTGCTGTTCTGTAATGACGGGCTCGTTTGTGTCTTCCGCTTGCGCAAAAGACTGAACTTGCGCGTTGGCGGCCTCGCCCTCAGCGTGCGCGGCGTCCGCGGTAATTTGTTCCGTCGCCTGGCTCTGTTGGGGCTTCGGAAAAAATTTAACCTGAACGATTGTGTAGCCAATCAATACCAAGGCCGAAAGAACGACGGCCATAATGGTGTTTCTATCCATTCTTTTTCTCCCAAATTAGAATGGCCTATGGATTCACGGAACCGGATCGTAGCCGCCTTTGCAAAGCGGGTTGCAGCGAAGAATTCTAGCGAAAGACATGGACAAGCCCCGCCTGGCGCCGTATTTTTCTATCGCCTCCATCGCGTAATGCGAGCATGAAGGGTAATAGCGGCAACACGGCCCCAAAAGCGGAGAGATTGTGACTTGATAAAGCCGGATACCGGCGCGGAAAAACTTTGGCAAAAGTTTATTCATCTTTTATCAGTCCTGCCTTTTTGCATAATGTTCGAAATTGAACACACCTTGAGTTGAACGAATCGTTTCCGGGATAAACTAAGAACAGAATGTCGTATCCGGTGTTCAGGAATGTTTTGTAATATCGGTATGCTTCGCGACTGTAGCGCTTGGAAGCGTTTCTTTGAACGGCGTTTCCGTAACCGCGCGGCAAAGGAAAGGCGATTCTGTTAAAGCCAAGATCGTTTTTAGCGAAAAACAACTTGGCCCCTTTGACCCCTTCCCTGCCGCCGTTTTTAAACAGATTCTTTATCTCGGCCGGACTCTTTATCCGCTCAACGCGCTTAAACTTTCCGCCTTGAACCGAACCTGTTTCCATAGGCAATCCAGACTAAAAACTAGTACTTCTTGTGCTCGTCGCAAACAGAAAGCTTGTGGCGTCCCTTGGCGCGGCGGCGGGCCAAAACTTTGCGTCCGCCCTTAGTCGCCATTCTGGCGCGGAAACCGAATTTTCTGTTGCGCTTTACTTTGCTCGGTTGATATGTCCTTAACATGGCATATATCTCCTATATAAAAAAATAATATTCCAAAATAAAATTATGGTTGTCTAATATAGCATTAATTGGAGAAATTAGTCAATAGCCGCGGGCGGCATCGGAAGCGTGGCCTATTTTCCATCATCGGTATAGCAAAAAAGCCCAAACTATGCTACAATGGTTCCACCTATGGACAACGCAAAAATCAAGGAAATGCTGCTTAAAATCCACGAGTCCAAATTGGACTTTACCGTGACCCAAAGCGGAAAGGAAAGCAAGCGCGTAAACGGCTTGTACAAGCCCGACACGCACGAAATAATCCTGCACAACAAAAACTTTAAAAGCGACTCGGAACTGGTTTACACCGCCGTCCATGAATACACCCACCACTTGGTCACCGAGGAAGATATCGCCCTTTACGGCCCGGACTACGTTTCCAACGCAAAAAGCCACACGGCGGCCTTTTGGGCGCGCTTCCAGGAACTCTTAAAAATCGCCGAGGACATGGGTTTTTACAAAATCGACATTTCGGTTTCGCCTGAGCTGGTGGAACTTACCAACAAAATCAAGTCGGAATACTTGGAGCCCAACGGAAAAATGATGGCGGAATTTGGCCGCCTTTTAATCAAGGCCCATACGCTTTGCGAGGAGGCCGACATCCGCTACGAGGATTATGTTGACAGAATTTTGTGCCTGCCAAGAAACGCCGTCCGCGACCTTAAGCGCGTCGGAACGGTCCAGGTCAACCCCGCGCTTGGCTACGACAACATGAAGCTTGTAAGCTCCATCAAAAAAGCCGACGACCGCGCGGCCGCCGAACAGCAATTGCTTTCGGGCACCAGCCCCGTCACCGTTAGCGAGATGATGAAGAAAAAGGCCCGCGCGGCCCAAGACGACGACCCCAAGACAAAGCTGGAAAAAGAAGCCAAGCGCCTGCGAAAGACAATCGACCAATTGCAGCAACGCCTTGAATACGTGGAGGAAAGCCTTGGCAACATGTAAAGCGAAATTATCGCAAGCCAAAAAACTCCCCGCCGCTCTCTTTGCCGCAACCGCGCTTTCTTTTTTAGGAACGGCGGCCTTCGCGCAAACTTCCGCGCCGCAAAGCCCCAACGCTCCCGCGGCGCCAGTCGCCCCTGTGGCTCCAGTCCAGCCAGTGAATGTCGCGCCCGGCGTTTCAATGCCAAGCCTTCCAAGAATTTCGGCTCCGGTTTCGGGCGGAACTTTTTACACGCCGGGAAAGCGCTTTCTTAACAACGACGCGGCGGCGCAAGACATAAGCGCCGGCGACAAGCAAACAAAAAAATCCGCCTCTTCAAGCGAGTTGGAAAAAACGCTTTTAGGCGCGGCCGGCGCGGACTTTTCGGGACTAACGGCGCAAGACTTGGTTCAAATGGCGCAAAGCGGTTCAATCACAAACGTGTCTTCGCTTTTGGGAACGTCAAACTTTTACAATCGCGCGAACGCCTCGGGCGACAACCAAGTTCTATTGCAAAAAATTCTTTCAGAACTAACCGAAATAAAAAAGGCGCAAAGCCAAAGCCTCGCCTCCTCGTCAACAGGAACAAAGCCGTCGACTCTTCCGCCAAAAATCTTGCGCTTTGTCGTAAACGCCAACGACGTGCTTTCAAAGTGCGTCCAGGTTTACTTTAGCGACACCGAAAGCGACGGAAGCTTTTTGCTTACCGGCGACGCCAAATGCCTTTTTGAAAACGAAAACATTTCCGAAACCTTTTACCTTTTGTTCAAGGCCAGCGGTACGCAAAATTCAAAGACAGTCTACACCGTAACGCCGACCCTTTCGCAAAGCAAAAAAGCCGGCACGCCGCTTGGAAAATTTTGTTCCGCTGTCAACTTGACCGCTTCGCGCGTCGGAAACCTTGTCACCCTCCATTCGCTCCAAGACGGAACGATGGCCGACCTTCTTTTGGACATCGGTAGGTAGATGAAACTTATTCAAGGCTTGCAAAAATTAAATTTTCCGCAGGAAGAAATCGACCGCCTAAAGCCCTTGATGGATTCCTACATCAACGAGCTTGTCCTGTTCAACTCGGCCTACAATCTTGTAAACACAAACGACCGCGACGAAATCATCGTCCGCCACATTTTGGACAGCCTTTCGGCGGCGGACCATATCAAAACGCTGGCCAACGACCGGGACGCTACGATAGCCGACATCGGTAGTGGCGGCGGGCTTCCGGGAATCCCTTTGGCGGCCGCCCTGCCCCAATACAATTTTGTCTTAGTTGAACGGATGAGCAAGCGCTGCGCCTTTTTGGAAAACGCCGCGGCAATCCTTGGCCTAAAGAATGTCGTCGTAAAAAATTTGGAATTGGAAAAAACGCCCGCCGCCTCGTTCGACATCGCTACTTTCAGAGCCTTTAGGCCGCTGGACAATAAAATGCTAAAAAGCCTTTTGGCAGTGATAAAGCCCGGCGGATTTTTGGCCGCCTACAAAGCCCGCCGCGAAAAAATCTTGAAAGAAATGGGCTCGCTTGGCTACACCGAACAAGACTATAAAACAATTCCGCTGACAGTTCCGTTCCTAACGGACACCAACAGCGGAGACGACCGAGAAAGAAATTTAGTGGTTATTTCAAAGAAATCTTTTTGAGAAGAGCCATCAACTGAGACTTTTCAATCAAGTCAATCGGACGGCCCTCGACATACTTGTGCGCCTCTTCGCTAAAGGCGCCGGGCGTGACGCAAAAGCCGCGGTCGACTTTTTTGTCCTTAAGCTTTGCGTGGAAGTCGCGCACAAACAATTCTCCAACAACGCCGGTCGTCCTGTAAAAGCGGAACAACTCAACGTCTTCCCATTTTGGCGTTTCTACTTCGCAAAGAATGTCCACGGTTTCCTGCAAAACTTCAACGTCAGAAATTTTTACGTATGAGTGAGCGTAGAATTTTGTGACAAGGTTTCGGCACAAAACGACAAAGTCGCTGGTTCCGCTTGTAAGGTAAAGCTGCAAGTTTGTGTTTTGGTTCAATTCCTTGTAGCGGCTGATTAGCGAAGAAACATCCTTGTAATTCGGCACAGTGTTGTTGATTGTAGTCAGACAGGTCAAACCTTGCGCGATTTTATTGGTAGAAAAATAGCACTGCGCCAAGCGGTAGTTCAATTCCAGGAAAGTCTCTGTCGGAATGTCCTTAAGCTTTAGGCCGATTTCATAGTCTTGAACGGCGGCTTCGTTTTGTCCCATTCGCGCGTGGATTACGCCGGCCGACAAGCATGATTTGGGTCCGTAAACAGGATCCGGCCTAAGGTGGACAAAAACCTTTAGCGCCTTGTCGCCCGCTCCGCACTCCTGCATCGCGTCGGCCATAGAGAACAAAGCCTCTTTGTTTTGCGGATCTTCGTTCAAAGCCTTTCTCAAAACAGGAAGGCAGTCGCGGTATTTTTTTGCCTTGTACATCGCCATTCCAAGCGGCATGGTTATGCCCGTCGCTTCGGGGTTTATCGTGTAGGCTTTTTTAAAGCAAGGAATCGCTTTTTCGTAATCTTTGTTTTCGTAGCATGCCAAGCCCAAGTAATAGTTTACGTCAAAACTGTCGGACTGCAATTTATAGACGGTCACCAAACTTTTTAGCGCTTCGGGAATTCTCTTAAGCTTGTAGCAACAGATTCCGTGGCGCAAGCAAACCAAGGCCGGGTCAACGTCTGGGTGAGTGGCGGCCAAGTCGACCAAAGTGTTGTAAAGAGTTATAGCCTTGTCCCAAAGATTTTCGCTAAAATACAAGTCCGCCAACGGCAAAAGGGCTTGCGTGTTGTATGGATCGTGAGAAAGCTTTTTTGTTGACTCCCGGATTATTTGGACGCGGTTTTTTTGTGAAGCGCCCCTGACCTTTCGGCTTTTGCCTTCGCCGCCTCCAGACCTTCTTCCGCCCACAATGCTCAAAACGGCGATAAGGGCGAGACACGAAATAACCGCAATAACTATTGGCAACATATCTTTTCTATTATGGGAAAAATACTAGATATTGTCAACCTCAAAAAAATCTTTGCCCAGACTATGGGCAAACAAAAACTGAGCCGCGTAATACGTGACGTTGCTAAAGTTGTTCATGATTTGGTCGCCCGCCCAAGAAAGCTTGCACACTTCGTGGACAGAAAACTGCAAAGAAAAGTCTGAAATCAAAAACAAAACGCCGGCAACGACGACAAGATAAGCCATCTTGTTTTTAAACGAAACAGCGTCCACCGACTTTAACGCGCTTCCCACAACAAAAACGGAATACACCGCAGGCGGAACAAAAAGTTTTTCCAGAGCAATCAAAGGGCAAAACCAATCAAAAACTAAAATGGCGCAAACGACGGCCAAAACCAAAAGCATGTATTTAAGCGTGGGCTTTTTAAATTCGGTGAACGCAAGGAAAAAACAAATTTGAGCGAGCAAAAAGCCCAAGATTCCAGCGACGATATTGTATTTTATAAAAACGTCGGCCGCAAGCGAAAAGAAAAGAGCAAAAAGAATTTTTATCGAGTAGCGCTTGTATCCCGCGGTCTTTTCCTTGTTCGTGAAAAAATTCCACACAGCAAAAAAGACAAAGCACGCGCTGCTTAACGCCTTAAAAATCACGGTCCTAAAAAAGGCGCCGTCAATTGACTCTGCATAAAAATAATTATAGCGATAGCCCGCGTAAAAAATGGCGAACAATACAAAGACCGCAATCTTTACAACCACATTTCTTCGCGCTAAATTCATTTTGTCTCCTCCTTTTTGGCGGCGCCCTTTTTTATTCTTTCAAAAATCGCGTTCAGTTCGGGCGGCAATTGGCCGGCTCCGCCTTCCTGGCCTTGAACGCCTTCCCCGCCCGCGGCGGCTGGCTTGTTCACATAGCCCATTTCTTCCAACCTTTGCTGCTCTTCCTCAATTTTCTTCGCGTATTTTTCCACGGCCCGTTTTGCGATTTCTTCCGGATTTGCCAAACTCACTCCGCTTCCCTTTACCCTAAAGGCCAGCGAGTCAATTTTGACGCCGCCGCTCAAACGGTTCAATCCTGTAAGAATGAATTTTTTATGAAGCTGCAGCATTTGGCTCCAACCAGGATGGTCGCATTCAACCAAGAGAATTCCATTCTTTAAATCAACGATGGAAGAGTGGGCGGCAAGTTTTTCTCCGTTGCCTGAAATTTTTGAAACCGTCTCTTCCCACGCTTTATGTATTTTTGAGTTTTGTTCGATGTCGCTTGCGGAAATGCTTTTAAAAACCTTTGCAATCATTTGGGCGCCGCTTATGAATTCATCGCTCATTTTTTCCAACCCCCATTCTCGATAAAGTAAACGCTTGTCGTTGACTTCATGTACCTTTCGTACGGCTCGCCGGGCAAGAAGGTGCAAAACAATTGCTCGTATTCCGGCAAGAGGCTTGTGAGCTTTTGCCTTTTGTCAGGATCCAATTCCAGCATGACGTCGTCCATCAGCAAGACCGGCTTTTCGTTTATAGTTTGGCTGTAATAAACCGCTTGGCTAACGCGCAGCAAAAGAGCTATCAATCTGCGCTGGCCCATCGACGCAATCGGAACAAAAGGCTTTCCGCCGCAAAAGTATCGCAGCCGGTCGCGGTGGGGGCCGCTTAAAGTCGTGCCCATAATAAAGTCGCTTTCCCTTTTGCTTTTTAGAATTTCCAAAACTTCGTCTCGGCTTGGAACGCGGCTCATCACTCCGTCCTTAACTTCCTTCCAGCTAGGCTCATAGCTTATCGTAAGGCCTTCGATTCCCGTAACCTGCTCGTAAAGGCGGGTGAATATTTCGTTGAATTTAAATACGGCTGTCTTGCGCTTCTTTTGTATTTCCAAGCCATTTTCTACAAGCTGAATGTCGTAGATGTCCAGCATTTCGCGCTTGTTTTCTTTTATCAAGACGTTTCGGTTTTTAAGGGCTGTTCGATAGCGGCGCAAAAGATCAATGTAAAGAACGTCGTACATCGATAGGCTTTGGTCCAAAAAAAAGCGGCGGTCGCTTGGATCCCCTTCCACAAAGCGCAAGTCGTCATGGCAAAAAAGAATGCACGGCATCGTGTTTATCAATTCTTTTCTGTCCTTGATTTTCTTGCCGTTTTTTTCGATTGTTTTTTTGCCGTCTTTGTAAATGACGTTTACGCTTCGGGTGCCGCCGCCGCTTTCTTGATACAAGGCTCGTATGGAAAAATCTTTTTCGCCGCGCCTTACGATTTCTGTGTCGCTGTGGGTGCGGAATGAATTTCCGTAGGCGCAATAGTAAAGGGATTCTAGAATGTTGCTTTTGCCCTGGCCGTTTTGTCCTACAAAATAAACTTCCTTTGCGTCAAAATCGATCTTGTCGTTTTGCAAATTGCGGAAATTATAAAATGACAGCGACAAAAAGGCCATTAAATTGCAGCGGCGGCTTTTAGTTCAAGTTCATCGTCATGATAACGTGGAAGTAATCAGACTTAGGCTCCGTTCTCATAATAGCGGCTTTGTTGGCGTCCTTAAATTCAAAGGCTATGCGCTCGGCGTTTGTCAATTTAAGCGGCTCTTCCAAGAAGCGGAAGTTAAAGGCCAACATTACTTCCTCGCCGTTATACTCGCAAGGAATTTCTTCGTCGGCGCTTCCCAAATCCAATTCAGGAGAGAAGATTGTAAGCTTTCCGGGAGTCAACTTGAAAATTGTTCGCAAAGAATTTTTGTCAACGTAAATGCCGATGCGGTCAAGGGCGTCAAGCAAATCCTCTTTTTGAACTTGGAACGATTTGTCCAAATCTTGAGGAATGACGCGGCGGTAGTTGGGGAATTCCCCCTCCAACAATAGTGAAGAGAATTCGTAGTTGCCGAACTTAAAGAAAATCTTTTTGTCGATGACGGCTACAGAAATATTTCCTTCGTCGCTGGCGTGCTTCAATACGCAGTCCAAAATTTTTGTGTGAACGATGGCTGACGGAAAATCAGGAATTCCCTGGGCAAGATTTTTTTCCGCGTATGAAAGTCGGCGGCCGTCCGTGGCGACCATAATTAAATTGTCGTCTTGCTTTTCAAAATGGACGCCAGTCATAAAGTGGCGGTTTTCGTCTTCGCTGACTGCGAATGAAGTTTGCCTAATCATTTCCTTAAGCTCTTTGGCAGGAAGCTCAAAGTAAGAGCCGTTTTGCAAAGAATTGATTTCGGGGAACTTGTCGCTGGCAATGCTCTTTAAGGTAAAGCGTCCCTTTAACGGACGAATCGTAACAGTGATGTCATTCTTTTCAAACTCAATTTGTCCCTGTGGCGCTTTAGAAATGATTTTCATAAACTTGTCGCAGTAAATCGTTGTGGATCCTTCTTCCTGAATTTCTACAGGAATTTTTGTGATGTAATCCACCATTGAGTCAGAGGCTTTTATTGTAAGCGTGTTATTTTCGGCAATTAAAAGAACATTAGAAAGAACTGAAATAGGGCTTTTGTTAGCGATAATTTCCTGAGCGATAGCCACTTCTTTAATCATCGCGTCGCGGTCAAATTGAAACTTCATTTTTAGGATCCTCCCTTAAACTTTTAGACTTCTATTATAGCGCAATACTTTGTTTTTGCATAGGGTCTTGCAAATTTATTTTTTTATGGATTTTTTGTTTTTTCTTTGCTTAAAAATTGTGGAAAACTTTTAAAATTGTGGAAAAGTGTATTTTTTGTGGAAAATATTTTAATTTTTTTAACAATTCCATTTTATTTTCTTGTAAAGAATTAAAGCTTCTTTTAACTTTTCCACACTCCTTATTATTATCATTATTAAAATTTATAAATTTAATATAATTTAAAGAATCTTAAAAATTCCTCTACTTTTTATTTTTTATGTCTTTTATCATGTTCTTAATCGCGTTGTCCAATGTCGCGTCAATCTTTATTTGGTCTTCAATTTTTTTGCAACTGCTCATAATGGTGGAATGGTCCTTTCCTCCAAATTCGCTTCCTATTTCAGTAAATGACATTTCCGTCAATTTTCTGGCAATGTAAATAGCCACATGTCTTGGAAAGGCTATTTTTTTGCTTTGCTTTTTGCTCTTTATTTCTTGAACGGAAATCCCGTAATAATCGGCAACTATCTTTTGGATTGTGTCGATGGAAACATTTCCTCCAAGGTTTGAACTTATGCTTTCCTGCAAAAGTTGTTTGACTACATCCAGAGTCAATTCTTTGTTCATAAAGTCTGAATATCCGACAACTTTTTTAAGGGCTCCCTCAAGGTCTCTGACATCGCTCTCTATGTTGGCGGCAATAAAGTCGATTATTTCGTCGTTTAAAGTTCTGTCCATTAATGAAAGCTTTTTTAAGAGAATGGCTTTTCTTGTTTCATAATTTGGAGGCTGCATGTCTATGCAAACGCCGTTGCTGAACCTTGTTCTAAGGCGTTCCTTTATTCCCTTAAGCTCGTTTATAGGACGGTCGCAAGTGAATACCATTTGCCCTTGTTTTTGGTATAGGGCTTCAAAAATGTAGAAAACTTCGTCTTGAATTCCTTCTTTTCCTTCCAAAAAATAAATGTCGTCCAGCAAAAAAACGTCAACGTTTCTAAATTTGTTTTTAAATTTTTGAGGAGACTGTTTTTGGAGTGAATCGGTAAATTCATTCATAAGGGATTCTGTATTTATGTATGATATTTTTATTTTTCCCTTTTTGGCGTTGTAAATATAATTTCCTATTGATTGCATAAGGTGGGTTTTTCCCAAACCGCTTCCGCCATACAAAAGGATAGGATTGTATTTTTTTCCAGGATTTTTTGCGGCGGCCATCGAAGCTTGATAGGCGTACATGTTGTTGTCGCCAGGGACAAAGGTTTCAAACGTAAAGTTTTCGCTAAGATCAGGATGTTTTTTTATTTCCTCTTCCGAGTTTTTTTCAGAGGAAGAGGGTTTTTCAGACTTTTTAGAGGACTTTTCCTCTTCCTTTTTGTTGTCTTCGCTTAAAACGCTTGTGTTTTTTACTGAAAATTTAATTTCTATGTCTATTCCGCTAATTTCTTTGATTTTGCTTTTAATTGTTTTGATGTTTCCCCTTTCTATCATTTGGGAAAGCATAAAATCACTGGCAACGGCGGCGGTGATTTCGTTCCCTTGGTCGCTTACGTATTCAAGGTTGAACCAAAGGTTGAACTCGTTTTCCCGGCCGTTTTCCTTGTATTGGTTTCTAAGCTGGTTTAAGGCTTCCACCCATATTTCTTTATAATTGTTGTCGCTCATGTTTCACCCTATTCAGTCCATTATAAACTTACTTTACTTTTTTTTTCAATACTAGTATAATAAAATGATTGTCTTTTTTCTATTTTAAATTAGTTTTATAGGGAATAAAAAATGAGCGAAAATTATTCAGCCGGCAACATTCAAGTCCTTAAAGGATTGGAGGCTGTCCGAAAGCGCCCAGGCATGTACATTGGTTCTACCGGACCAAACGGCCTTCACCACTTGGTTTACGAAGTCGTTGACAACTCCATCGACGAAGCGATGGCCGGTTTTTGCGACACAATCACGGTCGCGCTGGAGAAAGACGACATTTGCCGCGTAGAGGACAACGGACGCGGAATTCCTGTTGACATACACCCGACGGAACATATCAGCGCCTTGGAATTGGTTTTGACCAAGCTTCACGCCGGCGGAAAATTCAACAAGGACAACTACAAGGTTTCAGGCGGCTTGCACGGCGTAGGCGTTTCTTGCGTCAACGCGCTTTCCACTTGGATGGAAGCGGTTGTAGAGCGCGACGGAAAAAAGTACCAGCAAAAGTACAGCATAGGAAAGCCCACTACAAAGGTTGAAGAATTGGGACCCAGCGACCGACACGGAACGACAATCCGCTGGAAGGCCGACAAGACTATTTTCCAGGAAACCACGACATACAACTTTGACGTTTTGGCCAAGCGCCTTAGAGAGCTTGCCTTTTTGAACAACGGCATAACGATCATTTTCCGCGACGAGCGCTTGGAAGAGCCAAAGGAAGCCGTCTACAAGTTTGAGGGCGGCATCACCCAGTACGTCAAGGAAATGAACCAAAAGACTACTTCTAAGTTCTACCTTCCCGAAAATCCGATTTACATTACCGGCGAGCGCGACAACGTCATAACCGAATGCGCCTTCCAGTACAACTCAGGCTACTCTTCAAGCATAAACACTTACGTAAACGACATCAACACCCGCGAGGGCGGAACCCACCTTGACGGCTTTAAGAACGCCATAAACTTTGTCTTGAACAAATTCCTTGACTCAAACGACAAGTTCAAAAAGCGCCTTGAAAAAGCCGACAAGGACGAAAAGCTCCGCATAGAGGACATACTTTCGGGAATCGTTCTTGTTGTTTCAATGAAAGTGCCTGAACCTGAGTTTGAAGGCCAGACCAAGGAAAAGCTTGGCAACACCGAAGTTCGAACGATTGTTGACGCTCTTGTAAAAGAAAAACTAACTCTCTTTTTTGAGCAAAACCCCAGCGTTTTGGAAGCGCTTTTGGACAAGGCCTTGGCGGAAGCCACCGCCCGCATCGCGGCCAAAAAGGCCAAGGATGCCAGCCGCAAAAAGTCTTTGTCGGACGGCTTTGGCTTGCCCGAAAAGCTTTCCGACTGCTCGCTCAAAGACCCCGAAATGTGCGAAGTCTACATAGTCGAGGGAGACTCGGCGGGCGGCTCCGCAAAGAAAGGACGCGACCCAAAAATCCAAGCCATTTTGCCGCTTTGGGGAAAGATGCTCAACGTTGAGAAAGTCCGCCCTGAAAAAGTTATGAACAACGACAAGCTGGAGCCTGTAATCGCAAGCCTTGGCGCCGGCTTTGGAAAAGACTTTAACATTGAAAAGCTGCGCTACCATAAAATCATCATCATGGCCGATGCCGATGTTGACGGAAGCCACATCCGCACTCTGCTTTTGACTTTCTTCTTCCGCTATATGCCGCAGCTTATAGAAAAAGGCTACGTCTACCTTGCCATGCCGCCGCTCTTTAAGGTGCAGCTTGGAAAGAAGGAGCCCGTTTACTGCTACTCCGACCAGGAGCGCGACGACGCTTTGGCGGCCTTGGGCGACCAGCGCGAAAAGGCGGACGTCCAGCGCTACAAGGGTCTTGGCGAAATGGACGGAAAGCAGCTTTGGGAAACGACGATGGATCCCGCCCGCCGAAAGATGCGCGTGGTCACGATTCCCGACGCGGAAGCCGCCGATAAAATCTTCAGCGTTTGCATGGGAGAGGAAGTCGAGCCCCGCCGCGAATTCATCGAAAGCAATTCCAGCTACGCCAATTTGGATATATAAAAGATTAGGAAAGAGATATGGAAGAAATCAAAACGCCTGAGGGCGGAACGGTAATACAAATTCCGATTGAGGACGAAGTTAAAAAAGCTTACATCGACTATTCGATGTCGGTAATCGTCCAACGAGCCTTGCCTGACGTTCGCGACGGCCTTAAGCCCGTTCACCGCAGAATCATGTACGCGATGGACAAGCTTAACCTTACTTCTGGCGGAAAGACAAAAAAATGCGCGCAAATCGTCGGCGAAGTTTTGGGCCACTACCACCCGCACGGAGACATGTCGGTTTACGACGCCTTGGTGCGCCTTGGACAAGACTTCGCGCAGCGTTACACGACCGTAACTCCGCAAGGAAACTTTGGTACTATTGCCGGAGACCCGGCCGCCGCCTACCGTTATACCGAGGCCAAGATGTCAAAGATCACCGAAGAGATGGTGGCCGACATCAGCAAGAACACGGTTGACATGCTGCCCAACTTTGACGACACTACAGTTGAGCCTTCGGTTCTTCCGGCATCCTTTCCATTCCTTCTTTGCAACGGAACGACCGGCATCGCGGTTGGAATGGCCACCAACATGCCCAGCCACAACTTAAGGGAAGTGGCGGCGGCCATCGCGGCCTACATCGACAACCCGGAAATTTCCATCGACGAGCTTTGCCGCTACATAAAGGGACCCGACTTTCCTACCGGCGGCGTAATCTACGGCCGCGACGGAATCAAAAAAGCCTACAAGACAGGCCGCGGCAAAATCACGATCCGCTCAAAATTTATGGTCGAGACCGACAAGCACGGCCGCGAGTCGATTGTCTTTACAGAAGTTCCCTACGGAATAAACACGACCAACATAATCCGCCGAATAAAGGAGCTTGTCCGCGACAAGCAGATAGAAGGAATTTCCGGCGCCAACGACGAGTCTTCCGACCGCTCCGGAATGCGCCTTGTGGTTGACCTAAAACGCGGCGCCGTGACAAAACTGGTCTTGAACCAGCTTTTTGCCAAGACCGACTTGCAGTCAAACTTTGGAGTAATCAACTTGGCTCTTGTTCCGCAAGTTTTGGAAAACGGCGGAAACCGCTACGAAGAGCCGGGCATGCTCACGCTTCCCAAGACTTATCTAAAGCCGGAAGTGTTGACGCTAAAGCAGCTGATCCAGCACTTTGTAAACCACCGCGACGAGGTCATCACCCGCCGCACGATTTACGACCTAAAAGTGGCCAAGCACAGAATGCACATCTTGCAGGCGCTCATCACGGCCATCAACAACATTGACGAAGTGATTAAAATCATCAAGGAAAGCCGCGACACGGAAGCCGCCAAGCTTGCCCTTGAAAAGCGCTTTGACTTTGACGACGAGCAGGCGCAGGCCATCGTGGACATGCAGCTTAAGCGCCTTACGCATCTTCAAATAGAAGACTTGCAAAAAGAGATTAGGGAACTGCAGGCCCTTATTGACCATTTGGAAGATTTGCTCGCCCACCATGAAAAAATACTTTCCCTCATAAAAGACGAAACTAACAAGCTGGCCGAAAAATACGGCGACGACCGCAAGACGGAAATCGTAAGCGACGAGGTTGACCAAATCAACGTCGAAGACTTGATAAAAGAAGAAGACATGGTCGTTATGATTTCAAAGCTTGGCTACGTAAAGCGCGCTTCCGTCACCAGCTACAAAAAGCAGGGCAGGGGAGGAACCGGAAGCAACAGCACGGCGCTCATCGAGGACGACTACGTGAACCACTTGTTCATCGGAAGCACCCATGACTACATCTTGTTCGTTTCAAACTTGGGCCGCGCCTATTGGATCAAGGTTCACGAAATTCCCGAAATGTCAAAGAACAGCCGCGGAACCCACATCAAGAGCTTGATAGCGATTGGCGCCGACGAAGAAATCACGACGGTCGTTCCGCTTAAGGAATTCTCCGACGACACTTACTTGTTCATGACGACGGCCAGCGGCGTGGTGAAGAAAGTCCAGACCAGCGAATTTGCCAACGCCCGCGTAAAGGGCATCATCGGCCTTAAACTTAAGGAAGGCGACAAATTGGTAAGCGCCATTCCGACAGCCGGCTCGTCGGACATCTTCTTGATTTCCCGCAACGGAAAGGCCTTGCGCTTTAGCGAAGCCGACGTCCGCGAGATGGGCCGCGCCAGCTGCGGCATTAAGGGCATGAAGCTTAGCGAAGGCGACGAAGTTAGCGGAGCCATTACCTATACCGAAGGCGAAAGCATTTTGCTTTTGACCGAGAAGGGCTACGGAAAGAGAGTCGCCTTTGAGGACTTTAAGCCTCACGGACGCGGTACCGGCGGACAAAAGATTTTTGGCAACACCGGCGAGCGCGGCGAAATCATCGGCTTGCTTTCTGTCAAGGACAGCGAGGAAATTGTCTGCATGACCAGCCAAGGAAAAACCTTGCGCGTCAGCGTCAATACGATCAACCAGCAAGGAGCCGGCTCGACCGGCGTTAAGGTTGTCAAGATTTCCGACCCGGACTTTTTGGTCGGCGTGGACAAGATTCCGCAGGACGAGGAAACCGAGCAAAAGAAGTAGGGATAGCCCAATAAATAACTTATTATAATATAAAGAATTATATACTAATTCTTTATATTATAAGTAAATAAAACGGTTAAAGACAGAAAAAAATTATTTATGAAATTTTTGTTATTTTTATCAAAAATTTGCTGACAAAAAATTTTTTTTGTAATATACTAACAACTGAGGGGAAGCAGATTCGTCTGCCAGAATAAAACACATCAGGCATACCAGGGACTTGCTCCCTGGTTTTTTTATGCCCTTGTGTTTCACGTGAAACACAGTAAGAAATCTAGAGTCAACAAAGCTTCCACACTTTACACAAGTTTTCCACAATGGTGGAAATGCGCTGTTTTTTAGTGGGGAAGGGGATTTTATGTTTCACGTGAAACACTTTGCTTTCTCACCGCATTTCTTTCTTTTTTCAATGTCTAAGAAAATGACGTTTCTTGTTTCACGTGAAACAAAGGCCGTCTGCTTTTTTCAGTAGCGTCACTTTTCACATAATTCACAAGTTTTCCACAATGACAGAGAAATTTGTGGCAATTTAAGACGAGCTCAAAACTAACAAACGTTCGTAAATGAAAAGCAGAACGAATGGTTGTTAGTTTTTTTTGTTGCAGCTGGACATAAAAAAAGCCCGCCAAAAAGGCGGGCAAAAAACGTTGCGTTAAGGTTGCGGCAAAACTTGCGTTTTATTCTCGCGCGTTTATGACCAAGTCGTGGTTGGCCGCCGCTGTCGTATAGGTGTAAGTTTTTCCGCTTGCGGGAACAATCGCAAAATACTTAAAGATGGAAACTTTTTCATAAGGCGTGTTTATGACTTTGTCGTCTTTAAGCGACTCGAACGTTACGCTGCCGATTTTTGACCATTCTCCGTCCTTGTCCTCAAAGCCGTAAACAGTGAACGATTCGCTGAAAGTTTTTGTGTTGTTCACTATGGCGACATTGTCGTTGAATTTTCCGGCAAGGTTTGACGGATCAATGATAGCGGCCTTTGCCTTTGTCGCCGCGTCAACCGAAGATTTTGCCGGGAACACATAAATGTAAAGGTCGTTGTGAAAGGCGTTAATTGTGTATTTGTAAGCGCCGGCATTTTTGGGCGTGACCGCAATCCAGCGATGAACGCCGATGCTGCCGCGGCTTTTTACAAAAGAGGTGTCGGCAAAACCTTTGACGCTTGCTCCGCCAAAATCAGTCCATTCATTTTTCTTGGCGTTAAAGTAATGGACTTCAAAGGAGTTCTCTTCGTCCAAGCCGCAGATAAAGCGGACGTTGTCGCTGAACTTTCCTTTTAAGGCAGCGGCGTCAATGACAGCGCTTTTTTCCGCTCCTTCAAATGACATGGCGGGCGCAGTTTCCGGCTCTGTGATTTTAGCGCAGAATCCTGACGAAACAATCCCCAGGACAAGGACCGCGCTTGCAATTGTTAGTTTTTTCATAACTTCCTCCTAAAAAACTATGCGAATTATATAGGGGGAAAGAAACTTGCGTCAAGCGCGCAAAATATGATAGAATGGGATAATTATGAATAAGGCTGATGACAGAAAGTCTGCGATCAAAAAATTAAAAACACTCGTTTATTCCTCAAAGCAGCAGGTTGAGGATTTTAGGAAGAACGTTGACAAAAAGTTTATTAAGGCTATTTTGCCAAATCATGTAGAATGTTCGGAACAGGAATACGCCAACATCCAGTGCGACGTTTTGGCTCCAGAAATCTATTCTTTGCACAGAATTATGATTTACATTCACGGCGGTTCCTTTGTTGGCGGATCCAGGCAAGCGTGGAGGGGCTTTTGCGCCTCTTTGGCGGCGGCGACTAGCTGCAGGATTGTCGTGCCAGATTTTAGGCTGGCGCCGGCCTACGCTTTTCCTGCGGCTGTGGAAGATTTGCAGGCGGTCTTTAGGAACGTCTTTACGGAAGAACAAGTCGCTTGCTCGTTGGATTCTGTGGACGGAAAGACGCAGGAATCGCCGGAAGTCATTATCGCCGCCGACGGATCCGGAGCCAGCCAAGCCATGTCCTTGATTTTGTCATTAAGGGAGCGATACCGTTCCTGCATAAAGCAAGTGATTTTGTTTTCGCCTTGGCTTAGCCTTTCGCCAAATTCTTCTATAATTAAAAACAAAAAAAGCCGCGATGAGATTATCAGCGGCGAGGCTTTGCGAAAAAGCGGCGACATTTACACTTATTCAGGAAACTTGGAAAATCCGATGGTTTCTCCGATTTTTATTTCGGAAGAGACTCTGCAAAAGCTTCCGCCGATATTCATTCAAATGGGAGAAAAGGAAGTCTTGTTGGAGGACGCCAAAACCTTCCAAAAATTGATGACAAGGGCTGGAAGCGTTTGCCAGCTTGACGTTTGGCCCGACATGATGTTCATGTTCCAAATGGCCGACGAATTTTTGGCGGAATCCCACTTGGCCATCGAAAAAGTCGGCAAGTTGATTACGTTTAAGCGCGAGGCCGCCGACGAGCAAACTTTGACCCGTTCCCCCGTATTGGAAAACAGCATAACGGTAGAGGCGTAAAATGGAGCTGCTTAGCCCGGCGGGCAATTCGCAAAAATTATACTACGCCTACGCGTATGGAGCCGACGCGGCTTACATTGGCCTAAAAAAATTTTCGCTGCGCGCCAAGGCCGACAACTTTTATGAAGACGACATCGCGCGCGTCCGGGCGCTAAAAGAACAGTTCCCGCAAAAAAAACTGCATTGCGCCTTGAACATAATATTCCACAACAAGGACATCGACGCCCTTTTGGACAGCGTGGATTACTTCAAACAATATCCGATAGACGCCTTTATCGTTCAGGATTTGGGAATCGTTCCGATACTGCAAAAGCATTTTCCCAACGCGGCGCTGCACCTTAGCACCCAGGCGTCTTGCGTAAACCGCGAGGCCGTAAAAATCTACAAGTCGATGGGCTTTAGCCGCGTTGTTCTTGGCCGCGAGGCTGGCTTGGCCGAAATCCGACAAATCAAGGACGCCGTTCCCGACATGGAGCTGGAGGTCTTTGTCCACGGAGCGATGTGCATTGCCTACGCCGGCCGCTGCCTTATGAGCGCCTATTTGACCAACCGTAGCGCGCAGGGCGGCCTCTGTTCCCACGCATGCCGGTGGAACTTTAACGTTAACACAAACGCCGCCTTGTCGGAAGCCGACGCCAAGCGAATCGCCCAAAGCGGCGGCCTTGTTTTGGAAGAAGCCAGCCGGCCCGGAGAATACCTTCCGGTATTTGAGGGCGAAAATTACACAGCGATTCTTTCCAGCAAGGACTTGCGGATGATAGAACATCTGGCAGACCTTAAGGCCGCCGGCGTCGATTCCCTAAAAATCGAAGGCCGCATGAAAAGCCTCTATTATGTCGCTCTCGTAACGCGAGCCTACCGAAAGGCCTTGGACGCGCTTGAAGGAAAAATCAGCCAAGAGCAAGCCGCGCCATTTGTGGCGGAATTGGAGAACGTTGCCCACCGCGAATCCACCACCGGCTTTTACTACAACTCGGCCGACGCAAACGAGACAACCAGCGGAGCCAGCGACAGCCCCTACGACTTGGCGGCTACAATCGGCGAGCGTTTGTCCCAAGATGAAATCAGCGCGCTTTTGAAAAAAGGCAATGACACAATTAAATTGCGTCAAATAGAATTAGACTCAATGCATCCAGCGGCCCGACAGGCGCGCTTGGACGACTATAAAAAGCATCCCGAAAAAGCGCCGCCCGCTGTCGCCGCCCGCGACGGATGGAAGGCCTACCAGTACCAGCCGATGAACATGGTCAAAGCCGGCCAAGAAATTGAGTTTGTAAGCCCAGACGTTACGGCCCTTGTAAGCGAAAAAGACTCATGGTTTTTTATCGACCCGGAAACCGGCCTTGAGCTTTTTTGGGCATGCGACGGCCACGACTGCGTTCTTTATACAAAATACGATTTGCAGGCTGGAACGATAGTCCGAACAAAGGACCCGGAATACATTCCCGGCGTGATTCGCGACACTGGCCGTCAAAAAAGGCCGGCGGAATAGTCCTATGAAAGAAAATGATATTAACAATGAAAAAGTAAAGTCACAAAAAATCCCGGCGGGAAAAATCGCTCCAAAATTGATCGCGCTGGATTTGGACGACAGCCTTTTAAATAACAAGCTTTTGATTTCTGACAGAACGGTCGACGTAATAAAAAAAGCCGCCGCCCAAAAAATTTACATAGCGATTTGCTCGGGCAGGTCGCCCAGCGCGATTTTGCCCTTTGTCCGCCGCCTGGATTTGGCGGGAACCGAGCAAGGCCGTTACGCGGTGGCGTCAAACGGTTCGGTTGTGGTAGACTTGCACGAGCGCCAAGAAATATATTCTGCTGCGGTTAGCGGAGACGTTTTGGTAGAAGCGATGAAGGCGGCGGACAGGGTTGGCCTTCCGTGCCAGGTTTACAGCAGCTCCATGGTTTACGCCAACGTTGACAACGAGTACACAAGGATGGATTCCAAGCTTACCGGCGTTCCTTCGGAAATCGTTCCAGACTTTGAAAAATTTTTGGCCAAGGGCTTTGCCAAGATGATGATTCCCGGCGACCCTAAAATTTTGGTCGGCTTGCAAAAAGAGCTGGCCGAACGCTTTGAGGGCCGCGCCGTTGCCTTGATCAGCAAGCCTTACTTTTTGGAAATTCTTCCATTGAATTGCGGAAAGGGCGAGGCCCTGGAATTTTTGTGCGGCCGCCTTGGAATCGGCATGAAGGAAGTCATGGCTTTTGGCGACAGCATGAACGACGAGACTATGATCGTTAAGTGCGGCATGTCCGTGGCCATGTCGAACGGTTTGGAAGAAATAAAAAACGAGGCCGCTTATGTGACCAGGCTCACAAACGACCAAGACGGAATCGCGGACTTTGTTGAACAATTCGTTCTAATTTGATATTTTTACTATAAACAAAAAATGGCTGGCCGGCTAAAAACGCGCGGGCGGCTCATTCTAAATAAAGGAACTTTTATGGCTTACAAAATTTTCATTGATGGAAAGGAAGGTACAACCGGCCTTAAGATATACGAGCGATTTTCGAGCCGCAAGGACATCGAGCTTATCCTTATAGACGAAGACAAGCGAAAGGACCCCGCCGCCCGCGCCGAATGCATCAACGCTTCGGACATAACCTTTTTGTGCCTGCCGGACGCGGCCTCTAGAGAAGCGGTTTCGCTCTGTTCAAACCCCAACACAAGAATCATAGACGCCTCGACCGCGCACAGAACCAATCCGGATTGGGCTTACGGCTTTCCTGAATTGTCGGCGGATCATCGCGCCAAAATCGTTTCTTCAAAGCGCGTCGCCGTTCCGGGCTGCTACGCGAGCGGTTTTATCAGCTTGGTTTACCCGCTTGTAAAGCATGGTATCATCGCTCCAGACTATCCCTTGGTTTGCCACGCGGTCTCAGGCTACAGCGGCGCCGGAAAAAAAGCCATCGCCCAATACGAAGACCCCAACCGCAACTCCGAGTTGGACTCGCCGCGACAGTACGCCCTTACCCAAGAGCACAAGCATTTGCCCGAGATGAAAGCGGTTTGCGGCCTTGCCTACGAGCCGATTTTTAATCCTTACGTTTGCGATTACTTTAGCGGAATGACGGTGACGGTTCCCCTTTACGGACGCCTGCTAGCCAAAAAAATGGGCGCCGCGGCAGTCCGCGACGAGTTGGCCGCCCACTATGACGGTTGCCGATTCGTTAAAGTGGCGCCGCTGATGGGCGAGGGCGTTTTGCCCGAAGCCTTTATTCCCGCCAACACTTTGAGCGGAACAAACAATATGCAGATTTTTGTTTACGGAAACGACGACAGGATTTGCTTGTGTTCCCGCTTTGACAATCTTGGAAAGGGAGCCAGCGGCGCCGCCGTTCAATGCCTTAACATTATGATGGGAATTGACGAAGGAACTGGGCTGTAAGAACGGTATGACGCAGAGCGTCATTTTGCTATAGGAAATGATTATACTGCCCGCTTACGCGGGCTGGCAATCAAGGCCCGCTTCGCTAAAAGCCTTGACTCGTTCTTTTTGCGGCGCGAATATAATTTTCGCGCCGCAATAAGCTACGCGGATTTTATCATGTCGCGCGCTTTGGACACAATGCGTTCTAAGGCCGCGTCGTCAAGCGGTTTGTTTTGGTTTGCGTCTATTAATTTTAAATGTTGCAACAAAAGGTTTACAAGGCTTTCGATTTTTGCAATTTTATCCTTTGCGTCGAGGGAATAATAAACCTGGGTGCCGTCTTTTCTTGAGTTGATGATTCCCGCGGCCTTAAGTACCTTTAGGTGGTGGCTTACGGCGGGGCGGGAAAGGCGGGTCTTTTCGCTCAACTCTGTCACGTTTTTTCCGTTGCTTCCGGCGTAAAAGAGCTTTAGCAAAATAAGCAGGCGCTCTGAATCAGCAAGGGCCTGAAAAATAGGGATAAAAGCGTTTACATTCTTAAATAAGTTTAAAAGTTCTTCTTCCTGATTCATAAGTCGCCTGCCCCGCAGGAAAGGGGATGCCTGATTTTAGGCGTCCCCATTTTTTTAGAATGTGTAGTTTACAGCCAATTGAACGAAGCTGTTGTCAAGCCAGCCGTAGAATTCACTGTGCTCTTTTGTTCCAAAGTTGTGGATGACCAAACCGCTTGCAGCGATTTTCCAGCCGTCGCGAACTTTGAAAGAAACTTCAGGCATGACAAGCAAGTCTGAGCGTTCGATTCCGTAAATGGCCTTGATTGTGGCGGTGATTTTTTCGTAGTAGAATGTGTCCTGCAACTGGACGACAATCTTGTGGTTTGTGTAGCAGCCTGTGGGGTCGTAGTCAATGTCAACTGTTTTAGTTGGAACTAGACCGCCAATTTTATTATCAAGAAGCTTGTCTTTTTTTAGAACAATGTTTCCCGTTCCTTGGACGTTCAAAGTGACATTGTGGATGGGAAGGCTTACGTCAAAGCCCAAGAGGTAGCCGATGTTGTTGTTGTGGGTCCAAGGGTCGTTTCCGTCCATGTCCTTTGTAAGGTTGTAGACGGCTTCGGCGCGGATTGTAAAGGGGCCAAGGGCCGTCTGCATGTCAAGGCCAAAGGATTGTACTTTGTCGTAGTGAAGACTAGGCATCATATTTGCAAGATAGCCTGCAAGAGCGGCTTGCATAGCAGCTCGATATGCCGCAGGGGCAAGTTGAATAGCTTGGTAGCAAGCAAGGCCTGTCACATCGGCGGAAACTTGCTTGTAGCGGCCGTTGTAGTAAGAAACGCCAAAGTCAAAAAGGCCTACTGTAAAGTTGAGGTAGCCTCCAAACTGGCCGTAGTCAAGCTTGTGGGTGTCAGGATAAAGGTCTTCAGACACTGACAAAACTTTCTTGGCTGAAGACGGAGTCAAGCTTGTGTATTTCTGGTCAAGTATGGTCAACACATTGTTTGTCAAAGTGTTGACCTTGCTGGGAACCCATCTTCCTTTTTGGGCGTAGGTTTCAGGCTGCATGATTGGAGCGTAGATTCCTTCCAAGCGGAAGCCGAGGGGGCTGTTGTACTGGGCGCGGAACATATACTCTGAGTTGCGGCGGTCAAGGTAGTCGGGAATCAAAAAGTCGTAGTAGTTGTTTGAGTTAAAGTTGTCAAGCACATGAAGCTTGTCGCCTTTTCCCCAAACGACCTTCATCTTTCCGGCGCTCAAAACCCAGTTGCCAACGAACAAGTCAGCGCTGAATTCGTCAAGAATCATCTCGTTGTCGTAGCGCAATGTCTGCTCGTCAAGGCGAATCTTTGAGCTGAATTTTGTGGCGTTTCCTTCGTAGTCAAAGCCAAGCTTAAAGCGAGGAATTGCGTTGACTTCTGTTGAAGAAGCGCTGTCGCTGTCAAAGTAGGCTCGGCCAGCCAATGTGGCGTCGCCGCTAATCTTGAATCGGTCCCAGAATGTGGGTTCGGAAGTTTCTTCCACGGCGTCGCTTCCCCAATCGTCCTGGGCGTAAACATTCGCCGCCAACAAGGCGCAGGCCAAGCTTACAGCGAAAATCTTTTTGCATACAGTCATAAACATCTCCTTTAACTGTAGTGTAGATTTTTACTTTTAATAATATATAGAATATAGCAAAATTTTGCCGTTATTGCAAATGGCGCGGCAAAAAAGCCGCGCCATTGCGTTAGGCCGCTAAACGCGCCTTGACAGTTCCTATTTGGAAACTTTTCCGTTCTGCAAGAAGCCTTTGCTAAAGTAAGCGGGGTTGATCGGCTCGTCAAACTTGAGGCGGTCTTCTGTCATCAAAAGCTGTGTCTTGTGGCCAGTCTCAAGGTTTGTCATTTCGTTGATGAGCGGAGTGGGGTAGCCCTTGATTACCTTAAGAGACTTCACTTCCAAGGTTTTGCAAATCTTTCCGGTCTTTTTGCTGTACATTTCAACGTAAACCGGAACCCAAGTGTCTTTGTCAACCCAAGAGATGCGGTAGGCGTACTGGGCTTCCTTGAGGTCTTTGGGAGTTGACTTTACTTTGGCGCAGTTGGCGAATCCGTTTTTGGCTTCCTTTTCGGCAAGCAATTCGTGGGTGTCGGCGTCTACGGCGCGAGTTGACATGTCGTCGTATGTGGCGTCGCTTCCCATGAATGAGCTTGAGCCTTGGCTGGCGGCCACTGGGCGGACGGTTCCAACATCGGGCAAGAAGATGAACTTTGTGTCCGGGCCGGAAGCGTTTTCCTTTTGGCTAAAGCGCGTTCCCTTTACGCTGGCGGGAGTGTTGAACTGCATTACAACCGTTGAAAGTCCGCCCTCATTCTTTCCCCATTCATCAATAATGCGCTCTTCTTTGGCTCCGCTCTTTTCGATCAAAACCATTTTTACTTGGGCGCGGGTGAAGGCCGGCTTTTTTACGTCGTCGGCGTTCTGCATTACTGTTCTTCCGTCAAGGGCGAAAGCCATTGTTCCAACTGTGAGAGCGGCAGCGGCCGCAACGATAAACTTTGTCATTTTCATAAATCTACCCTCCTTAAGGTAAATAGTTTATTTAAGTTTTTCCGCCAGCTTTTTAAAAGCGGCGGAATGACATTACAATATTAGTTCTTTTTCTCTTCCTTAGGCCTGATGAACTTGGGATCAAAGGCGTTGAGAACGCCAGGGATTACCGTCATGGCCAAGAACGAGCTGGAGAACATTACGATGGCGACCAGCAAGCCGATGTATCGCAAGATTTGGAATCTTGAGAAAAGCAATACCAAGAATCCTAAACCAACCGCAAGCGCGTTGGTTACAATTCCCAAGCCGCTTACGGCAAAAGTTTTCATTGTGACTTCCTCAACATTGTCGCTTTTGGCGCGCTCAGCCTTGTAGCTTTCCATAAAGTGGATCGTGTAGTCGATTCCTACGCCAATGGCCACGCTGGCGATGATGCTTGTTACCAAGTCAAGCTGAATGCCGGTAAGGCCCATAGTCATAAAATTGAGAATGATTGTAAAGGCAAGGGGAACCGCGCCCAGCAAGCCGGCTACCGGCGACTTGAATGAAATTGCGATGATTGCAAAAACCATAACTATTGAGAACAAGATGCTGGTTATTTGGCTTGAAACAACCATGTCTGTCATCGAAACTTCCATCTCGCCGTTTCCTGTAGCAACCAATGTGTAGCCAACAGGGAAGTTTGTCTTGGCGTAATCCTGAGCCTCTTGGATGATTTCCTTAATCTTGTGCGTGTCGTGGCACCTGAGCTGGACCTGCATGCGGATTGTCTTTGGCGCAAGCTGGTCGTCGCTGAATCTGTCGAGCGAGCCGCTGTAAAGAAGCAAGTACTGGCTTACGAGGTTGGCCAAGCCTTCGCGGGTGGCGGCGGGATATTTGTCCAAGTCGTAAGGAACTTCATAGTAGTCTATGCCGTTGTAGTTGAAAAGCTTTTCAAGCTCTGTGACCATTCCTTGGACGGTGGCGTTCTTTCCTCCGGCCGCCGTGTAGGCGTTGTAGAACATTTCCAAGGCTTGCTGGACTGTTACCTGCTGCTGCAAGTCCTTTGCGTGCTGGATGTTCGGGTCAACCCATTCTTTTGTCGGAGCGGCGGCTTCGGCGCTGTCATCGGCGGCCGAGTCTCCCCAGTCGTCGCCAGCGTCGGCCCATTCGTCGCCGGATGAGTCGCCCCAGTCATCGCCGGAATCGCCCCAATCGTCTTCGGCGTAGCTTCCTGAGTCCGACGCGGCAAAGTCGTCCGCGCTGTCGGAAGCGGCCAGCATCGGAGCGTGCATCACTTGGTTCATTCTTTTGATGAACGTGGTGAAAGAAACGGCTTTTCCGATTTGTTCCGGGTAGTCGTCAAGCAAATGGTTTTGCAAGTCGTCTACGGCTTTGAGGATTTCGGGCTTTGTCATGTCGCCCTTTTCCTGGCCGCTGATTACAAAGTAAACGTCGTTGGTTCCGGCAAAGGTTTCGTCTACAAATTTGATGTCCTCGCGGAATTTGCTGTTGGCCGGGAAGTAGTCGACCAAGGCCGTGTTGATTACCAATTGCTTGACGCCAAGGAAGGAGAACAAGCAAATGAGGACGGAGAAAATCACCAAGCGGGGCTTTGTTCCGGCGCAGAAGTGGTAAATGTTGTAAAGAGTGCGGCCGCGGGCCTCGTTCTTGTGGCCGCCAAGACGTTCGCGCTCGCGCAAAACTTTCGCCTTGATTTTTTCTGAAAGTTGGTTAAAGCGGTGTTTTCCAATGCGGTCAAGCGGGCGCAATGAAAGCGCGGCGGGAATGAATGTGATTGAAATAATCAGCGAGAAAGCCACGCCGGCCGCTGAGAAAATCGCGAAGCTCTTGAGAGGCTCGATGGGGCTTGTTACAAGGGAAATGAAGCCGGCGATTGTCGTGATGGCGGCCAGCAAAACGGCCACCCAAACGTCTTTAAGGCCTTCGCAAATGGCGTCCAAGTGCTTTTCTTTTGTGATTTCGCCTTCGATTTTTTTGACGGCGGCTTCGTAGTGGGTGATTACATGGATTCCGTAAGCCGAGCCGCAAGCGATCAAGCATACCGGAATGACGCTGGCCACGATTGTAAAGGTAATGTTGAGCAAGTCCATGATTCCGCAAGACCAAATCGTCGCCATCAATACGGAGATGAGCGGCAGCAAGGTTCCTGAGAACGTGTGGAAAGAGAAGTAAAGCGAAAGGAGAACTACCAGCGTTACGAGGGGTATTAAAGTAATTAAGTCGTGGATCATGTAATCAGAGGCGTTGTCGCTAAGAACCGGATCGCCGTAGAAGCGGACCTCAAGGTCGTGGCCTTTGATGGCGTCGTAGGCGATTTTTTGGATTTTATGCAAAAGCTCGATTTGCTGCGTTGAGCCGAATTCCGGGTCTACTGTGGCCGCGATTTGGGCCGCCTGGAAGTCGTCGTCGATGATGACGCGGTTGTACATGTCCTGCCAGTCGATGATCTTTTGCTTGATTTTTTGAATGTCAGCCTTGCTTCCTGTATAGTCGTCGTCCAACAATTGGCCGGCGGCAAGTCCTCCGTCAAGCGAGTAAACGTAGTCAATCTTTGTGATTGAGTTGATTGACTTGATTCCCTCAAGAGCGTCGATTTGGTCGGTTATCTGGCGGATTACGTCGATGTATTCCGAGGTCAAAATCGTCTCGTTGTCGGTTTCCAGCGAGATTCCGATGGAAATCATGCTGCCGAACTGGTCTTCAGTTCCTATCAAGCGAGTGTAGGACTCGCTTTTTGGCGGCATGTAGCGGCGAACAGTGTTCTCAATGGACACTGAGACCAAAGGAAGGGCCAAAGCCACGGTTATCGCCAAGCAAACAAAGATAACCAGCTTTGAATGTTTAAGAATGTTTTTCATAGAAACTCCGTCCAATTTTAATTGGTTTATCTGTTCAAATGATTGAACCTATAAATATAATATACTAGAAATTTACTTTTTTCGTCAAGCGCTTTTTGCAAAAAAAAAACGCGCGGGTAACCTCGCGCGTTTTTTTTGTGTTCAATTTATTGCGGAGCGGCAATGACAGTCCGCGTCGTAAAAGGAACGAGTCTCTTACTTTCCTGAAACAAGCCAACCTTGGGTGAAGGTCTTGTCCGGAACCTGCTTGTCAATGGTCTGCTTTCTGAGCGTTACCAATGTGGCGCGTCCGTTCTGCTTGTTTTCCATTCTAACCTTCCAGCGGATAGGATAGGTCTTGCCTGTAACGCCTGTTCCTGTGCGGATTTCTTCGATTCCGCAAGTCTTGAGAAGGGCGCCTTTTTTGTCGTAGTATTCAACAAAAACGGGCAAGTAGGTCTTTTTGTCGATGAACTGAACGCGCTTTGAATATCCTGAGTCGGCCTTTTTAATCGGAACTGACTCAATCTGCCAGCAAGTGTAAGTTGCGGGGCCTACTTTCTTTGACACGTTTTCGTTAATCATTGTGTGTGTGTCCAAGGCGGCGTCGCGCAATGACATGTCGTCGTAGGCGAATTCTGAGCCTACAAATGACTTTTGGCGCTCGGCTGAAGAAACGCGGCGGGCGGTTCCCACTGACGGCAAGAAAATCCACTTGTCGTCCTGCTTTCCCTTCTTTTCGGCCTGAAGCAAGCGGGTGTTCTTGATATCCGCGTCGGCGATGAAAGAGAAAACGGTTTCAACAAGATCGGCGCGGTTGCGGCCAAATTGGTCTACAACCAAGTCGCGCTCAAGCTTTCCATTCTTGTCAAAGAACTGAAAGCTGATGTTCGAAATTGTGAATTCCGGCGGCGTGATGCTTACAGACTTGTCCACGATTGTAGCCGCGTCTTCCGCAAAGGCGAAAGAGGCCAAGGCAAACGAGGCCGTCAGCAAGGCAAAAATTTTCTTCATAAATAAATTCTCCCGACGGCCGCAAGATTTTTTAAAGAAGCGTCGCCGTCTTACGCTATATAGAATAACACAGATTTAGAAAAATTACAATAATGCTTTCATTTTTTTAAATAGCGCGCTATAATGGAACAATAATAACAATTGTATTGGGGAGCTTTTATGAAAGAGAAAAAAATAAAAACGCCAAAAATGCCGCATTTAAAGAAAGAAAAGACACTGGCCGGAAAAATTGTGGCCGGAATAAACATTATGACCATATCCCTTTTGGTCGCGTTGGGAGTTATGGTTTACATTCGCGAAAAGTCTGTCAATGACGTTCAGTTTACCGAAAACTTAGGCAACATAATGCGTTTGACCGATACGACAATCTCGGCCTTTTTGACGGGTTCCGACGCGGAGCTTTCTTTGCTAGGAAACGCCTATTTGATGGCCAAAGACAACGGCTTTGACATGAAAGAAACTCTGGCTGGCTATGAAATGAATTTTGTTGACAACAACGAAACGATTTTGGCCGCGTCAATCACTTTGACAGAAAGCGGCGAATGCTTTTTTTATCCCGAAGAATTTGAACCGACGGATCCATACGAAGAGTCCTGGTATATAGACGCCATTGACTATGAGGGCGTGGCCCGCTTTTCCACCTTGCACGAATTGTCCGACGGCTCTCTAGCCTTTTCGGCTTCCAAAACGATTTACGACGAAAACGGCGACGTTGTGTGCGTGGCCGCCTTTGAGGTTGATGCGCGGCAGTTTGGAATTCTTTTGGGAGATTCCACCAGCATGGGCGACATCAAATACATTCTTGTTGACCAGGATTGCAACATTTTGCTGAATCCCTTTGCCGACGAGCTTAGCCTTCAAAAAGTCAACGACATAGGAATCAAGAGCGTTGAAAACTTTTCGCCCGGCTCTTACAAGACCACAAACGACAAAATGCTTGACGGAACAAAGTGCGAAATCCGCATTTTGCCCTCTTCAAACGACTACTATTCTTTGGACTATGTTTTGGTAATTCCCATGTCCGTCATCAACGGCGGAACTTCAAAGATTATAGAAGCGGTAATCATCGCATTGGTTGTGGGAACCATAATTTCCATTTTAGTGGCCAGTTTGTTGGCCCGCAGCTTTACAAAGCCGATTGTTGAAATCACCAGCATCCTCAAGAACATTTCCGAAGGCGACGGAGATCTTACCGTCCGCTTGCCTGTAAAGACAAAGGACGAGATTGGCCGCCTTTCCGAATACTTTAACCTTACGATTGGAAAAATCGCCAAGTCCATGAAGTCAATAATCGTTGAATCCGGAAACATGCAAAAAATCGGACGAACCCTTTCTAGCAATATGGACGATGTTGCCGGAGCGGTTACGGAAATTAGCGCCAACATCGAAAGCGTCAAAAACGACGTCAACAATCAGACAGTCGGCGTGCAAGAGGCTAACGTAACGCTTAACGAGATTAGCGAAAGCATTGAAAATTTGACTAACAACATCAATTCACAATACGAAAGCGTTTCCCGATCTTCCGCCGCGGTTGAGCAAATGGTTTCGAACATAAATTCTGTCAACAGCATTTTGGCCAAGAACTCCCAGAGCGTCCAGCTTTTGTCTGATTCCGCCGCGATTGGAAAGGAAATAGTTTCCAAGAGCGTTGAGATGACAAAAAAGATAGCGGAAGATTCGGCTGGCTTGATAGAGGCTAGTACAATAATCCAAAACATCGCCCGCCAAACAAACCTTTTGTCTATGAACGCCGCCATCGAGGCCGCGCACGCAGGCGAGGCCGGAAAGGGCTTTGCGGTTGTTGCCGACGAAATCAGAAAGCTTGCGGAAGATTCCAACAAGCAGGGAAGAAACATCAACAATGTGATGAAGCGCATGCACGAGCAAATTGACACAATGGTTCAGGACGCTTCTCAGACCCAAGCGCAATTTGAGACTATTTTCAGCAACACGCAAACCGTCAGCGTTCAGGAGAACGAAATCAAGGCGGCCATGGACGAACAGACTGAGGGCGGAAAGCAGGTTCTTGATTCTGTAAACGAAATCAATACGATTACCAGCGATGTAAAGGCCAGCGCCAAGATTATGGAAGAGGGCAAGAAAAAGTTGCTTGCCGAAATGGACAAGCTGGCTTCTGTGACCCAGCAAATCAATGGCGCCATGAACGAAATCAGCGTGGGCGTTAACGAAATTAACGACTCAATGCAGCAAGTGAACAACGTTACAAAAGAAAACAGCGACAGTATTGAACGTGTTAGCGGCGAAATCAGTTTGTTTAAGGTTGAAGAGGAGGCAAAACCGGCGGAATCTGAGTCAGTCGTAGAGGGTGGTTCCGGCGAGAGCGAGTCTTAAGTCTTCTCTTGTGATGGAGTTGTCCGTGATGCTAAATAATTTCTTCAATTAGCATAAACAAGATAGGGGTTGTTGTATGAAAAAAAATTTTGCAATGGCGATTTTTGCGCTTTTGTTAATCGGTTCAGCGTTTTCACAAGGAAAAAAATATGTGATAGATTTGGCCGACACAACAAACGGGAAAGAGGTTGCAATTGGAAAAAATCCTTATGGAGACAATTTTCAAAATGTAAACCCTCCGACATTCACTAAGTTTTTTGCCGGAAAGTTGCCGCAGCCGGGCGATATTGTGGAAGTTCATTTTAAGTTTACAAGCAATGTTGACATTCCTGCGTTGACAATGGCTGTGATAGACAATTCGGCAGCCGCCAAATATTGGCTTGCGATATCAAATCAATACGAAACCGTTCTTGACATTATGGCCGGAGTTCCTTTTGAAGGCGTTTTGGAATTTAAGGTGGAAAACAAGCCGATTTCAGACATTACGGTTCAGATGATGTACAACGACGAGATTAAGAGTAAAATTATTCTGCAAAAGTCCGGCGTTAAGACCGGCGTAAAGTGAATGAGCCCCGTCGCGGGGCAAGATATTGAAGTCGGATTCAATGCATTTTTCGACGCAAAGAGTCTTGGCGTTGAATCTTTCGCGCGAGTGGCTTTATTAAGAGGCTTTGGATGAAAAAAAATCCGCGTTTTTTTGTTTTGTCAATTTTGATTTGCCTTGGGCTTTCAAGTTGTGTTTCTGTAAAAAGAGCTAGAAACTTGATTATGTCCGGAGACAAGGTTAGCGCCATCGAAGTTCTTTGCAAAATGATAACAAGCAAAAAGGACGAGGCTGAGGCCATCTCGCTTTTTATCGAGGTTTATCCTTCCACGGTGGAAGAGATGAGGCCGCAGGAAAGCGTTCAGCAAGTAAGAAAAGAATTTGCCGACAAGCGCGGCGGATCGGAAATCCAGGCCATTAGAACTTGCGCCGAAAGTTCAAGCAGCTTGCGGAACGTTATGAGCCATCCTGACATTGTGAGCGTAATCAGGAGGAGCGAAAAGATAATCTCGGCCTACAGCGGTTTGGCCAGAATCAAGAGGGCGGTTTCTGTTTTGCCCAGGACTTTGTATGACGAGGCGACCGGCGAGCATGAAGTGGTGAAATATCCAGACGACTTTGCCGGAATGTACAACGACTCGCGAAGAAGCTTGGCGGAGTTTTACTATAACATCGCCGAGGCTTTCTTTCCCGGAAGAGACGCGCAAGAACGCGTTTGGATAATCGACTTTTACAAAAGGGCTGAATCCTACTACAGCGGAATCGGGCAAATCGGCGCAAGGTGCGCCGAGCTTTGCTACCTTAACGGCCAGGAATACGAGCGTCTTAACACTGTCGAAGGAAACAAGCAGGCGATAACTTGGTACAGAAACGCTTTGGTTTGGCAGCGCAATTACAAGGACTCGAACGACCGCGTTCAAATCTTAAGCTACGAAATCGCGATGGTTTTGTTGGGCCAGGCCAAGACAAAGGAAGACTACAAGGAAGTCATTGTATATTTGACATACGCAGGAAACTACAAGGACGCGGCAAGCCAAATTTTGGAAATCAAGTACCACTTGGCTTACATTTACCGCAACGAGCGAACCTTGCCTTCTTACGAAGAAGCCGGAAAGCTTTTTTCCGAATTGGGAAATTACAAGAACGCTCCTTACGAAACAAACCTTTACTTGTTCTATAAAAAGCTTGTTTCTTTGAGCAAGAGCTATTCTTACGCAAACAAATATCTTTCTTGCGCCAACTACGCTCCTTTTAGCGTTAGCCGAAACATCGTTCCGCGCGGAGACGGAACGGCAAACCTTTCGGTGACGGCGTCAACGTCTGACTTTGGCGTTTACATTCCGTCGATGGAAAAAACAATCTATCCCGGCGCGATTGTCGACGGCGAGTCTATCGCGACGCAGGCCTTTAACGCCATTCCTTACGCTTCAAGGCTTCCAATTGATTGCAATTTGAATTACGACGGAAGGAATTTAGGAAAAGCCGTTCTTGAGTATCCCAATGACGGAAACCTTTCAACAAAAGAAATCAAGCGAGTCGCAAGAATTTACGCTTCGGCGTTGGACGCGGATTGCGATTACGAGTTCCAGAGAATTTTTTCTTTGGAAGACCTTGCGCTTTCAACGGGAATGGGAGCCGCGCGAGACAAAGTTTCTTACGCGATGAGCGCTTATAATTGGAATCCGGAAAAAACTTATACTCTTATAAAAATAAGGCAAAAGTTTTTCTCGGCAAACATAGACTCGCCTCTTATGCCAATAGATTTTTTTGCGGTCGACCAAAAAACCGCCTCGCCCGCGTTGCTGAGAAGCGTTACGCCTTATTACATTAGTTCTGTTGACTATGGACGAATGGCGTATTTTGTGGTTTGTTCTGACTTGCCTAGCGAAGAAATTATAAAAGACTTTATTTCGTGCAGGCCCCGCGACAGAAAGAACAAGGGCTCGGCGGGAATCAGGGCCAATCCAGATATTAGCGCCAAGTGGGCGCGAAACGGAACGACTGTGCGCTCGATTACGGTTTCAGAAAAAGTTTACTCTATCAGCGACCTTGACGGAATTTTCAGTTGGATAAAGTTGGGAACTAGCCTTTCTTTGGACATCGACAATATGGTTCCGATTTCGTTCGCGCTAAAAAATTTGGCCGACAATTCCTACGCCCGCTTGACGCAGACGCAAAGCCTTGTGATAAAGCTTCCGCAAAAGCCGCAGCAGGAAAGCCCGGCAAGCGGCAATGGCGGAGCGGGAACAGGCGCGGCGACCAATCCCGGTGCGGCGACAAATCCGGGCGCGACAAGCAATCCTGGAACGGCAACGGACTCGGGAGCGGACACAACGCCCGGAACAACAACTCCCGCTACTACAACTGATTCCGGCAACAACGAAAGCGGCGGCAATAACGGAAGGCCCGCCTCTTCGTACGAGCAAGCGGCGACAATCAACGGCGTAAAAGTTCCGCCCAGCGCCTATAACGGCGACACGTCGTTGATCTTGGTTGGAAAGCAAGGCTGGTACAAATGCTCTTCGATTAGCGTTGAGCAAGGAAGCGGCGTAAAGACTTATTACTATGACGTTCCGGCGGCGGAGATAGAAGTTTGCGTTGCCAGTTGGAGCGATTCGGAATTTACGACGGTAATGGTGAACGGAATCTCTATGCTAAAGAATAGAACGGTTTACAGCTTTAGGGACGTGCACGGAAACACGATAAGTTTGGACACGGTGGACAAGAGCGGAAAGAGAGTCCACAATCTTTTGGTTGTTAGAAAACGTTAGGTGGAATATATGATGAAAAAAAATATCGCAATCACGGCTATTTTGGCGACTGCCATTTTGTTGACGGCTTGCTCGCAAAAAAAAGAAGAGTCGATCGCTCCGACAAGTCCGGCCCCCGGTTTGCAAAGCGACATGTACACCGACGCCGACTTGGTTTGGGAAGAGAACTTTGACGGCGACCAGCTTAACATGGACAACTGGAAATACGAGGAGCACGAGGCCGGCTGGGTGAACAAGGAATTGCAAAGCTACGGAACTTCGACAGAAAACACTTACGTCAAGGACGGCTGCCTTGTAATCCAAGCGCTCAAGAACAAAAAGACCAACGAATACACTTCCGGCAGAATCAACACGTTCGGAAAGCATGTATTTAAATACGGCCGCTTTGAGGCGCGCCTAAAGGTTCCAAGCGGAAAAGGCTTTTTGCCGGCCTTTTGGATGATGCCGTCAAGCGAAGGCTACTACGGCCCTTGGCCCCGATGCGGCGAGATTGACATCATGGAAGTGCTTGGCGACGAAACAAACCGCGTTTTTGGAACGATTCACTACGGAGAGCCGCACACTCAGCAGCAGGGAAAATACACTCTTGAACAAGGCGACTTTTCCAAGGAATTCCATGTTTACGCCTTGGAATGGGATCCTGGCGAATTCCGCTGGTACATCGACGGAAAGCTTTACTACAAGACCAACGAATGGTTCACCAGGCCCCGCGCCAACGGAGACGGACGTCCCTATCCCGCGCCCTTTAACAAGCATTTTTACATCATTCTTAACCTTGCCGTCGGCGGCGAGTGGGTCGGATACCCCGAAAAGAACGCCAAATTCGCCGAAAACGCGCGGCTCATCGTTGACTACGTGCGCGTCTACCAAAAGAAGGAATACGACGAAAACGTAAAGATGCCCGAAAAGGTCGTCGTCTTGCGCGAGCCAGACGCGGACGGAAACTATGTCCGCAACTCCAAGTTTACCGAAAAAGAGGACATGAACGACGGAAGCGGCTGGGACTTTTACACGGCAGGCGGAGGAGAAGGAACGGCCACAATCGGCGGCGGCGCTCTTACGATTAAGACCAAAAAGGCCGGCTCGCTTGAATACAGCGTCCAGGTTTTCCATGTTGGCATTCCGATTGAGGAAGGCTGCACATACGAATTTTCGTTTGACGCAAAAGCTTCCGCGCCGCGAACTATGCTTGCCGCCGTGTCCGCGCCGGAACGCAACTGGATCCGCTACTTTAAGGACACAAAGGTTGAGCTGACCAAAAAGGAACAGCATTTTTCATTCAACTTTACGATGAAGGACAAGACGGACGCGATGGGCCGCGTTGAGTTCAACATGGGAAACCAAGGCTCCACCGCCGACATTGTGATTAAGAATGTTGTTGTTAAGAAAGTAAATTAACCCGCGACGGCACCGACCGCGCCTGCGACGCCAAAACTAATCGCCATCATAATCACGCCGGCGAGCAATACGCCGAGCGTGACGGCGATTACCGTTTGCTTAAAGTCCATGTCCAAAAGGCTGGCGGCCAAAGTTCCGGTCCAGGCTCCCGTTCCCGGCAGCGGAATTCCAACAAACAAAAAAAGCGCCACAAAAAGAGTGCGGCCGGCCTTGGCCTGCAATTTTTTTCCGGCGCCGCTTCCCTTGATTAAAAAAAAGCGGCAAATACCGCCAATCAATTTTTTGTCCTGGCCCCATTCCAAAAAACGCCTGGCGAACAAAAAAATTATTGGAACCGGAATCATGTTCCCGACAATGCAAATGGCGTAAGAAGGAAGGATTGGCAAGCCCAAGGCCTGCGAGACTGGAATCGCGCCGCGCAGCTCAATCAAGGGAATCATGCTGATAAAGAAAGCCCAAAGGAATTTTAGGAACATGAATGTAATTTAGCGCAAGGGGGACAAAACATCAATTGCCCACAAAAAGTTTCTATGCGCTCCACAAAATATTTCGTGTTTTTCCACAAACCGTGGAACGTAACGCGACGTTTTGTGGAATGTCACTCCACAGTTCGTTTCATAAAACAAAACGATTTATTTACAAATATGTAAATAAATTTTCATTTTCTCTTAACTTTTTCACAAAATCTTTGTATATTAAAAGATAACTCTCGAATTATAGGTGCTATGAAAGATCCTGAATTTGGAGTTCTCCCAATCTTTTTAAAGTTACAAGAAGGAAGACCAATTCGAGGACTTGATTATAAAATTCCGGAGGAAAATTAAATGAAATTATTAAAAACAACATTTATAATAACAATTGCATTCTTGCTATTCGGATGCACAAAACATTATGCAATAAAAAGGGTTTCTTTTAGCGACAACTTAATAGAATTTTATATACCAGATTCAAAACTAGTTGTTTATGAACTGAAAGATTTCCTTGAAGATAATATACATATTAGCGTAGGAGCATTTGATTATTCAGAATTAAAATATTTTGAGCCAGAATCATATAGCTCCGCCGCTATGAAGATATTCTACAACTCAGATAGCAATAAATATGCACAATTATTAGATTATTTAAAAACATTTGATTTTTCAAAAAATGATTTTGCCATTTTTTCTGATTATAATGGATATGGTAGTACAAACAAGAAGATTTGTATAAATACTTCCCATAAAAAGATAACGAGAAATGGGCAAATTGTAGGCGAGCAGATATTCTATATGCCAAATCAAAAACTTCCTTTTTCAACATCTTATGATTTTGTTTTTGCTACGCGAACAAAGTTGGTTGATATAAGTATTTATATAAATGTTATTGGAAATGATATTCAGCCATATACAGATTTTGTTATTGAGAAGAATGGAAGTTACTATTGGAAATCAGAAAAAGCAAAGGAAGATTTTTATACATTGCTTGAAAGCAAAAAATACAAGGAACTTCCAAAAAATCTTCAACTTTTACGTGAAACAAAAGATTTATTTTTAAAGACTTTGGTAATAAACGAATAAAAAATATGATACGTTTTCCTTTAACTCCGTAGTTTTCTTTAGAAAACTACGGAGTCGCTGCCGCAGGCTTCCGAACAAAAGGCTTTCCTCAGATGAAAACGGGTGAGGAGAAATCCCTGTTTAAGGATACCGGGCTTTTTGAAGCAGAAAAACAGGCAGCCCTTGATTCCCTTTATGAGATTAAGGAAACGGAGGCTGAATTTGACGATGACGGTCAGGAAGTAAAACCCGCCTGCTCATATTATGTACTGAAAGAAAACGCAGATTATGATGCGGTTCAGGCTGTTCTTGACTCATATAAAAAACGTACTTTTGAGGAAAAATTCTTTACGTTTTATGAAAAGGCAGATAGAGGCAAAACGATATAACCAGAATCTGCCGGGTATGGGTGGTGTCTTTATCACATCAATAGCAATTGATGGGAGTTGACGGTCAACCTAGACTTTTAGAATTATTGGATTGTTTTTCATCTTTCATATGGTTTTCAGGAATTCTCTTGACATTAAAAAAAAAGGTGTAGAATAATAATATAGGGTTGGTCGTAAGACCCAGGTCCATCTATCGGCGAGGAAGTTCCTCGCCTTTTTTTTTGTGGGAGAAGAGCATTTGAAAGAATTAAGCGTTTTTATTGACGAGTCAGGAGACTTTGGAGCCTAAAACTTTCACTCCCCATATTACATCATAACAATGGTTTTTCACGATCAATCAGCAGACATACGAAAACAAATCAACCGTCTTGATTTTGAGCTTGAGCAACTTGGGATAAGGAATCTTTGCATTCATACAGGTCCGATTATTCGAAGGGAAGAAATTTATACTGACATGACTATTTCTGAACGTCGCAGGATTTTTAATAAAATGACGGCATTTGTTAAATCTATAGACATTCGATATAAATGTTTCTATATTGAAAAAAAGCATATTGAAAACTCTGTTGAAGCCACAGGAAGACTTTCACTAAAAATTTCTCAATTTATTAAAGAGCATTACAATGATTTCTTGATTTTTGACAGTGTTAAAATTTATTATGATAATGGCCAAATAGAAATCAGCAAATTGCTCTCTTCTGTTTTTAGCATACTGTTACCCAATCCAATTTTTAGAAAGGTTATGCCTGCGGATTACAAACTTTTCCAGGCCGCCGATTTCATTTGTACAATGCAGCTTGTAAAATTGAAACTTGAAAACAACTTGTTTTCAAAATCCGAAATGATTTTTTTTGGAAATAAGCACGACCTAAAACAGAATTATCTGAATCCACTAAAGAAAAAAGAATGGGAATGACACAAAAACTTTAGTTGCAAAAAGAAACATAGAATACACGCCGTACGGCGAAACTTGGGTGGAAAAGACGCAAAACACTGGCCTTGAATATCTTCCTTACAAGTTCACGGCAAAAGAACTAGACGAAGAGACCGGATTGTATTACTATGGAGCTAGATACCTGGATCCACGGTATTCTATGTGGATTTCCACCGACCCCGCCCTTGGAGATTATATCCCAAAAGCGCCAATAAACGAGGAGGCAAAGAAACATAACCAGAATCTGCCCGGCATGGGAGGCGTGTTTAATCACATCAATGGCGATTTGCAGGCAGAAAAAACAGATAGAAACTTGCCTCTTGTAACTAAGACTACAAAGGCGCTTTCATGATATAGAAGTGTTTTTCAGAACCCCATATCCTTTAATCTTTTGGCAATGCTCCGGCAATGTATTGGCAATGTTGGGCAATGTTTGGTATAATAAAGCCAAGGAGGCCGGCCATGAAAATAAACGAACTGTATTCAGATATCCTGGCAGAAGGCACAAAATATGAATTCAAGGCAATATTAAATCCGAACGAGCCGTTAAAATGGGCAAAAACAATTGTTGCTTATGCAAATGGCGAAGGTGGATATATCTTTGTTGGAGTATCGGATAATCGAGTTGCGTTTGGCCTTTCGATAGAAGAAATAGACAGGACAAAAAATCTTATTTCATTGATAAATGACCGTCACATTTTTCCTCATGTAAAAATGACATATGGAATGAGAAGCATTGACGATAAGGCTGAGAAATTTGTTCTTGCCGTCAAAGTCTTTTCCGCTGATTCCATTGTCAGATATCGTGAAGGAGACTTTAATGAAAATGTTTATATACGTGGAGATGGGAATTCTACTCCTGCAACTCCGGAAGATATTATTTCTCTTTCAAAACGAAAATTCGGGGTTGATAATGAAACAACAGATATCATTTACTCAGAAGATAATTGGTCCAATTTCATTGATTTATGCAAAGAATTTAGAAACGATAAATCAGCTCCAACAGTAAAGGAACTTCAAAATGAAGAAATTATCTCGAAAGACGGCTTCGCAAAATCCGGCTTAATGATGTTTAAGGATGATTATTCAGGAGATGATTCTCTAATTTGTTGCCGCTTGTGGCGTGGAAAGGACAAAACTGGAACAGTTCTTGACAGTGAAAAAATAAAAGGCCCCTTGTCAAAAGGATTAAGACTTGCCCTGCAATTTATTGAGCGCAACACTAAAACTGGTTGGAAAAAGAATCCCAATGGCGGCAGGGAAGAAATCCGCTCTTATCCAAAGGAAGCTATCCGCGAAGCTATGGTAAATGCAATCGCCCATCGGGACTATTCAATTTACGGAACTCAGATTGATGTTGATATTTATTCTGACAGGATAGACATAGTTTCACCAGGTTCATGGCTTTTGCCAAAAGATTATAGTGAATATCCGTTGGGAGCTATTCCTTCAATCAGAAGAAATACGATAATAGCAGCTTGTCTTGATGTTGCAAATCTGATGGAGCGTGGAGGAACAGGCTTTCAGGCAATGATAGAAAGTTATAAAGATTCCTCAGAAGAAAAACAGCCATGTGTCATGATTTATCCAGGCTTCCTTGATTTAAGGCTTTTTGATAAATTATACCAAACGGAAGAGACCTTTGTAGAGCTATCCGATACTGAGAAAATACTCAGACTCTTAAAAGAAAGTCCAAGATCTGCAAAAGAATTACAGGCAATAACTTCTCATAAAAGCAGAAGCCGCTTCCTTGAAGAAATAATCAACCCTCTTATTGAAGAAGGAAAAATAATCAGGGAAGGAAGGCCAAAATCTCCTACGGCTGTATTTAAACTAAAGGAATAGATTGTCTCCACAAAACAACTGTTGCGAAACTTGGGTGGAAAAAACGCAAAACACTGGCCTTGAATTCTTGCCTTACAAGTTCACCGCCAAAGAACTAGACGAAGAGACCGGATTGTATTAGTATTCAATGTGGATCTCCACCGACCCCGCCCTTGGGGATTATATCCCAAAAGCGCCAATAA
>DGRX01000004.1:56880-91742 GCA_002391235.1 Treponema sp. UBA4377
ATTTGTATGCCTACGCGGGGAATAACCCTGTCAAGTATACAGACCCGGATGGAAATGAGCAAACACCATTTCAAAAAGCGCTTACCGCGGAATTATCAAAACTATCAAAATTAGACAATGGTTTTATAAAAGGTGGCGTAAAAATTATAATACAACGTAGTTGGAATGATAATGGTGAAAATGGTACTTACTAGCAATCAAAAATGTCAATAACCTATAATGGCGCAAGCCTGAATGAAGTCAGCGTTCAATCAACACCAGATTGGCAAAATGAATTAAAACGAGGAAATGGCGAAAGAATTCCTTCTGGAGAATATACGGGAGTCCTGCAGAAACGTTCTGGAAAGTATGCTAATGCAATTAATTTACAAGCGTCATTTATAAAAGCCAAGGATATTTTCATTCACCCGAATGTTATGACCGCACTTGGCGAAACAGAGCCATATGGACAAGGAAAACAAAAGGGCAAGCCTTTTAGTTTGGGATGTCAAATCACAAATTTGTCAGATTTTAATGAGCTCACTGACATTTTGAACGCTTTAGGGTTCGATTATGGAGAAGGCGAATGGGGAACCGGAGACTCTGTGCGAGTTGAAATCAAGCCAGCTAAAAATTGGGCAATGATGGAGAATCAATGATATGAAAAGAATGTACGCTTTTAGTTTTGTTTTTTTTATAATTTTCAATTTTTCCGTTCATGCAAAAAGGTATCATGGGGTTCAAAAATATTATTTCCAATCAATAGATATCCAGGACGGCAAAGGCTTTGCCGCTGAAAATGCTGAAATTGACGCCCCTGACATGTTTTGGAATCAAAACATTGCGCCAGCTAACGGCAAAAAAATCGTTTATGGGGAAGTACAAAAATATAAAAACAATCGCGATGAAGTTTTAAGATTATGTTTAATACAAAGTGAAGAATTTTTAATTATATATAACGAGAGAAATAAAGAGCCAATTTTTATAGGCGTCGATTCTTTTAAGAATGACGGAAAGTTTTTGCCTGTAAGGCCAATTTGCGCCAGCTCAACCCTTGCAGAGAACGGAAAACGATTTGATCTATCCAATATTACTAATATAAATTCTGATTCGCCTTGGTGCGAGGGCAAAAGCGGCAATGGAATCGGCGAGTCTATCACTGTTGAAACGTCGTCCGGAAATTTAATTTTTTTCAACGGTTTTTTCTCCACATGCAAAAGACACTTGTTTGAGGATAATTCCAGATTAAAAAAAATAAGGATTTGCATACAAGATTTGGACGCGACATATGAATACATATTAAAAGACACTTGGCTTCCGCAAAGGGTGACAATTCCGTGCTTGCAAGAAAGGAAGACTTATAAAATCGACATAAAAATTTTAGAAGTGTATGAAGGAAAAAAATACAAGGATACATGCCTTAGCGGTTTGTTCTTTGATCTTCAAGATTAGCTTTCAACCCATTCAAACCACTATACATTCTCTTCTTGTATAGTGGTTTGCTTACTCCCATCAATAGCAATTGATGGGAGATAATAATAACTTTGTCTTTGCAAATTCGCGCTTTATGTGATACAATAATTGCATGGCAATCACAGAATTTTTGGAAAAGAACCGCAAGCTTTATGGCGACGAAGTCGCTCTTGTAGAAGTCAATCCCGAACAGGAAGAAACGCGAAAAATAACTTGGAAAGACTACGACTTGATTCAGCCGACGGACAAGACCTTTTACCGCCGCGAAATCACTTGGCGCGTCTTTGACGAAAAGGCCAACCGCATGGCCAACATGCTTTTGGCGCGCGGTATCAAGCGCGGTGACAAGGTTGCAATTTTGATGATGAACTGCTTGGAATGGCTTCCGATTTACTTTGGCGTTTTAAAGTCGGGAGCGATAGTGGTTCCGATGAACTTCAGGTATTCCGCCGAAGAAATTTTGTATTGCGCCGATTTGGCCGAAGTTGACGTTTTGCTTTTTGGGCCGGAATTCATCGGCCGCGTTGAGCAGATAGAGGAAAAGCTTAACAAGAACCGCCTTTTGATTTACGTTGGCGAAAACTGTCCGACCTTTGCCGAAAGCTACCGCGAACTGGTGGCCGACTACCCCAGCAAGGCGCCCGGAATTGAACTTAAGGACGACGACGACGCGGCCATTTATTTTTCAAGCGGAACGACAGGATTTCCAAAAGCGATTTTGCACACCCATCGCGCGCTTACGCACGCCGCGTTGGTTGAGCAAAAGCACCATTCCACAAGCCGCTCGGACTGCTTTTTGTGCATTCCCCCGCTTTACCACACCGGCGCCAAAATGCACTGGTTTGGCTCGCTGGTGTCGGGAAGCCGCGCCGTTTTGTTAAAGGGAACAAAGCCCGAATACATTTTGGGCGCCGTAAGCCGCGAAAAATGCACGATTGTTTGGCTTTTGGTCCCTTGGGCGCAAGACATTCTTGACGCACTCGACAGCGGAAAGATAAAAGCGGCGGACTACCAGCTGGACCAATGGCGCTTGATGCACATCGGCGCCCAACCCGTTCCGCCCAGCCTTGTAAAGCATTGGCTGGAATATTTTCCCAAGCACCAATACGACACTAATTACGGCTTGTCCGAAAGCATCGGCCCTGGCTGCGTTCACCTTGGCGTGGAAAACACGCGCAAAGTCGGCGCGATTGGAGTGCCCGGCTACGGTTGGGAATGCAAGATTGTCGACAATGAGACAGGCAAGGAAGTGGAGAAGGGCCAGGCCGGAATCCTTTACGTCAAAGGTCCCGGCGTGATGAAGGAATACTTTAACAACCCTGAGGCCACGGCGGAAGTTCTTCACGACGGATGGCTTGACACCGGCGACGTCGCGATGCAAGACCCCGAAGGCTTTTACTACCTTGTAGACCGCGCCAAGGACGTTATCGTTTGCGGCGGCGAAAACTTGTATCCAGTCCAGATAGAAGACTTTTTGCGCAAGAACGAAAAGATTAACGACGTCGCGGTCATTGGTTTGCCCGACAAGCGTTTGGGCGAAATCGCGGGCGCCGTCATTCAGTTAAAGGAAGGCATGACCGCCACCGAAGAGGAAATCAACGAATTTTGCTTGGAGCTTCCGCGCTACAAGAGGCCGCGCAAAATCATTTTCGCGCCGGTTCCCAGAAATCCTACCGGCAAAATCGAAAAGCCAAAGCTGCGCAAAATCTACGGCCAAGAGCATTTGGTGGCCTTTGAGAACAAAAACTAGGCTTTCTTTTGCACGGCGGCGCGGATTGAGGCGGCAAAGAGGGAGTCTTGGTCTTCGCGCGGCTCCACCGAGAAGGCGGGCTCTTGCGTGCCGGGAACCGTGCGGTAAATCTTTCGCGAATCGGCTTTGTAGGCCGGCGAAGAGCGCGAGTTGATCCACCAGTCAAGGACAGAGATTATGCATGAAATGTATTTTATCAAGTTGGCGTTGCTGGCCGTCGTGTTTTCGCTCTTGTCTTTTGCGTTTAGAAGAACGTCGATTCGCTTTGAAATCGGCGAAGTAATCTCAAAGTCATAGTGGGCCCAAGGATTGTTAAGGCCGCCGATGGTTCCGCGGTTCTTTTCGCTTTGGGAGATTTGTTTTGTCATGTCGTTGAAGGCGTCGCGCAAGAACGCCGTTCTGATGAACAAAGCCAAGTACTTGTTGTTGTTGATCGGGCGTTCCAACAAAAGCTGCTCAAAAGTAAAGTGCGGAAGGAAGCTGTATTTTGTAAGCCAAAGAATGTCGGTGACGCATTTTTTGCCCGCGCGGGTCGTAATGTAGTTGGCCTGCGTGTAGGTTTGGTTTACAAGCTGCTTTAACTGCTCGCCGTAATCGCGGCTAAAGAGAGTGTCTACGTAAACAGGCCATTCGCTAAGCGCCTTTGTAAGGTTGTCTTCGCGCGAGGTAAAGGCAGGGTTTCCTTCGACATTGAACTGCATTTTGTTGCAGGCGCGGAAAAGGTCTTGCAATATTTCGCAAAGAATTATTGTGATTTGAACCGGGTTTTCCGGCGCCAGCATCAAGTAGGCTTCGTCAAAGTCATAGAGCGGGTCAAAGTATGGCCACATGTCAGGGAATGTGTCCAGCTTTTTAAATCCCGCTCCGGGGAAAAGGCGGTCAAGAAGAGTTAGGCCGCGCTCCACCATTTCATTCTGAGAGGCCTCCGCCTTTTCTTGCTCCTTCTTTTTTTCTTCCGCTTCTTTGGCTTTGTCTTCGGCTTCCTTTGCCTTGCGGACTTCTTCGGGGTCGACTTTCTTTTCCGGCAATAAAAGGTCAAACTTTTTTAGGCCAAGAAAATTTAGTATTGAAGACACTTGCGAAACAAAGAAGTGAGGGAATTCATCGTATGGAGTTCCGCACATTCTCATCAAGAGAGGATAGAGGCCTCTTATGACGCGCGTGTAAAGGTACATCCATTCGGTAATCGCTTCTTTTGCAAAGCGCGAAAATTTGTCTTTGTCTGCGTTGGGATAGTGGAGCAAGTCGGAGTAAATCTCTTTTATGATTCGGACCACAATCGGCTCGCCAACATAGTAAATCGTAATCAACAATCTGTAGACAGCCTTTACAAAGGGAAGCAAATCCGCAACGACAGGAGTGTCTTGCAAGGTTTCCAAATTTACATAAGCAAGCTTGGCGTCGCGAGTTGACCATTCAGAAATCTTTCGCAGGAATTTGAATTTTTGCGCCGTGTCGTTTTGAATTTTGGCCTTGTAAGTGTCGGGCGAGATTTGAATTATCGCCTTTATGATGTTGATAAAGGAATTGATGTGGTCAAGGTGCGCCTTAAGGGTTATCTCCGCGAATTCCGGTATCACTTTTTCGGAACCGTCTTTGGCCAATTTTTTGATGAAGTTGAAAAGGCCGTAGTTGGGCTTTATCGCAAAGGCGTCGCTCATCATAAGCTTGTCGATTTTTGCGTTGTCTTTGGAAGATATTTGCGGAAGGTTGGCTGCCCGCGTTACTTTTTTCTTTGGCTCGGCGAACGTCGGATTTGAGGCGCTGGAAGCCGTTCCGCCAGAAGAAGAGCTTTTGCCAGAGGAAGTTGAAACGTTTGTCGGCCTGACTACGCGATGGCTGGGCGCGCGCTTGGGCAATTTGGAATAGTCGATGGGCACGGATTTTTCTGTCATAATCTCGCCGCCCAAGACTTTTGTCATGCGCTCGGCTTCTTCCTTGTCAATCGCGCCGATGTTCTTGCGAGTAGCGTCCAATGTGCCTGGCTCCCAAACCGCCTTGGGCTTGGAAGGACCTGAAAAATCCTCTGCCATATCCACATATTATAACACACTTCGCGTGTTTTTGCAAATAAGAAATTATTGACGTTCGCGGCTCGCGCCGCGCGGCTTAGTGGAACTGGCCCCAGTTGGAGCCGCTTTCTATCGACACGCGCAGGGGAATCGAAAGCTGGACCGCGCCTTCCATTTTTTGGCGGAGGAGCGCGATTGTCCGCTCCACTGTCGCCGCGTCATCAGGACATTCCAAAATCAATTCGTCGTGGACTTGAAGCAAAAGGCGCGCTCCGTTGTTGGCTTCCTTTAGCGCGGCGGAAACGTCTATCATCGCTTTTTTCACGATGTCGGCGGCGCTTCCCTGAACGGGCGTGTTGACCGCTACGCGCTCGGCGGCGGCCTTTTCCACCTTGTTCTTGCTGTTGATGTTCATCACTCGGCGGCGGCGGCCCATAATCGTTTGGACGTAGCCGCTATCTTCCGCTCCCTTAATCGTGTCGTTGATAAAGGCGTTGATGGCGGAATATTGCTTAAAGTAATTTTCGATAAAGCTTTGCGCCTGCGTTCGCGGGATTCCAAGCTGCGCGGCAAGCCTAAAGGCGCTCATTCCGTAGATTACGCCAAAGTTGATTGTCTTTGCCGTCCGCCGCATTTCGGGCGTGACTTGGTCGGCGGGAACTCCGTAAATGAGCGAGGCCGTGGCCTTGTGAACGTCGTCGCCGTTGATAAATGCCGCGCGCATGTTTTGGTCACCCGAAAGGTGCGAGAGGACCACAAGCTCGATTTGCGAATAGTCGGCGCTTATCAAGACTGTTCCCGGAACGGCTGTAAAGGCCGAGCGGATTTTGCGGCCCGCTTCGTTGCGGACCGGAATGTTTTGCAAGTTGGGGTCGCGGCTAGAAAGGCGGCCAGTCGCCGTTCCTGTTTGCATGAACGATGTGTGGACGCGGCCTTGCTTGTCGGCCAGTTTTGGAAGAGCCTCAACATAGGTTGACTGCAGCTTTGAAAGCTCGCGGAATTTTAGTATTTTTGCCGGAACTGGGTCCAGCTCGGCAAGCTCTTCCAAAACGCTTGTGTCGGTGGAGTAGCCGGTCTTGGTTTTCTTTCCGTGCGGAAGGCCGCGCTCGGTGAACAAAACTTCCTGCAATTGCTTGGGCGAGGCGATGTTGAACTCGTGGCCGACTTGCTCGTAGATTTCCTTTTCGGCGGAGGAAATTTCTTTTTGCAAATCCTTGTTGTAGGAATCGAGCGCCGCCGAGTCCAAGTGGATTCCAGCCAATTCCATTTCGCCAAGAATTTTTATGAGCGGCATTTCGATTGTTTCAAAAAGCTCCAGCAATTTTTTATGCTTTAACTCGTCGTAAAAAATCTTGTAAAGCTGGAAGGTAAAGTCCGCGTCTTCGGCGGCGTAAGGAACGGCCTTTTCAAGCGGAACGTCGCGGAATGTTTGTCCCTTGCCAACCAAGTCCTTGAATTCGATTCCGACAAGCGCGAGTTTTGTTTGGCCAAGCGTTTCAAGCGAGTAGGGCGAATGTCCGATTTTGTCCGGGTCCAAAAGCCAGGCGGCGATCATCGTGTCAAAAATCTTTGCTTTGCAGTCGTCTTCGCGCAGGCCCGCCGTCCGCAAAACTTCGTAGTCAAACTTTGCGTTGTGCAGAACTAGCGTCCAGTCCGCCTCTTTGAACAAGCGCGAGATTTGTTCCACCGCGTCCGAGACGCTTACGCCGTCGCTTGCAAAAAGCGAGTCGCCTTGCGAGGCCACGGGAATGTAATGGCCCGCGCCGTTTTTGTTTGAAAGGCTAAAGCCCACAAGCTGGGCTTCGGTTGTCTTTAAGGAATCGGTTTCGGTGTCCAAGGCGACGATTTTTTGCGGCGAGGAAAGGATTCCGTCCACCAATTTTTTTAGCTCGTCCGCGCTTGTGACGGCCTTGTAGTCGCCCTGGTTTTTGCGCAGGGGAAGAGGCGCGGGCACTTCTTGGTCTTGCGCGGAATCGGAAGCTGGTCCAGAAGCGTTGGACGGGGCGGAAACTTTTTCTTTACTAGAACTTGCGGCGCGACCAAAACTGGAGCCGTTTTTTTCGGAGTCTCCTTCTTGGCCAAAAAGTCCGTCCGCGCCATTTGCGTCGTCCAAAACTTTTTCGCCAGCCTCAACCGCCAGCGCGGCGAATTGCTTGGCCGGCTGAAAGGCTTGGTAGGCCTTTAACTTTTGGGCGGCGGCGGCGTAGTGGAATTCTGTCTTCGCGACGTTTTCCAATTCATCGCCGGGAACCGTGTCGCAAAGGGTGATTAGTTTTTTGGAAAAGAATGCGCTGTCTTTTCCGTCGCGAATCTTTTGTCCGATAGCGCCTTTTATTTCGTCCGCGTGTTCGTAAATGCCTTCGAGCGAGCCGTACTGGTCCAAAAATTTGCAGGCGGTTTTTACGCCTACGCCTTTTACGCCGGGAACGTTGTCCGCGGTGTCGCCGTAAAGCGAAAGCAAGTCCAAAAGGCGCTCCGGCTCCACGCCCCACTCGGCCTTCACTCCTTCCGCTCCCACGACTTTCCAAACGTCGGCGTGGTCGGGCTTAAGGATTTGGACGCGCTCGCCGACCAATTGCATCAAGTCCTTGTCGCCCGAAAGTATGCGGACGCTTTTTCCTTGCTCCACCGCTTTGCGCGTGACGGTGGCGATAACGTCGTCGGCCTCGTAGCCTTCCACCCGCAAAGAAGGAACGCCAAGCGCTTCCAAAGTTTCCTCAATCCACGGAATTTGCGCGTGAAGGTCTTCGGGAGTTTTGGGGCGCGTGGCCTTGTAGTCGGAATACATTTCGTGGCGGAAGGTTTTTCCTTTTGAGTCAAGGGCGGCGATCAAGGTCTTGGGCTTGTAATGCTCAATCATCGCGCGCAGGTTCCTAAAAAAGCCAAAGAGAGCGCTGATGTTGCGTCCGTTGGAATCTGTGAGCGGCCTGGAAATGAAGGCGAAGTAGCAGCGGTAAATGAGGCCGTATGAATCGATTATATAAATTGTGTCGTCGTTAAAAATGTCGTTTGCCATAAGGGCATTGTAGCGCGCATTTTGGGCTTTTGCTATAGGAACAGGCAGATACCAGTGTCATCTGCAGATTGATTTTGAAAATGAAACTTTTTGGCGCGACTTACAAGAATACTGCTATTAACTTTGAAAAATTAGAGAATTTCTGATTCCTGTTCAAGCTTACAATTATTCTTTAGCATATAATCAATAGAATCTTTGTAACAGGTTGTCTTTTCATTAATAGAAAGTAATCTATTTTTATCATTTTCTGTCAATTTCATCCAATGATCTTTATTTTTTTCCAGCGTAGTTATGTCCATATTATGGGAAAGAAAATTAATTCCTGTTTTCTTTTTAAGATGTTCAAGAATATAAAATCCACCTGCATCTATATCTCCAAAATGTTTGAATACTGCTCTTGGATTACATTTTTCCACAAGTTTAATAAAGTCTCTTTTTATTGAATTATGAAAGCCCCCTAAGTATATTACAAGTTCATTATTTGATTGATATTTATGAAAGTTCGTTAGATTTTCTATTGTTATGACATTAGCTCCATTCAGCTCAACTGAAAATAAGTCTTTTAATGTTTCCGTCGAAAGACCTATATCACCTTTTATCTTACTTAAATCAATTGTTTCACCGCAATGTAAGATTCCTTTTCCCTTTACCATAACGTATGTTGGCGTTTTGATTATATTATGCTCTTCTAATACAGTTTCCTTATCATCATATTCACCGTATTTGTATAAAAGAGAACGAACAGGATTTTCTATAGCTTCAAGTCGTTTAGAATTATTGAATAATTTTACAGAAAGCTCACGTATAAAAATCTCATTCTGATTCGATAAAACTGCTTTTACTGCATTTAATAAATCTTCATAATCTACAAAGTTTTCGTCAAAAAATTGAACCGCCTTGTTGGTAGAAATCCGGATCTTCTGTTCTTTTATGTATTCTAGGAGAGGTGAAAAAAGGTCATCTGGTAGATTGTTATAGTTTTCCCACAGTTCTGTTAGCTGATTATTTCTATCAGCTTTAGGTGTTCTTTTTATATATTCATAGACTTGTTCAATTGCATTTTCTTCCAGAAATACTGAACTTATTTTACCGCTACGTTCAGCTTTAATTGTTATTAAACCTCTCTTCTGTAGAGAATCAAGATTTTGATTAATTTCCTTATACAGTTCAAATTCAGAATCATCTTCATATTTTGGGAATAGTTTTGAAACAGTAACCTTAAAAGTTTGATGATTCTTATTTTCTCCTAAAAAGGTCTTGCTCTTTTCATATAAATCGAGGAGTTCATTTAATACTTTCAGCTCTATCTTAGTCGCCATAATATCTAAAATCCTCAACAAAACTTATAGTGTCTTCTCGCATTACTGTCAGAACAGAATCAACATTTTCTTCAATGTCCTGAATCTTTGGAGAAGGTGCTACCAATATTGTCTGGAACTGAAGCTGATTAAAGAACTTCATTACACTTGAAATGCGTTGTTCATCCATATTATTAAAAGCTTCGTCAAGTAAAAGCAGACGTACGGAATTATTGCTTTTATAAATATTATTCAGGGATGCGGCCATGATTACATAAAATGGTACTTGAGATTCTCCTCCTGAGTTACTCTTTGCTTTAGCAGAGAGTTTCTGAACTGTTCCGTTCTTCTTAGTAATCTCAATATCATAATCAAGATAGGTTCTGTAATCTGTATATTCACGAACTGCTTTGTCGCTTGAATCACCGGCCCTGATTCTGGTAAATAATTCTTCAATTTCGTCTTTGTATTGACTTTCAAAATTACCTGAAAAAAGATTCGACGTTCCCATATTGTCTTCAGCCATAATCATGTTATAAAGATTACGCTTTTGAGAATTTGGCGTTAAAATGAATTTGTAAGTATCTTCACCATAATTAATATCTTTAAGTGCTTTTTTCAGATTATCAAATTCATATCTTGCGCTTTCGATTGATTCTTTCATCTTTGCAAGGAACTCGTTTCGAAAAATATCTTCACATTTTTCCCTTGATACCCTTATTGTTTCTTCCGTACGAACAATTTCAACTTTATCCAGTTTATCGAACTGAGTCTTAAATTGTTCAAATCCTTCTAAGCCTGTATTAAAGTCCTTACTAAAGGCAGAATTGTAATTACTTTGCATTTGATAAAGACCAATAAAATTCTTTTCTCCATTGATGAGACGAGCTGCACGGTTGTCATAAACCACTTTTTGTCTATTATAATTCTCCTGAATTTGATTAAGATTTTCTCGTCTTGTTAATTCTAGATATTTATCAAAAGCTTCACCATATATAGCAGCTTGGTAATCCTGATACTCTGTTAATTCAATAACCTTCTTTTCAAGTTGTTCATTTAATTCTGATAGATGAGTTTTTGTGTTCTCAATATCATTCTCAAGAGTTCGTTTATCTCCTACCAGTGTATTAACTTGTGAAGACAACCGTTTTTCTTGTGCCTCATATTCGAATATTTGCTTTTGTAATTGAATAATATCCTGATCTTTTGTTATATCATCAAGTTCTTTGGTTTCCTTTTTAAGACGTTCAATTACAGAGCCCAACTTATTAGGAGCGTCTAAATATGTTTTAAGCATATCAAAATTAACATAGTCGTATGAGCTTTCTAATTGTTCATACATGTTTAACTTTTCACGTAATGCAGGTATTTTCTCTAACAAGACTTTTCGTTCTTGTTTTGCATTTTTGAGCTGAACTTCTATAGCATCCTTACCAATATATGGTTTTGAATAAATCTTTGGATCTATTTTTCGAGAAACAAAGTTTTTATAAACCATACAATCTTTTGTAATTGATGAAGAGTAATTCTCAAGCTCTGACAAAGTTTCACAGCAAATTACATTTCCAAGGATGAAATCTGCATATCTTCGGGCATAGCGATTATCAGTTTCTATAAATGTAGCCAAAGAATTAGGTTCAATATCAACATCAGGAAGTTTTCTGAAGTTAATAATACCCTGATTATAGCTTTTCTTATTTGCATTATAGATTTCCAGGGCTAAATTATAATACTCAGGTTCTACTATCAAATAGAATCTCTGTGTATTCAAATAACCTTCAATTGCATTCGTCCACTGTTTATCTGAAATATTTAATAATTCAGCAAAAATATATACAGGAGAATCTATTCCTTTATCTTCAAATTCTTGTTCTATACACTCCCGCAGCTTTACAGTTTCATCCGGAAAACGAATTGTTTGCGATTGTAAATCTTCGATTTCCTTTTCAAACTGAGCTATTCTAGTAGAAATATTATCCCTTTCGCTTTCTATATTATATTTCTTTTTTTGAATATCTTTGATTTCTGCTTTCAAAAAATGTTCAAGCTTATCTACTGTTTCTACTTTTTTATTAATCTCAGAATTAATTCCAATATTTTTTACTTCTTCAGGAGATGCGGGAACATCCTTTATTTTAATAAACATAGAGAGATAATTATTCAAAAATCGTAAATAATTGATAAGCTGTTGGTTTCTAGACTCTTCATTTGCTTTATCGATTTTCAATTTGTCAATGGAGTTCTGTAATTTTTCAGTCAATCGGTGATAATCAGAGTTCTCAAAAGTTTGCTGCAACTGCATGAGTTTAGCTCTTGTTTCTTTGAGCTGAATATCAAGAGTTTCCTGTTCCGCAATCGTTCTTTTTAACGTTTGTTCATCTATATTAATTTTACTTGTTGCATCATCTTTTGATTTTTCAAGAACATCTTTATCGACAATCTTAACCAACATATCATTTACTTTTTGATTATGTGCATTTTCTTCTATCTCTTGAAAACGAATTAAAATTGTTTCGAGTGTATCTCTTTCCTGTTTTGCCTTTTTGAGAGTCTGCTCGAATTCATTCAATACATCAATACTTTCCCTTAAAGATTGAACATCGATGTTTTTTTCTGTCAGAACATATTTATTGATAAAATCTTTTACATTATCAACAGGCCTGAACGCCAGTGCTTTTAGAAGAACCTCAAAAAACTTATCTTCCAGATTACCTAATCTGTGTCTCAAGTTTTCCTTATACTCTGAAACAGTCTTTATGTATTTTACCTTTTCCCCTTTATTGCGAAATTCTTCAGCCATGGCAGGTTTATTCTCTTCTGTCAGAAAAGAAAAATCATCAAGTTTTCCATTTTCAATATACCAGCGTTTGCTAGGCTGATCAGTATCATTGCCTGAAGTAATATGAACACCTATTACAAACCAGCGGTTTTCTTTCTCTTCATAAAATTCCAGGGCAACATTACTGAGCACATTTCCGTCCCGAAGGAATGTTTTTTCTGTTGTATCAATTTTACAACGTACATAACTTTTTAAATCTCGATCAGAGTTTTCATTTGCTGCTTTATTAAATTTAGTAGAGTTTCCGGTTAATACCATTTGGATTGCATCCAGGACTGTTGATTTACCTGCTGCATTCTCACCACTTATTAAAACAGAGCCCTGATTTATAGGAAAAGTTTCATAACCAAAATACATCCAGTTTACAAGTCTTACTCTATTCAGTTTCTTCGTCTGTATCTGCATCTTCTTCTCCTTCTACCAATTCATATTCTGCAAGTCTGTCTTTTACACTATCATAAAGGTGAGCAATACCTTCATTTGGGATTGCAATCATAATTGATGGATAAATCTCTATTCGTGTATCACCTTGAGTTATGTCTGAAGTTAAATTTCTAATAAGGTTATATCGCTTAAATAAAGCAATAATTTGGTGTTCAGAATTTTTGTCAAGTTTCTGTTTGTTCTTAATCTTCAATACATTATATTTGTCACGTATATCCTGAATTGTTACTGTAACATTGTCTCCATTTGTTGATAGATCATTACGTTTTTCCAAATACAGAAGTTTCAAAATTAAAAACATGATACTTTCAAATTTTGTGAATTGTAGTCTACCTGTTCCGTTTCGATTGAAAATTGAAATCAATCCCATATCTTCATCGATTCGTATATCATATCCTAATAAATCAAAGACCAGCGAAAACTGTTCTTTGTTGTCTTTTATATAAATATAATCCTGACGGGTATCATCTTTCTTTTTAAGTATAAAACAATGATTCAAGAGATTATTTGCTGCTTTTGAGAATTTTTCTTTCTGCGAGGATGTACTCCCTATTAGTTCAAGTGATTCAAACATTTTTATCTCCTGTCTGTTTTCTAATTATTTCAAAATCTGTGAATTCACATTTATCAGTTTTTACTCTCTGCTCTGTCTTCTTTACCCGATAAACCAAAGATTCTATTGCAAATAACCTTATATAAATAAGATTTTCGAAATCTTTTCGATTATTGATTGGAATATCAGAAGCCATTATTAAAGATTTATCCCTTAACAGTTCTGAAACATAAGATTCAATTTTTTTTCTGTAGAATCGGGCCATTTGTTTATCTAATAATAATTTCTTTTTTATAGCTTTTTCTTCTTCTGTAAGCATTTCTGCTACATTAATAGTTGCTACTTCTTCATAGCTCTTTTTTTCAGGAACCTTTTTTATAGATTCTTCAGAAACATACTTTTGAACGAATACATTAAATAATTCATCTGGTACAGACTCATCTTCATCAGAAAATTCAGTAAGATATCGTAAGATTGTATTTATTTTGCCTTCCTGGTTTGTTCCTGAAGCTAGCTCAAACTTGGCCCTTGAAGCCGCATTCTTCATATAATGATTATTTTTGCGGTCGATATCCTCAATAATTTTATCCAGATTCTCAAAGGCACTTTTTACATCAACGATCATCTGAATAATTTTATCCTGAGCTATAGATGCATCTGTTTCCTGCTCTATTTCCATATAACCATCAACTAAATCTTTTAGTATCTTTGGTTCTGTAAGCATCTTATCAAGATTGATTTTTATTGATTGACGGAATTTACCAACATTTTCACTGGTTTTTAATCGATACAATGATTTAGAAACTATCTCTTCATTATATGTTGTGAACATATCTAGAACTGCACCCAAATCTTTATTTTTGGTCTGCTTATCAATATGTTTTTTAATTGAAATATTAAGTTTCTTAAGGCTCGATACCAATTGTTCTGTGTTGCTTACTACGTTTTTAAGAATGAATTGATATGGTTTTGAATAAAGATCTTCATTCTGAAGAACCGCATGTATCTGAGAAATAAGGCCCTGATATTCAGTTTCTTCTTCCCTAATGACATCATGTATTGTTCGAATAAAAGGAACCGCATATTCAGTAAGCACAACATTTTGCTGATAGTTTTTCTCTTCCTCAAAATCCAACCAGCCACAATCTTTCAAGAAATTGATTGTTTTCTGAGCTTTACTTCGTGAATCTTTTTCAAAACTATTATCATCGTCAAAACTGATGTCATCAGTCCTTTGATTAAAATAATCAGTTAATGTAGAAACTACAGCTTCTCTATCAACACCATAGGAAATTTCTGTACGATACGAGTTATAAATAGCTAGGAGACAATCTGCATATTGGTCCTTGTATTTACTATTAAGAGGTTTAAAGAAATCAGATGGTATAATAGAAAACAGGTTTTTCATATTAGGTTATTATTATATTACAGATTGGACTGGAATATAATAGTCATACCCTAGTACTTTATAATTCGCGTCCATCTACTTTTCTTCCTCATCTTCCAAAAAGACAGACGCCTTTGTATCTTCTGTAAGGCCGATTCCATCTCTTGCATTGAGTGGCGTAACGACTTTCTTTCCTGTTTTCTGCTCAAGTTCAATGCGGGCATTTTTGGCGATGCTTGCGCCGTCTACTGCATTCTTTACATGGTCGCTAAAATTTTTTGGATCGTTGGACTCAGAGATTTCTTTTGTGGAAAGCTCTGCCAGCATATTCAAGACAAGTTCCTTGTTTGTCATGTTATCGCGTAGATTTTCTTTTTTGAGGCCTTTGTATTCCTTGTACTCTTTTGCAGTTTTGCCTGCCCAGGTTTTATAGATTATGTCCGTAAGTGTGGCAAACTGAACGCCCTCTTTTAATCCGTGCTTTTTCCATTCGTCAGTAAGGTCTTTGCGGATTTCTATAGATTTGAGCCGCTGGTTTATCCAATTTTCCGAGTATCCCAAGGCCCTGTATTCTGCCAAAGCCCGCTGAATTCCCTGCTCAGGATCCTGCATTTCATCAAGCCTTTCTTTGGCTACCTGTGCCATCCACAATTTGAATGGTTCAGCTTTGGGAGATGGAATTGACTGAATCAGTCGGAAAAGCTGCTCGGTATTCATGCAGTCGGTCTTGTACATTTTACCGTCGGAAGATGGCATTTTCAGTTGACTACAATTTGTAGTCAACTCACTTCCTTCTGCTTTAAGGCGAGTTTTTAATACACTCCAGTATTTTCGTGGATTCGGACTTTCCGTCAGAACGGCAACCACATCCACAACCGAAAAATACCATTCTTCGCTTTCTTTATCCCAAAGGGTGCGGACTTTTTTGTCTTCAAACAGTTTTATCTGGGTATTTTCTGTCATTCAATCACCTCCCAGTGACCGTTTTTGTCTGCGCCTACTCGTTTGAGTAAATTCATTTTTTCAAGTTTTCATTGTAACATGCTCCGCATTGTTTTGCTAGTGTCAAAATCGGCGCAACATGCGTCAAAATCATAAATTGACAGTGGAAAAAACTCGCCTTTATAATGGCGGCGGAGGAAGAAATGAAAAAGTATTTTAGATTCGCCGCAAATTTTCGCGCGGCCGTGATTTTTCCATTTGCCTTTTGCGTCGCTTTTTTTGCGGTGTCCTGCAGTCCCCGTGGGGAGAATGTCAGGGCAAATGTTGTTCTAGATGGCGTCGAATTGAACAAAACAAGCTGCGCGGTTGTCATTCCAAAAGGAAAGACGGCGACGGTGAATGTTACGGACGGCTCTTATTGGGACAAGATTGTTTTTGAGGGAAGCGTGGAAGAATGGCGCGGAGTTTTTGTGCAAAACCGAAAAATAATATTGAGCGCCTTTTGCATGGGGCAGTATCCTGTCACGCAAGAACTGTTTGAAAAAGTCATGGGCTACAATCCCTGCTTGTTTAAGGACGACATTCCTGGCGAATCAACCGCGTTGCGCGCGGCGGACACAATTTCTTGGTTTGAAGGAATCGTCTTTTGCAACAAGCTTACGCAAGCGACGATGAAAGATTACGACTGCGTTTATTACGCGAATTCCTCCTGCAAAAAAATTTATGGCGAAGAGGACATGAAAAAGCGCGCCGTTCCGTTCTTCAACCAAAAGAAAAAAGGCTGGCGGTTCCCGACCGAAACTGAATGGGAATACGCGGCCCGCGGCGGAAACGAAAATTTTGACAAAAGAAATTTCGCTTTTTCTGGAACGGCCAGCGCGGACGGAAAGATTGTCCTTGACAGAAAAGGCAACGTGTTCACCGACGCCAACTTGAACGATTACGGCTGGTACCGCGCCAACTCAAACAAATCGACGCATGAAGTTGGATTAAAGAAGCCCAACGCGTTTGGCCTTTACGACATGACCGGAAACGTTTGGGAATGGATTTACGATTGGCTGGACCACCACATTGCGGAAGGAACCGTCAAAAACCCGATTGGTCCGGAAACTGGCGCCGACCGTTGCCTGCGCGGAGGCTCTTGGTTTGACAACGCCTACGACTGCGTCCTTTGCAGGCGCTTTCACAACGCGCACCCCGGCATCGGACACTCGTATTTTGGCTTTAGGGTTTGCAGGAGTCTATAGTTAAATCCCTTCGGCGTAGTTTACGCGCTTTTCAAACTTAAAGGCGTCCAAGAAATTTTTGGCGCGCTCGGTTTTGGGAGCGGTAAAAAATTGCTCGGGCGCGGCTTCTTCGACGATGACGCCTTGGTCGATGAACACGATTCGGTCGGCGACGGCGCGGGCGAATTCCAGTTGGTGGGTCACAATCAGCATCGTGCGGCCCTCTTTGGCCAAGTCCATCATTACGTCCAAAACTTCGCGAACCATTTCAGGGTCAAGGGCGGCGGTGACTTCGTCAAAGAGCAAGACTTCGGGATTCATGCACAAGGCGCGGACAATCGCCACGCGCTGCTTTTGGCCGCCCGAAAGCTCCTTGGGGTAGGAATTGATTTTGTCCAAAAGGCCGACGCGCTCCAAAAGTTTTTTGGCTTGCTCTGCGACTTGCGCCCTGTCGCGCTTTTGCGCTTTTACGGGGCCAAGCAAAACGTTTTGCAGGACGGTCATGTTGGGGAACAAGTCGTAGCTTTGGAACACCATTCCGATCCGCTGGCGGATCAAGTGCATGTCCTTTACTCGGTTGGAAATCAACTCTCCGTCCAAATAAATTTCTCCGCCCTGTATTGACTCCAAGCCGTTGACGCAGCGCAAAAGGGTTGACTTTCCGCAGCCTGACGGGCCGAGGATTACGACAACTTCGCCGCGCTCAACGTCCAAAGAAACTCCTTCCAAAACGCCGCCGGCTTCTTTATATGACTTTACAAGGTTTTTAATTTGCAATATCGGCATACGATTATCCTCTCTTTTCCAGCTTGTCGGCGGCCAACGAAAGCGGCCAGCAAACGATGAAATACATCAAAAAAATTATTCCGTAAACCGCGATTGAGGCGGTCGGGATTTTCATTCGGTTGGCCTCGATGATTTGCTGGCCTACTTTGACGACTTCGATTACGCCCACAAAAACAACGAGCGAAGTTGTCTTTATCATTCGCGTGATAAGGTTCATGCTGAGCGGAACCAAGCGCTTTATCGTTTGCGGAATGATTATGTAAAAAAATATTTGGCGCTCGGTAAGGCCAATCGCGCGGCCGCTTTCGTATTGGTGGCGGGGAATCGATTGCAAGGCGCCGCGAACTAAGTCGCCCATTTCGGCCGTTCCCCAAAGCGAGAAGACGATTACAGACGCGGCCTCTCCAGAAATAGAAATGTCAAAGGCGCGCGCCAAGCCAAAGTAGGCCAAAAATAGCAAGACCATTTGCGGCATTATGCGCATGAATTCCAAGTAGGCGGCGCACAAAAGCTTTAGCGCGCGGTTTTTGCGCGTCAAAAGAATGCCGAACAAAAAGCCCAAAAAGATAGAGATGGCTACAGAAAGCGCGGCGATCCAAATCGTCACGCCAAGGCCGCCCAAAAGGCGGACGAAATTCTTTCCCTTAAAAAGGACGCTAAAGGCGGTGGAAATCGCCTGGGCCGCGTTAATATTGTCCACGCTTTAACCTCCCCTCGATGATTCGCGATAAAACGGAAATTGGAAGCAAAATTATAAAATACGCGGCGACCAAAAGCAAAAGCGACTCCTCGGTCTTGTAGTAAAGGCCGATCAAATCCTTTGCGACAAACATCAAGTCGGCCAAGGCGACCGCGCTAAAGACAGAAGTTTCCTTTAGCAAAAAGATTATGTTGGCCACGACTCCCGGAACGGAAAGCGCCGCCGCTTGCGGGAGCACGACGTATTCCACCAGCTGCCGCTTGTTGAGGCCGACGCACATGCCGCTTTCCAACTGGACGCGGCCGACGGATTCCAAGGCGCTTCTAAAAGTTTCGGCCATGTAGGAGCCGCCCAAAAAGGTCAGGCCGATGACGCCGCATTGTTCGCCGGAAAGCTTTATTCCCAAGCGCGGAAGGGCAAAGTACAAAAAGAACAATTGAATCAAAAGAGGCGTGTTGCGCGACAGTTCCGTGTAGGCGCGAACGATAAAAGACAAGGCGGGAACCTTCCAATAGCGGACAAGGGCGCAGAAAATTCCCGCAAAGAAAGAAAGCGCTATTCCTATAAAGCCAATCCGCAATGTAAGGCAAGCGGCCTCTACATACAACGGAAGAACTTCTTTTATAAAATCAAAATCCATCACAACCTGCAGGTTGGTGCAACAAAAAAAATTGCCCGGACAAGCCGGGCAATTAGAGGTTAACCAACGGCTTTTATATTTTACAACTTTCCGCCTTCTACTACAAGACTGTCGGCGTCGGAATCTTTTCCGTACACGCTGCGGAGCGTGGCCTCGTAGTCGGCGTGGAAGAACTTTTCTTTTCCAAGCTGGACAATCTCGTTGTTGAGCCAGTCAAGCAAGTCCTTGTTTCCCTTCTGGACTGCGGGAGCGATTGCGTCAAGGCTTCCGATTGAGTCGGCGCCGGCTCCGACAGCGAACGTCGGGTTTTCAATCGCCCAGGCAAGGACTTCCGTGTTGTCGGTTGAAAGGCCGTCGCCGCGTCCGTCCAAAAGCGCGTTGTAGGCTTCTGAATATTGGTCAAACTTTAGAAGCTTGATTTTGGGATAGTTCTTTGAAAAGTAGGACTCGGCGGTTGTTCCCTTGGCGATAATCAAAGTCTTTCCGTTAAGCTGGGCGGGGTCTGTGATCAAAGCCTTTTTGGGCGAGACGATTCCCAAGGCGACCTTCATGTAAGGAAGGGCAAAGTCAACCTTTTGGGCGCGCTCGGGCGTTACGGTGAAGTTGGCAAGAACGACGTCAACCTTTCCTGTGGCCAAAACCTCGACGCGGGCCGCAGCCTCAACCGGAACGTACTTTACTTTTACTCCCAAATCTTTTGCGATGCGGTTTCCAAAGTAAACGTCGTAGCCCTGATATTCGCCGTTTTCGTCAACGTAGCCAAAGGGCTTTTTGTCGCTGAAGACCGCGATGCGGATTGTCTTGCTCTTTTTGATTTCGGCAACGCTTCGTCCGTTGGCGGGCTTGGCGAAAACTGTCTGGCTTGCGGCCGCGGCTACGATAAGGGCTGCGGCGAGCGTCTTAGTGATTTTTCCAAAATTCTTTGCGTTCATAATTGTATCTCCTTAAAATTATTGTTTGTTTTGCCCCGCGACACGCGCGGGATTAATTAAATAGCTTTAAAGCCGTTCTCCAAGTCGGCGATGATGTCGTCGATGTGCTCCGTTCCGATTGAAAGGCGGATTGTGCTCTGGGTGATTCCCTGGTCGGCAAGCTCCGCGTCGCTCAACTGGCTGTGAGTTGTCGTGGCCGGGTGGATTACCAAGCTCTTAACATCGGCAACGTTGGCAAGCAAACTGAAGATTTTCAAATTGTCGATGAACTTCCAGGCCGCATCCTTTCCGCCCTTGATCTCAAAGGTGAAAATCGAGCCGCCGCCGTTGGGGAAGTACTTTTGGTAAAGCGCGTGGTCGGGATGGTCGGGCAAAGACGGATGGTTGACCTTTGCGACCTTGGGATGCTTTGAAAGGTATTCGACAACCTTCTTAGTGTTTTCGGCGTGGCGTTCCAAGCGCAGCGAAAGCGTTTCCGTTCCCTGCAACAAAAGGAAGGCGTTGAAGGGGCTGATTGAAGCGCCTTGGTCTCGCAAGAGAATCGCGCGAATGTATGTGACAAAGGCGGCCGGACCAACGGCGTCCGCGAACGAAACTCCATGGTAGCTGGGGTTGGGAGCCGCGATCGGCGCGTACTTTCCGCTCTTTTTCCAGTCAAACTTGCCTGAGTCTACAATCACGCCGCCAAGGGTCGTTCCGTGGCCGCCGATGAATTTTGTGGCGGAGTGAACGACAATGTCGGCGCCATGCTCGATTGGGCGGATAAGGTATGGGGTTCCAAAAGTGTTGTCGATAACGACGGGAATTCCATGCTTGTGGGCGATGCTGGCAATCGCGTCAATGTCAGGAATGTCGCTGTTGGGGTTTCCCAAAGTCTCAAGGTAAACGGCCTTTGTGTTGGGTTTAATGGCGCCTTCGACTTCCTTAAGGTCGTGGGCGTTGACAAAAGTTGTCTCCACTCCAAACTGCTTTAGCGTGTGCGAAAGCAAGTTATAAGTTCCGCCGTAGATTGTCTTTTGCGCGACGATGTGCTCGCCGGCTTGGGCCAAGGCCTCAATCGTGTAGGTGATGGCGGCCGCTCCGGAAGCGACTGCCAAGGCCGCGACTCCGCCTTCGAGCGCGGCGATGCGCTTTTCAAACACGTCCTGTGTGCTGTTGGTCAAGCGGCCGTAAATGTTTCCGGCGTCTGCCAAGCCAAAGCGGTCGGCGGCGTGCTTAGAGTTGTGGAAAACGTAAGACGTCGTCTGGTAGATCGGAACCGCTCTTGAATCTGTTGTGGGATCGGCCTGTTCCTGGCCAACGTGCAACTGCAATGTTTCAAATTTATAATTAGACATAATGTTGTTCTCCTATAAAAATAAATGGTTCGGCTTTGGCCTAAAAAGGCCAAGCGGCTTTTTGCGCGCGGCAGTCTTGATTTGTTCCGCGGCAAAATCCAAAATAAAATAGCGTTGGATTATTGGCTAAAGGTCTTTCAGCCTAACAGAAAAGACAACAGGGGCGCATGCGTCCGTTACGGAAATTTTGTCGAACAAGTTTTTCAAAATAAACTTTCATATTACGCCTCCTTGTTTGGAAAAGTTATAACCTAGTTTTTCTCTAGGTTTATGGTGTTATTATGCGCGGAATTTATGTTTTTGTCAATAGTTTTTAAAAAAAATTTAATATTTTTTTGGCGGAACTTTTGAGGCGGAAGGAGCGGAATGGACGAAAAAAGGAACCGCCCCTTTTGGGCGGCTCCAGGTTTGCGGAATTAAACTAGAAAAACATTTTTGTCTGGCACAGTCTTTCTTTAAATAATTCCCCTCCTTATTATCAAGGCTAGCGCGCATTGGAAAAAACGCCATCGACTAATAGTCCAAGCGCCCATGTTAATATAAAAAAGGCGAACCGCTTGGAATCGCGGCCCGCCTTTTAGTTTTGCAAGTAATTATCGCTTACATCAATTCCTCAAGGTCAAGCTCGCCGGCGATGCAGGGAACTTGGATGGACCAGTTTTCCAGCACTTGCGGGTGAAGCTCGCCAAAGATTCCGACTTGCTTTCCGTTGACCATGACGCCGGCTTGGCGGCCTGGAATAAAGCGGGGATCGCTGGTTTCCACAACCTTGTACTCGTGGTCAAGGTAGTAAAGGAGCGACGACACTTCGCTGGCCGCGCTGTTGAAATTGGCGTTGGAGGCCGCGGTGACAAAGCCAAGAGCTTGGCGGGTGCGCGTTCCTGTGTTCTCTTCGGGGCAAATGTAGGCGACTTTTCCGATTTCAAAAATCTTGTGCGGGAAAATCGCGTTGGCGCTTTGGGCCTCCGCGCGCAAAAGCGACGGAATGATTGACGGGCGGACAAACTGGTAGTTTTCGCTCATCGGGTTGGCCACTTCAATCGCGTTGTCGGCGCTTACGTTCATGCGCTCGATGTAGTCCTTTTTGCTTCCAAGATAGTTGAAAATCATTTCCTGGTAGTTAAGGCCCACCATGATTTCCTTTGTCTTGCGGCTGTAAACCGTAAGGTCGGACAGCTTTCCGATTGTAAAGGCGTTGGGCTTTTGCGGGGCAAAGTCTTTGACTCCGCAGCCAATCATAACGTCTTCGATTACGTCAACCTCGTGCAAGAAGTCGTTGCGGTAGGGCGCCGGGCTAAGAACGATTTCCCAGTCGTCGCCTACCTGCTTTGTCTCAACCTTGCTTCCCATGCGGGTAAGGGCGTCGGCGACCTTCTTAATGTCAAAGTCGCTTCCAAGCAATTTGTTGACGGCGCTGAGCGTGGCCTTTGTCGTGGGCTGGAAGTAGAAGGGAACCATAATGTCCTTTCCAAAGCCAGTGTCGTAGGGATGCTTTACCAAAATCGGCTTAATGTCGTAGCCTTGGTCGATGAAGTCGCAGGCAACGATGTTGGCGCTCAAAATCAAGCCTTCCATGTTGTCGCCAGTAAGCTCAACCATCAAATCCTTGTCGCCAACCTGGACAGCTCCAAGCGTCGCGCTGTTGATGATCGGAGCCATAGACATGACTTCGTCCTTTGCGTCCGACAAAAGCGGGAACTTTTTGCAGTCCTTAAGAATCCAGCCAAAATCCTTTCCCTTGGGATGGTCGGTCAAAATCTGGCGGCAAGTCATTGGGCTTTCGCACTGGAGCGGCACGAACGATGTCTTGTCGGGGTCAACGGCATGGTATTTTACCGGGAACTTGATTTGGTCAACGCGGTAAACGCCCATAGAAATGGACTTGCGCTTGCGGCCAAAGTTCCAGGCCAGCTTTTCTTGCGTTTGGATTATGTCCTTTAGCATTGGGTCGTCGATGGCTTTTCCGCAAATCATAAAGGCCACCATGTAGGGGCGTACGTCCTTAAGCTCCGGGTCGACGGTCACGACGCGGTCGCCGTAGTCGCCGTTTCCCATGTTGGACATGTATTTGTAGTAGTCGGCGGTTTTTCCGCCCGCGTGCAATTTTAGCTGGCGGGCGACGCCGTTTGTGGACCAAAGGTCGGGGCGGTTTGTGTCGTTCAATTCGATTTTGATGGCGCGCTCGTTTTCGGGGAGCGTTGTGTCGGGCTTTTCGTCAAGCTCGGCCTTTGCGCAGGGCAGAACATCTTCCAGCGCGGCGTAGTCGTATCGCTTTCCAACAGCGTCAAAAAACAGTTTTTCGTTTACTTCTATTTTTGGCATAAATTACTCCAATTTGTGAATTATATTAAATAATAGAAAAAAGTTCAAGAAATATAAAAAAACGCGGGCAAAATGGGGCGGGTCCCAGACGCGCGCTTTAGGCGGCGAAGGGGTTTTGGATGCGCGCGCCGGCGATGATTTGCTGGTCGCTTAAGTCTTCGGAATAAACTGTGGCGCAGCCTGTGTCGCTGGCCGCCGAAAGAATAAGCGAGTCCCAAAACGAAAACTGGCTTTTTATGCTTATGTCCACGGCGGACAAAATCAGCGGAACCGAGATTTCCACAACAGGGAAATTGTCGGCGAAAAATTCCACATATTCTTTTGCGGCTTGATTTGATATATTCAATTTTTTTTGCGCGACGTTGAAAAATTCCTGCAAGCACTGTGTTGAAATTACGCCGTTCCCGGAATCAATCGCGCTTTTTATAAGGGCAGTCGCGATTTTTTGTTTTCGCGCGTCGCTTACGTCCGCGGAATACACAAGAATATTCGTGTCAAAAAATACTTTGTCTTCGGCAGACTTAACCTGATTATCTTTCATATAGTTCCTCCCGGGTCCATTTTTGGCCGTGTGAATTTGGGTGATACTTTTTTACAAGCTCTTCCAGTTTTTGATACGCCTGCATGCGCTTGTCGGGCTTGAGCTTTTCTTCCGTGGCCTCTTGGACCATGCCGGAAAGTTTTTCCAGCACTTTAAGCTGCTCCCGGTAAACAAGCTTGGGAAGCATTTGGAGTATTGCGTTAAGGTAGTAGGAAGGAGCGCGACGAACCGCCAAATAGTCCGCTCCCGCGCCGGAATCGTGGATGGCGAGGCTTTCCGGCTCCTTTCGCTCGATTTCGTAGGACGTTTCAGGATGCTCGCCTTGCTCCTCGCCAAAGGATTTGAGCTGGTCGTCCAAAATAACGTCGTAGGGAACATGGTAAAAATTGGCAAGGTTTACGACGGTTTTTACCGGAGGAACGGCCTCGCCGCTTTCGTACTTGATGTACATTTGCCGCGAGATTCCCAAAAAGGAAGCGACAGCCGCCTGCGAATAATTGTTTTGAATCCTAAGATTTAAAAGGGTCTTATGCATGCGGACATTATACAGCGTGTTTTTGGATAAGTCAACTAAAATTTACAAAAAATGTAATGAAAAATTTACTATTTAGCGGGAACGGTTGGCAAGCCCTAATACCTAAACACAAATCGCTTGCCGTCGGCTGCAAGGAGCAAATCGGATACGGGGACTCGCTGGATTTGCTTTTTGCCGTTCCTGATGTATTCAATTGTAAGGTCGCCGGACAAAAGCTCCGAGGCTAGGGGGGCGCCGTAGATTTCTGCAAGCAAGTCCTTGTATTCGGAAAGCGACATTCGCTCGCCAGAGATTACCGGGGCCATTAAAATGTCGGCCAAAGTCTTTGCGCTTGTGTTTTCTTGAAGGATTGAGGCTGCCAGGCTTTGCGGGTCTATGGCCAAATAAAATTCGTCGCCGGAGGAAGCCTTGTTTATGCCAAGAAACTCTGTTGGGAGCGCTTTTTGGCTGTTGACTTGCGCGCTGGCTGTGAGGGAATTTTTGTCAAAGCGGACGCTGGCGTTCTTAAAAAAGCCTTGGTTAAGCTCGGCCTCAATTTTTTTTGAGATTCGTTCCAAGTTGTCGGAAGGGTCGCCTTCTTGGCCGGGAACTTGTTGAAGCTTATTAAGGTTTTCCACAAACGCCGTTCCCAAGCTGGAAGAAAAATATATCGATTTGTTGTCGTTTTTGTCGAGATTGATCGTTACTTTTAGCGGGCAACTGCAAAAGAAAAGCGCCGCTCCAAAAGCCAGCGCGGCTGGCAAAAGAGCGCGCGAAAATTTTGTTCCGTCCATATATTATAAAAAGTTTTTTAACGGCAAAGTTACGCGGACGCCGCTGGAAAAGACAAGGCCCGTAGCCATGCTGTCGTGGAAGGGCATCGCTCCGCCGTCGGAATCGTTGTAAACCGTGTAGGAAATGTCTTGCACAAAAGAAATGCCCACTTTGCCCGCCTTGATTTTTGGCGTTTGAAATGACACGCCCAAAATGCCCGGAAAAAACGATCCGTCGATTTTGGAATCGCTGTCAGGAAAGGTAGGCTTTCCAAAATTGATTACGGGGCTCGCGTAGATTTTTACGTAGTCGCCAAAGTTCATTGAAAAGACAATTGGGATTTGAAAAATCTTTGAGGCGTGGTTGTAGCGCAGAATCGTTCCAACGCCGGGTTGGAATTTCCAAGCGGCGTAGCGGACGTTTGTTTCCAAAGAAATGCCTCGCCAGTTTAGCATAAAGCGGGTGGGAAGAAAAAAGTTCCAGTCGCAAAAAAGCGTGGCGTCAAAGACAAGGTTTGAAAGCCATGTTCCGCTGGAGTTGGAGGAGCCGCGCTCTTTTGATTTGGAGCCGGACTCTTCAACGGCGTCCCTAATGTCGTCGCGGTCTGGAATGTCCTCTTCGCTTACGATTTCATCGTCAACCGAATCCGCGACGGCTTCTTTTGCGGCGCGTCCGGAAGGAATTACGCGGCCAACCGCGGCAAATGACGAAGCATAGTATTTTTCTTTTAGTGAGGAAACGATTACGCCGGTGTTGTTTCCATCGCTGGCCGCGTGGATGAATTGGTTCTTTCCGATGTAGATTCCCACGTGGCTGATAGAGCCGTCGCCGGTTGTCTTAAAGAATATCAAGTCGCCGACTTCGGCTTCGTCGGTTTTGATTATTTTTGCTTTTGAGTAAATCGCCTTTACGGAGCGCGGCATTTGCGTTCCCGCGGCGTCGCGGAAAACGGTGTAAATCAAGCCAGAGCAGTCAAAGGCGTCGGGGCCGATGGCTCCAGATCTATAAGGGCAGCCGATATATTGCTTTGCTTGCGCCACGATGTCTTTGCGGGCTTGCGCGGCTTGCTCAGTTGTCATTGTTTTTGCCGCGCAGTGGCCGACAAACGCAAGCGCGACAACGGCCAAAGCCAATAATTTCTTTGAAATAGTCATATTAAAATTTTCGGAATCTTGCAAAATTATTTTACTATTTTAATTGAGCGCAGGAATAAAAATTCCGCTAAAATCGCGCTGAAAAAAACCGATAATGAAAAAGGACGGCCCATCCCTATTGAGCCAGGCGGCCTCTTTGTCCGCAGTCTGTTTTTTATTGGGGTTTTATGAAACAGTTTAATATATCTTCAAAAGTCGCCGGAACGATTTTGTTCGTTCTAGCCTCCTTTTTTTCTTTCGCTCTTTTAGTCCATCTTTTTGGCTTTTCCGGCTGCGACAGCTTTGTCCTTGATTTTTTGTACGGAACAGGAAAAATTTTAAGCGGCGCCTACGGTTTTTGCAGCGTTTTGATTCCTGTTTTTTTCTTTGGCGCTTCTATGGTCGCTTTTAGCGGACACAGAACCTTTAAAAAATGCGTTTACATCAGCTTTAGTTTGATTCCTTTTTTTACCGCTGTTGGAATCGAACGCTTGTACCGCTCTTTGACTGACGGCTATGCGGGAGTTTCTTCGTTCAAGACAGTTCAATTGATTTTGGCTTTTGTCATCGGTTTTTTGTTGGTTGTAATCGAATACCTTTTGGCGGGAATCGTAGCAGAGCGAATTTTCTTTGGAGTGGAAGAGGCGCAGACTGACATACGCATTAAGTCATTCAAAGAAGGGTTTGAGCCTCTCCATTATGACGAGCCGGAAGACGAAACGGCCGACGATGTTGAAGGCGATGCGGAAACAGAACAAAGCATGAGCACGGCCGACGAGTTTGCCGCCCAGCAAGCGCAAAAGGCCGCCGAGATTGACCAAAAATATTTGCATGAATTTGACGACTTGCAGTTGACGGGAATAAAGGTTCCGGAAAAGTTCCAGCCAAAAGAAGAGAAGAAAGAGGAAATTCCGCAAGAACAAGAAACGGCCGCTCCGACAGTTCAAGCTACGGAGACTGTTGCGCAAGCTGAAAGCGTTCCGCAAGACGAAACCGTTCCACCTGAGCCGGTGGTTGAGAGAACGTATTCATACGCGGAGCCTGTCGCTCCCGCTCCTGCAGCAAATCCGGAACCGATAGAAATTTCCAGCCAGACAAAGAGCGTGGTTGAAGAGGTTCCCGTTGAAGTCAGCGTGACGACAGACGGAATTGAAATTAACGAAGACGAAGAAGAAAACGAATACGACGCCGACGACTACCCAAACTATGTTGAGGAAGAAGAAGTTGAAGAAGATGAAGCCGAGACCGAAGAAGAAACGGAAGGCGTCGTACAGGAAGAAATAGAGGACGATCCCAATCAACGGGAATTGATTGAAGAAAGCGACGACTTTGACATTGAAGTTGACGCTGGCGCTGAAGAAGAAGAAGCGCAAGAAGAAAGCGCGAATGACGGTCCCGTTCCGATTGAAGACGAAAAAACCTTGACCGCCGTAAATCTGCGCCTGCAAGAAAAACCCGTGCCTATTCCAGTAGAAAAGCCTGAGCCAAAAATAATCGACTCGCGCTTTACCCGCGGCGTTTACGAAATTCCCACCGAGCGCATTTTAAATGAATTTGAAAACTCCGATTATTGGGTTATCGATGAGGGAACCAACGCCAGCGCCGCCCAGCTTAAGGAAACGCTGGAGGAATTTAAAATCAGCGCGGAAGTCACCGGCATCCGAAAAGGCCCGGTAGTAACGATGTTCGAGATTTTGCCCGCGCCCGGAGTCAAGCTTAGCAAAATCGTCACGCTGCAGGACAACATCGCCTTGCGCTTGGCGGCAAAGAGCGTGCGCATTGTCGCGCCGATTCCCGGAAAGCGAGCGGTTGGAATAGAAGTTCCTAACAAGGAGCGCGCCGTCGTCGCCTTCCGCGAAATCATCGAGCAGGAATTGCCCGAGTTCAAGAAGATGGCCGTTCCAGTAATTTTGGGAAAAGACATCCAGGGCGAGGCGCAAGTCATCGACCTTTCAAAAACGCCGCACTTGCTTATTGCCGGTTCAACAGGCTCTGGAAAATCGGTTTGCGTAAACTCGCTGATTCTTTCAATCCTTTACAAGCGCTCGCCCGAGCAAGTCAAGCTGATTTTGGTTGACCCAAAAATCGTAGAATTGAAGTTGTACAACGACATTCCGCACTTGCTTACGCCTGTAATCACAGAGCCAAAGCGCGCTCTACAGTCATTGCAGTATTGCTTGTGCGAGATGGAACGCCGTTACGCGCTCCTTGACGGAATGGGCGTGCGCGACATCATAAGCTACAACAAGCGAATCGAAGAGCGCCACATCGCGAGCGAAAAGCTTCCGTACATTGTTGTCATAATCGACGAGTTCGCCGACTTGATGGCCACGACCGGAAAAGAGCTTGAATCAACAATCGCCCGTCTTTGCGCGATGAGCCGCGCCGTGGGAATCCATTTGGTTTTGGCAACCCAGCGTCCGTCTATCGACGTAATCACTGGCCTTATCAAGGCCAACATTCCTAGCCGCATCGCTTTTGCCGTAGCGTCAAAAATCGACAGCCGCATCATCATCGACCAAGTCGGCGCCGAAAAGCTTTTGGGCCGCGGCGACATGCTTTTTGTAAGCGCTGTCAATCCGGTTCCTACTCGCATCCAAGGAACGCTTGTAAGCGACGACGAAGTTGAAAACGTTGTCAATTACGTAAAGCAATACGGATTTCCGGAATACATTGACGACGAAATTTTTGTCGAGGACGATGACGAAGAAAATCCTGAGCCTGGCCTTTTTGACGAGGGAGACGATCCGCTTTATCAAAAGGCTTTGGACATTGTGGTGGAAGCGGGAAAAGCAAGCGCGTCTTACATACAGCGCCGCCTAAAGATTGGCTACAACCGCGCCGCCCGCTTGGTGGAAGAAATGGAAGCGCGCGGAATCGTAGGCCCGGCCAACGGTTCCAAGCCGCGCGAAATCATCCATATGCCATAAAATGGGCTTCGCCCATTTTATAACGAGTTTTCGCTTCGCAAAAACTCGCGCGCATTAAGGTTTTTCATTCGACGATTCAAGCGGCTCTATCCAAGACCAAAAGGCCGCGTCTTCCATTCCCAGGCGCCAAAATGCTATGCTGTCAAAGCCGTAGTTTTTGTACATTCTTGCGCGCTGCAATAGGCTAGTCGCGTCGTCAAACCAAAGCGTCACCTTTGCCTTGGCCTCGTATTCAAAGTGCGGAACGCCGTCCTTGCGCTTTAATTGCTTGACGTTATTTTCGTGCATGATGCGGTTGGCGCCGTTAAAGTACCATGCTTGCGCGAGCGAGCGGTCAATCCAACTGCGGCCGTAAAAGGGAACGCCGATGATGTACTTGTCGGCGGGCAAAACGCCAAGCGCGTAGTCAACGATTTTTTTGCACCAATTGATTGAAGCGACTGAGCCGGGAACGCTTGTGGACCAATGTTCGTCGTAGGCCATAATCATAACTTTGTCGGCCACGGCCGCGATTTTTTTGTAGTCGTAAACGTCGGTTGCAAAACTTTTGACTCGCGCTGGAACGCAAACGGTAAGCGGCTTTTCGCCAAGCTTGCGCTTTAGCTGGCGCAAGAATTCCAAAAAGTTTTCGCCGTCTTTTTGCGGAACCAATTCGTAGTCAATTTGAAGGCCGTCAAATTCGCGCGAGGCAAAAATCAAGTCCTTCACCAAGTCGCCGCGCAAGCCGTATTTTGGGTCAAGGACAAAGTGTGTGGTTGACGTGGAATTGCACACCGCCACAAGATGAACGCGGCCTTTAAAGCCCGCCGTCAAATTTCTTTTTGGAGCGGTTTCCAATTTTCCGTAGCAGTCGACGTCCACGCCAAAAAGCGCCAAGTCGGTGAGCGGCGCGTTTTTGTCAAAATCCTTAAGGCGGTTTGTTACAAGGTAGCCCCATATCTCTTTAAACTGAACCTTTTCGCCGTCAAGCTTGTTCCAGCGGTAGGGGTGCGAATAACTGTCATGCTCAACTTCTTCCGGAAAATCTTTCTCTTCAAAAATTTCAAGGCCTTGCCCCGCCGGAATTTCCACCGCTAGCTTAGTGTCTTTTGCCAACGCAAGCCGCGGCATAAGCGCCAGAATGAAAATTGCGGCAAATACAATGATTTTTACTTTTTTCATAATTCGATTATCTTATACATCGGCGATTCCCCGGGATGGAATTCCAAAATATGCTTTTCCGCGGCCAGCGCTTCCGTAGGGTCATGGGTAACGTGCAGCAGCGTTGTCGTTCCGCTTTGAGCGACGATTTCAAGCAAGTCCAAAATTTTTTGTCGGAAGCTTTCGTCAAGGCCGTGGCAGGGTTCGTCAAGAATCAGGATTTCCGGCGCCTTTACCACCGCGCGCAAAATCAAAATCGCGCGCTGCTCGCCGTAGCTGAGCGTGTTGAAAGATTCGTTTTCGCGGCCCGCAAATCCGCCCAACGCCAGCCACTTTTTGGCCGCGGCGATTTCCGTGTCGGTCGCCTGCTCGTACAAGCCGATTGAGTCTTTAAAGCCCGAAACGATTACGGCCAAAAGGCTCGCTCCGACCATTCGGTATTCGACGTGCAGGCGGTAGGAAACGATACCAAGCTTTTTCTTTATGTCCCAAATAGTTTCGCCAGAGCCGCGGCGCGCGCCGAAAATTTTTATGTCGTTGCTGAACACTTGCATGTTGTCGCCGGTAATCAGTTCCAGGAAAGTGGTTTTGCCGGAACCGTTGGGGCCGCGAATCAGCCAGTGCTCGTTTTTGCGCAGCGTCCAATTAAGGTCTTGCAAGACGCGGTTGTCGCCCCAGCCCACGTTGACGCCGCGCATTTCGATTAGCGCCGCTTCTTGGCTTTGCGACGGACTGCCGTTTTGCAAAACCGCGCTTTCTTGGTTGGCGGCGGACAATTGGCTTTTAAAGGCGGCTACATCAGATTCGCGGGACTTTTGCGCGGCGGCTTTTTTGTCCGCCAAAACTTTTTCGTATTCGCTCCGTTCCCCGCAAAAAGAAATTTCTCCGCCAGAAAATTCCACAACCTTGTTTATCGCGTTTGGAATTTCGTGGAAGCGCTCCATTCCCAAAATTATTCGCGGAAAGGCGGAGTCGCCCGCTTTTTGGTCTTGCGACTGGTTGCCGCCATTTTGCGCCGCGTCCGACTGCGCGAGCTGCCGTTGAGCTACGCTGTCAAAAAAGTCCAGCAAGATTTTTCGGCTTTGCGCGTCAAGGCCGGCAAAGGGGTCGCTTAAAATCAAAAGTTTTTTTCCGCTCAAAAGCGCGCGGCACAAAAGCGTTCGGCGGATTTCGCCGGTGGACATGTACTTTAGGCCGCGGTCAAGAATTTTTTCAAGGCCGCACAATTTTACCTGCGGGTCGCTTTCCAAGCGCGCTGCGGCCGGCGGCAAGTCGTAAACGCCGGTTTTGGAATCGCGCTTGATTTTTTGTCCGGTCAAGGCTTCCGCAAAAAAGACGCGGGCGCTTCTTCCGTGGTCAACGCCGCCTTCCAAAAATTCGCTTTCATCGTTGGCGCGCTCTTCTTGTATCAAGGCGGCGGCCCTTTCAAGCGACACGATTTCGACCGAGCCGTCAAAAATGTTTGAATAAAGGCCGTCCGCGTTGGGAATAATTTTTAGCTGGCCGCAAAGCGCCTTTAAAAAGTCAGCCTTGCCGCCGCCGTTTGGGCCAATCACAAGCCAGGCCTCGCCCGCGTTCATTTGCCAAGAAAAATTTTTAATTGTCGCCGCGCGAGAATTTTCCACACGGCAGTTTTTTATTGAAATTAAGTTCACAATAGAATTATTATACATCGCTTCGCTCTGTTTTGCTAGTGGAAGTATTTACACGCCCACTCGCACGGGCTACTGGCAATACATTGCTTCGCTCTGTTTTGCTACTGGCGACGGCGCGATTTTTGCCTTGACACAATTCTTTAATATAACTAATATCAAAGAAACTTGAAAATATAGGAGAAAACTATGAAAAAGATTTTGACAGTTTTGCTCGCGCTCGCTTTGACTGTATGCGCGGTTTCTTGTTCTAAAAAATCAAACAAAGCCGCAAAAGGCGGAAAGACTTGGATTGTCGCCACCGACACAGCCTTCCGTCCTTTTGAGTACACAAACGAAAAGAACCAGTTTGTTGGAATCGACGTTGACCTTTTGGCAGCTGTCGCCGAGGACCAGGGATTTGCCTATGACTTGCAGTCATTGGGCTGGGACGGAGGAGTCGCCGCCGTTCAGGTTGGACAGGCCGACGCCTTGATTGCCGGAGCCACAATCAAGCAGGAGCGCATTGACTCAGGCTGGATTTTCAGCGACGGCTACTACAACGCCACTCAGACTTTTGTCGTCGCCAAAGACTCTTCTATTGAAAAGTTCGAGGACCTCAAAGGAAAGAACGTCGCCGTCAAGAACGGAACCGCCGGCATGGACTTTGCCAACTCTCTCAAAGACAAGTACGGATTTACGGTGACTGTGTTTGAGGATTCGCCCACGATGTACCAGGACGTAATTCTTGGCAACAGCGACGCTTGCGTTGAAGACACTCCGATTATCGCCTCCAACATCAAGGAAGCCAAGCTCTCGCTCAAGATTCCCGCCGAAATGGAAAGCGAAGGCGCTCCCTACGGATTCGCCATCATGAATCCCAAGAACCAGGAATTGCTTGACATGTTCAACAAGGGCTTGGCCAACATCCGCGCCAACGGAACTTACCAGAAGATTTTGGACAAGTATCTTAAGTAATCATGACAAAACGCGCTGACTGACGCACAAGCCGCCTCCGTTTGGGGGCGGTTTTTTTGTTTGCAAATTCCGCAAATTAGCGCTACAATGTTCCGCATAAGGAACGCTCCACATGCCAACGATAACAAAAAAAATAAACGGCGCGATAATTGTCTTTACGCTCGCAAGCCTTCTTATGAACGTTGTGTTTGACTATTTTGCCGTAAGAAAAATTCTTAGCGAAACTTATGACACCTTCTTGACGCAAATCGCCTACACTGGAGCGTCTTACTTTAAGGGCGACAAGTTGGAGCAATACGCGCGCGACGGCCTTAAGTCGGACGAATACAAAGACACTCTGATAAAGCTTGCCAACCTTACCGAGAACACCGACATTAGCTTTTTGTATGTAATCATTCCCGACATGCCCGACTGCAAGAGCAAAACTTATGTCTTTAACGTAGTGAACACAAAACTGCGCAACAAATTCAATCCATACCACGCAGGCTACAAGGAGGACACATCGGACGAATCCGCCGCGCGCTTTAGGTGCTTGATGGAAAAAGGCGGCTTTGAAATCGACAGTTCAATTTTTTCCCATGCCGGAGCCAGGACGCGCATTTCGCTGGCCTTGCGCGATTCCAGCGGAAAAAAAGTCGGAGTCATTTGCGTTGAAAAGCAGCTTGAAACTATCAGTTCCGTTTTGCGCGGCTATGTGCGTTTAGACTTGCTTTTCGCGCCTTTCGTATCGCTCTTGTTCTTCTTGTGCTTTGGAGCCTTCATCAGCAGAAAATTCGTAAAGCCGATTGTAAGCATCACAAGAGAAGCGGACGGCTTCGCTTCGCACGACGCGCATTTTTCGGACAAGCTTAAGGAGATTCATTCCAACGACGAAATTGAAACGCTCGCCCGCTCAATAGAAAAAATGGGAATCGACATCCAAGTTTACATCAAGGACTTGATGCGCGTCACCAGCGAAAAGGAGCGCATCGGCGCGGAGCTTTCGGTGGCCAGCGGCATTCAGGCCGGAATGCTTCCCAAAAACTTTTCGCCTTATCCAAACCATCCAGGCATTCAGCTTTACGCCAGCATGGTTCCAGCCAAAGAAGTCGGCGGCGACTTTTACGACTTTTTCTGGACCGGCAAAAACAAGCTTTGGCTTGTGATGGGAGACGTAAGCGGCAAAGGCGTTCCCGCCGCCATGTTCATGGTAATCGCAAAGGCGCTTATTCGCAACGAAGCCACGCTGGAATACGAGCCAAGCGAAATTTGCGAGCGCGTGAACGACCAGCTTTGCGAGGAAAACGAGCAGGGACTCTTTGTCACTTGCTGGCTTGGCTGCGTGGACCTTTCAACCGGAATAATGAAATTCGCCAACGCCGCCCACAACCCGCCGGTTTTGTACGACGGCGACTCCTATAAATTCTTGGAGCAAAAAAGCGGCATCATGCTTGCCGCGATGGAAGGCAGCAAGTACGTTCAGCACGAAATCCAGCTAAAAAAAGGAAGCCGCCTTTTTATCTACACTGACGGCGTCACCGAAGCGCAAAACAAAAACGGAGCGCTTTTTGGCGAGTCCTTGCTGTTGGGAGCGCTTGCAAAAACG
>DGRX01000004.1:91855-95889 GCA_002391235.1 Treponema sp. UBA4377
TTTGCCGGCGGCGCGGACCAGGCCGACGACATAACGCTTCTTTCGTTTGAGTTGGACGAAGTCGGCGAGGAAACTAATGCCGGCGCGTCAACCGACTCCGAGAAAAGCCTTTTGGTCGCCGCCGACGACCAAAACTTGCCAAAGGTTACGGACTTTGTCCGATCGTTCGCGCCGCAAGGCATTACGCCGGACGAGGCCAACAAAATTGACTTGGCGGTGGAAGAGATTTTTGTCAACATCAGCCACTACGCTTACGAAAACGGCGGCGACGTTGAGATTGTTTGCAAAAAGCTGGCCGAGCGAAAGATTTCGGTGGCTTTTAAGGATTCTGGAATTGAATTTGATCCGCTTGCCAAGGGAGATCCTGACTTTACGGAAAGCGTTGAAACGCGCAAGCTGGGCGGATTTGGAATTTACCTTACAAAGAAATTTATGGACAGCGTTTCTTACGAGCGTCAAGACGGCAAAAACATTTTGACGCTCGTAAAAACGTTTGGGTAATCGCGTGCCTTGATTGCCAGCCCGCGCGAGCGGGCAATTGAATAATTTCCTATAGCAAAATGGAGCGCAGCGACATACCAGGACTATTTTTCTATATTCAAAAGCTTGTCCATGCTAGTGGCTTCGAGCACTTGCATTACAAAGTCGGACGGCTTCTTGATGACCAATTTTCCGCCGTTGCCGCCCATAATTTTGTGGGCAAGCAAAATATCGCGCAAGCCGGTGCTTGACATGTATTCTATTCCGCTTAGGTCAAGATTCATAATTTTTGAGCCTTGAGACATTTCTTTTATTACTGCCTCCAACTGGGGAGCTGTTGTCGTGTCCAAACGGCCGGAAACTACAAGGTCTACAGTGGTTCCATTTTTATTTTTCTTGATGTCCATGGCATTTCCTCTTGCTTTCATTATACTACAAAAACAATTTTTTTTGAAGAGCAAGTCGATTTTTTGTGCAAAAAAAATAAAAATATGATACAATAATAAAATAAGGATTTTATTATGATGAATTGCGTAAAATGCGGAACGCCGCTTATCCCGGGAGCGAAATTTTGCTCAAATTGCGGAACCCAAGTGGAAAATCCACACAAGTTGATTCCCTGCCCCAGCTGCATGTCCGGCATCACCGATGACACCATTTTTTGCCCCTGGTGCGGAAAATTGTACGAAAAGGTCGAAGAAGTCAAAAAGAAGGCCAATATCCCCGAAACAATTCCAAATTTGGTTAACATCCAAGGCGGAACCTTCTTTATGGGAACGGGAGAGTTGGCGCACAGCGTTACTTTAAACCCGTTTAAGATGGGCGAAGCGCCAATTACGCAAGACCAGTATTATTATGTAATGGGTACAAATCCCTCAAAATTTTTGCGCGGCGATTATCCGGTAGAAAGCGTAACTTGGTGCGACGCGATCCGTTATTGCAACAAATTGAGCAAAATGTTCAACTTGACGCCTTGCTACATAATCGGAAGCTCATCCGACTTTAGCCAAATAGAAAACACAAGCCCTGTATGGAAGCGCCTGACCTTCGACCTTTCGGCTACAGGCTTTAGGCTTCCGACAGAGGCGGAATGGGAATACGCGGCCCGCGGCGGAAAGAACAAAGACGCCTTTTTGTATTCCGGTTCCGACGACATAAACGAAGTCGCATGGTACGGCGAAAATTCACAAATCACAACGCACGGCGTTTGCGAAAAAAAGCCTAACTCTCTTGGGCTTTACGATATGTGCGGAAACGTAGCCGAATGGATTTATGACGAATACAGCGATTACAACAAAACGCCCCAAGTCAATCCGATTGGTCCAGGAACAATGACAGGCGTTCATGTAAAGCGCGGCGGCTCTTGGCTTGACGACACTGAGCAATGCAATGTTTTCTTTAGAAGCGCAAGCCCTATGGGCGGAAAGAGCTCAAGCCTTGGCTTTAGAGTTTGCTGCTCAATTCCTTTGCCTGACGAAGATCCAAGGAAAAAATAGGAACGTAAAATATTATGTTTGAGTTATTTAAAACGTATTTTTTTATGTTGTTGGCGTCGCTGGGCAACACGCTTTTGCTTGCCTTGTTCGCGCTGCTGTTTGCTATGCTCATAGGCTTGTTTTTTGCCTTGCTGAACGTTAGCCGCAACAAAGTTTTAAACATTGTCGGAACGGTTTACGTTGACGCGATTCGCGGCGTGCCCTTGATTGTCTTGGCCTTTTTCATTTACTTTGGCGTTCCGCAGGGAATGAAAATGATTTTTGGCGACTTTAGGCTGCCCGCGCTTCAGGCTGGAACAATCGCGTTGGCGATGAACTGCGGCGCCTACATGGCGGAAATTTTCCGCGCCGGAATCGAAAGCATCGACAAGGGCCAGATGGAGGCGGCCCGCTCCTTGGGCTTGCCATACGGAACCAGCATGAGGCGGGTAATTTTGCCGCAAGCCTTTAAGGTGATGATTCCGTCAATCATAAACCAGTTCATCATAACGCTAAAGGACACGTCAATCCTTTCTGTCATCGGCTACCCGGAGTTGACCAACACGGGCCGCACAATCGCGGGAAACACTTTCCGCAGCTTGGAAACTTGGGCGATTGTCGGAATTCTTTACATGATAGTAATCGTAAGCCTAAGCCGCGCGGCCAAGGCCTTGGAACGGAGGATTAAGATAAATGAAAAATAGTTCGGAAGTAAAAATTCACGTAGAAAACCTAAAAAAAACTTTTGGAAAGCTTGAAGTTTTAAAGGACATCAACATCGACATAACGCAGGGCGAAGTGCTTGTAGTCATCGGGCCGAGCGGCTCGGGAAAGTCAACGTTCCTCCGCTGCCTTAACAGGCTTGAAACCGCCACCAGCGGAAAAATCATCGTCAACGGAGAGAACATCAGCGACAAAAAGGTCAACATCAACAAAGCGCGCGAAAACATCGGAATGGTTTTCCAGCACTTCAATTTGTTCCCCAACATGACCGTCTTGCAAAACGTGGCGCTCGCTCCGGTGGAATTGAAAAAAATGAGCAAGGAAGAGGCAAACCAAACCGGCATGAAACTGCTGGCCCGCGTAGGCTTGGATTCCAAGGCCCACAGCTATCCCCAGCAGCTTTCGGGCGGCCAAAAGCAGCGCGTGGCAATCGCGCGCGCCCTGGCCATGAATCCTTCCATCATGCTCTTTGACGAGCCGACGAGCGCGCTTGACCCGGAAATGGTTGGCGAAGTTCTTGCGGTAATGAAGGAGCTTGCCAAGGGCGGAATGACGATGATTGTTGTCACCCACGAAATGGGATTCGCGCGCGAGGTGGCCGACCGCATAGTGTTTATGGACGGCGGCTACATCATCGAAGAAGGCACGCCCGAAGAGATTTTGAAGAACCCCAAGCAAGAGCGAACGATAAGCTTCTTGAACAAAGTTTTGTGAGGCGGCGCGATGAAAAAGATAATCACTATAAGCCGGGAATTTGGAGCGGGCGGCGGCGAGATTGGCCGTCGCGTGGCCGACGAGTTGGGATACGATTACTGCGACAAGGAACTGATTTTGCGCTCTGCCCGCGACGCCAACATCGACATAAACCAAATATTGGCGATGGATGAAAAGCCGCCGCTAGTCTTTGGCTTTACCCAAAGCTTGTTCGACATGTACAACGCGCCGCTTGACGAGCGCGTCTTTGCCGCCCAAAAGGAAATAATCCGAAAGCTAGGCGAGCGCGGAAAATGCGTCATCGTAGGCCGCAACGCCAACAGCATTCTAAAGGATTTTGACAATTCCCTGCACGTCTTCATTCACGCCGACCAATACTGGCGGGCGGCGCGCCTGCAAAAAGAAAAAATGCCGGACAAGACCGAAAAAGAAATTTTGGACGACATAAAAATCGTAGACAAGCGCCGCCAAAAATACTGCTCGCATTACACCAACACGGAATTTGGCGTAAGCAAGCATTACGACTTGTGCCTTTCCACTTCATCTCTGGGCATCGACAAGTGCGTCCAGATTATTTTGGATGTGGCGCGGGACTAAGTATTTTGTATAGTGGTGTTTGTCGGAATAATGTCGGAATAATGT
>DGRX01000004.1:95950-233861 GCA_002391235.1 Treponema sp. UBA4377
TAATGTCGGAATAATGTCGGAATAAACTTGACTTTAAATATTTTGTATAGTATAATTTCCAATATATGGGTATAGAGGAAATAAAACGGAAGATTTCTTTAGGCGAAAACATTGCCGTGGAATTCAAAAGATGCGGCAACGGAATGCAAAAAGACGTTTATGAAACAGTCTGCTCATTTTCAAATAGATTCGGCGGCGACATTTTTTGCGGAGTTCTCGACGACGGCGCCATAGAAGGAATTCCCGAAGGCGCCGCGCAAGCAATAGTGAACAACTTTGTAAAAACTATCTCAAATGAAGATTTGTTTCAGCCAAAGCTTTTTATAACCCCGGAAATAGTTTTGATTGACGGAAAGCTCATCATTCATATCCACGTTCCATTTTCTTCCGAATTATGCAGATATAAAAAAGAAATTTATGACCGCATTGGCGAAAGCGATGTAATAGTAAAATCAACATCAAAAATTGTTGAGCTTGGAATCCGAAAACAGAATGTGTATACCGAACAAAAAGTCTTTCCGTTTGCAACAATTTCGGAACTTAACGCAGATTTAATAGAACGCGCAAGACGAATGGCCGTTTACAAGAATGAAAATCATCCGTGGAAAAACCTTTCCGACATGGAACTATTGCGAAGCGCAAGACTTTTTGGAGAAGACCTGGAAACAGGAAAAGAAGGCATAAACCTTGCTGGGCTTCTTTTGTTTGGCCGAGATGATGTAATTGGTTCCGCCTGCCCTTCTTACAAAACAGATGCCATTCTTAAAAAAGTAAACACAGACCGCTATGACGACCGCCAGATTATTTCAACAAACCTTATAGATAGTTTTGATCAGCTCGTACAATTCGGTCAAAAGCATCTTTGGGATAAATTTCATATTGAAGGAATGCAGGCCGTAAGTCTAAGAGACAAAATCCTGCGAGAAATGATTTCGAATATTCTAATGCATAGGGAATATGTAAGTCCTTACGTTTCACGCTTCATTATTGAAGAAGACAGAATGTACACAGAAAACCCTTGCAAGGCCCTGGATTATTTTAAGCTTACGCCGGACAATTTTACGCCGGTTTCTAAAAATCCTATAATCGCCTCCTTCTTTGTTCAGATTGGAAATGCCGACGAGCTTGGCAGCGGAATCAGAAATCTTTTTAAATACACAAAGCTATATTCTGGCGAAGAGCCGACAATGATAGAAAACGACATTTTCAAAACAGAGATACCGCTCAACAACAGCTACTCGGCTGACGCAAACAAAGGCGCTCGGCAAAATGAAACAGAAGCCGCTCTAAGTTTGAATCAGCAGAAAATTATCAAGCTCATAAAAGAACAGCCTCAAATATCCGCGGAACAGATTGCAAAAGAACTGGATTTGTCCTCACGCACAGTGGAACGCAATTTGCAGGAACTCAAAACCATGTCTGTAATTGAACGCGCCGGCAGTAAAAAAGACGGAAGATGGGTAATTATATAAGACGCTTAATTTTATTCCAGCACAGATTGTGACTTTTGCTACGATTTTTTGATGACAGATTTTTAAGGGCTGTTCCAGCAAGATTTTCTTCTATAACGCTAGATGAACTTCTTTACCTTCTGAATCTAGAAGTTTTATATTTGCTTTTTTATAACGTAAAAACGGGTCTTTATCCAATCCCCATTCTTCAGGCATTTTTCTTGAAAGACCCAGACGATTTAAATCTTTATCTTTTTCTGTGATTGTAGCAACATGCCAGCGATCTTTTAAAAGCATGAAAACGGATTCTTCTGAAAAAACAGTTCCGTCATCAAACTTTCCACTTTTACAGGCTTCTTCACAAGGTTCTTGTATATATTTAGCCTTAGGAACAATATGTTCATAAACCAGCGGTGTTCCATCATTCAGATGATTCCAGGCTTCTTGTAAATAATAGTCTGTGTCATATTTTCCATTTTTGCTTCTAAGATTTATGTACAGATTTGAAAGAAACTTATTCATACCTTCACGTAGACCAATAGAGACATAATTATTATTTTCTACGACAGACTTTAATTTTACAAGCAAGTCATAATAAGCTTTTGCCATTATTTTAATTGCTTCATCTGTTGTCATTTTTATTTTCTCCTGTTATTTATAATAACTTAATTTTTTCAATCATTTTTTATTCTTATTCTTTGTGATATAAAATCGTCTTATAAAATTTTCCACTTGATGATGTCCATTCAGAGACTTTTATTAAGTCTTCTGGATTTACACTTTCAAGTCTATCCCAATCGGAATCTACCATAGGATAAAAGGATAAATCTCCGTAATACCAGTTTGCAGAATCCTCAAAGGTAATTGTCTCTAATTTTTTAGATGAACTAAATGCATATCTTTCAATTACTTTTACATTTGCAGGAATTGTAATTGAAGTTAGCATTTTACAGAAACTAAAACAAGAAGATCCAATTTCTTTAACACTGTTTGGAATTATAAAACTTGAAATTGCTGTATTAGAAAGCATTCTATAAGGTAACATTTCAATACCCTCTTCGATAGATACAGATGATAATTTTTCACAATAATAAAATACATCTTCACCAAGCGAAGTAACTGTGGCAGGTATGTGTACGCTTTCTAATTTTGAATAAGAAAAAGCACCTTCATCTATAGTAGATACCGTTGGAGGTATTTCAATTGATTTTATCGAAGAATACATAAATGCATTTTTTCCAATCGAAGTAACTTCATCGGGAATTCTAAACTCAGTTATAGTTGATGGTACACATAAAAGTGTCTTTTTATCTTTTGTGTAAAGAACATTATTTATTACAGTGCAATAAGGATTGTCTTCATCAACAGTTATTTTTACTAAAGAAGTTGTTTTCTTAAATGCTGGATTAGAAAAGTTTATTGAAATTACTGTTTTAGGAATGAAAACTTCCGTAAGGGCAATACAATCTTTAAATGCATACTTTCCAATTGTTGTAAGACAAGAAGGCAAGATAATTGATTTTAGTTTTTTACAGCCGTCAAACGATTTGTCGAATGTTGTAACTCCAATTGCATTACTCATATCAAGATTTACAAGTACACCTTTGGGAAGACTGTTAATTGCTTCACAAATATCTTTAAGCAAATTATCTGTAATTGGTCCAACCAGATATACTGTTGAAGTTACTCCAAGATTTTTTATAGTATCTACGACAGTTTCTGCAGTTGTTTCTGTATTCTGCCATTTTGCATAGAGCGTATAGTCTTTATCAATATGAGTATTAAAATCAAATTTTTCTGTCATTGCTTCGTCTGTATACCAGCCTGCAAGTACACAGTGTTCTTTTGTACAGTTTTCAGGACGGGCTAAAGTATCGTAGTAATTTAGTTTTTGACTTTCTAGGGCTGTACCGCCATTGGTAACGAAAGTGATATTGAAAAAGTCAAGTTCCCAATGAGGAATTAGTGTTGTTTTATCGTATTGCATAGTAAATGTGTTAACGCCATCTTTTGTATAAATAACGTCGTTGACTTCTTCTATGATATTACCATTTTTTTCTATTTTATAACCAAATCCCAACAGATGATGGTGAGCTCGAGTTACATTATCGAAATCAACATGAACTGTTTGTCCCCATTTGATATATGCAGTTTCCGGTTTATTTGTACTTATGCTTTCTTCTCCTATTATTTCTGATTTTTCTCCTTCGTCATAAATAAGACGGAGAAGACTGCGCTTATAATACAACTCGAATATTGATGAACAGTCAGGGTTAACAGTAATTTCGACAGGCGAAAGATGAAAGTCAGTATATGCCTTCATACCATTTGTATCATCGTGTTTATTTGTAACATCAATATATCTTACTTTTGAGCCTGCTGTTGCAGGTACTTTTTTTCTTTTTTCAACACATTCAACATATTCATCATCATCTGCATTTTCATAAAAATATTTTATCGTATAGTAGCAATCTGCCCAAACAGCATAGATCGTAACTTTGTCAAGATTTTTTGATGACAGATTTTTTAAGGTTGTTCCTGCAGTATAAATATTAATGGTTTCATCTTGTGATAAAGCCCAGCCAACAAACTTCATGTTTGTCTTATTAAAAGTATTTTCAGGTAAAGTAAATTCTTCATCGTAGGTGCAAGAAATATCGTTTAGCTTTGTGCCATATCCACCATTGGAATTAAATGTAACCGTATAAGTATTTGCTGTCCAACGCGCTGTCAATGTGATGTTTTTTGTAATCGGTGTGTCAAAATCAAATTCTGTATCATCACAGTACCATTCGTTAAAAGTGTAGCCTGTTTTTGTCGGGTTCTCAGGCTTTGTTATACATTCATTTTCTTTAATTACTTGTAAAGAAACTTCGCTTCCGCCATTTGAATTAAATGTAATTTTATAGCTTCCTGGAGGTGTAGGCTTTTCTTGTGTCATCCCTGTTGACTCAACCGCTGGGTTTGAACAGCTTGTAAAACATAGCGGTATTACAATAAGTGCAAGTGCCAAAGCAAATTTTGAAAAATTTTTCATAAAAAATCCTCCAGATATTTTTTGCATAACGCGTAATAAGTCATTTTTTACTAAAGTATAAATTATAAAAGGTCGTGATGTAAGTTTGCCGTCTTTGTCAAAAACAATGAGTTGACTCATTGTTTTTTAATGACCCTCATCTAGCCACAAAAGCGCCCTGTTATGCTATACTAGGACTATGAAAAAATTGATTTTGATTGACGACCACAAGATGCTGCGCAAGGGCATTTCTTCATATATCACAGAAAACACGGACTGGACTATTCTGGCCGAGGCCGAAAGCCTGGAAGAAATTCCTGGCATAATAAAAAAAATCGCGCCCCAAAAAGACGACAAAATCGTCGCCGTCGTTGACATACAAATAAAGGGCTCTTCCGACTATCCATTCAGCGGTTTTGAAGCCGTAAAGCTTCTTTCCAAGGCCGGCGTTCCAAGCGTGATATTTTCAAGCCACGACACTGGGGCGCTTATTGAACGCGCGATGAGCGCCGAGGTTGGAGCCAAGGGTTTTGTCTCAAAATTAAGCGACGAAAAAATGCTGCTCGACGCAATCAACACGGTCGCCGCGGGAAAGACTTTTGTTCAGCCTGATTTAGTGGCCTCGCTTATGGAAATGAATTCCTTATTGTCCGTTCTTACAAAAAGGGAGATGCAGGTTGTAAAGCTTATTCAGGACGGACGCGCAAACGAAGAAATCGCCTCAAAGCTTCAAATCAAGCTTACGACTTTGGAAAACTACATCAGCGTGATTTACGACAAAATCGGCTGCCGCGACCGTTCAAGCTTGCTTGAAAAATTAAGGTAATTTTGCCAAAATGAAAGCATGGATTTGACAGAGACAAACCTTGCTGTTTTTCAATTTATAGAGCTTCTCTCAATCATTTCATTTTTGTGCATCGCCTTCGCGCTTTTCCTTCTTTCGTACATAAAGGGCAAAGAAAAAAACAGAAGCCTCGAAGAGCAAAACAAAAAAGAGCGCCTTGTGACAGAAACAATCACGCAAGTGCAGGAAAACGAGCGCAGCCGCATAAGCCGCGATTTGCACGACACTGTCACCCAAGACATAAGGACGGCCCTGCTTTACGCGCATAAACTCAACGATTCAAATGAATTCTCGCAGGAACAAAAAGACTTGCTTTTAAAAATCCAAAAAATCGAAGAGGAAAATTTGCGCAACATTCGGAACATAATCCGAAACTTGACGCCAAGCGAAATAGAAAGCGCTTCTATCGTTCAACTGCTTTCGGAACTGTGCGAAAACACAAATGAGTCCGGCGGAATCGAATGCAAGTTTTACGCGGAAGATCCAAGCCTCTTTGCAAAGCTCAACACAGAGCAAAAGCTGCATGTTTTTAGAATCGTCCAGGAAAGCGTCAACAACGCCTTAAAACATTCCAAAGCCAGCGAAATAAGCGTGATTGTCCGCGAAGAAAGCGGCGCGGAAAATCCAGGCCAAAGGCGCCTTTTGTTTTTGGTCAGTGACGATGGAATTGGATTGCCGCAAGCATACGCAAATGACGGCGATTCCAGCGCCCAAAGCGCTAAAGACAAAGAAGAAAACATTATCTCGCAAAACACCCATCTGGGCCTAAAAGGAATGAAAAGCCGCGCCGAGCTTCTGGGCGCGAAGCTAGAAATTAAAAGCGACAAAGAAACCGGCACCCAAATCAAGCTTTATTTGCCGGCGGAATGATTTTAGAAACGCCACTAAAGCAAAGCCAGCCGATGCAAACGCTTATCGCCTTGTCCAAAATATTTACAGGAACGCGCGGCAAGAGCGCTGAAATAAAAACGGAAACGCTGTTGCTGCTTAAAAGCGCGTACATAAACTTCACTTGGGAATCTTCTTTGTAGCCGGTAAAGACGTTAAGAAAGGTAAAAATCGTGGCGCCTTCCACGCTGACTATAAGCGAAATCAAAAAGACAAGAAGAATCAAGTCAGTAATTTCAATCTTTTTTCGTATTTTGATGTACACCCTGATTATTAGGACAATCGTAAGGCTGCAAATCGCCCACACCAGCGACCACAGGGGAACTTTTGCATAGATGACTGTTGTCGCAATATGATACAAAAGCGCGCTTATAACGCCGCAGACTCCGCCAAAAAAAGAAGCGGAAATTGTGAATATTGTATCCATATAAAGCGGAACGGGATTAAAGTTCTGAAGGTAATTGACCGCGATATTCAAAAGGGCAAAAACAATTCCAAGAGGAAGCTGCCATTTTAAGGAATAGGCGAATGCAGAAGCCTGTTGTTTTTCTAACGCTTTGTTTTCCATATTCAATCATTATAGCATAAAACCCGTTGGAATAAAAGCGGCAAAACAATGTTATTTAAAATCCGCTTCCAAATCAGAAAGAATCTCCTCAACCGCCGCCCGCAGCTTTCGCTCGTTTTGCGTTCCTGAAATTTCTTTTTTGCGGATAAAGCCGACGTCGTAATATCCCAGCGCGTTTCCCGCCTCGTGGATTACAAACTTTCCTTGGTAGGGGCCGTTTTCCAAAACGATTCGCGGAACCAAGGCGATTCCAAGCCCCAGCTGCGCGATGGCCAAAAGCGCTTCGTTGCCTTCCGTTTCGGCGGCGATTTTTGGCTTTACGTTGCGGCTTTTTGTCCACTTGTCAAAGCGCTTGCGGGCCAAGCCGGTTTTGGGAAGAACCAAGGGCGCGCTTGAAACTATGTCCTGCGGCGAGCCGTCAAGCTTTGTCCACGGGCCGTCCGCGCTGGCCGCGTAAATCAAGGGTGTTTTTATGACGTTGGTGGATTCTATCGCCGCGTTTCCTTCTTCGGGAATGGCGGCGACGGCCAAAAGGACGCGGCCTTCTTTTACAGCGTTAAAGGCGCCCGCCTCGCCGCCGGTTTGCACCGACAAGCGCACGGCCGGATATTTTTGGGAAAGCGCTTTGATGAAGGGCGGAAGAATCGTGTAGCAGGCGGTGACGCTGGCGTAAACTTTTAGGTCGCCCGAAAGCAAATCGCTTCCTTTTGAAAACTCTTCAAGCAAGCCCTTGCGTTTTGTCACCGCCTCGCGCGCGAATGCCAAAAACTTTTTTCCGCGCTCGGTCAGGGAAACCCTGCGGTTGTCGCGGTCCAAAAGCGCCGCGCCCGCCTCCTCTTCCAGCCTAGCAACCATTCGGCTTAAGGCGGAAGGGCTCATAGCGCATAAATCCGCCGCCTTTGAAAAGTTCAGCGTCTCAGCCAGAGTGATAAAGGCATCCAGTTCATAAAAGTCCATAAACGGATTTTAGCGCCAATCGCCATTTGTTCCAAGCGTTCTATGCGTTTATTCCATAGCCCGCAAGATGAGTCTTGATTTTTTCAAAAAGTTCTTGAGCGCTTTCCGCTAAAAAAAGCTCTTTCTTTTTCCGTTCGTCTTTAAAAAGTTCGATAAAGGCGGCTATTGTCTTAAGCTCTTTGTAAGAAACCGAAGGCCAAGCCGTGAGCAGGCAAATTCGCTTTTTTTGCGTCACGGCGATAGAAGCGCAAAAACGGCTCACGCCCTGCGACTGCGCGTGGGGCATTGAAACGTCCTCTCCAATGTCAACGCTTCCAAGAGCTTCCCTGTTCAACAAGTCTGTCTTTAAAATTTTCTTGTCTCTAACGCAACCTGTTCTTTCCAACAAGGCTATCATTTGGTCAAGGACAGCCTCTCTTCCTGCGTCACAAACAGTCAAAGACACGGATTCCGGCAATATCCAACATTCGTTATTTTGAGTCATAAAATCCTTCCTAAAATTTTTTGTAGATTTTTTAGGAAGTGTTTACGGAAGGCTTTGAATTGCAATTACTGATTTTATGTAGCGCGAAAGTTTTTTTTCTGAAAGTTGAAGCGGAATAAAGAAAACAAATCTTAGATTCTTTTTATATTTTATTGTATTCGCTTTAAATGGCAACGCAAAGAAATTCTTTGAAATCAAGGAAGACGCTTCTTGTTTTAAATTCTGCCTAATTTCTGGAAAAACACAAGGAAGCGTTTGCAAAGCAGACAAAACGAACGTGTCTTGAATTTCTGAATTTTGAATCCGTTTAAATTCTGGCCCGCATTGGAGCGACAAGCCTAAAAAAAGTAAAAGCGCGAACAAAAGCTTTACGGACTTCATAAAAAAGATTTTAGCGCCCAAAAGCCTAATGGTCAAGCAAGCCCTTGCGTTTTGCCACCGCCTCGCGCGCGAAGGCCAAAAACTTTTTTCCGCGCTCGGTCAGGGAAACGTGATAAAGGCATCCAATTTGTAAAAGTCCATGCCAAAATTATACCGCAATTTGACTAATTCTTCTATATTGGTTATAATTCAAACGTGAAAGAAACGCTTTTTTTGTCGGAACCGGGAATCGCCTGCGCGGCTGGAAACAACGCCGTCGATTTTTGGCGCTCGCTTACGGCAGGAAGCCAAGACGGGCTGGTTAAAGTTAAGACTCATTCTGGGCGCGAATTTTACGCGGCGAAAATCGCAGGCGGCGCGCTCAAAAAGACTTCCGCCCGCTACGACATGCGCGCGATTCAAATAGAAGACGCCGCGCTGGAGCAAATCGCGCCGGCTGTTCAGGCCGCCAAGCAAAAATACGGCGCCTCCCGCATTGCAATTTGCGTGGGCTGCTGCGACAACGGCTCGGAATTTTCCGTGGCCGGCCACCGCGAGTATTTTGAAAAAGGCGCCTTTCCCAAAAACTATTCGCTGGAAATTCAAGGCGCTGACTATCCGGCCACATATATAAAGGAAAAATTTGGCCTTGCGGGGCCGGCTTATGTTTTTGCCACCGCCTGCTCGTCTAGCGGAAGCGCGACAATCAAGGCGGCGCAGTTGGTTCAAGCGGGAATCGTTGACGCGGCCATAGTTGGCGGCGTTGACGTGGCTAGCGACACCGTTTTATTGGGCTTTGACTCTTTGGAAGCGGTGAGCGAAAACAAGACCAATCCCTTTAGCGCCGCCCGCAGCGGAATCACGCTTGGCGAAGGAGCCGCGTTTTTTCTTTTGTCAAAGGACAAGGATTTGGCCCGCGCCGGCTGCGGCGGCTCTACCGATTCTGGGCTTGCAAACAATTGCCCGGTCGCGCTTTTGGGCTGGGGCGAAAGCGCCGACGCAAGCCACATGACCGCCCCGCTTGCTGACGGAAGCGGCGCCTTTTGCGCTATGAAAGAGGCCTTGGCCTTTGCGGGTTTGGACGCAAGCCAAATCGATTACGTAAATTTACACGGCACTGGAACAAAGCTGAATGACAGCATGGAGGCCAAGGCTGTGGACCAGGTTTTTGGAAGCCTTGCCGCCGCCGTTCCCGCAAGTTCCACAAAGCCGATGACAGGCCACACGCTTGGCGCCTCCAGCGCGGTGGAGCTTGCCGCTTGCTGGCTTTCGATTGTCAACAACGATAAAAATAGTTCCGCCGAAATAAAATTGCCGCTCCATGTTTACGACGGAAATTACGACCCGGATCTTCCCCGCCTAAACTTGGTTGGGCCGGAGACAAAATTCAACAAGCGAATAAACGTTTGCATGTCAAACTCCTTTGGATTTGGCGGATGCAACGTAAGTTTAATTATAGGAAAAACAAATGGCTGAAAAACTTTACGCATTGCCGCAAACTGTTCCGGCGGAGCAGTTGATTAATTTGCTTCCGCACAAAAGCAAAATGTTCTTGCTTGACCGCCTGACCCAGCACGACACGGACGCGCGGACTTTGGAAAGCGACTCCCTTGTAACAAAAGAGCATATCTTTTATGATAAAGAGATTGACGGAGTTCCGTCGTATGTGGCTTTTGAAATGATCGCCCAAAGCATAAGCGCTTTGAGCGGCGTGACCGGCTACGAAATCGGAAAGCCGCCGCGTCCCGGATTTTTGCTGAGCCTTTTGAATTACACGGCCAAGGTTCCGTTTTTTAAGGCGGGAACAAGCGTCCATGTAAAAATCAAGAAGGTCGACGAGATGGAAGACATTTTGACTTATTCGGGCGAGGCCTACTACAGCGAGATGCCCGGCGAGCCTGTCATCACGACAACCGTCACGGTTATGGAAACCGACGACCTTAAAATTTTGTACACCCATTAAGCGCGGTTTTTGCCCGCTTTTTAGTCAGGAACTATGTTTATATAGGAGTTTTTATGAGCGAAGAGAACGTTGGAAAGAAAGTTTTGGTGACCGGAGCCTCTGGCGGAATCGGCGCGGCGATCGCGCTTGCCGCCGCCAAGGAAGGCTATTACGTAGTCGCCCACTACAATCACGGAAAGGAAAAGGCCGAAGCTGTCCTTGAGCAAATAAAGGCGGCGGGCGGTTCCGGCGAATTGATTCAGTTCAACCTTAGCGACCGCGCCGACTGCGAGGCCAAGCTTAACGCCTGGACAGAAGCCAACGGCGCGCTTTGGGGAATCGTGCAAAACGCGGGCATTTGCCGCGACGCCGCCTTTCCCGGAATGACCGCCGAAAGTTGGGACGCCGTCATTCACACAAACCTTGACGGCTTTTACAACGTGATCCAGCCGCTCGTGATGCCGATGTGCCGCCAAAAGAAGGGCCGCATCATCACAATCGCGTCTGTGAGCGGCGTCATGGGAAACCGCGGCCAGGTAAACTACAGCGCTTCCAAGGCCGGAATCATCGGCGCGACAAAGGCGCTGGCCGTTGAGCTGGCCAAGCGAAAGATTACCGTAAACTGCATCGCGCCCGGCGTAATCGAAACCGAAATGATTAAGGACGCGCCGCTCGACATGATTTTGCCGACAATTCCGATGCAGCGCGCCGGAAAGCCGGAGGAAATCGCCAGCGCCGCCGTCTTCCTTCTTTCTGAAGGAGCGTCATACATAACAAGACAAGTGATAAACGTTAATGGAGGAATCATCTAATATGAATAAAAGAAGAGTTGTAATCACAGGAGCCGGAATTTGCTCATCTCTCGGCGACACTTGGCCGGAAATTTTGACGACCCTCAAGGGCTTGCAAAACTGCGTCGTCCGCATGGATGACTGGGACCGCTACGGCGTTGGAATGAACACGCGCTTGGCCGCTCCTTACACAAAGGATTTGCGAAAGTACGATCGCAAAAAGACAAGGTCGATGGGCCGCGTTTCGCGCTTGGCCTTGCAAGCCACGGACGACGCGCTTCGCATGGCGGGATTGGTTTCCGCCGACGGAGTTGTCGCCGAGGAATTGCATAACGGCCGCACGGGAATTTCTTACGGTTCCTGCATGGGAAGCATGGACGCCAACATGGAGTTTTGCCACATGCTTGAGCACGACGACTGCTCAAAGATGAACGCCACGACATACGTCCGCGCGATGCCGCAAACCGCCGCCTCAAACCTTAGCGTTTACTTCCAGATTCGCGGCCGCATCATCACGACCAACACCGCCTGCACTTCGGGAAGCCAGTCAATCGGCTACTCTTACGAGCAAATCGCTTACGGCTTCCAAGACATGATGGTTGCCGGCGGAGCGGAGGAATTGAGCGCCGCCGACTCGGACATTTTTGACACCTTGTTCGCCGCCAGCGTAAAGAACGACGCGCCCAAGACAAGCCCCAGTCCTTTTAGCAAGGAACGCGACGGCTTGGTAATCGGAGAAGGCGCCGGAACCCTTATTTTGGAAGAGTACGAGCACGCCAAGGCGCGCGGCGCGAAGATTTACGCCGAAATCATCGGCTTTGGCACCAACCAGGACGGAAACCACATCACGACGCCAAACCCCGACACGATGGGAAAGGCCATCGCGCTTGCCATCGAAGACGCGGGAATCAGCCCTGACCAAATCGGATACATAAACGCGCACGGAACGGCGACCGGCCACGGAGACGTCGCCGAGACGACCGCCACCGAAGCCGTCTTCAAGCGCGCGGTTCCGATCAGCTCCACAAAGAGCTACACGGGCCACACGCTCGGCGCCTGCGGAACGATTGAGGCTTGGGTCGCCATCAACATGATGCGCGACGGCTGGTTCCACCCGACGCTCAACTTGACCGAAGCCAACCTTGACCCCGAATGCGGAAAGCTTGACTACATCATGGGAAGCGGCCGCGAGATTCAAACCGACATCGTTATGTCAAACAACTTTGCCTTTGGCGGAGTGAACACGTCGCTGATTTTCAAGCGAGTGTAAAAAATACGGCGGGCCTTGCGGCCCGCCTTTTTTATTGAGGCGCGATAATTATATTCGCGCCTCAAAACGACCGAGTCAAGGCCTTGAGCGCAGCGTGCCTTGACCGGACGTATTTGCAATAGTCATAGCGGCCGTATCTTTAGTCTATTCTAAATTTCGGGGTGGTGTTTTACTTTAGTAGTATGACTAACATCCAGAGTATAAGAAAAGCCGTGGCCAAAAACATTCGCTCCTTTAGGGAAGAAGCTGGCTACACACAAGAAACTCTTGCCGAAAAATTGGGCTTTTCAACATCACACATCGCCAACATAGAAGGCGGAAAGACCGGCATCAGCGACGAAATACTTGCAAGCCTTTGCAACCTTTTTCATAAAAAACCATCAGAAATATACAACGAGCCCGACCTGGATTTTGTCGTGGACAAAGAGCTAAAGCTTGCCATAAACGACAGCGTAAAAAAGGTCATCCAAAATTCCTCCAATGAGATCGCGGACGAAATATTGCGCCGCGTCACAAACGAGCTTACCGTCCGCGGCTATTCAGAGCGCCGCAGGGAACGCTAGGCCGCAAAAACAGTTGAATTTATTGCCAAAATCCAATAAAATAACAGAATGTACTTAGAACAGCATAAAATCGCTCCCGAAACTTTGATTGAAAAGACGGACGACTCGCTCACTCTTGAGTTTACCGTCACAGAAGAATGCGATTTTTTTGACGGACATTTTCCAGAGATTCATTTGCTTCCCGCGGTGGCCCAAATCGATCTTATGATGCATTTTGCGAAAAAGTATTTTGGAGACAAGGGCTTTGCCGCTTCGACAAAGAGAACAAAATTCGGCGCTCCGATTTTTCCCGGCTACACAGTCAGATTGAACGTAAAATACAATTCAGAAAAAAACGCTTACGCTTACAAATTGACTAGCGGCGACGAAAGCAAGGTTTTTTCCAGCGGAACTTTCGCTCTTGGGGAATGATAGCCGTATGCAGCAAGGCTTTGTAATTCCGGTATACAATCACGGCGACACGCTTGCGGGCGTTGTTTCCGCTTTGACTAAATACAATCTTCCTATAATTGTGGTTGACGACGGAAACGACGCCGCGAACAAAAACTTTATCCAAGCCGTCGCCGCCGCGAACAAAAATGTTTGTGTAATCGCAAACAAGCGCAACCGCGGAAAAGGCTATTCGGTTTGCCGCGCCGTAAAAGAGGCGCATAAAATGGGAATAACGCATTTGTTCCAAATCGACGCGGACGGACAGCACGACACGCAGTCCACTTGCGCGGAATTCCTAAAAACGTCGCGGGAAAATCCAGAGGCGCTTGTTTGCGGCTGCCCGGAATTTGACTCGTCGCTTCCGCCAGCGCGCGCCAAGGCAAAGAAAATCAGCAACGCTTGGACAGAGTTCACGGCGCTAAGCAAGGGCCAAATTCCTGACGGAATGTGCGGCTATAGAATTTATCCGGTCGAACCTTTTTACAAAATTTGCAGGCGCGCGTGGATTGACAGCCACATGGGCTTTGACGCGGAAATTTTGGTGCGCCTTATTTGGGCGGACGTTCCCGTAATTTACAAGCCGGTTAAAGTCACATATCCCGTTGGAGGAAAGTCCAATTTTAGAGTTGTGCGCGACAACATTCACATTTCGTTCACCTTCGCGCGCCTTACGGTTGGAATGTGGCTGCGCTATCCTTGGCTAAAGGCCCGCCAAATAAAGCGAAAGAAGCGAAATGAAAAAAATTAAAGCTGGAAGGGAATGGTATGTCGAAAAAGAAGCGTCGACTTCCACCAGGCCCTATCGTTTGACATTTTGGTGCCTCAAGCATTTTCCCCGCTGGCTTGTCAACTTTATCACTTACTGCGCGGCCCTTTACTTTTTTATTTTTGACAAGCGCTGCCGCCTGGAAAGCGTCCGCTACCAAAAAAATTTAAAGGCCTACAGCCCGGCTTTTAAAAAAATAAAGCCCTTAAGGCAAGTGGCCACGTTTGCCGTCACTATTGTCGAAAAAATCGACTGCTGGACAAATCCGATTCCGTTTGAAAACATCCGCTTTAGCGACGACGACGCTCAGGCGCTGATAGAGCAGCTTAACCAAGGAAAGGGCGCCTTCATCATCATTTCGCACTTGGGAGACTCGGAAGTTTTGCGCTCGCTGGCCAATAAAAACGAAATCGGCATAAAAAAAACGATTCCAATCGCCGTGCTTTCCGACCGCGACGTTTCTTCAAATTTTTCAAAGGCGATGAACGCCATGAACCATAATTTCACTTTGAACACGATTGACGTTAACGACATTACGCCGGCCACAATCGAGCAAATCATGGACACAATCAAGCAAGGCGGACTTGTCGTTTGCGCGGGCGACCGTCTTAGCAAAAACAAAAGCGAGCGCTATTTGACCCATGATTTTTTGGGAAAACCCGCGCCATTTTCTTACGGCGTTTATTTTTTGGCGGACTTGGTCGCCGCTCCCGTTTACTTTGTTTGGGGCTTTAGGCGCGGAAACATCGTTTTGCGCAGGGACTGCGAGATGTTCGTGATCAAGTCAAAGGCAAAGCTTGGCGGCGGACGGAAGGGCAGGGAGGAGCGCATGAACGCCCTTTGCGCGGAATTCGTTCAAAAGCTGGAATATTTTGTTCAAAAATATCCCTACCAGTGGTATAACTTTTTTGACTTTTGGATGTTTCCAAATGGAGAGGAAAATGCGAATTAGTTCGGAATCAAAAGTTCGCGTCGAGTTTTACGACGTTGACAGCATGGACATAGTTTACCACGCCAACTACGTCAAATATTTGGAAGTGGCCCGCTGCGACCTTTTGGACAAAATCGGCTACGGCTACAATCAAATGCGCGCGACAAATTATGTCTTCCCGGTCGCGACGCTCAACGTAAAATACATCCGCTCGCTAAAGTTTGAGCAGACGGCCACGATAAAGGCCACCTTGCTTGAATGGGAAAACCGCGTCAAGATAAAGTATGAAATTTACGCGCCCGACGGTTCCATTGTAACCAAGGCCGAGACCACGCAGCTGGCCGTAAAGGTTCCGCAGACAGAAGCGTGTTTTGTCTGTCCAAAAGAGCTGACCGACAAGGTGGAGGCCATTTTTAAGGCCAACAATGTTTCGGCCGACGACGACGGGGAGATTTTATTGTGAAACTTTTGATTGAACGCAAGCCCAGGACAGCCGCCGGTTTTTTTGTCCTTAAAGCGCTTTTTGTTTTTGCCGCGATTTTTTTCGCCGCCGAAAGCCTCTGGGCGCAGGCGGAAGGAGCGGGACCGTCCTTGGAGCGAGTGTCGGCGGCCTTGGCCAAGAACAAGGTTACCCGCGGCAATTTTGTCTTGGAGCGGACGGCGGCCAACAAGAGCCGCGCGTTAAAGTCCAGCGGAGAATTTGTCATCGCTTCGGACTATGGAATCATTTGGAAAACCGAAAAGCCGATAAAATCCGTCCAAGCCGCCGCCAAAAATTTCACGGTCGCCGAGACTGCCTCTGGAAAGCGGACCAAGATTGACGGAAGCCAAAATCCTGTTTACCTGCAAATGGCGCTTTTGACCAGCGCGCTTTGGTCGGGCGACTTAGAGGCCGTGCAAGCCGCCGCCGAAATAAATTTCCGTTCGGACGAAAATTCATGGACGCTGGAACTGTTCCCCAAAGACCAAGCGGTTCAAATGGCTTTGGAAAAAATCGTTGTGGAGGGGAGCTGGAAGCCCGCCGTCGCCGGACAACCGCTTGCCGCCGCCACAAGCCTTTGCCTGCGATTAAAGGGCGGAAACGCCGCATGCTACTATATGAGCGGACATAAATACGATTTGCCGCTAACGCCCGCCGAACTTTCGTATTTTGACTAAAAACTAGAACAAATTGATAGAAAAATCGCAAAAATAAAACAAAATGACTATATCTTTTTTGGCGGAATGGCTTAATAATAATAGTTGCGGTATCGATACCGCAAATCTTCAAAAACACAGGAGAATATTATGAAGAAGGTAATTTTGACAGCTATGGCTGCCCTTTTGGCCGCATCTCTTTTTGCCGCCAAACCCAAAACAATCAAAGTTGGAATCATCAACAATGACCCCAACGAATCAGGCTACCGCACAGCCAACGACCGCGACATGAAAGCCACGTTCACAAAGAAGAACGGCTACCAGGCTTCTTTCGCCTACAGCCTCAAGAACGACGAGCAGATTGCCGCCGCCAAAAAGTTCATCCAGGACGAAGTTGACTACTTGCTCATCAGCGCCGCCGGAACATCTGGCTGGAACAACGTTCTTAAAGACGCCCAGGACGCCGGCGTAAAAGTAATTTTGTTCGACCGCACAATCGACGCTCCTTCAAGCCTCTACGAAGCTTCAATCGTTTCTGACATGGCTCAGGAAGGAAAGACAGCCGTTGACTGGCTCGCCTCTCAGAACCTCAAGGAATACAACATCATCCACATCCAGGGCGTTATGGGATCTGCCGCTCAGATCGGACGCTCAGGCGCTTTGGACAAGAAAGTCAAGGCTGAAAAGAACTGGAACATCGTTACACAGCAGACAGCTTCTTGGAACGCCGAAACAGCCCAGCAGATCGTTCAGGCTGTAATCGACTCAGGAAAGAAGTTCAACGTAATCTACGCCGAGAACGACGATATGGCCAAGGGAGCCGTTGCCGCTTTGGACAAGGCCAACATCAGCCACGGAGTCGGCAAAGACGTTATCATCATGGGCTTTGACTGCAACAAGTGGGCTTTGGAAGAATTGCTCAAGAAGAACTGGAACTATGACGGCCAGTGCAACCCCTTCCAGGCTTCTTACATCGACCAGATCATCAAGTCAGGAAAGGCTCCCGCCCAGAAGACTGTTATCATGACAGAAAAAGGCTTCGACGCCGCCAAGATCACAAAGGCTGACGTTGACAAGTACGGCATCTAATTTAGCTTAGATTCAAAGGGGATGTCCGTTTTGGGCACCCCCTTTTTTTTTACCAAAGATAAGGAAGAATCCATGCAGGAAAATTCAGTTTTGGAAATGCGCGGAATTTATAAAAGCTTTCCGGGCGTAAAGGCTCTGCAAAACATCGACTTTACTTTAAGGCAGGGCGAGATTCACGCTCTTATGGGCGAGAACGGCGCCGGCAAGTCAACTTTGATTAAAGTTTTGACTGGCGTTTACACAAAAGACGAAGGAACGGTTTTTGTAAAAGGCTTTGACAAGGCTTTGAACATTCGTTCCCCCCAGGATGCCCAAAACTCTGGCATCAGCACTGTTTACCAGGAAATCACTCTCTGCAACAATTTGACGGTTGCGGAAAATCTATATATCGGAAGAACAAAAGGCGCTTTTACTAATTGGAAAAAGATGAACGAAGACGCCGCGAAAATCTTAAAGGAGCTGGAGATTCCGGCGGAACCGCAAGCCCAGCTTTCAAGCTATTCAATCGCCGTCCAGCAGATGGTTGCCATCGCGCGCGCGGTTGACATGGAATGCAAAATTCTCATTCTTGACGAGCCGACCTCATCGCTTGACGACAAGGAAGTCCAAAAATTGTTCAAGCTTATGCGCGGCTTAAAGGCCAAGGGCGTAGGCATTATCTTTGTAACCCACTTCTTGGACCAAGTCTACGAGGTTTGCGACAGAATCACAGTATTGCGCGACGGCCAATTGGTCGGCGAGTATGAAATCAAGGACTTGCCAAAAGTCGAGTTGGTTTCAAAGATGCTCGGAAAGGCGCTTGACGGCCTTAGCGCGGTTCAGCGGCCGGCCGCCTTTAGCCACGCGATTAACGAAGAGCCTGTTTACCAAGCCCAAAACTTGTCTTCGGCCAAGGGAATCAAGCCCTTTGACTTTGCGATTTACAAGGGCGAGGTCAACGGCTTTGCTGGCTTGCTTGGAAGCGGTCGCAGCTACAGCGTCCGCGCGATTTACGGGGCCGACCGCGTCACTAGCGGAAAGGTTAAGATTAACGGAAAAAGCGTAAAAATCACAAAGCCGCGCGACGCGATGAAAAACGGCATCAGCTACTTGTCCGAAGACCGCAAGGCCGACGGAATCATCGGCGACCTTTCTGTCCGCGACAACATAATTTTCGCCTTGCAGGTAATGAAAGGATTCTTCAAGCCCTTCAGCAAGGCGCAAGCCCAAAAGTTCGCCGAGGAATACATCAAGCTTTTGGAAATAAAGACTGCCAGCGCCGACACGCCGATAAAGTCGCTCTCCGGCGGAAACCAGCAAAAGGTATTGCTTGCCCGCGCGCTTTTGTCAAATCCGCAGTACCTTATTTTGGACGAGCCGACGCGCGGAATCGACATCGGAACCAAGACCGAAATTCAGGAATTGGTCCTTAAGCTTGCAAAGGAAGGAAAGAGCGTCACTTTCATTTCTTCCGAAATCGACGAGATGCTCCGCACTTGCACGCGCCTTGTCGTTATGCGCGACTTTAAGCAAGTCGGCGAGCTTACAGGCGGCGATTTGACGCAAGCAAAGATTATGACGACTATTGCGGGAGGAAACTAATGAGCAGCTCAACAAAAGAAAAAATATTCGGCCTTTTTAGGCAACAGATTTTTATTCCTGTCGCGGCCCTTTTTGTTTTGGTTTTGTTCAACTTGATCGCCGATCCTTCGTTCTTCAAAATCACTCTTGGCCAAAACAGCGCGGGCAATCCGGTTTTGTCCGGTTACCTGATTACAATTTTGGACAACGCTTCCGAACTTGCGATATTGGCAATAGGAATGACGCTTGTGACCGCGGCTTCCGGCGGACAGGATATTTCGGTGGGAGCGGTGATTGCCATCGCAGGAAGCGTTGTTTTGCGCGTTCTGTGCGGAGACGATCCCAGACCGGAGACAATGCAAGCGCCGATTATCGTAGCCTTCTTAATCGCGTGCGTCGTGTCGATGCTCTTTGGAGCCTTTAACGGAATGTTGGTCGCGTACTTTAAAATCCAGCCGATGGTCGCCACGTTGATTTTGTTCACAGCCGGCCGTTCTATCGGCGCTTGGATCAACAACAACACGCTTCCGATCGTAAACGAACCGATCTTTGGCTACTTTGGAAACTACATTCCAGGCATACCGATACCGACTCCGGTCTTTATCGCGATTGTGTGCGTGGCCATCATTATGTTGGTTCTTAAGTTCACAAACTTGGGCCTATACTCGCAGGCCGTCGGGATCAACGCCAACTCAACAAGATTGAACGGCGTTGACCCGCAATTGATTAAGTTTGTCACTTACGTAATCATGGGCCTTTGCGTCGCGGTTGCCGGCTTTATAAAAGTAAGCCGCATCTCGACAATCAACTATTCGGTAATCGCAAAAGACATAGAAATGGACGCGATTCTTGCCGTGGCCTTGGGCGGAAACGTTCTTAGCGGCGGAAAGTTCAACATGTGGGCCTCAATTTTGGGCGCCTATGTAATCCAATTCTTGACAACGACTTTGTTCAAGTTCAACGTCGCGTCAACGGCGCTTCCCGCTTACAAGGCGATTGTTGTAATCATCTTGGTTGTTTTGAGCGCTCCCTCTGTCCGCGAAAAGATGAAAACAGTCTCAAAGAAATTCAAGCAGAAAAAAGCGCCGGTAGTGGCTCAGGGAGGCAACTAATATGGAAAAGGAAATTACTTTGAACAAGCCGCTCGCAAAGAACAGAAGGCCGCTTAGCGACACAAACTTGCTGTTGGCCATTACAGTGATTGTTTTTGCCATTATGTATTTGTGCGCGATTGTTTTCTTGGGAGCGGGATTTAGAAAGCCGCAGGCTTTTTTCAACATGCTCAACGAAAACGCTTCGCTGGTGATACTTTCTTGCGGCCTTAGCTTGGTAATGATTACCGGCGGCATCGACATTTCTGTCGGAACGATGACCGCGCTTATCTGCATGACTTGCGCGGTCAACCTAGACTTTAAGGGCGGAAACGTCGGCACTGCCATTATGTGGGCTTTGATAATCGGAGCGGCTTTTGGATTCATTCAAGGCTACTTGGTCGCCTACTTGGACATCCAGCCCTTTATCGTAACCTTGGCCGGAATGTTCTTTGCAAAAGGAATGACAACGATTGTAAACTCAACGCAGTTCAACGTTGAAAACGAAGCCTTCGTCAAATTGGTCGAAACCCGCATTTACGTTCCTGGCGTAGGCTCTTTGAACAAGCTGGGCAAGTGGGTTCCGGCCTATGTTGAAATAGGCGCGGTAGTGGCAATCGTCGTCGTGCTTTTGCTCTTTGTTCTTTTGCGCTGGACAAAGCTTGGACGCAATTTTTACGCAGTCGGCGGAAACCAGCAAAGCGCCAATATGCTGGGCATCAACGTAAAGCAGACAAAATTCTTGGCCCACTTCATTTGCTCGATGCTTGCGGCAATTGGCGGCTTTGTCTACTTCCTGCACGTTGGCTCAGGCTCTCCGTCGCACGCCGACGGCGCGGAAATGAACGCCATTGCTTCTTCGATTATCGGCGGAACGATGCTTACTGGCGGCGTGGGAAACATTGTCGGAACATTCTTTGGCGTAATGTCATTGGCTACAATCAAGAACATCGTTTCCTCATTGGGCTTGGACGACGCCTGGTGGACCAACATCACGGTCGCCTTTATGATTTGCTTGTTCTTGGTAATCCAAAGCGTGGTTCTTTCGCGCAAGAACAAAAAGGCTTAAAAAATCAGCGCTTGCTTGCGGAATTGCAGCGGCGACATGCCGTTGCAGTTTCTAAAGGCGCGGATAAAGTTTTCGCATTCGTTATAGCCGCATTCAGCGGCTATTTTTTGCACGCTTTTATTTGTGGAACTAAGCAAGTCGCGCGCTTTTTGGTTTAAGAATTCGCGCTTTTCCTTGTCTGGAGAGGCGCCAAAAGTTTGCTTGTATAGAACCGAAAAGCGGCTGCGGGTAAGCCGGAAAGACTCGGCCATAGAGTCCACGTTCCATTTTTCCGGATTTTTGCGAACAAGCTCGCGCAAGGAGGCCAGGCGCTCTTGGACGCTTTTTTTGCGCGGCGTTTTTTTAATTTGCTTTGCGGCGGATTTTTGTGACAAGCCTTTCGCAAAGGCAAGAACGCGGGCGGCGTCGGCTTCCGACATTTCATCCAACATGCGGGACAATTCTTCTTTTGCGTTTGTTTCGCCGGCCATGCTTCCTCCAAAAATTCATCATAAAATGAAAGCGAAAAAAAAGCAATCTTTTTTGTAAAAATATTAAAAGTGTGTTATAATCATATGATGTTTGTCGGCGATGGTGGGTTTGCCGACAAGAGTGAGGTTTATGAAAAACATAAAGCCGATTTTACGGCTTCATCTTGTAGAAAACCTAAAGCTTGCATTTTTGTGCCTGGCGTATATTGGCCTGCAATTATTGACCTTTTATTTTGGGGCGAATCGACGGCTTGCAATATACAACGGCATTGTCGTATGCTTTCAATTTTTTTGCGCCTTCTTAATGATAAAGGTTAACGCCAGGCGAGGCCGCCACTTAAGCTGGATATGCCTTGGCTTATCGATGTTCTTTTTGCTGAGGGCCATTGTGATGTTAATCATCGCAAGAAAGCCGTTGATAGCTTTGCCAGGCTTTTTTATGATTCTTATGTTTGCCTTGATAGCCTCGCTCTTTAGCTATCAGGTTGAATTGTTGGACAAGCGAATGGTGGCTGACTATGTTACCAGCCTTCACAACGGCCGCGGCTTGATTCTTGCGCTCCAAAACAAAATTTACAACAAAGAGTCTTTTTACGTAATTTACATCGAAATCGAAAATTTTAAATTCCTCAACGACAACTACGGCTTTGACTTTGGAGACGAGCTTAGAAAGGTTGTCACAAAGCGAATAAAAAACATAATCAAGGGCCATGGAATCGCCGGTTGCGTCGACCGTTCCAGCTTTATGATTATCCTTAACGGCGACTGCGACGCGCGCCAGGTGGCGGGCCACGCCCTTCACACTATAAGCGATAAAATTTCCATAAAAAAAGATGAAGTTGAAATTGACTGCTTTCTTTCGGCATATGCGGGAATCGCATCCTGCCCCGATGACACAGTCGATGCCGAAACGTTGATGAAGTATTCCGACATCGCGATGCTTCATGCGACAATGTCCAAAAAGAACCGCATTTTGTTTTACGAGCCGCAAATGGAGGAAAAGCTTAAGCGGCAAGTTGAGGTCGAAAAAATAATTAAAAAGGCTTTGAGCAACAATTGGTTTTATTTGGTCTTTCAGCCGCAGTTTTCGACGCAAGAAAAAAAGCTTAGGGGCTTTGAGGCTCTTTTGCGTTTGCGCGATCCGTCCGGAAACAATCTATCGCCGGCGGAATTCATTCCCGCGGCCGAAAAAAACGACTTGATTTTGGAAATAACCGATTGGGTTTTGCTTAACGCCCTTAAGACTTTTTCCAAGCTTGTCTTGGGAACTGATTTGACTATCAGCATAAATGTTTCTCCAAAAAATATGGAGAGCGCGCAATTTATTTCAAAGCTGAAAAATGTTTTGGATGAGACAGGCTTTCCGGCAAAAAATTTGGAAGTCGAGATTACCGAATACTGCTTGCTGCAGTCCTTTGACCAAACAATAGAAAACATCAAGGCCTTGCGCGAGCTTGGCGTACAAGTGGCTTTGGACGACTTTGGAACAGGTTACTCGTCGCTTTCGTATTTGGAAAAGCTTCCGATTAATTTGCTTAAAATTGACAAAAGTCTTGTTGACGACATCGAAAGCAATGTAAAGAGCCAGCCGTTTGTCAGCGCGGTCATTTACATGGGCCACTTGATGGGATGCGAAGTCATTTGCGAAGGCGTTGAAAGCGAAGGGCAGCTGCGGCTTTTGCGCGACAACAAGAGCGACTTTATTCAAGGCTATATTTGGGGAAAGCCGATGGAGTTTGACAAGGCCCGCGAACTGCTGGATGCTTGAAACAACGATTGCGGTCTTGCGTCTGCCAACACGAGCGGCAGATGCTTGAATTTTTTTTCACAATACGCTAAAATAATAGAACACTTTAAAAGTTTGAGGAAAAGACTATGATCACTACAAACGAAATCAGAGTAGGAACAGCCTTTATGTTTGAAGGCTCTCCGTTCATCGTACAGCGCATGCTTGGCCAAAAGGGCGGCCGCGCGGGCATGGTAACAAAGCTCCGCGTAAAGAATATCGTCACCGGCTCAACACAGGACTTGGGTTTGGACGCTGGCGAAAAGTTTGAGGAAGTCGACTTGGTAGAAAAGGTCGTAAAGCTTTCTTATATTGACGGCGACGACTACCACTTTATGGACCAGGAAACATACGACGACATTCCGCTCACAAAAGACGACTTGGGCGACTATGCCGGATACATTTCTCCCGATGACGAAGACATCGAAGTCAAAATCACTTACTACAACGAAAAAGCCGTTGGAATTAAGCTTCCGATCAACATCACTCGCGTAATCACATACTGCGAGCCTGGAATCAAGGGCGACACTTCCGGCAAATCTTTGAAGCCGGCCACTCTCGATACAGGCGCCGAGGTAAAGGTTCCCCTTTACTGCGACACAAACGACCGCATTGTTATCGACACGCGCGACGGCTCTTTTGTTGAACGCGCCAAAGACTAACAGTCTTTTATAAAAGAAACGGGACGGCTTAAATGATGAAAAAGTTTTTTGCTTCCAGCGTAGTTTTCTTTGTTTGTCTTTTGGCCGCTCCCGCTTGCTTTTCTGACGCCGCTCCCACGCCTGTTTCCATTTCTTCAAAGCAAAGCGAAGGCTTTGTTCTCCCGTTAAGAAAAAACACGAAATCAATTGTTTGCGTAAACCGAAATTTTTACGACACGCAAAAATTTGGAAACGCCTTTTGCTCTTTTTTGGACGAGTATTCCAGCGACTGCAGGGTTTTGCTTGCGGAATTTGTTCCAAAAGAAAAAGTCGCTTACTACGATTATGTTTGGACTTTTCAAGTAAAAAAATGGAATGACAAAAATCTTGACGACATTCCAGAAAGCGTAAGCGTTTTGGTTTTGCTTTATGACAAAGACTTTAACTTGCTTTTAAAGTCAAATTTAAAATCAAGCAAAAATAAAAAGGATCCAAGCGCTCCAAATTGCCTTGAGGCGCTTTTGGCGCAATACACAGATTCTTTGTTTAACGACATTGTGCAAGTGAGCGAAGAAGTTCCAGCAAAAGAAAAGCCGGCAAAGCAAAAGAAATCAAAGAAGAATGAAGAACAAGCTGAATAACGAGTTGGCCGTTTGCGGATTCGCCGCGGTCAAATCTTTGGAAAAGAAAAATCCCGACAGAATCACCCGCCTTTATTTTACGGCGGAAAAGGCTCCTCTTTTTGGCGGCTTGTGCAAAAAGCTTGCCGCGCGCAAGGCTCCCTACAACCAAGTCAAAGACGCGTCCGAACTGGAAAAGCTTAGCGGCACCGTCCACCATCAGGGCGTTGTGGCGATGATAGAGGCGCCGCAAATTGTCCGCCTTAACACCGACATCGTTGACGAATGGATAGAAAAAAAGCAGAGCGCGCTTTTGCTTGACCGCGTTGGAAACGCCAACAACCTTGGCGCCATCGTCCGCAGCGCCGCTTTTTTTGGAATGAAAAACATCATCATTCCCGAAGACGAGGCGCAAAGCTCAATTACAACCAGCAGCTACCGCGTCGCCGAGGGCGGAATGGAATTTGTCAACGTTTATTCAATCAAGTCAATTCCCGCGCTTTTGGAAGCCGTCAAGGACAAAATGGTCCGCGTTGGAACCGCCGTTGACGCAAAAACTCCGCTTTCAAAACTTCAATTGATTTGCGGACAAAAGCCCAGCCTTATCATCTTGGGAAACGAAGAGCACGGCATCAGCGACGCGGTAAAGTCCGCCTGCGACGAGCTTATCGTAATTCCCACAAACGCCCGCTTTGTAGGCCACGTCGCGCCGGTGGAAAGCCTTAACGTAGCCCAAGCCGCCAGCGTCATCTTGTACGAATTGAACCGATAAATTTAGATTATTAAGGTAAAGAGAAAAAGCGCGAGGGAGCGTGGCGACTGGCGGCAACACTCTGCTTGCGCCTGCCGCGATAGCGGCAGAGATAAATAGTTTCAAGGCGCAGCAGCGTGTAGCGACGCTAGCTAGCGGTGCCGATCAGGCGCAGCCGCGACCGGGAGCTTTTTTGTTTTTTCCTTTTCTTGACGATTCCCGCAAATTTTATTACTTTTAAAGTATAACATCTTGGCGGGTCAGCGCTTGGCGCAGCCGCCCCAAAAATCAGAGGCATAAAATGGCAAAACATCAGTTCCAAACAGAAGTCAACCAACTTCTTAAACTTATCATTCATTCAATGTATTCCAACAAGGACATTTTCTTGCGCGAGATTGTGTCAAACGCAAGCGACGCCTTGGACAAACTCAAGTACCTTACGGTAAGCGACGACGCTTACAAGCAGATAAAGTTTGACCCCCGCATCGACATCACCTTTGACGAAAAGGAAGCCGTTCTTACGGTTCAGGACAGCGGCATCGGAATGAACGAAGAGGATTTGACCAACAATCTTGGAACGATCGCCCGCTCGGGAACCAAGGCCTTTTTGGAAAAACTTTCCAGCGACGCGGCCAAGGACTCGGCGCTTATCGGCCAGTTTGGCGTTGGCTTTTACTCCGCTTTTATGGCCGCCAAGGAAATCGTCGTTTACACCCGCCGCGCCGGCGACCAAAGCAAAAAGCTTTACAAGTGGTCAAGCGACGGCACAAACTCTTACGAGATTGAAGAAGTCGCGGCGGACAGCGAGGCTGCCAAAAAGTATGGCTTTGACAACGCCGACAAAACCGGCTCGGCGATTGAGATGCGCCTGAACGACGAAAGCAAGGAATACGCCGCGCGCTGGAAGATTGAGGAATTGATCAAGCGCTACAGCGACCACATCGCCTTCCCGATTTACTTGCATTACGTTCAAAACAAGTACGACGACAAGGGAAACGTAACTTCTTCCGAAAACAAAGTGGACCAAGTGAACTCAGCCAGCGCCTTGTGGAAGAGAAGCAAGTCGGAACTTAAGGAAAAGGACTACAACGACTTTTACCAAACAATCGCCCACGACGGCCAAGATCCGCTTCACTACGTTCACACGCACGCGGAGGGAACGCAAGAATACACGACGCTTTTCTACGTTCCGCAAACAGCGCCCTTTGACATGTACCAAGCCGACTACAAAAGCGGCGTAAAGTTGTACGTGAAGCGCGTCTTTATCACCGACGACGACCGCGAGCTTTTGCCGGCCTACTTGCGCTTTGTGCGCGGCATCATCGACAGCGAAGACCTTCCGCTCAACGTAAGCCGCGAGATTTTGCAGCAGAACAGAATTCTTGAGACAATCAAAACCGCTTCGGTAAAAAAGTTGCTGGGCGAGTTTAAGAAGATGGGCGAGGAAGCCGACAAGGCGCGCAAAGCGGAAAAGCCGACCGACGACGAAAAGAAGGCGATTGAAAAATGGAACAAGTTCGTAAAGAACTACAACCGCCCGATGAAGGAAGGCCTTTACGGCGACTACGCCAACCGCGACGAAATCGCCGAAATCATCCGCTTTAAGTCAACCGACGCAAGCGGAACTGGCGAGGACAAGTGGACAAGCTTTGCCGACTACGTCCAGAGAATGAAGCCTGACCAAAAGGCAATTTATTACATCACAGGCGGCGACGAGGAAAACTTGCGCAAGAGTCCGCTTTTGGAAGCCTACACAAAGAAGGGCTTTGAAGTTCTTATTCTTGACGGAGACATTGACGAAATCGTGATTCCGGGCTACGGCAAATACAAGGACTTTGAGCTTAAGGCCGTAAACCGCGCCGGAAGCGACGAAGAGCTTGGCGTTGACAAGGCCGAAGCCGAAAAGAAGGAAAAAGACTTTAAGCCGGTTGTCGAAAAGCTTAAGAAGGCTTTGGGCGACCGCGTAAAGGACGTAAAGCTTTCAAACCGCTTGACCGACAGCCCCTGCTGCATCGTCATCGACGAAAACGATCCGTCTCTCCAGATGGAACGCATGATGAAGGCGATGGGCCAGGGAATGCCCAGCATGGTAAAGCCGATTTTGGAAGTAAACGCCGACCACGCGATTTTGCAAAAGGTCAAGGCCACCGACGACGAGGCGCTTATCGGCGACATCGCGACGGTCTTGCTTGACCAAGCGCTTTTGCTTGGCGGCGCCGAAATCAAGGACCCCGCCGACTTTGTCAAGAAGTTGAATAAGCTTATTGCGGCGCAATAATAGTTGTCGCGCAAAAAAAGGCCCGCCAAACGGCGGGCTTTTTTAGTTTCTAGTTTACGCTATCGATTATAGATCTCATGTCGTCCGTCAGGCGCTTGGCGGCGATTGTCTCGCTAAGGCCCGCGTACTTTGACATTTGGATTTGCGGCAAAATTGTGAACTCGTATTTGTAGCGCTCGGTGTGGTTTACGCAGAGCATAGATTCGCCCTTGCCAAGGCCGTATTTGTCGTTGCCTCCGATATGCATAGGCTGAACGTTGGCGCCGGCCGCAAGCGCGATTCTTGCCGCGCCCTTTTTGTATTGGTTTGTTCCGTGGCGGGGAGTGCGCGTTCCTTCCGGGAAAATGATTAGGTTTCCGCCGTTATGCAAGGCCTCGACGCATTCCTTTTGCATTGTTTCAAAGTCAATGTTGTTCGTTATGTAAAGGTTTTTGACGATGACGCTGACCAAGGATTTTTTGAGGCCGGCTTTTACGATGCAGTCGGCGTCGCGGACAAAGGCCAAGGTGTAAATGACGTCCAAAAGCGAAGGGTGGTTGGCTACGATTACGCAGCCGCGCAAATTTCGCATGGCCTTTAAGTCGCTGATTTTATAAGTTGAGATTCTAATCCAAGACATCAAGTGAATGTAAAAGTCCAAGACCAACGAAATGAATTTATGGCCTGCCTTTTTAAATGCTGTCTTTTTGGGATTGAACAGCCGCAAAATCGGAAAAACGATGGCGCCGATTATTACTGTTCCGATTCCAAAAAAAACAACTACAAAAACTTTTCTAAAAATTCGCCAAAGCCAAGCGGGATAATTTTTGATTGGCGGCAAATCGTTTGCGCTCATGTTACCTTTACCTTTTAAAAGCTTGAACAAATTCACGCGGCGAGCGCGGAATCTTTTCCAAATCCAATTCTACACTATTATCCGTTTTTTGTGAAGAAAGGAGCGCGGCAAAGGCCAGCGGCTCGTTTTGGCCTTTTAAAAATTCCTTGTAATAGTCGGGAACGTTTTCGTCGGCGTAAACCAAAACTGTTTTTGTGTCGCCGCCTTGCGCCAAAACGGGAGCGGTCGCCGACAAAACGCCGCTTGCAAAATCCGCGCCGCTTGGAAAGACGCAAGTGTAGCCGCCCTTTAATCCCAGCGCGATTGTGGCCTGCGCGATGGCGGCGTTAAAGACAGACAAGGAAAAGGCGGCGGGCAAGATCGACTCTTCCTGAATGAGCGTTTTGTTCACTTTAAATTCCCGCTCCAACTCGCCGCGGAAAGAAACAAAAACTAGTTTTGTGTTTTTGTCCAGCGTTCCGTCGAAAAAAATGTCGTGGACAACTTGGACGGTCATCTTTGTAAGCTGGCTTAAGCGGCGGCGAAATATAGCTTCTGTCCATTCAAGTTTGGGAGAAGCGGCAAGGTCGTCCGCCGGCGGCTCCCAAACGCAAAGCTTGCTTACGAACATTATTTTTTCCTGAACACAAGCAGGGAGTAGCAGTTGCTTCCCAAATTGTGGTGGGCGGTCTTAAGCTCAAAGCCGCCGGCCTCGATCGCGTCAACCAATTCTTGGTAGCGGTACATTTTGCTGTTGCCGTTGGCCATGCAAGTAAAGTAAAGGCTTGTGGCTTGCAAGGCGTAGGATTCCGCCTCAAAGCGCTGCTGGTCCCAAAGCGGCTCCAAAACGTAAACGAGCGTTTTGTCGGTCGCGGCCTCGTGGACTTTCTTTAAGATTTTTGTAACTTGATGAAGGCTAAAGCAATCCAAAAATTGGCTCATCCAAACAGCGTCGGGAGCTGGCGGAAGAACAGTGCTTTCCGACAAAATGTTTCCGGCGTAGGTTGAGATGCGGTCGGCAAAGCCTGCGTCCGCGGCGTTTTTTTCGGCGACGGCAGTTTGGCCTGGCAAGTCGATTATTTTTACGTTGACGTCGGGATCGTATTTGCAGGAAGCGATGGCCCATTTGGCCGTGTTTCCACCGATGTCAAAAAGCAATTTTGGCTTTTGCGCGTAAACGATTGGAAGCGCCTGCGGAAAGGCTATGTCGCTGTAAAAGTGGTCAAAGTCAAACCAAGATTTTTTTTCCCGGTCGGGAAGGGTGGAAAGCGCTTCGTAAATCGTCGTCCACTTGTCGCCAAAAACTTTCAGGCCCTCGGGCTTTGAGTTTTTGACCGAATCAATCATGTCAAAGGCGCCTTTGTAGCAAATGTCATTCGTAAAGTTAAAGTTGACTTTTGTCAAATTGTCTTCAAGCAAAAACCAGCCGATTTTTCCAAGGAAGAGTTTTTCGGCGCCGCCCTCGTTCCGCAATTTAAGAACGTTCATGCCGACGGCCATTTCGCTAAGGACTTTGATTCCATATTCCGATATTTTTGTTTTTTGGCAAAGGTCTTGGACGCTGATTCCCGCGTCGCCAGCGTCGCTTATGGCCTGCATGATTCCCAGTTCAAGCAAGGCCCGGACGGCCTGAAAGCACAGGGGCGCGAACGCGATTTTTTGCGCCTCAAATTTTGCGTCTATGGCGGAAATCTTGTCTTCCGCGAATTTTTGCATGTCAAAGGCTGAGTTTTTCTTCATGCGATTATATTATCAGTTTGGCGGAAAGTTTTCAAGTTTGCGCGGAAAATGCGAGCGGATGTTGCCACAGAATGAAATGCGCGGTAAAATTGCGCGATGCTTGACAATAATCTTGCGGCCCTTTTGCGCTCGCTCGCCGACAAATACGAAACGGCCTCTTTTATGGACGGCGACCCCAGCCAGTTTTTGCGCCGCTATTCCCAGCCGCGCGACCAGGAGCTTGCGGCCTTTGTCGTTTCGACGCTTTCGTTTGGCCAGCGGGAACAGTTCATCGCAAAGCTTGACGCGATGTTCGCCGCGGCGGACGGTTGGGCGCCCTCAAGCGGGAACGGTGGCAAGCCCAGGATGAGCGCGACCGAAATTGTTCGAGTGACTAAAACTGCGGGCGCGGCCAAAAGCGCTTGCAAGCCCAAAACTGGCGGCGCCTCGTTCGCCGATTGGCTTGCGACTGGCGGCTACAAAAAGTTTTTTCCAAAAAGCCAAAAAAAGTTCTACCGATTTTTTTCGTACGCCGACATGGCGGCTTTGTGCGGCCGCCTTGCTCGAATCGTGGAGGAACACGGCTCGCTCGGCGCCGCCGTCCGCGCGCGTTATGGTCTTGCCAATAATTGTGGCAATGCCGAAAGCGGCGGCGCGACAAAAAACGAAGGAGCCTCCGCGCGTTATGGCCTTGAAAAGCCTTGCGGGGTGGGCGGCCCAAGCCTTCCCCAAGAGCTGCGCCTAGTGACCGCACTGATAAGCCTTTTCCCTGGCGTAAAATGCGTTTCGCAAAACCCAAAAGGCGCGTGCAAAAAGCTGCATATGTTTTTGCGCTGGATGGTTCGGCGCGGCTCGCCGGTGGATTTGGGCTTGTGGGATTGGGCAAACGCGGCGGACTTGCTGATTCCGCTGGACACGCATGTTTTGCAAGAAAGCGCGCGGCTTGGCTTGATAGCGCCAAATGCCGTGGCCAGCGCCAAGACCGCGATTGACTTGACTCAAAAAATGGCGCAAGTTTTCCCAGAGGACCCAACCAGGGCCGATTTTGCCCTTTTTGGCCTTGGGGTGGATGATAGCGCTATTTAGAATTTTTCTTTTTTGTTGCTACTAATAACTTTTTTTTCGTATGATTTCTATATATTGAAAATATTTTTTCAAGCACTTCAACCGCTTTTTCATAACCAAGACTGCCATTTGTCGAAGCATATTCGGACGCGCATAAATCTATCCATTGAAGTAATTTTGTATCTTCTTTAACTTCTATTCCCCATTTCTCAGAAAGACTTTTTATAGATGTCTCGTTTATTGTTTCTTCAATCAAGTCTTTATACCTTGCAATTCTTCCAAAAGAAGCTGGCATTCTAACTAAAACCCCGGTTCTTAATGGCAATTCTTCTTGTCCGCCAGCAGAGAACATATCTCTAAATGATGGATTTACAACACCGTATCTAGTCATAAGATACAACGCTGGCTTATTATACTTGTCGTTACGTTTTCCAAGTATTTGAGGATACATTGCATATAAAATCACCCTAAGTTTCTCTTGTTCCTCACTCAACAGGCTCGAAAACAACTTAACCGTTATAGGAACTGACTGATCTTCTATTGTTGAGTCACTTGCCCACCATAAACTTTCACCAGGTCCTAATTGAGATTTATAGTATTCAGAAACTGGTTCAACTGGGTTCTTCATTTGTCTTAATTTGTCATAGCTAATACCAATTTTATCGAAAATTGTTTCCCCTTTTTTTAACTCCATATCGATTTTGTATCTTGGATAATGTGTAACAGCTATCTCAGATAAACATTCTTCATATGGTCTTGAACGAAATTCAACAGGATGTCCAAGTTTCCCAAAAGTCATGTATATTCTTTGAATATTTATATCGCGGGTTGATTCTAAAATGCTAGAGCCTGTAGAAGTCCAATGATTTTTAATGGTGCTTTTTACCTCAACACCATAAAAATTTTTTATTTGAATATCAGGGAAATGCGCGCCGGAAATAAGTTGTATTGTTTTTTCAAATTTTGTTCCTTTTGCGCATTGACTGAGAGCTTCATACACATCCTTTTCTAGAGGTTGACCAGCTCTTTGTTGATAATAGGATTCATGCCCCTTTGCTTCGTTGTTCAAATACTCGTCTGTTTTTTTCATTAATTGTTGGAACTCGACAAGTTCAGGACTTGAATTCTCGGAAACAATCATTTATTCTCACCAAAGTATAAATGCCATTTGCTCTCAATATTTTTTGCGATATTATAAGCAAGCAAACACGGAACCGCATTCCCAATAATTTTATAAGCGTCGCTAGAAGAAACCGGAACATTTTCCCCTATTTGTGGAAGAATAAATTGATAGTCATCAGGAAAAGTTTGAATTCTCGCGCATTCACGGACAGACAATCGTCTTTCAGCAAATCCCTTTTTTAATTCATCTTTATGTGTTCCACCATGTTCTGCGCTTAATCTTCGGAATTCGATATTTCCATGATGTTCGCTTCTAATAGTAGGAGCGACATCATCCAATTTTATTTCTGTTTGTCCTTGACAATGCTTGCCCATAAATTTAGCTTTTGAATATATTCTTTGTGATGGGTCATTAGATTTTTCCGGTTCAACTAAATCTTTAAGGATGTCATAAGATGTTACAATAGGGGCAATGTTTTCATTCGTTTCTTTTGCATGCGTAGGAATTGGATAAGGATTGTATTCATCAGAAATATCATCTTGACTTAACTCTTTTATTGCCTTTTTTGTCAAAGATGATTTCTTAAAACCAAAGAATAATACTCTTTCTCGATTTTGAGGAACGCCATAATTTGCTGCGTTAAGAACTTTTGCATTTACTACAATGTATCCGCCATTACAAGCATTAGAAAAATCATGTTCAATTATTGCTTTTGTATCAGCAAGATTTGTTAATCCTTTTACATTCTCAGCTATAAATATCTTTGGTTTTGTGAGCGTAATAACATCTCTCATCCATATGTAAAGCTGTCCTCGGCTTTCAACTGATGGCTCGTCGTTTTTCAATGCAGTTCCTAGATGGCTTTTTTGAGAATTGAAACCTAATCTCTTGCCTGCAACAGAAAAATCTTGGCAAGGAAAACCTCCTGTAACAATGTCGATGTTCTGAGGAAATTTAAATTTTTTTATTTTAGCCTGTTTTACTAAATCTACTATACTGTCCAAATGATAACGATCGTTAGCGTTTTTGTAGTGTTGTAAGAAATAAGAAACCCAAGCGGCTTTTGCGTCTGGTCTAATATCATTTGCAAATACTGTTTCAAAACAAGTAGGCGAAAGGAGAATTTTCCCATTAACTTTTTCTTTAACCCAATCAGGATGTTGAGCGACATTTATACTTTTTTCGTTGCAAATAAAATTTCCTGTGAATCCCAAGTCCATGCCTCCGCACCCGGAGAAGAGAGACAATAGACGGTGTTTTTTTTGTTCAGACATTAATGCGCTCCATTTTACAATATGCAAGGAATAATGAGTAAAATACTTGCAAATTGTTTACATTTTATCACTAAAAGACAATAAATTGCTAGTAATTTTATTAAAAAAACTTGCATAAAGTTATATTTATGACAGAAGATGAGTTGCAAACTCGAGTTATTGACAATATAAAAATCCTAAGGAAACGACTATCTTTATCTCAGGAGCGGTTAGCTGATAAAGCTGATATTTCAAGACAAATGATGAATGATATTGAAGGTCGTAGGCGTTGGCTTACAAAAGGGACTCTTGTAAAACTTGCTAATGCCTTAGAGGTGGATGTTCATGAATTATTTATTCCATCAGCGGGAGAGAGCTCTTCGACTAAAATTATTACAGAGAAAATAATTTCAAAGGTAAAAAATGCCGTTGAAAAAGCCTTGGAAGAAGTTTAAACAAATCCTTTCTGCAAAAATACTCTGAATAATTTCATTCATCAATAATTCTGCGTCAAAATGACCCACTTATACAAAAATTCTGACCCATATTTTGTAATTTTTTGACCCAAATTTCCGCCCCGCATTAAGGTCTTGCAAACCTTTTACTTCCATTTTCAACCATTCCACAGTAAAAAAACATATTTTTCGCGGCTTTTTTGGCCTTTCTACCAATTCCTTTTAAAAATTTCATAAATTTTTCCAAACTTGGCACGGTTCTTGCTACAGTATATAGTGAAAGGGGCCTTGAGGCTTCTAAAACTTAATTAAAAACGCGGCCGCCTGTAACGGCGCGAAGGAGTTTATTATGAACGAACTTTCACTTTTCAATTCACTTTTTGACAACGCGTTTGACTGCGGAATGCCGGATTTGACATGGAAAACAGCCCGCCTGCCAAAGGTAGACATTAAGGAAAACAAGGACAGCTACAGCTTGCAGATGGATTTGCCGGGAGCCACAGAAAAAGACGTTGACATCGAAATCGACCACGGCGTCATGACAATCAGTTCCGTCAAGACAGCCGAGAAGGAAGAAAAGAACGAAAAGAAAGAGGAAGGCAAGTGGCTTATCCGCGAGCGCGTTCAGAGCCAGTTTGCCCGCCGATTCACTCTTCCGGACGACATTGACGAGACAAAAGTCACCGCCAGCTTTAAGAACGGCGTCTTGAACGTAACGATGGCCCGCAAGGCCCTCCCCGAGCCCAAAAAGATTGCAATTGAAGTTGCGTAAAGACGACCTCAATTGTCCGCTTTGAATAAAAGCGGGCAAATAGGGGCGGGACGCAGAAAAAAAGAGACGGAAGGACCCGTCAGCGAAGCGGTTTGGCCGTAGGCGTCAAACCGCAAGCGAAGGACGGGAGGCTCCGTCTCTTTTTTTCGTCGCTGGGACCCGCTATTTAAGCCCGCGCTTATTCATCGCGGATAATCGCGTCGTCCGCGATGATGTCGCGGTTTTTCCAGGCCAAGAAGGTGATGGCCGCTCCCGCCAAAAGGAGAAGCGCTCCGCCAATGCGGATAATCGTAAAGCCAAAAGAGCTTGGCAGGGCGAACAAAATCACGGCCAAAACGATTGTGGCCACGATTTCTATTACATGGCGCTTTACGGGCAAGCCGTCCTGATGAAGGGTCAGCGTAATGGGAATCTGGCAAATCGCGGCGAAAATCGAATAAATCGCAAAGATGTAAATCAAGCTTTGCCAGGCGAATTGGGCCACGCGCAAGGGAAGAACGATGCACAGGATTCCTATGACGATTCCCGCGATTCCGCGAATGTAGCATTCAATCTTAAAATTCTTTTCCACGCTAAGGGGAGCCACAGCCGCCAGCATAAAGCCGCCGTCCAAAACCGCGGAAATTCCCAAAACAACGACCAAAATCTGGACCATAGATTCCGCCGCCAAAAGCATCATCAAGCCGACGATTGCCGTCATAATTCCCAAAAAATAGTTAGAATTGTTCATGCCTAAATTGTATCATGCTTCGCATGATTTTGCAAATTTGAAGTTATTGACGTTCGCGCCTTGCGGCGCGCAGGCAATATCACGCTTCGCATGATTTTGCAACTTTTGCGTTTCGCGCAACTTTTTCTTGAAAAAAATGGGAGAATGATGTATAATACTCTAATCATTTGGTTGGAGTTTACCTTGAGTAAAAACATACTGTTAATTGGCAACAATGAGCAAAGTTTTTTGATAAAAGCGTTGATGAAAAATTTAACGGACGCTTCCTATGAAGTTGACTTTTGCCCGCCGGAGGGAAGCTATGTCAACGCTAGGATGTTGTCTGGCAGTCCTCCAGAAATTTTGATTCTGTATCTAGAAAGGTTGGAAGACAGCGACAACGCCTTTTTCCAGTGGGTCAATTCTTTTATTACCGGAGAAGGAAAAAAGTGCCGTTTGTATTTTATCGGAAACGCCGGCGAAATCAACATGGCTTACGAATACATTCAAAGGGAGTATGTAAAGTACGCCTTTGAGCGCCCTGTAGAGATGCCGGAATTCCTTAAGATTTTGGAAAAGGACGGCGGCGACTATTCTTTCTCTGACGGCGTAAAAGAGTACGAGTTGGATCCTGCCAAAAAAACGATTTTGGTTGTTGACGACGAGCAAGTCCAGCTGCACGCTATGGACCGCTGGCTTAATAAATTTTACAACGTTCTTACCGAAAAGTCAGGAACCAACGCCATCGCGCTTTTGTCGCATTACAAGGTTGACATGATTTTGCTGGACTACGAAATGCCGGTTCTTTCGGGCCTGGACGTGTTCCAGTTGATTAAGTCGGATCCCTCCACAGCCAAAATACCGGTTGTTTTCCTGACCGCCAACGACGACAGCGATGTCGTAAAGCAGGTAATCGCCGCCCGTCCGGTAGGCTACTTGCTCAAAAACACTCCGCCTGGAATTTTGGTTCAGAAAATCGCTGACATATTCCAGCGCTTGGCCGACGCTAAAAAGCCCAAAAGACCATTTTAACGGCCCTGCATTTGGAGGCATGATATGACGATTGACACAGCCCATGGAATGGAATATTCGATGAACGACAAAGACATGTACAAAGACATGGTCCAAATGTTCATTGACCAACGGGACCAAAACCTTTCTGACATAAACGGAGCCTTTGAAAAAAAGGACTGGGACAACTATCGCATCAAGGTTCACGGCCTAAAATCCAATTCCCGCTTGGTCGGCGGAATGGACTTGGGAAGCCTTGCCGAAAAGTGCGAACACGCGGCCCGCGACAAGGACGAGGCCACAATCACCGCCGAGCAGGCCAATCTTATGTCCCTTTATGACCAAACAATTGAGGCCCTCAAGGCCATCAATTACGACACGCTTTAATAACAAAAGCGCTTGACACAATTCCCAATTTTATGTTATTCTTGTAGAACATTTTGGAGCGATGGCAGAGTGGTCGAACGCGGCGGTCTTGAAAACCGTTGTACCGCAAGGTACCGGGGGTTCAAATCCCTCTCGCTCCGCATATTTGGAAGCGTGGTAGAGCGGTAATACGCCGGATTGCTAATCCGTGGGTTCCAATTTGGGCCCGGCAGGTTCGACTCCTGTCGCTTCCGTTTTACAAGCTTCAGCTTGAATGAGATTGTAGCTCAGCTGGATTAGAGCGCCACCCTGCGGAGGTGGAGGTCGCACGTTCGAATCGTGTCAGTCTCAAATGCCTGTCCTTATGGACGGGCTTTTTTGTTTTAAAGGAACGGAGGAAAAAAATGAACTCGATTCAAAAAACGCTGCGGCAAATGGCCGACCCCAAAACCGCCGCCTTTACAAGCCGAATAATTCCCAACGTTGACCCTAAAACTATTCTAGGCATAAAAACGCCGGAACTGCGCGCTCTGGCCAAGGAACTTCGCGCAAATCAAAAATTTCTCTGCGACCTTCCGCACAAATACTTTGAAGAAAACCAACTGCATGCCTTTGTCGTAAGCGGCATAAAGGACTTTGGCCTTTGCGTCGCCGAGCTTGAGCGCTTTTTGCCCTGCATCGACAACTGGGCCACTTGCGACCAGACCTCGCCCGCTTGCTTTAAGAAAAACCGCGCGGCGCTTTTGCCCTTGATAAAAAAATGGATAAAGAGCGGGCACGTTTACACTGTCCGCTTTGCGATTGTAAACCTTATGCGGCATTTCTTGGACCAGGATTTTAAGCTGGAATTCTTAAAAATGGCCGCCGCGGTAAAGAGCGACGACTATTACATCAAAATGGCCATTGGTTGGTATTTTGCCGAGGCCTTGGCCAAGCAGTGGGACGCGGCTCTTCCGTACATAAAAGCAAAGCGCTTGGAGGCCTGGACCCACAACAAGGCCATTCAAAAGGCGCTCGAAAGCTTTAAGGTTAGCGACGAAAGGAAAGAATTGCTTGCGGGGATGAAAGTCGCGCTTCCTGGTTGACCGAGGGCGCAGCGTCCGAAAGGACGCGGTGACACCGCTCGAACCAGCAGTTAAGGTCTTGCAATCAAAGTTTGCGAGCGGCTTAGACCAAAGCCTTGTTCATCCAGCGCTTGCTTTTCCAGCGCAGCATCATTACAAGGCCGCGGGTTGTTTCGTCGGTTCCGATGCCAAGCCAAAAGCCGGCGACGCCAAGGCCAAGCTTAAGGCCCAGCAAGTAGCTGCCGCCAACCATGATGACCCAGTTGGAGAACATTCCGTAAAGGACCGGGAACTTGATGTCGCCGGCGCCTTTTAGCGCTCCGATGTAAATCAAATTTTTTGAGCGTCCAAATTCCAAGTAAATCGAAAGCAAGAGCAAAGTCTTTACAAGCGAAACGACTTCTTCCTGCCGCGTGAAAAAGCCGATGATTGGCGAGCGGAATAAGTTTATCAGCAAAATCATCGAAACCGAGCAAGCGGTGGCGACGGCGCCGTACTTGTAGACCTTTTTGTAAATCTCTTCCTCTTGGCCCGCGCCTACGCTCCAGCCTGTCTTGATTTGAACGGCGCTTCCGATTCCAATCGCCATCACAAATACAAAGCGGCAAATCGTGGCCGTGTAAACTTGCGACGACATCGCGAAGGTTCCCAAAGTTGAAATCATCGCCATGATGACGATTTGCGACACGTTGTAGGAAAGGTTTTCGCTTGCGGTTGGAACTCCGACAGAAAGGATAAGCTTGTAAAAGCGTCCGGGAATTTTGCAGCGGCAAAAAAAGTCAAAAGAAATGTCTTTCTTTTTTGCGATGATTATTTGCAAAATCACGCACGAGGCGATCATGGAAATCACCGACGACCACGCGACGCCCTTTACGCCAAAAATCGGAAGGCCGAAAAATCCGTAAAGGCTTATCGCGTTTCCTACGACGTTGATCAAGTTGGAAGCCAGGGTCACGACCATCGCTTCCTTTGTGTAGCCGTAGGAACGCAATATCGCAGACTGCAAAAGTCCGAACGCGATGAAGAAAGAGCCCGCTCCGCCAAAAATCAAAAAGTAGTCGTTGGCAAACTGGCGCACTTCAGCTTCCAAGGTGTAGCGGCCAAGAAGGGGCTTTATTCCAAAGATTACGGCAAGCGTCATCACGGCGGCGGCGGCCGTCACCATAATCGCGCTGGACTTTGCGATTGCGTTAAGGTCGTCCTTGCTTTTTTGGGCTCCCAAAAATTGCGAAAGCACGATGGACGTTCCAATCGCGATTACGTTAAAAAGAATGTTTATGAAAAAAACATACTGGGTCATCATTCCGACGGCGGCCACCGCCTTTTCGGAATAAAAGCTTAGCATGACGGTGTCGATTGAGGCGACAAGAATTCTAAAGAATTGTTCGACAATAAGAGGAATGCTAAGCTTTGTCATTGGGAGCGCGCCGCGTCCCGCGTTGGCTTTGTTCATATGGAAAAAGAATATTGGAGAGTTGACAAAAAGTCAATCGGACTATTCGCGCTTGATAATTGTATTTATCAAGCGCGAAAAGGAACGAGTCAAGGCCTTGATTGCCAGCGCTCGTAAGAGCGCAGTTGAATAAATTTCAACTAGCAAAACGGCACGTAGCGGAGCGTGCCTTGACCGTTCCTACTCCAAGCGCTTTTCAAAGTCTTCTATGGGGAGCGGTTTGTCAAAGAAGTAGCCTTGGGCCAAAAAACAGTTGTTTTCTTTTAGCATTTTAACGTGCTCGATTGTCTCAACGCCTTCCACGATTGTGTCCAAGCCGATGTCCTGCGCCAAGGAGATTATGTGTTTGAGCATTACGTATTGGCGGTGGTCGTTTTGGCTTTTTGGCAAAAAGCTTTTGTCGATTTTTAGAACATCCCAAGGAAGCTCGCGAATCAAGTTCATCGAAGAGTAGCCCATTCCAAAGTCGTCAACGCTGGTAGAAATCATTTGGGCGTGGAGCGCGTCGATAAGAGCGCGCAAGTCAGCGAAGCCTACGTCGGTGGTTGTTTCTGTCAATTCGATTTCTATGTATTCGTGCGGAACGTTGTGCTTGTCGATTGTTTGGATTATGCGATCCACCAATTTTTCGTCGCGAATGTGCGCGCGCGAAAGGTTCACGCTTACCTTTACTACGCGGCGGCCTTGGTCCAGCCAATGCCTCAAGTTGGCGCAAACATGGTCCAGCATGTAAAAATCCAGCTCGCAAATGCCGCCTTCTTTTTCCAGGGTTGGAATGAATTGGTCGGGAAAAATAAAGCTGTCGCCATGCTTCCAACGGACAAGCGCCTCCGCTCCAGCCAAGCGGTAGTTTCTTAAAGAAACCTTTGGCTGGTAGTACACGAGAAATTCTTCATTTTTAAGCGCGTCAGGAAAAAGCGCCAAAACGTCAACTGCCAAGTTCTTCCACCTCAACTTCCAGCTGCGGAATTTTTATTACAAATTCCATCTCTGTGTCGGAAATGATTTCAAAATTAATTTGGCCGAACATTTGCTGGACTATTCTGGCGATGGTTCTGTAACCCATGCCCTTTATGTTTGTGCCATCCAAATAAGATTGGTCGCCCGTTTCTATGAACATTTGCAAGGCTTCAAGATCGTTCTCTTCAAAGCCGTAACTTGTATCGGTAAATGTAAAAGTCAACAGCGTGGAGTAGGAAAATTTTTGCGCCGTTACTTTTAGCGAAGCCTTGCCGCTTTCCAACTGCCTTGCGCTGCTTTTGAACAAAAGGTAAACGATTTGCGAAATGCGGTCGTTGTCGCCAAAGAGATACAGGGGAACTGATTCGTCAATCGCAAATGAAAAGTCCGGGGATTTTTGGCCCATGACTTTTTTGGCTTGTTCGACGTAGTGGGGAACCAAGCGATGGACGCTGTATTCCGTTTCGACCAAATGCGTGGAGCCGATTTTGTCCTGAATGTTTTGCACGGAATCGCTTACGGCGGTGTATACGTCCGTTCCTGTTTCCAAGATTTGCTCGACTTGCTTTTTAATCAATTCCAAGTCGTTGGACTCCAGCGCCTCGCTCATGACCTCAACCCATTCCTGCATTGACTGCTTCATCTTGAGGGCCGTTTCCGTAACGGCGGCGGAGGCGCTGAGGGCGCTTTGCTGCATGGCGTGCGAGTTGTTTAAGGAAAGGTTGCTCGTGTATGCCATTTGCGATAGGGCTTCCGAAATTGTGGCCAAAAATTTTGAGCCGTGGGCCACTTGCGCTTCTGTTATGTTTTTTTCCGCGTCGGAACCAGCTCCGCAAATAAAAAGGCCGATTAAATCGCCCTCAAGCAAAAGAGGGCTGGCCGCGTCAAGGGAGCCAAAGTCGTTTTTTAGCGTGATGGTTTTTCCGGAGCGGAGAATTTGCGCTATTTCTTTTTTTATTACAGGCTCGTTGGCGTCTTCGTTATAGACAAGAATTTTGCTTATGAAGTCAGAAAAGTCGTTTCCTTCCGTAACTGGATTTGCCGTGGTGTCCGTGACAAGCGCGTTCAAGCCTGTGAAACGCGCGAAGCCGTCTTGAATTATTTGAAGAGAATCTGGATCCAATAAGTCAGTAATTGTAAACTTAAGCAAAATAAACTTCCTTAGTTTACTATTCTAGCGCGCTTTTTTTATAAACGCAATAAAAAAAGCGGCCGCTGTCCGCGTCCGCTTTTTGGATTTTTTTTGCGCCTTTTTACGCCTGCGGCTTGTTCCAAGTGACGCGGAAGCCCACGCTCTTGAACTGGCCCGAAGCGTAGTTGAGTTCCTTATTGTTGCACTTGCCGGCGCGGGCGGCGTCAAAGAAACTTCCGCCGCAATAATAGCGGCTTCCGTCGTTTCGCTCGCTCCAAACCCATTCAAAGACGTTGCCCGACATGTCGTAGATTCCAAAGGCGTTGGGCTTTAGCTGGGCCACTTGGTGCAATTTTCCGCCTGAGTTACAGTCGGTCCAGGCCACCGAGTCCAAGTCGTCGCTTCCGGAATACTTGTATTTTTCGCCGCCGCGAATGGCGATGTCCCATTCGTCCAGGGTGGGAATTCGGTAGCCGTCCGCGCTTGGGTCAAAGTCAATTTTTCCCGCGATTTTTTGGTTTTGGTGCGGAAGGTAGCCCCAGTCGTCGGGGTTTGTACTGCCGTTCACGCTGTAGCAGGGAGCCTTTTGCTGAATGGCGCTTAGCTTGTTGCAAAAGACAATCGCGTCGTACCAGCTTACGGATTCAACTGGGAACTTGTCGCCCTTTTCTTTTGAAGGGTTTTGGCCGGTGACGGCTTGGTAGACGTCCTGGGTGATTTCTGTCTTTGTTATGCAAAAATTGTTGCCGGGGATTTCGACGATTCCGATAGAAACACCGTTTCCAAAATCGATTTTCGCTTCTTTTTTTGCGCAAGATGCAAACGGGGCGGTTAGAAGAGCCAAAGCAAGGGCTGTGAAAACGCCCGCGATGTTTGTCATTTTTACAACTTTCATAAAAGACCTCCTTTTTGTCCTTTGTTAGGTCGAATTTAGCGCCAAACGGAGAATTTTCAAGCGGCGATTTTGCCCTTGTATATGTTGATTTTGATTTTTTTATCAAAAAAGCTCGCAATTTTTTAAAATATGATGTAGAATATTGACATGAACGAGTACAAGCACGAGAACATCCTTCACAAAAGGCACTTTGACTTGCAGTTTTCAATCCGCTTTGAAGTGGTTGACGACGTGAATTTTTATTCGCCCTTCCACTGGCACAACCACATCGAGGCGCTTTACGTTTTGGACGGAAAGATTGGCTTTAAGGTGGAGGAGCGCAAATACCTTTTGGAAGGCGGCGACATGATAATCGTCAATTCCGAAAAAATCCATTCGTCAAAGCTGAACGGACGCGCCAAGTACATTTTGCTGCAAGTTCCGCTAAGCGCCTTTGAGGGAATCTACGACGACATGGAAAGCGTCGTGTTCAAGGAAACGCTTTCCTCCGACGAAAGCCAAAAGCTTTTTCCCTTCCTTGAGCGGATGCTGGAATGCGTGGACTCAAAGGAACCCGAGCAAAGGGTTAAGTTTGTCTCGCTTTTGTACGAATTCTTTTATGTCATTCTTAGCGATTTTCAGGCGGAACGGAAGAGGGCCGCCGGCGGCTATTACGGAATCAACCGCATTTCGCCGGTCTTGGCTTACGTAGAAAAAGAGTTCCGCCAAAAAATCAGCCTGGGCGACGCCGCCCAAATTATAAACGTTTCGCCCGAGCACCTTTGCAGGCTCTTTAAAAAATACACCGACATGACCTTTAACGAATACCTTATGTCGCTGCGAATCTCGGCCTTTTACCAGGCGCTTCAAAACACCAACCAAAAAATTTCCGCGCTTTTGGAGGAATGCGGCATCGCAAACTACAAGGTCTTTATCCGCGAGTTCAAGAAAACGTTTGGAGCGACGCCAGAGGCGATTAGGAACGAACGCCGCTCGTGACAAAGATTGCAGGCAAGACTAAAATGCGGCGGCCCGCAAGGCCTTAAAGCGGCTGGAACGTCTTAAATCCACCGGGAACGATGCGCGCGTCAAGGACGCTGTCGTTGTAAATTTCGCCGTCAATCTCTATGGCGGCCGCGTTGAGGACCGTGATTTTGGCCTTGTCGCAGACGACGTGCTCGGCCCAAGGCTTTCCGATGTGCTGGCCGGCCACAAAGGCTGGCATCGCCATAAGGACCGGTCCTTTTGGCGGCTTTACGATCATTAAGTCCATTTTGCCGTCGTTGTTTTTGGCCGGCGGGCAAAGCTTTATTCCGCCGCCGAATTGCGTTCCGTTGCAAAAGGCCGCCATGACGCACTTGTATTCCTGCTTAAAACCGTCGCGCTCAACTTGGACCGTGTAGGGCTTGTAATTTAAAAGCAGTTTTGAAAGCGAAAAAATGTAGGTGTTCTTGTTCTCTTCGGTGAGCTTCAGCACTTCCACGTCAAGGCCGGTTCCGCAAACGTTAAGGCAGCGGCGGTCTCCGACTTGGATGTAGTCGCGGTCCACAGGCTTTCCGTGGACAATCGCCTGCATGGCCTCTTTGGGGTCAAAGGAAATTTTGGCTCCGACCGCGTAGTCGTTTCCGCGGCCGGCCGGAACAAGGCCCAGGCGGGCGGCGCTAAAGTCCATGCCGTTTAAAACTTCGTGGAAGGTGCCGTCGCCGCCGATTGCGATTACAGTGTGGAACGAGCCTGAATCGTTGGAGGCGGCCGCGTTTTGGGCTTGCAGAGCCTTGGCTTCTTGGCAAGCCTTTTGGGCCAGCGCGCGGCCGGAGCCGTGGCCGTTTATGATTTCTGTCTTAAAGGGAAGGTTGTTTTGCGTCAGGAATTTTTCCGCGGTCTCAAGGCACTTTTTACCGGCGCCCTTTCCGCTCAACAAGTTTGCGATAATGTAGTACATTTTTTTATAGTAACATTATTCACGCGGTTCGGCAACCTTGATTTTATGAAAATCTTGAAGTATAATTTTAGTATGGCCAGCGACGTAAAGACAATGGAAAAGCGCTTTAAAATATTGGAAACTCTCAATTGGGACATGGATGTAAGCAAAGAAGAATTGCTTGACCTTGTCTTGGGCAAAGTTTCTGATGTAGGCGGAATTACAAGGGAAACGCTTTTTCTTAGGTCTTTGGAACGGGTAGCGTGGCACAATCTTTTTGTGTTGTGGAACAGCGCGGAAGAGTGTTGCGGACTTTACACAGAAAAAGTCAGAAGGGGTTTGAGGAATGACGAGTCCAGACAGAAATATGACTTCATATTCGACCTATTACGAGGAGAACCTGTACAAACTCCAGAATGGGGTTCTGAATATTGTGAAAGAATTAGGAACGCCTTTTTATCTGACAGGTGGAACCGCCCTGAGCAGAGGCTATTACAAGCATAGATATTCGGATGACTTGGATTTTTTTGTAAACAACGATTCAAATTTTTCTAAGAGCGCGGACCGTGTGATAGACGCGCTTTCCGCCAAGGGCTATAGTTGGGATCCTGACACTGAGTTTTACAAAACAGTTGGATTTTACACGATGAAAATTCATCACAAAGATTTTTCTATGGGCTTGAAAATAGATTTTGTCAACGACATCGAAGCGCATTTTGGCGAAATCCGTGAAACAGATTTTTTTTATAGAACAGATTCCATCCGAAACATATTGTCAAACAAACTTTCAGCTTCCACTAGGTTTGCAGGAAAGGACATGGTTGACATAAGAGAAATTTGCTTGCATGAAAAATTTAACTGGGGAGAAATTTTTGAGGAAGTGCGTCAAAAAGAAATCGGACTAGATCCTGACACTGTTTCTCAAATAATTGAAGGCACTCCGCGTTCCGCTTTTGATAGAATCAAATGGATAACAAAGCCAAGTTGGGAGCAGTTTCAAAAAGACATAAAAACCATTTCTATGGATATGCTTAAGCTGGGCGAGAACAGTTTGAGGTAGTAAGTTCGTTGCAAAAGTGGGACTTGCCACGGCCTGCGCATGCAAAAATTTGTCTTGCTTTATGTTCCTTTCCATAATATAATGATAAGAATATAAGTCAGGCTTGAATTATGTTAAAAAACAACAGATTCTCTAAACAGATTGTCATGCTTGTCTCGGCTTTTTTGGTCGTTGTTATCGGGGTTTTGGCTGTTTTGTTGATAAGCCAGTCAAAGAACCTTTTGCAAAAGCACATGCGCGAGAGAATGTTGGACATCGCCAAAAGCGCGGCGGCCTTGCTTGACGGCGACGATTTGGAAAAGCTTCAAAAAGAGGACAAAGAAACTGAGCCATACCAAAAGGCCCTTGGAGTCCTTCGTTCCTTTCAAGAGCAGGTGGAGCTAAAATACATTTACGGAATCCGCGACATGGGCGGAAAAAAATTCACCTTTACTATTGACCCCACTGTGGAAGACCCGGGCGAGTTTGGCGAGCCTGTGATGTACACCGACGCGCTGTACCAAGCCAGCCTTGGAATTCCATCGGTGGACGAAAAGCCATATGAAGACGATTGGGGCCGCTTTTACAGCGCCTACAGCCCCGTCCTGAATTCCGCCGGAAAAGTCGCGGGAATCGTGGCGGTTGACATAGACGCCAATTGGTACGAGGACCAGCTGCGGGGGAACGTTTACACGACCGTTGTTGTTTGCGTGATTTCGCTTTTGGCCGGAGCGGCGATTGTTCTTTTTGTAGTCGCAAAAGTCAGAAAGCGCTTTTTTTCAATCAGCGAGGAAATGAGCCGCCTTGGCGAGGACGTTGAATCCCTTGCGGGCGAATTGCGGCTTGCGTCCAGAGCGGGCCGTTACAACGAGCGCATGCTGGATTTTAAGCCAAAGTATAACGATGCGTTTGAGCTTTTGGAAAGCAAGCTTCATTTTATACGCGACGAGTTAAAGCGGTACATTGCCGACGCGCGAGAGATGGCTTACACCGACGCGCTTACGGGGCTTAGAAACAGGACCGCCTACTTTGAGGAAATCAACCGCATTGACGCGCAAATCGTAAGCGGAAGGGCGAATTTTTCTGTGGCCGTTTTTGACATCAACGGACTAAAAAGCGCCAACGACAATTTTGGGCATGAGTTTGGAGACCTTCTGATTAGGACGATAGCCGGAATTTTAAAGGAATGCGTTGTCGAAGGAAAGTTTTACAGAATCGGCGGCGACGAGTTTGTCGCGATTGCCCAAAATTCCGGAAAAGAATTTTTTGAAAAAACTTTTGCCTTGATTGACCGCGCTCTTGCTGACAGGGGCGGCCTTTTGCGAAATGGCGAAAAGCAGGCGCCTTTGGCTGTGTCCAAGGGAGCGGCGGTTTACGAAAAAGGCGCGGACAAGCGGTTTAACGCCGTCTTCCACAAGGCCGACTGCTTGATGTACGACGACAAGGCCGCTTGGCATTCCAGGAATGAAAATGTTAAAAAGAAATAAGGCGCCGCGCGTCAGCAAAGTTCCATGCCATTGTCTTGTTGTTTGTTTAGCATAGCAAAATACTTATCTGGGTTAATGGCATGTTTAATCTCGTTAAGATCAATAATACAATTTGACGTATGATTCAAAATGTACTTGGTACGGTCGTGCATTGCCCCTAATGATTCGGTAGTAATTGCAATGTTAATTACTTTCCGTAAATCATCAACGGTAACGCCATGACCAATTTTATCTTTAACACTACCTAAATAACTATCCATAAAATTGGTTACAGCGGTGAAGTCATTTGTGTCATATGCTTGTTGTAAGTCAATTCCTATTCTATCTTTAATCAAGATATTGTTGGCTGTATCAATCAGCTCATCTTTTTCTTTTATGTAACGGCTTGTTTTATCATTACCGTCAAATTGGGAACCAGCACCAGCCTTGCAGGCTTCGTTTGCAATAACACGATAAAAAGTATTAAAATCATAACATTGGATTTCATCTTCTGCGTTTTTTGCAATATCGCCCATGATTGATGCTATTCCACGTGAAACGATATTAGTGTTATGGTCAAGGTCGCCGCCTTTGTAATGAGTTATATATTGAAAATCATTCAACTTTTCGTTAAAGTACGCTTGGGCAGCGGGGCGGTCTTCTAACGAGTCAATAAATTTGTCCTTCAAACCTTTAACGTAGGTTACGGCTTCGCTATTGTAAAAGTCAACTTCTTCTTGGTCATCAAAATAAGTATCTTTGCCCATGAAAGTGTGCAAAGTGTATTTGCCGTTACCAATGGTTACATCGTACGGTTTACCACCATATTCCGCATATTTGTCTTCTTGTTCATTGCCATTTGGATTGTCCGGATTAGTTGGTTGTGCGTAGGGGACCGGATTAATGCTGGAACCCGCCGGTTGTGAACAACTGGCGCCCATAACGGTCGCCATTGCAGCCGCGCCCAAAATAAATCCTTTACCAAATTTTTTAAATTGTTCCTTTATCATTTTTGTCCTCTTTATAAAACTTAAAAAATTGTCATGATTTTGCCGCCAACATCAATATATTGTTGTTATAAATTATACAACAATATATTATCGTTGTCAATTTTTAAACATCAAAATATTGATATTATAATCTTATGGGTTTTAAGGAACGGCTTAGAGATGAAATTGAATGGCGGGGACTTTTGGTAAAGGAAGTTTCAGCCGCCGTTGGAATAAGCAACAGCACTTTTCTTTCTTACATAGACGCGCGCGGCGTTCTGCCTAATGTAGAAACCGCAGTCCGCATTGCAAAGTATCTTGGAGTTACCGTTGAATACTTGGTTGACGGAGAAAAACCGTCAAAAGAAACTTTGTCAAAAACAAGAAAGGCCGCGCTCAATCCTGAGAAACTCCGTTTGTCTCAAGCCTACGATAAACTTTCCGCCCATGATAAAAATATTCTGCTAAAAATTGCCGCCGCTATTGGGGAATAAAAAACTTTATTTCCATTGACAACGCTTCAAATTCGTTCCCGACAGAGACAATAAAAATCGCCGCCTTTGATTTTTGGTAAAGCGCGTCAAGACTGCTGAGAAATTGTATTTAATTCGACAAAAAATGCCGATACCTTCAATAAGGAAGAGTGTTTTTAAAGCGTTGGAACACGGAGGTTTTATGAAAGAGAATTCTTTGGCCGCTTTTTGCGCGCTTTTTGTTTTTGGCGCGGCTTTGTTCGCGGCCGACACACAGTTTGTGTATTCGGGAAGCCAAAATTATTCTTTGGTGGAACGGACGGACTTGCGCCGCTACGACAACGGAAAATACGTTGGCCTTATGAGCCGCGAGGCGCGCTCCTTTATTGTATGCGAGGACGGCGTTTACGACGGCGATTTTTTTGTCCATCAGGACACAGTTCACAATCAAAAAATCGTAGTGAACGGAATTCACGACAGCATTCGCTCTGTCTTTAAAATCGGAAAAGACGGAACGCTTACGATGATAGAGGACAACGGCTATCCCAGCTTTAGAAGCTTTCCGACCTTTCCGCAAAAGAAAATCCAGCAAGGCCAGTCATGGCAAGCCCGAGCCGTCCGCGCGATGGATCCGCTCAGCAAAGGAAGGCCGACCCGCGTTCCGATTTACGTTGAGTACACTTACTTGCGCGACGAAGTTTTTGGCGGACAGGAAGTTTACGTTTTAAGCGCGCGCTGGGCCACCCGCTACGGCTATTCGGAAGTCGACCCAAACGGCGACCCGGACTTGTTGCGCGCCAACGGTTCCAACAACGCCACAATGTACATCCGCAAGGCCGACTGCGCCGCGCTTGTGATTCGGGACAGCGTTGACGAGTTGTACGAATTTTCCGACGGAAGCAAAGTCGCGTTTAAGGGAACTATTAGTTTGTTCACCGAATACCCGCCGGCGATTGACAGGACAAGGCTTTTGCCCGCAATAAACCGCGTCGCAGCCGCCGACACAAACGCAGGCGGAACTGTGGCAAGCGCGAAAGGCGGCGCTTCCGGAAAGCAAAAAAGTTCCGGGGCAACTGGCGGCGACGAGGACCGGCCTCCGCTAAACGAAAGCAAGTGGCTGGAAAAAGTGCGCGTTGTGGGAACGTCGGGCGGCGCCGGAGAGTCTTCCGTAAAAATCAAGGAGACCGCTGGCGGCATAATGCTCACGCTGGAAAACCTTCACTTTAAGCCCGACAGCGCGCAGCTTTTGCCTGGCGAGGCCGCGCTCTTGGACAAAATCGCCGCGATCCTAAAAGAGACCGGCCAAAACAAACTGCTTGTAAACGGTCACACCGCCAGCGTCGGAAACCCCAGCGGCGAGATGGCGCTGTCAATCGAGCGCGCAAAAGAAGTAGCCGCCCAGCTTTCCAAGCGCGGAATCGACGCCGACAAATTCATTTGCCGCGGAAGCGGAAGCAAATACCCCGTCGCCGACAATTCCACCAAGGAAGGCATGGCGCAAAACCGCCGCGTCGAGATTACGATATTGGAGTAGGCCGCTCGTATTTTTTTGTTAAATTATGTGTTAAGCGTTATTTATGGCGTATAGAATTGTAGAAATAACCAAACCTGCGGAATGTCATGTAACAAAGGGACAGCTTGAGCTAAACGACCTTCCGTTTTCGGAAAGTGATACAACTACAATAGACGATTAATTACACGAGGTATGAATATGAAGATTTTTAAATCACTTTTTTTCCTAATTTTCTCTTTTACGCTTGCAAGTTGTACCAAAAATCACGACACAAATTTTTATGAACGACTAAAATCTGCTGTAGAAGCAGGAAATGAAAAAAAAATTGAAAAATTATTGACAAAATCAGCGCATCTTACAAATACAGAATATGAGATATTGCTGAATATTGCTATGAAAGATAAATGCAACCTTTCTATTCCAATCTTATTTATAAAAAGCGGTTATCCTGTGGACAAATATCGTCTAAAAAGGGATAAAAAGGAAATGTCTTTATTATACTTTGCTATTAATGAACATGACTTTTCTTCAGCGCAAGAATTTTTAAACCTTGACGCTGACATTCTTATGGCGGTAAATGTGAATGGCGAACCTTTTGATTGCCCGCTTTTTTGTGCTATGAAGACAAGAGCGAATGATTTATTGATATATATGATTGATAAACTTTTGGAAACCGAAGAAGACACACAAAAAACATACGACATATTATTTCAAGGCTTTCAAAAATATACAGTAAGTGAAAAAATATTTGAACATATTTTAAAAAAAAATAATTTTACTTATGATGAAGAAAGCGTAAATAGGATTGTTGAAATAATTTCTAGCTACATAGGTCCATATGGAACGATAGATTATATTAGGCTCATACTTGAAAACAAAGGAATAATCATAACTCCAAATCAAGCAAATAAAATTTTCACCGCCATATTGGAAAATAAAAATCAAGAAATGCTTGACTATTTTTTCTCATTTCAAGATATATATGAAAAAATACGATTGTCGCCTAAAACCCCAATAACAATCATTAATTATTTTAATTCTTCATTTGGAAAAGAAATAATATATCGATTAAAGAATGAGAAATTGAATTTTGAAGACGGTGAACCATATTTTCACATAGCGCTCGACATTCAGGAATTTAACTCTATCCCATGGTTAGTGAAGAAAGGTGCCAGAGTTGATGTAGCAGCTGATTATTATAATGTAAGACTTGCTCCTGAAGAATTTGCATTATATCTTTCTGAGAGATTATCACACGATTATACAGGGGAAGGAATAACAGATTCAGATTCGCAATTAAGCGAAGAATATAAAAAATGGGCGAAGTATTTTGATGATATAAAACAAACCTCAACCCATAGTAAATAATTGGAAAAGATTACTTTTGGCCGCCTCTTTTGTTTTTAGGAGTGAACCTTACAAGCAACACAGGAGAAGGCCCGCTTCCAAAGCTGGAGCATGGCGAACATTCCGTGACCACGCTCTATGAATACGACGGCAGATATTACGACAGGAAAATAAAGGATTTCTTTGGATTCCAAACTGTAAAGCTAAACGACCTTCCGTTTTCGGAAAGTGATGCAACCAAGAAAAACAATTTACACTAACTTGAAATTACTTTGAATTTGTGTAAAATCATAACTGTGAAAACCATAAACTACCGCAGGCAAAGAATTTTCCGCTCAAAGCGTTTTAAATTACTTTAACAGCATAATATGTATATGATTAAAAACCGAACATTGTCTTTTGCCGTAATTGCGGCGGTGTACGCTTTGGCCATCGCGGGCGGAATTTTTTGCTACGATTGGATTTGCGCGCGGCATGATTTTTGTTGGCAGCTTTCTCTTTTGGCGGCGGACGTTTTTGCAACCGTCATCGTCTTTGCCTTCAGCGTGATTTTTGGGAACGCTTCGGTATACGACCCTTATTGGAGCGTCCAGCCGCCGGTCATTTTGCTTGTCGCTTTGGCGCGGCGGGGAGGAAGCCCATTTGCCTGGATTTTGTTCGCGGCCGTTTTGTTTTGGGGAATAAGGCTGACGGCAAACTGGTGCTATAACTTTAAGAGCTTTGAATACCAGGATTGGCGCTACGTTATGCTAAAAGAGCAAACCGGCGTTTTTTATCCGCTGATAAACTTTTTGGGAATCCATCTTTTTCCGACGCTTGTGGTTTACCTGTGCGTTTTGCCGGCGGCCACGGTGATTTTGGATGGAGCGGCTTTTAAACCGATTTGCGCGGTCTTTTTGGCGCTGGCTTTTGCCGCTCCGACATTCCAAGGAATCGCGGACATTCAAATGCATAGGTTTAGAAAGAGTGGAACGGGAGACTTTTGCCGCGACGGCTTGTGGAAGCGTTCCCGCCACCCAAACTACGCCTGCGAAATTTTAATGTGGTGGAGCGTGGGCCTTGCAAGCTTTTTCGCGCTGGACATGCGCTTGCCCTTGCTAGCCGGAGCCGCCGCCAACACCGCGCTTTTTTTGTTCGTAAGCGTTCCTCTTGCCGACAAAAGGCAGTCGCGAAAGCCCGGCTTTGACGAATACAAAAAGCAAACGCGAATGCTGTAGAAAAAAATCGCGAAATGCGGTATTGCCAGTAGTCCGCGCGAGCGGACATGTAAATATTTCCACTAGCAAAACCACGCGAAGCGTGGTATAATAAACAGCAAATGACACGCAATGCAAAAAGCATAAAAAATGCCGCGCTGGCCCTTTTTTTTGCCGCGCAAATTTTTTTCTCTTGCGGACGGAACGCTTCCAACGCGCTTTACGACTATAAAGAATTTCCTTTGGAGCGGAACGGAATCGCGCTGCATTTGGATTGCGTCCAGCTTGCCAAAAACAGTTCCGCCAAAAGCGACAAAGGCCAAAAGAACATTTTGCTTGTCCACGGCGTGACATACTCCTCCCACGAATTTGACATCGACTACAAAGACTACAGCCTTGTCAAAAAGTTGGCGTGCGAAGGCTGGGCGGTTTGGCGCTTGGACATAGCGGGCTTTGGCCGCTCGCAGGAAGTTTCCGACGGCTTTATGCCTGATTCCGACTACGCAGCGCTTGACATAAACGCCGCCGTCCAAAAAATCGTGGAGTTGACCGGGCAGGACAAAATAGACGTCCTTGGCTGGTCTTGGGGAACGGTGACAGCAAGCCGCTTTGCCGCCGCCCACAGCGAGCGCGTAAACAAGCTTGTGTTGTACGCTCCAATCATGAGCGGAGTCGGCGAGACAAAAGTCAACGAAGCCTTCCACCACAACACTTGGGAACACGCGGCGGACGACTTCGTGCGCGACAAAAAAGGCGGCTTTGACTATTCGATTGCCGAGCGCGAGCTGATAGAAATATGGTGCTCCAGCTGCTGGAGATACGACGGCGAAAAAAGTCCCAACGGCGGCAGGCGCGACATTTGCGTTCCCCAGGCAAAAGAGCTGATTGACTTGGCAAAAATACAAAATCCAACGCTTGTGATTTGCGGCGACAAAGACCCTTACTTAAATTACAAGCTTGTGAAAAAGTCGCTCAAGAGCCTGCCAAAAGGCTCAAGGCTAGAGATGATAAAGGGCGGCTCGCATGTCGTTTTTGTCGAAGCGCCATATTATCGCGACTTTCAAAAGCGGCTTATGAAATTTTTGGAGAAATGAAAAATGTACACGCGCGAAATTACGCCGGCCCCAGAAAAGTTGGTTCAAAACGGAAAGCCGGTTTTTGGAACGTTCGACACGCTTCCCAAAAAGCTTGACATAAAGGGCGTCACCACGCCTTACTCAGGTATCCCCTATCCGCCGATTTTGTCGCGGCTAAGAATCCGGGCGCGCGCGGTTTACGTCTTTAGCGTGGGCGACTACGTTGGCGTGGTCCAGTTTTTTGACAACAAAATTTTGAACATGGCCGAGTTCGCGCTGTGGAACACCAAGCGGGGAACCAAATACGTTTACCGAAAATTTTTGGGCGTCCGTCGCAAGATGATTCCGACAAAATTGGGCGCGGGCCGTTGTTCCACTAGAACGCCGGGCCGCCGCATCCGCTTTTCGTGGAACCATCAAAGCGGCCGCTTGCTTCTTGCCGTAAACGTAAAAGGCTTTAGCCACAGGCCGGAGATAAAAATTTTTTCGCAAGGAAATTTTAACGACGCGGCCTCAAAGGAAATAGTTTCGGTAAAGCCCGCTCCGACGACGCGCCGCTGCTCTGCCAGCTGGTACGCTTCCGTTCCTATAACGACAAAGTTTGAAGTTAAGGGCGTTGAAAAAGTCGCCGCCGAAAGCGCCAAGGGAAACAGCCTGCTTTTTGTGAACCGTGCCTACTACAAATTCATCACGCGCGGCGAGTCGATCACCGCAAGCGGCGTGGTTGACGGAAAGAACGTTTCGCTGCGTCTTTCAACCACAAGCCTTGACGCGGCCAACACCAGCCGGCACAACGACAACGCGCTTTTTGTGGACGGCTCGTTCACTCCGCTTCCGCCCGTATGCATAACGCACCCATTTGGAATCGCAAAAGACTGGAACGCGCAAGACTACGAAAGCATGGTTGACTTGTCCTTCGTTCCGCAAAACTCATATTCGCGCAAGGCCAACTTTATTTTGGTCAACGCCAGCTACGACACCGTCTTTGGCTTTTTAAACGGAAGCGTCCTCCGCGCCGACGGCAGCAAAATCGAGCTGCGCGACTTTCCCGCCGTCGCGCAAATCAGCAGAATACGGCTGTAAGATGCCAGAAATCTTAATCGGAACAAGCGGCTACGACTACCCGGAATGGCGCGGCGTATTTTATCCGACCGGCCTAAAGCGCGCGGACTTTTTGCCTTACTACGCCACGCAATTCAACGCGCTGGAGCTTAACAGCAGTTTTTACAACATGCCCACGGCGGAACGCTTGCTAAGTTTTTGGGAACGGAGCGGGGGCGCGCTAAAGTTCAGCGTAAAGGCCAACAGGCTTTTGACCCACGAGATTGGCCGCGATTGGAAAAGCGCCGCCCAAGAATTTTTGGCCGCCCTAAAGCCGCTTGTCCAAAACAAAAGCCTTGCCTCCGCGCTTTTCCAGTTTCCGCAAAGCTTTCATTACACAGACCAAAACCGCCTTTACCTTTCCGCGCTGCTTGCGCAGTTCAAGGGCCTTCCTGTGGTGGTGGAATTCCGCCACGCAGAATGGATCCGCCCTTCCGTTTTTGAGGGGCTTTTTGAGCGCGGCGCAAGCCTTGCCTTTTGCGATCTGCCGGAACTGAAGAACCTCCCGAACAAAAACTTTTTGCAAGCCCAAGAAGGCAGCTTGCCCTTTGCCGGAAAAATCGCCTACATCAGGCTGCACGGCCGCAACGCCTGCACCTGGTACGCAAAAGAAAACGACGCGCAAGAAAAAGAATGCCTTCAAGACCATGGCGCGCTGCTGGGATTGGCCGCAAGCCCCAAAAGCGCCGCCCATGACCGCAACGGCTCCGCTCGCTACCGCTACGACTACAGCGACGCCGAGCTTTCCGAGTTTGCGCCCGTCATCCAGCAAGCCGCCAGCCAAGGCCGCCAAGTCCAAGTGTTTTTCAACAACCACCCCGACGGCAGCGGCGCCAAGAACGCGCGTAGGATGCGGGAGATGGTTTTATCCAAAGATTGAATTTTCAACTGAATTGTGGTATAATAAAGCGTAAGGAGGAAGCTTATGCGAACAATAACAAAAGAATATTTGAGCGAACAAAGAAAACCGACAAATCCTCTTTCATATATACTTAACACGCCTCGTCCTGACTTTACGCAAATGCATAGGGAAAACTTGAAATTCGAAAAGGCGATGCAGAAAGCCCAGGCTAAAGACAGAAAACGAATCTTAGAGGCGATTAGAAAGTGATAGTCGAGTTTTCTGTCTTTGACACAAATTCCTATACAGTTGAACATCTATCGGATTCCGAAGAAAACAAGGAACTTATTGAACAGTTCGAAGTCTCTAAAAATGCGGAAGGGCTTGCTAATTATTTAAAATATGTTTCTGCAGATGACGAAGCGAATAATTTTTGCCGCACATATTTGGTAAAGGACAAGACGACAAAAGAGTTGGCTTGTTATTTTTCGCTTAGGACTGGATTGATTACAATGCAAGTTCAAGGCGACAAATTTGATTCAATTCCCGCTTTGGAACTTTCCAACTTTGCCGTCAATCATAATTATAGAAAAAAGCATCCAGATGTAAGCAAATTGGGAACATATGCTTTTGAATATTTTATTCTTCCGCTCGCAAAATGCATGGCAAAGTACATTGGAATACACGCCCTTTACATCTACGCTTTGCCTAAAGACAAGCTTCTTGACCACTACGGAAAGATGGGTTTTTCCCGTTTGCCGCCAGAGCAAGAAAAGTTCGTGCAAGTTCATGTAAAGCCCAAATACGACGACGGCTGTATTTTTATGTATCAAATCTTATAAATTGCCAGTTTTTTTGCCAGTAGGGGGAAGTCTCCCCCTCGGCTGCAATTCGGCCGCTCTGCGCCCTCATTTCCGCCTGCCCCCTCTGCGGGGAAACCCCGCAACGCCCCCTAATCGAACAATAAATATTAGTTAAAATCTTCCTGAAAGTTTGCCGATGGAAAGCGTTGTTCCACCATTTCCTTGACTTTTGGCGAAAGTTCGTTGTTAAAGAAATTAAGCACATCCTCGCGATTTTTGCTGGCGTTTCGCAAGAAAAGGTCTGCTGGGTGAATCTCCAAGGCATAGGCCATTTTTAGAATAAGGTCAAAAGAAGGAAAGTTTTTCCTTGATTCAATACCGCTTATCGTGCTTTTAGAACAATCGCAAATGCCAGATAGTTCCAATTGCGACATTCCTTTTTGCGTTCTGTAAAAAATCAAGTTTTCTATAAATTCACTTTCTTTGTAGTTCATATGTTCAAAATAGCCGTATTGACTACTTGAAAGTTGGGGTAAACTGTGCGATACTACCTAAAAGACCAGTTAAACCCACTTTTTATGTATAAAAATCGGTTTAGCAAGACATATGGATATATCTATGAATCGGGCAAATGAAGAAAAGAAAACTTACAAAATTTGCAGCCTGTTTTCTGGCTGTGGTGGAATGGATTTGGGGGCGATAGGCGGGTTTACATTTCAAGGCAAAAAGTTTAAACGGCTCCCAACGGAAATAGTTTTTTCCAATGATATCGACACCGATGCTACCAACGCCTACAACACAAATTTAAAACTATTTCATCATAAAAATGACTGTAGACTTGGCGATATTCGAAAAATTCCAACTACGGAAATTCCTGATTTTTCAATCCTTCTGGCTGGATTCCCATGTCAACCTTTTTCCAATGCCGGAAATCGAAAAGGTGTAAACGATGATAACGGCCGCGGCACCTTATTTGAAGTTTGTGAGCGTGTCCTAAAAGAAAAAATCAATTCGGGACATAAGCCAAAAGCGTTTATTTTTGAAAATGTTAGGGGAATTCTATCTTCAAAAATGGCGGACGGTACAACGGTTCCTGATGAAATAAAAAAAAGAATGAACGCCCTTGGATATACGGTTTCACAGCAACTTATATGTTCAAGTGATTATGGCGTGCCGCAAAAGCGATATCGTGTTCTGATTATTGGAATCGATAAAAATATAAAAGACTTTGAATTTGATTTCTCAAAAGCAGATGAACTTGTCAAGAAAGAAAAGTTGCCATCGGTGAAAAATAATAATTCAGACGCTTTGGTTCTTGGTTCAATTTTGAAAGACATAGATGAGCCTGGGGAATATTGGGAATATTCAAAAACCACTCAAGATATGATAGAAAAGATTGGAATTTGTGAGCATGGTAAAAAAGCGATTCAATTTTTCAAAAATAATATTCCACTCTCTGAAATGCCAAAAAATATTTTTGAAGGTCGTTCATGGAAAAATGTTCCGCCAGAACAGCTTACGCCGAGATTTTTAAAAATTTACAACGAGCCTAAAAAATATCATGCCCCAAAGTTCTTTAGAAGATTTGCATACGGAGAAATTAACGGGACGATTACTGCGTCTGCACAACCGGAAAACTGTGGCATTACACATCCTGTGGAAAATCGCCGCTTTTCAGTAAAGGAAATTAAACGCATACAATCATTTCCTGATGAATTTGATTTGGATTCAATACCTTTGCAATCACGATATAAAGTTGTTGGAAATGCAGTTCCACCTGTAATGGCATGGGTTTTTGTAAAATCACTGATAGATACTTTGGAGAGCTAGATATGTATTTTGAAAGAGACTTTTTGTTGGATCTTTATGGGAAAATGTCATCTCTTTATTCTGGTGATAATATTGAGGCTCAGGGTGGAACTCAGTTTGTTAGTGAACTAAAATATTTTCTTGCTGCAGATGAATTTAAAAAAGAAACTTCAGGTCCATGTAATTCTAGGTTGAAAGAAGATAAAGATTTATTTATAGATTGTGTTGGCACGGTTGTATTTCTTTCAGAAACTGTGAATGATGAATATTTCTATACAAAGAATTTTGGTGCATCGTTTGGCGAATCAAAGGATTATGATGTTGGAAGTAATTTTTTTAGTGTTAATGTTGTAAAAACATCCCTGCATTCCAGTTCTCCGCAACGTTTTCCCTCGCGGCATCCACAATTGCTTGAGGTTGTAAATGGTTGTATTGATGTTGCTGACATTGGGTATCAAAATATAGCTGAGGATTATAACTATCTTGGTGGTGATAAAGAGAAATTTGCTTTGCTGTTTCTTTGGCTTAATCGTTATACAAATTTTATGTCAGAGCAGTCTGTGTATGATGTTTGTTTGAAAAACTTAAAAAGGATTTATTCATCAAAACTTGTTAAAGCTTTTGAATGGGATAAAGATTCTGTAAGAAATGAAATTGAATCTTTGTTGGATGGTGCAAATTTTTCCGAAGACATATATAATATTCAAAAGGGCGATTTGCTTGAAAATAATGAAGACGTTGTGCATGAAACAAGTGGGGAGAATGGGGCGGATGAAATTTCTGAAGTTTATGCACTTAACTTTTATCAGTGTATTTATTACGGTGTCCCTGGTAGCGGAAAGAGTTATATCATTGACGAGATAATAAAGGATTATCCAGAGTATCAAAAAATTCGAGTGGTTTTTCATCCAGAGTACACAAACGCTGACTTTATAGGACAGGTATTGCCAAAGCTTGAGGAAGGAAATGTAAAATACGAATTTAGACCAGGCCCATTTACAAAGATTCTTTATCGTGCATATCATAATCCTAGTGAAAAATATTTCTTGGTAATCGAAGAAATAAACCGCGGAAATGCGGCGGCTATTTTCGGTGATGTGTTTCAATTACTTGATAGAATAAAAGATGGAGAGCCGCCCGAAACGCTCGAAGGAAATGTTTATGGAACAGGCTGGAGCAAGTATTTTATTGAGAATGATTTTATTAATAATTATTTGAGAAGCCCAATTGAATATAATCAAGATGAGTTTACAGAAAAACATGAAAAAACAAATGTGCCTTTTGGTAATAGCATAACTTTTACTCCAAACACAGGAATTCGTCTTCCTCCAAACCTTTCCCTCTTGGCCACAATGAACACAAGCGATCAAAATGTTTTCACTCTTGACAATGCCTTCCAGCGTCGTTGGGATATGGTCCTTGTTAAGAATGAATGTAATGACACAAATCAAATGGATGCCGGGATCACCGTAAATGGGCAGGCTCTAACATGGAAAGATTTTCAACAAACAATTAATGCCGTTATTGGTGAAAAATCAAATGAGAGCGGTCTTTCTAGCATGGAAGACAAGCGTCTTGGTTGTTGGTTTGTAAAAGCTGGAAATAAAACAATTTCAAAGGAAGTCTTCGCAAATAAAGTCCTGAAATATCTGTGGGACGATGCTTTTAAGTTTTGTCATCAAGAAATATTTGGCGATGTTAAAAACTTTGAGGACTTGCAAAAATCATTCTTAGAAAATGGGTTTGATATATTTTCTGACGAGTGCAATTTGCGGGATAAAATCCAAACGGTGAAAAATACAGATTCTGAAGCAAGTTCGGAATAACACGCCATATGCCTGATAAAATTGTTGTGGACAACAAACAATCATCTCTTTATGATATTTGCGTCTATTTTGACAATGTTAATGCTTACAATGAAGAGCGTGGCCAAGTTGATAAATTTGTCGGGCTTAGATTTATTGACGGAAAACTTTCAATTTATTTTCCTGTAGGCTATAAAAAACCGAATAAAAATGATGAAAAGGAAATTCGGCGAGACATACTCAATTTAATAAGCGTGTTATCATCTTTTGGAAAAAAGGAATCTGCATTATATCAAAGCAAGTTTTTGGACGCTAAAAACGTTGAATTTCCAATTCACGCATATTTATATATAATCAATGATTTTTTGAATCATGGCTATTACAAGCAAAAGGGACGGATTTATAAGCGTTCTGTGAATGGAAAAATATCATGGGCGCGTACTATAAAACAAATTCGTCCTGCCCTGATAAATGAAAACCCGGTTTATTTGGAGTTTATAACTAGCCGGACAAATCATAATGAAAACGAACTTATCACCTTAATTCATAAATTTTGTGTTCGCGAGTGTTTTGAAAAATTAGGCTATCTGTTCAGTTCATACATTCCAGAAAAATCTCCGCTTGCGTTTAATAAATCGCTTTTTGTCTCTGTCATAAAAACAAAAGCCGCTTCAACTTTTAACGAGTCAGAATTGTTGCTTTTTAAAAATATGTTTGATGTAATTAATTGCATGGATAGCAGCGGCAATAAAAAAGAATTTACTTTTGGAACGGATAATTTTCATAATATTTGGGAGCAACTTGTAGATTCGGTTTATGGAGAAAAAGATAAGGAAAAATTCTATCCAAAAGTTTTCTGGAAATTGAAAGGGAGGGATGGAGTTTTTTCCTTTGGTTCTTCCGATAAGAAAAATTCTCTTAGGCCTGATACAATAATGATTCAAAATCGGGGGGATGAGAATCAAAAAATTTTTGTATTGGATTCAAAATACTATCGTTATGGTTCGACAAAAAATCCTAACCACCTTCCAGACAGCGGAAGCATTGTAAAGCAATTTGCTTATGCTGAATATATTGACAACAATGATAATCGTGAAAGACTTCCAAGCGATGTTAGAGATTATGTAAGAACAGAAAATATTTATAATGCGTTTGTTATGCCTGCTGAAAAAACAGAAATTGAAAACATTGGCTATGCCTCTGCTAATTATGTATCAGGTAAGCCTGAAAATTATTACAAAATTCAGGGCATACTTTTGGATATAAAAACTTTAATGTACAAACATATTCCGCATGATAAAAAACTAATCGATGAGTTGGCGGAAAAAATTAGCAGAAATTAATAAAAATCTTATCTAATAAATTTTATAATTTGAATTTCTATTCAACAAATCATTATTCTTGCGCTATAATAAATTGTCGTATCGCTGCTACGACAATCTAAGTTTACCCATCCGGGGCGTTACATCGCTTCGCTCTGTTTTGTTTTTGGAAATTTATTAAACTGCGCTCTTGCGAGCACTGACAATGCGGGGTTTTAGGGGCGGAGCCCCTAGGGGTAGCGGAAGACCGCGGATTGCGGGCTGGAGCGAGGGGAAGTCCTTCCCCTAAAAATATAAAAGGAGCGTCGTCAATGGAAAACGGAGCTTCTTCGTGAGGCAACTATAAAGAAATTCTTTATAGTTCAAAAGGAGTTACAGCATTGGAAAACGGTGAGGCAACTCACAAGGATTTCTTGTTAGTTCATAATCTGCAAACAAACGCCGTGACCCCCAAGGAGCGTAAATGAAACTCATCCGCGTCGTCGCCGCAGTCATATTCCGCGCCACTGCCCAAGGACAGCGCCAGGTCTTTGCCACGGCGCGCGGTTACGGCGACTGGAAGGGCTGGTGGGAGTTTCCGGGCGGAAAGATTGAGGCAGGCGAGTCGGCGCAAGAAGCGCTTGTCCGCGAAATCCGCGAGGAGCTTGCGTCAAAAATCAGCGTGGGCAAAAAAATCGCGGACGTTGAATGGGACTACCCGGACTTTCACCTTAGCATGCAATGCTTTGAATGCGCCCTTGTCTCCGGCGGCTTGGACTTGCTGGAAGCGCAAAGCGCGGCCTGGCTTGGAGCGGACGACTTGCGCTCGGTCAAATGGCTTCCGGCCGACGAGGCGATTTTGGACAAGGTTGCCGCGCTCTTGTAGCCCGCGCCTTTTGGTCTTGCAAACGATTTTTTGCGGCGCTATCATTTGTTTATGCAAAACATTTTGACGCCAAAGCATTCCACCTACACAGTTTCGCTTTGCTTTGAAGGAGGAGCGGCCCAGCGCCTTGTGGACGCGCAAAAACGCCTTGCGCAAATTTGCGGAAACAATTTTTTAATCGAACATTCAGTTCCGCCGCACGTCACGTTGGGAGCCTTTCACGCGGAGCCCGGCGCTCTGCCTGGCTTGCAAAAAGCCTTTGACGGTTTTGCAAAGGCGGCGCGCGATGTCTTGGGTGGGCAAGGCCTTGACTTGGAATTTGGCGGAACGGATTCTTTTTTGGACAAGGTGGTTTTTCTTGCGGCAAAAAAAGATTCGCCAAGCTTTGTTTCTTTAAAAACGCTGAACGAAATCCTGCACCAAAAATTTCTTCCGATTTTTGAAGCGGGAAGCAACAAAAATTATTTGCCGGAGCGCTGGCTTCCCCACGCGGCGCTTGCCGTAAAGCTAAGGCCCGACCAGTTTAAAAAATGCGCCGCGTTTCTGGGGCATGCGTCCGATTTTGCTCTTCCCCAGTCGGCGCGAGTCGCCGCGCTTTCGCTTGCGCTTTGCAAGCCCTACACGGAACTTTGCCGCGCCGCTTTTTAGTCAGGAATAAATTTTAGGCATCCCGCCGCTTCGTTTTTAGTCTCGCGCCAGATTAACGCTCCGCATCTTCCTTACCGCCGCCGCGCGCTTTAAGGCCACGTGCGCAACGATGCAGGCCAAAATCACTAGCCCTCCAAAAACGCTGGAGGCGCTGGGAACTTCGCCCGCAAAAAGCGCGACCCAGACCGGGTTCATCATTGGCTCTATCATCGTGATGATTACGCTGCTTAGCGCGGGAACTTTTTCTATTCCGATGGAAAGAAGGACGGCGGGCATTCCTATTTGAAAAACGCCCAGGCACAAGAGGGCGGGATATGACATGGCGCTTTGCGGAAGGCCCGCTTTTACGATGAACGGAATCGCGAACAAAAACGACAAGAGGCACGACAAATTTAACGAATCGGAAGGCCGCGTGTTCTTTGCCCGCCGCAAAAAAATCGTGGTTCCGCCGTAAGTCACTCCCGATAAAAGCGCCAAAATGTTTCCGGCCATTTGCCCGCCGCCAAGGTCGCCCCACAAAAGCAAGACCATTCCGGCCAAGATTCCGGCCACGGCGGCGATGTCAATCCAGTCGCTTTTTTCGCCGGCCAAGAGCGGCCCAAAAATTATTATGTAAATCGGATTTGTATATTGCAGCAAAATCGCGTTGGCGGCGGTCGTCATTTTTGTCGCGGGAACAAACAAGAGCATTGTGGCCGCGTAAAAAAAGCCGCCTAGCAAAAGGTTTGTCGTGGCGCGCCAGTCGATTTTTTTGGGCCGCGCTTTTTGGGCTTGAACTGACTTTTCGTTTTCGCCCGCGTTTTGGTCTTGCCTGCAATCTCCGTTGCCCGTTTTTTGGCCTTGCAAACTATTTTCGTCGCGGCGGACAACAAGTTTTGGCGGCCGCCTAAAGGCGATCGTCACTGTTATCATTCCCAAAAGGCTTCGGACGCCGGCGATGGCAAGCGCGTCCCACTTTATCAATTTTATGACAAGGCCGCCAAAGCTCCACAAGAGCGCGCACAAGGCAAGCGCGGCGATAGGGTTCAGTGGCGGCTTCTCAGTCAGTGAACTATTTCCGCTGGCGGCGGCATTTTTGGCCTTGCCTACGCTCTCTGTCGCGCCCGCAGTTTCAGGCTTGCCATCACTCCCTGCCGCGCGCGTTATGGTCTTGCAACCGTTTTCTGTTTGGTCCATTCTATTCTTCTTTCGCAAACAGCGCCTGGATTTCAAGCTTTTTGTGCTTTCCCTGCAAGTCGCTGGGAAGCGCGTCCAAAAAGCGCCATTTTTTTGGAATCACGACGTTTTCAAAAAAGTCCATAAGATAGTCGTGGAAGAACATGTTTATGTCAAACTTTTTGGCGCCCTCAAACTTTTTCTTTCCTTCGTCGTTGAATTGAATTGCGGCGGCCAAGTACTGTCTTCTGTCGTTCATCGCCACTACGCAAACGTCGCGGACAAGGCCGGACTGCAAAAGGCGGTTTTCAACTTCCGCAAGCGAAACGCGCTTTTCTTCTATCTTGACGATTGAATCCGCGCGGCCCTTTAGAATAAAGCGGCCGTCTGAGTGAATGTCAACCAAGTCTGCGGTGGCAAAGCCGGCCGGGTCTTTTATGTAGGGCGACTTTATCACAAGGCAGCCGTCCTCGTTCTTCCAAATTTGCGCGTTGTCAAAGGGCGTCCACTCCAAGCCGTTTTTGCTTTGCCTGTATGCGATGCCGCTCGTTTCGGTTGAGCCGTAAACTTCCACCGGCCAAAAGCCAAAGACTTCGTTTGTCCGCTTGGCCACTTCCGGCAAAAGGACGCCGCCGCTTGTAAAGATAAAGCAGTCGTTCAAGGGAAGCTTTTCTTCCGCCTCGTTGGTTCTCTTTAGGAAGGCTGGAACGGCGATAATAATGTAGCGCTCGTCGGAAAGCTTTTCAAACTCGTTTGGAATTTCTATTCTCTTCCTGCGGAACGGAACTCCGGCGGCAAAGGGGAGCGCGATAGTGAACAAAAAGCCGTAGATGTGGTGCTGGCTTACGGTGGCCACAAGCTTTCGCTTTTGGAATTCCGCTCCCCACTTGCTGAATACAAAGGCGTTGTCTTCGTTAAACTCGGTCATGCGCTGGATCACGTCCTTGGGCTTTCCGGTGCTTCCCGAAGTGAACATGTGGATGCGCGTGTCGTCGGCGACAATTTGCGGCGCGGTCCTTATTTCTTCCTCCGTAACTTGCGGAGCGTTTTTAAGCAAGTCGGGAATAAAGTCCGAGTCGGCGACGCCTTCCGAGTCGGTAAAAAAAGCGTAGCCAGGCTTTCGCATTTCCTTTAAGAATTCCGGCGTGATGTTCGCCGTAAGCATTACCTGCTTTTTGCATTGCAAGAGCGCGACAAAGGTGACCAAAAAAAGCCAGTAGTCGTTGCAGTGCAAAATGAACTCGTCGGCGTTCTTGGCGGCGATGACCTTTCGCATCCGCGCGCTGTCGATCAAAAAGTCCAGCCAAGTCTTGTATTGGCCCTTGGACCAAACGTCGTCGTAGCAAAGAATGTAATCGTCCGCGCGGCTGTCCGCCTTAAATTGCGTGATTGGAATGTAAGCGCCCATTTTTTTGTTCACCCTCTTTCTTACTATAAATTCTATCGCAAAGATAAGTCCCATTATTATATACGAAACGCCGCCGTTGTAAACCGCCCAAACGCGCTCGCTTGCCCAAAAAGCCGTCCATACAGCCGCCGCGCTGTTCAACACAAAAAAGCAAAGCCACACCAGCGTCACTTTTTTGCAATACGCTTCCACGCGGCCCTTAAACGGTGAGCCCAAAATCGATTTGTCCTGCAGCGTGGCAAACCTAAAGATTATGTTGGGCGGCGAGGCCAGGCTCATCGCAAAGACAAAGAAAAAAGTTCCGCACACCGCCAGCGGATAAAGCTTTAAAAACAGCGACGAGTTTGTGGCAAAGCAAAGAGAGCCCGCCAGCAAAAAGAAAATCGAAGAAATTAAATTTTTGGGATTAAGCTTGCGCCTTCCGCCCCTGGCCTTGGAAGCGTTGCCCGTGGCGGACAAAAATAGCACAAGGGCCAGCGCGATGGCGCACAAAGAAATAATCCTGACCGGCGCTTTGTAAACTACAAGGAGGACAAAGACCAGTACAGGATATAAGACGCCCGCTATGGCGAGCAAGATTTTCATGGTTACGCGATGAGCAAGTCGATTACGTTTTCGACTGTCTTGGCGTTCTTGAACATCTCCGGGTCAATCTGCTTTCCGGGCATGTACTGCTTGATTTTAGAAAGCAAGTCGACGGCGTCGATAGAATCCAAGTCCAAGTCCTCAAAAAGCTTTGAGTCCATCTTCACTTCGCTTTTGTCGATTTCAAAGTCGCTTTCAAGAACTTCCTGAATCTTTCCGAACAATTCTTCCTTTGTCATTTTGGTCTCCTCCAAATTTTATTTTCCGATTTCGGAATTGATGAATTCCGCCAATGCGTTGACGCTGGCAAAATGCTTTTTGCTGTCCTCGCTTTCGGCGGAAAGCTTTACGTTGAATTTCTTTTTAAGGGCCACGCCCAACTCAAGGGCGTCAATCGAATCCAATCCCAATCCGCTTCCAAACAAGGGCGCGTCGTCCTTGATGTCTTCCGGCGTGGTGTCTTCAAGTTCCAGGGAACTGATGATCAACTCCTTGATTTGTTTCTTAAGCTCTTCCATAATGATTTTTAAAGTATAAAGCGCTTTTTGCCCTTTGTCAAGGAAGGCTGAGCTGCGCGGCGTCAAAGGCGGAACGGAGAAAATTTTCCCAAAATTCGCTTTTGTTGCGCAATATTGGTGAAAATCGTTATATCTTTTTAGAAAAAATGCCCTTATAATTAAAAAAAACTGAAAAATAGTTATGTTTTTTGCAACAAAAAAAACATAAAAAAAAATTTGACAAAAGGCGAAAGCCGCGCGATAATGAGGAATATGGACAACCGGTTGCGCAATGCCGACAAGATTACGATGGACGTAATAGCAAAGAACCTTGAGGTTTCAAAGACGACCGTTTCCCGGGCGATTTCCGGAAAAGGGCGCGTTGGCCGGGAAACTCGCGACAAGGTTCTAAGATACATAGAATCCTTGGGCTACAAGCCCAATTCTATGGCCAGGGCGCTTGCTGGTTCAAAGACATTCAATATCGGCGTTGTGATTCCAGACACTGGCGACCGCGGAGATTCGCCCTTCTTTAAGGACTGTTTGATTGGCGTTACGGCGGCTTCGGCCCGCAGGGATTACGACACGGTTTTGGCCGTCGTTTCGGAAGGCAATTACGGCAATTTGGAACGTTTGGTCAACGGCCGGCGGGTTGACGGGATAATCCTCACTCGCCAAGACAAAAGCGGCAAAATGCTTTCGTATTTGCGCCGGCAGGACATGCCCTTTGTTTTGATTGGAAGCGATTCCGACAGCGGCGTCTACCAAATCGACAGCGACCAAAAGGACGGCTGCTGCGAGCTGACGGCAAAGATGTTGCGGCAAAGCCCCAAGGGGGTTGCCTTGCTCGCCGGCCCAAAGGATATGGGAGTCGAGCGCCTGCGTTACGAAGGGTACGCCCAGGCTTTTGAATTGGCCGGCCTAAAGGTCAACGAAAGCTTTGTCTTTTGGAATTCCGAAAGCCGCCTTGACGGGGCTTTGGACAAAATATTGAAGGCTGGAATCAAATGCGCGGCTTGTTCCGACGATTTGATTTGCCTTAAGGTTATGGAGAGGCTCAAGCAAAAAGGAGTTTCTGTTCCGGATCGACTGCAAGTTGTTTCCTTTTTTGACAGCGAGGAGCTGGAGAACAACGATGTTCCGGTCACCTCGCTTCATGTCGACACAAAGTTCTTGAGCCAAAAGGCCGGAGATTTGTTGATCGACATATTGGACGGCAAAAACCCGGACGTTTGCAATTACGCAAAATGTTCGGTTTTGTATAGAAGTTCATTCCGCTCTAACGCGGGTTGAAAAATTTAGGCTTTAATTTTCATAAGGAGGATATTTATGAAAAAGTCTTTGGTACCGGTATTGTTCGCTTTGATTCCGGCTTTGGTTCTTGCTGGATGCTCAAAAAAAGCTTCCAAGGCTGAGGGACCTGTAACGCTTAAAGTTTGGGAATCAGACAAAGGCCCGGATGAGTTCATTCAGAAGGCTGGAGAAGCTTACACAAAAGCCCATCCGAATGTAACAATCGAGTACGTTCACGTAGAGCTTGGCGACGCCGCCGGACAAATCGCTCTCGATGGACCTGCCGGAGTCGGACCGGATTTGTTCGCCGCTCCCCACGACAAGCTTGGCGAGTTGGTAAATTCTGGCCATGTCGCTCCTACAGTAAACGCCGCCAACGTTAAGGGAAAAGTTCTTGGCGCCTGCGCCCAGGCTTTGACTTACAACGGAACAATGTACGGCTATCCTGTTTCTGCCGAAACATACGCTTTGTTCTATAACAAAGACCTCATCAGCGAAAGCGAGCTTCCCAAGACTTGGGAAGACCTTGCCGCTTTTGCAAAGAAGTTCAACGCCGCCAATCCTGGAAAGTACGGCTTTGTAATGGATGTTGGAAACGCCTACTACACAATCGTTTTCACAACAGCCAACGGCAACCGCTTGTTCGGCGCTTCTGGAACTGACACAACAGATACAAAAATCAACTCTGCCGATTCTGTAAAGGGAATGCAGTTCTTCCAGAAGACATTGCGCCCGGCTTTGAACGTTCCTGCAGCCGACCTTTCTACATCTGTAGCCGACTCTGCCTTCGCTTCAGGAAACGCCGCCATGCACATCACCGGCCTTTGGAACGTAAAGCCCTTTGTTGACGCCGGCGTGAACTTTGGCGTAGCCGCTCTTCCGGCCCTTCCTGGCGACAACAAGCCTTGCGCGTCATTCTCTGGAACTCGCGCCATGTTCGTTTCAGCCTATTCAGAGCATCAGGAAGCCGCCGCTGCCTTTGCCGAGTTCTTGCTTTCTCCCGAAATGCAAAAGCTCCGCTTTGACATCACAGGCGCCATGCCGTCAATCAATGTAAAGGTTGACAGCCCCTACATGCCAGGCTTTATCGCGCAGCTTGACTACGCTTTCCCGATGCCGTCTATCCCGCAGATGGGCGCTTATTGGGACGCCATGGGCAACGCTTCAAAGAACATTTGGGACGGAGCCGACGTTAAGAAAGAGCTTGACGCCGCCAACGCCGCCATTCTTGGACTTTAATTCGGCGCGATACTTGTAGCCGAGCCGAATAACGAGCGGGGCAGGGCCTTGGGCGAAAAGCCCTCCTTGGCCGCTCGTTATTCGCCGTTATTGTGTTTTTGACGTCTTTTGTTTAGGAGGAAACATGGCAAAAGAATTGCCCGCAGATGGAAGCGCCCTTAAAAAAATAAAAATAACTTCCCGATGTTTTATGGGCCTTAGCCATTTATTATATTTAAAGGAATACATAAAGGGATCCTTGTTCGCGGCGCTTGAAGTTTTGTTCATTTGCTTGCTTCCAATGTTTGTCCGCAAAATCATTCAGTTGGTTACGCTTGGAGACCCGCATCCGGAACTTCCGTTGCTTAAGCGCGACAACTCGATTTTTATGTTGATTGACGGAATTTTGGCTTTGTCAATCATCGCGATTTTTGTCATCGCATACATTCTTTCGGTCAAAAGCGCCGAAAAGTCTTATAAAAAATATTGCGCCCTCAAGCGCTTCTCTAATCAGAAAAACGCCATTCAAGAGCTACTCGGCAGTTCCTTTACCGTTTTAGGTTTGACGCCTGCCGTGATTATGCTCATTATATTTGTTGTCGTTCCATTGGTTTTCTCGGTTGCCGTAGCCTTTACAAACTATTCGGCGCCAAACCACATCACGCCCAACAACACCGTTGACTGGGTTGGCGTGTCCAACTTTAAGTCTTTGCTTTCTGGCGGAACAAACTGGTCAGTGGGTTTTGGCCGCGTGGCTCTTTGGACAGTGATCTGGGCTTTTGCCGCGACCTTTACCTGCTACTTTGGCGGTTTGCTAATCGCCGTAATGCTAAAGGAAGCCAAGATAAAGTTTGGCTCTATATTTAGAGTCATCTTCATTTTGCCTTACGCGGTTCCTGCAGTAATCACAATGATCACATGGAGGAATTTGCTTAACGGAACGTTTGGAACGGTAAACAAAACCCTATTGTCGCTTGGCTTGATAACGCAGCCAATACCTTGGCTCGGCTCGCCCGTTTTGGCGCAAGTCATGTGCATCGTCATAAACCTTTGGGCCGGCTTTGGCTACTTTATGATGCTTTCTATGGGTTCGATGACCGCCATCAACGGCGACCTTTACGAAGCCGCCTATATCGACGGAGCTTCCGGCGGACAGGTTCTTAGAAAGATTACCCTGCCTTTGGTTTTGTTCCAAACGATGCCGCAAATCATCATGTCCTTTACCCATAACCTCAACAACTTTGGAATAATCTTCTTTCTTACTGGCGGAACGCCGACAGCAAAAGACTCCTCGACGACTCTCGCCGGAGCGACTGACATTTTGGTCACTTGGATTTACAAGCTTACGATCACCTTGCTCAAGTACCACTACGCGTCGGTAATCGCGGTTTTGATCTTTGTCGTTATGGCGCCGTTTGCCATATTCTTGTTCAGAAACACAAGGTCTTATAAGGAGGGCGAACTATGATTAGAGATCCGATAACAGTTTCCGCAAAGAACTACAAGACAACTCAGTACATTCTAAAAGTCTTTATGGTGTTTTTCTTCATCATTGTCTCTCTTTCCGTTCTCTATCCGATGGTGTACGTGATTTCCGGCTCTGTAACGCCCGGAAATTCCATCGCGGACATGGACCCCAAGCCCTTTTCCAAGGGCGTCACATTTGAGCATTTTAAGTATTTGTTCTTCAAGAGCGATTACGGCCTTTGGTTTATGAACACTCTTAAGATCGCTGTGTCGACTTCTGTCATAACAATCGCGATAACGTCGCTTTCGGCCTACATTTTCTCCCGCTTTAGATTTACCATCAAGCAGCCGCTTTTGATGAGCCTCTTGATTTTGCAAGTCTTTCCTTCTTTTGTAGGAATGATCGCCATCTATGTAATCTTGCTCCGCATTGGCGGCCTTGACACCTTGTGGGGCTTGGTCTTGGTTTACGTAGCCGGAAACATTCCATACAACGTGTGGATGGTAAAAAGCTACATCGACACGATTCCCAGAAGCTTGGACGAAGCCGCCCGCATCGACGGCGCGAGCCACTTTAGGATTTGGGCAACGATTGTAATGCCGGTGGCCAAGCCCATCATCACCTTCTTGGGAATCACGACGTTCACAGGACCCTGGATGGACTTTGTCTTCCCAAAAATGGTTTTGCGCTCGGTCAACAAGCAGACGCTGGCCTTGGGCTTGTTCAGCTTTGTCACCGACAAAAAGAACGACTTTACGACCTTTGCGGCCGGCTCTTTGATAATCGCCATTCCCTTTGTAATCTTCTTCATCTTTGGACAAAAGGCCATGATGATGAGCATGGGCGGCGGAGCAGTCAAAGAGTGAAGTGCTTTGCGCTTCACTCTTTGACACGAGTTTTGGGCGTTGCCCAAAACTCGCAACCTGGTTGTAGCGGTTTCGTCACGCGCGGCCGACATCGGTAGCGGTTTTTATTTATATTTTTTTGGAGGAAAAATGAAAATGCAAACTGTCGCGGCAACAACGGCCGCTTTTATTTTGGCGATATGCGCAACAAGTTGCGCAAAAAAGGCGCGCGTATACACGGAAGTTCCGAAAGAAAATCCCGGAATCTTTTTGCCCAAGTCCGCCACGGCGCGGCTGGACTTTATCCGCGGCGTTGACGTTTCCACCGTAATCGCGCAAGAGGAAAGCGGCGTAATCTATCGCGGTTGGGACGGGCAGCCGCAAGACATTTTCAAGACCCTGCGCCAAAGCGGCGTCAACTACATCCGCGTCCGCGTGTGGAACAATCCCTGGACAGAAAGCGGCGCCTCCTTTGGCGGCGGCCACAACGACGTTGACACGGCAGTCCAAATCGCAAAGCGCGCGGCCAAGTACGACTTGCCCTTGCTTGTAGACTTCCATTACTCGGACTTTTGGGCCGACCCCAACAAGCAAAAGGCGCCGCGCGTCTGGGCCAGCATGAATATGGAACAAAAGCAAAAGGCGCTCCACGACTTTACCAAAGAAAGCCTAAAAAAAATTCTTAAAAGCGGCGCCGCCGTCGGCATGGTTCAAATCGGAAACGAAACGACAACCGGCATGGCCGGCGAAAAAAACTGGATGAACGTCTGCAAGCTTATGAACGCCGGCAGCCGCGCCGTCCGCGAAATTTCCAAAGACATAAAGGTCGTCGTCCACTTCACCAACCCGGAAAAGGCCGGCGAGTACGAGCATATCGCGGACATACTGGCCCACAACAAGGTTGACTACGATGTCTTTGGCACCAGCGACTATCCCTACTGGCACTTGGGAACAAAAAACTTGGCCGCGCTCTTGGACAAAATCGCCGACAAGACCGGCAAAAAAGTGATGGTCTGCGAGTTTTCCGCGCCCTACACATACGCGGACGGAGACGAAAGCGGAAACTCGATTGGCGAAGATTCCTACTTTTACGGTGAAAAGCGATACTCGGTCAGCGTCCAAGGCCAGGCCGACGTGATTTACGACTACATAAACGACATGAGCGAGCTTGGACAAAAATGCCTTGGCGTCTTTTGGTGGGAGCCGGCCTGGATTCCGGTTCCTGGAAACAGCAGGGATGAGCGGCAGGCGCTTTGGGAAAAACACGGATCCGGCTGGGCTTCCAGCTACGCCGCGGCCTACGACCCCGACGACGCGGGAAAGTACTACGGCGGCTCGGCTTGGGACAACCAGGCGCTCTTTGACTTTGAAGGAAAGCCGCTCGCTTCCTTGGCGGCTTGGGGCTTGGTTTCCGTCGGCGCCCAAACTGACGTCCGCCCGGACTTCGCCCAGCCGATAGAAGTCCGCGCCCGCCTGGGAGAGCCGGTCGTTTTGCCTAAAGAGGTAGCGGTGACCAACAACGACGGAAGCGCGGCCACAGTCCCGGTCGTTTGGAACGACAAAAGCGATGACGGCGTTCCCCTTTCGGAACTCACTTCCCACGGGCCGCGCGACTATAAAGTTCACGGACAGGCGGGCGCTTCTTTGTCAGCGAACGCTTCCGGCGTTCCTGTCTTGGCGCGCGTCGCGGCGATAGAATTAAATTATATAGAAAATCCTTCGTTTGACGAGCGCGACCTTTCGATGTGGCAAATCCAAGACTTGAACGGCAACTGCAACGAGCTTTTGGTTGTGGAAAAGGCCGACGACGCCAAGACTGGAACAAAGGCCTTGCACTGGTGGTCTGAAAAGGAAGTTCATTTTACGGTCCAGCAAAAGGTCGCTGGCCTAAAGCCCGGCCGCTACAAGGCTTCGATGCAAATTCACGGCGGCGACAACGGGCCGCGCGACAAGCAAAAGATATTCCTCTTCGCCAAAAGCGGCGGCAAGGAATGGAAGGCGGACGCCTTCACCGACGGCTGGAGAAATTTTTTCAATCCTTCAATAAATGGCGTCGTTGTCGGCGCTGACGGAACGTGTACGGTCGGAGCGGAGGTTCATGGAAAGCCGGGGTCTTGGGGAAGCCTTGACGATTTTGTTTTAACTCCGCAAAAATAAGCCCAACTCGACTCAAAAAAGCGCTTCAAACGGCGTATAAACGCTCAAAATGGGCTAAAAATGCCTGTTTGGGCGTTTTTTTTAAATTTTTTTTACGAATTTTGTTGACAAAGTGAAAAAACAGAGTGATAATGTTAGTTACAAAAAGGGAAACCGATTGCCTTGACAGTCGATTCCTAGTCATTTTATTAAATCATATATCCTGGAGGAAATATGAAGAAAAGTCACGTTATTCTTGCATCGGTTGCTGCCGCTGCAATGCTTCTTTCAGTAACAAGCTGCGGAAAAGCCGGCGGAAAGGAAGAAGCCAAGAAATTGGTTGTTTGGTCTTTCACAGACGAACTTCAGACAATGATCGACAAGTACTACAAAGTTGATCGCCCCGATGTTGAAGTTGAGTACTCTTTGACACCGACAGACCAGTTCCCCAACAAGTTGGACCCCGTTTTGGCCTCAGGCAACGGCGCTCCTGACGTTTTCGCTTTGGAAGACGCTTTCGTACGCAAGTATGTTGAGCAGGGCGACAAGCTTATGCTTGACCTTACAGACGTTTACAACGAAGTAAAGTCTAAGATGATTCCGTATCCTGCCGAAGTCGGAATGAAGGACGGAAAAGTTTACGGACTTTCTTGGCAGGCTTGTCCTGGCGCCTACTTCTATCGCCGCTCATTGGCCAAGAAGTACCTCGGATCTGACGATCCCGCCACAGTTCAGAAGGCTTTCGCCAACTGGGACACATTCCTTGCCACAGCCCGCGACCTCAAGAAGGCCTCTGGCGGAAAGTGCGTTATCCTTTCTACAACTGGCGACTTGTTCAAGCCGTTCCAGGGCGCCCGCAAGGGACCGTGGATCCAGGGTGGAAAATTGGTTGTTGACCCCGCCATGGAAGATTACATGAAGATGGCCAAGACTCTCAAGGACGAAGGACTTGAAGGACGCCAGGGACAGTGGTCAGAAGGTTGGTTCGCTGGATTCAAGGGCGAGCTCAAGGACGAAGCCGGAAAGCCGGTTGAAGTATTCGGAACATTCCTCCCGACATGGGGACTCCACTACGTTCTTAAGCCCAACGCTGGCAACACAGCCGGTGACTGGGGCATGATCGCTGGACCCGCTCCCTACCGCTGGGGTGGCACTTGGGTTGGCGCCTACAAAGGAACAAAGGTTCCCAAGTTGGCCAAAGACTTCATCAAGTACGTTGCCACAGACGACGGCTTCTTGACAAAGTGGGCCAAAGACACAGGCGACGTTGTTTCTAACAACAACGTTATCAACGCCATCAAAGACACATACTCTGAGCCGTTCCTCAATGGACAGAACCACTACGCTGAGTTCGCCGCCATGGCCAACAACGTAGACGGAAAGCTCAACCAGGGAACTGACCAGGCTGTTGAAGGATTCTGGGGCGAAGCTGTAGGATCTTATGTAAACGGCGAAAAGTCTATGGATGATGCTATTGCTGATTTCAAGCAGCATGTTAAAGACGAGCTTGGATTCTAATCCAGCTTAAAATTCAGGATGCGGTCCGTTCTATGAACGGATTGCCTCCGCCAAAGGGCGCAGGAAGATTAATCAGCGCGATTTGTCGGACTGCGCCCTTTTTTTAACCTATTATTTGAAAACAAAACAATAAAATTTTATTCCCTCAAGCGATGGATTCACAAAATGGGTTTTTTAGGAGAAAAAAAACATGCCTTTATTAAAAACTAAAAAAGCGAAAGGATCCGAAGCGCGTCTTGCAAAATACGGCGTGTTCTTTGTTCTGCCCTTCCTTTGCGTTTACGCGATATTCAATTTGTGGCCTACGGTCTACACAATTTTGCTTTCCTTTACGGATCTTAATAAGTTTGATACATTGAAAGACGCCGATTGGGTTGGCGGAGCCAATTACGCGGCGCTTATAAAAGACGGCAACTTTTGGGGATCTGTAATCAATACTTTCATCATGTGGGGCTTTAACTTCGCTCCGCAGTTGGGAATCGCCCTTATTTTTGCGGTTATCTTTACAGATCCGGGAATGTCCGGACTTAAAGGAAAGAACGCTTTCCGCGCGATTTTCTATCTTCCAAACTTGCTTACAGCGGCTTCTGTAGCGATTTTGTTCCGAAGCCTTTTTGCATATCCGATTGGACCTGTAAACCAGTTCTTCACAAAGATTGGAATCCAGGCAACAACTATTCGCGATGGCGAAGTTATCAAGGAAGGAATCAACTTTTTCCGCAGCGTCGCTTGGTCGCGCGGAATCGTTTCCTTCATCCAGTGGTGGATGTGGTGCGGACAGACATTGATTATGTTGATGGCCGGCATCACTTCAATTTCTCCTTCATTGTATGAGTCGGCTGTAGTTGACGGCGCCACCCAAAGCCAGCAGACTTGGTACATCACTTTGCCGCTTTTGCGCCCGATGATGCTCTTCTTGCTCGTAACTTCAATCATCGGCGGAATGCAGCTCTTTGAAATTCCCTTCTTGCTGACAGATATGCGCGGCGGCCCTGACTACAGAATCCGAACGATGGTTCTTTACATGTACAACACCGCCTTCCAGGGCGTAAACAAGTACGGTTACGCTTCGGCAATAGCCATGGGTGTATTTGTAATTACAATGTTCTTCTCTGCGTTGGTATTCTTCTTTATGCAAGACCGCTCAGAACCCAAAGGCAAAAGGTAGGAGGTAAAAAATGGATTATAAAGCTGCTAAAACTGCCAAACAGAGCGTAGTTTACTTTTTTATGGTTCTGTTTATTTTGATTGCTGTAATTCCTGTTTGGTTGATGCTTGTAAACGCTACAAGAACAACCGAGCAAATAAACGCTGGCGTAACATTGTTCCCTGGCAAAAGCCTCATCAACAACTGGAATATTTTGATTACAACAGGTTCTGGACTTAAGGTTGCCGCCGGCGGACGCTTGATTGACGAGCTTACAAAGCACGCAAAAGAGTATGCCGGAAAGTTCGCGAAAATCGGCGATTGGATTATCTTCTTCAAGGCTGGTAAATTCCAGATTTGGCAGGGCTTCCTTAACTCGGCCATCATCGCGATTTGTTCAACCGGATTGAACGTGTACTTCTCTTCTTTGACAGCCTATGCCTTGCACGTATACCGCTTCAAGGGACGCGCCTTCATCTGGGCCTTTATCATGTTCGTTATGATGATTCCGGCTTCTATTTCGTTCGTCGGTTTCTATCAGTTTATGTCAAGCATCCACTTGGTTGACAGCTTCATTCCGTTGATTGTTCCTGCGATAGCCAGCTCCGCCACGGTATTGTTCATGCGACAGTATATGGCGTCAGTTCTTTCTTTGGAATTGATTGACGCGGGCCGCATTGACGGAGCGGGCGAGTTTAGGATTTTCAACCAAATCGTTCTTCCGATTATGTCTCCCGCCTTGGCCACGCAAGCTATCTTCTGCTTTGTAGGTTCTTGGAACAACTTTGTAACTCCTATGATTTTGCTCCAGACCGACAGCAAGAAGACATTGCCGATTTTCGTTCAGCTTTTGCGCGGCGACATTTACCGAACTGAGTTCGGCGCCATCTACATGGGTATCGCCGTTTCGTTGATTCCGATTATCATCTTCTACTGCTTCATGTCACGCTTCATCATCTCGGGCGTTTCAATGGGCGGCGTAAAAGAGTAATATCGCTAAAAAAAACCGCGGCAGCGCGGTTTTTTTTAGGCTTGCGAGTTTGCCCGCCATTTTCTATGGCAGGCAAACATCGCGGTTTTTGTTGAAAATTCCCATTTTGAGGAAAAAAAAGTGTCCAAAGTATTCAATCCTATCTTGACCGGCTTTCACGCCGACCCTTCCATTTGTTATGTAAACGGCGAGTATTTTATAGCCAATTCAACTTTTGAATGGTATCCAGGCGTTGAGTTGCACAGGTCTAAGGATTTGGTTCACTGGACAAGCGTTCCTTCTCCATTGAGCGAGGAGCGCCTTTTGAATATGGCAGGAAACATTGAGTCCTGCGGAATTTGGGCGCCCTGCCTGTCATATTCTGAAGGAAAATTTTGGCTTATCTACACCAACGTCCGCTCTTGGAACGCCGGCCCTTGGAAGGACACTCCCAATTTTTTGACTACGGCGGAAAACATCGAAGGCCCCTGGTCGGATCCGGTTTTCTTGAACGCTTCGGGCTTTGACCCGTCGATGTTCCACGACGACGACGGCCGCCACTGGTACCTTAACATGGAATGGGACTACCGCAAGGCTTGTACAAACCACATCGACGGCGCGCCCCAGTTTACCGGCATCGTTTTGCAGGAATACAGCGCCACAAAAAAGCGCCTTATCGGAAAGCCCAAAAAGATTTTTACCGGAAGCGACATCGGCTGCGTTGAAGGCACCCACCTTTACAAGAGGAACGGCTGGTATTACATAATTAGCGCGGAGGGCGGAACAAGCTACGAGCACGCGATAACAGTAGGCCGTTCGCGCAGCCTTTTTGGCCCCTACGAGCTGCATCCGACAAACCCCTTGATTAGCGCTTACGGCCACCCGGAACTAAAAATTCAAAAAGCCGGCCACGGCCAATGGGCGGAAGGCGCCGACGGAAAAACTTATTTGGTTTACCTTTGCGGCCGTCCCTTGCCGGGAACAAAAAACTGCCCGCTGGGCCGCGAAACTTCCTTTGCCGAAATAAAGTGGAAGGACGACTGGCCGTGGGTAATGCAAGCGGACGGCAGCCTTCAAAACACTCCGCCCGATTATGTTGAGGTTCCCGCAAAAGCCGAGCTGTTGCCCGGCGAAAAAGACCGCAATTTGGTCGGCAAGCGCGCCGACGAATATTGCCGCGTCACAAAATACACTTTTAACGACTTGGATTTTTTGGCCGACTTTAAGGCCTTGCGGCTTCCGATTTTTGGAAAAAAGAGCAAGCGCTTTAGCATAAGCGCGCGCAAGGGCTTTTTAAGAATCGTCGGCGGACAGTCGCCGATTTCAACCTTTGAGCAGGGAATTTTGTGCCGCCGCCAAACTGACTTTGTTTTTGAGGCCGAGACAAAAATGGAGTTCAACCCGACATACTTCCAGCACTTGGCCGGCTTGACTTACCGCTACAGCGAGACCACCCAGTACAATTTGTGCGTGACTTACGACGAAGAGCTGGGCCGCGTGATTCAGTTCCAGTCCTTTATGTTGGGCGACTACAGGGAAGGGCAAAAGATTGCGGTTCCCAAGGACGGCCCGCTTTGGCTAAAGGTGAGCGCAAACTACGATACGGCCGTCTTCTCCTATTCGCTTGACGGAAAGGCTTGGCGACAGATTAGGCCGCTTTTGGACGTGAACAAGCTTACGGACGAATACGGCGGAATGGGTTTTACCGGAGCCTTTGTCGGAATGTTCTGCGTTGACATGGCAGAATACTCCAACTACGCGGACTTTGAATACTTTACCTACAGCAAAGCGCAATGATCACTATATATGATTTGGCGAAACAAACAGGATTTTCCGCTCCGACAATTTCCAAAGCCCTTAACGGCAACGGAAAGCTAAGCGACGAAACGCGTCAAACCATAGTTGAAGCCGCAAAAAAGGCCGGCTATACCGCAAATATGGCCGCCAAGGCCTTGTCCACCAAACACTCTAGGCTTATAGGCGTAATTTTGGAAGATGTTTCGATGCAGCGAGGCTTTGAGCACCCGCTTTTTGGCGGCCTTTTGAACAAATTCCGCAAAGAAATAGAGCTTGCCGGCTACGACCTTTTGTTTTTGTCAAAGCATTTTAACGAGGGAATGTCTTACATAGACCACTGCCGCTATCGCGACGTGGAGGGCATTTTAATTGTAAATCCGATTGACGACGATGAGGAAATGAAGACCCTTGGAACATGCGGCATTCCATGCGTAAGCACAAACGAATTTATTCCCGGCGTTTGCACTGTTGTCACCGACAATGAAAACGCCGGCCAAATAGCCGCCCGGGTTCTTTACGAAGCCGGCCACGAAAAGATTGGTTTTTTGGGAGCGCCCTTTAGGGAAAATTCTCCGGCGGCTTTGGAGCGCTACAAAGGCTTTAAGGCGGAACTTGAATCCTACGGCAAGGAATGCGACGAAAAATATTTGGAAGTTTGCAGCGCTTGGTGGGACGGGGCCGGTTACGAGGGCATGAAAAAACTATACGAGCGCTGTCCAGACATTACGGCTGTTTTTGTAGTCTGCGACGCGCTGGCTTTTGGCGCGATGAAATATTTGCTTGAAATTGGAAAATCGATTCCAAATGACATTAGCGTTATAGGCTTTGACGACGACACAACTGTCTTAAAGGCCGCTCCCACTTTGTGCACTTTTAGGCAAGACAGGGATAAAATCGCCCAATTGGCCAGCGAAGTTCTTTTGCAGGGAATTGCCGGCGTTCCAAACCCAGAGATTGTACGCGTTCCCGCGGAATACATACAGCGCGGAAGCGTCCGTTCTTTCCGCCGCATACACCAAATGGCTTACTAGCCGCTCATTCTGTCTGCTCAAGACACTTTTATTTGGCTGAACACTTTTCCTATCGAGTCGTGGATGACCAAGTCGGCCTTGCTGTCGGCGGCGGTCTCAGACTTGTTTATCAATACCAAATTGTTTCCATTAAAGTAATTGATAAGGCCGGCCGCCGGGTACACCACTAGCGACGTTCCGCCGATTATAAGCGTGTCGGCGGCGGCGATGGCCTGGACTGCGCCGTTTATTACGTTGTCGTCAAGGCCTTCTTCGTAAAGGACGACGTCAGGCTTTACAAGGCCGCCGCATTTTGCGCAGCGGGGAAGGCTGTCAGGCGAGTCGGCTGAATCTGCGATAAAGTCTATGTCGTAGGGAGCGCGGCAGTCCATGCAAAAGTTTCGCAAGGTTGAGCCGTGCAATTCGTAAATTCTTTTGCTGCCGGCGGCCTGGTGCAAGCCGTCAATGTTTTGGGTGACGACGGCCAAAAGCTTTCCGGCCTGTTCAAGTTCGGCCAGCTTGTAGTGGGCCGCGTTGGGCTTGACACCCTTTATGATTAGTTTTTCGCGGTAAAATCGGTAAAATTCCTTGGGATTTGCGTCAAAAAACGAGCGGCTGATTATGGTTTCGGGCGGATACTTCCATTTTTGGCTGTAAAGGCCGTCTTGGCTTCTAAAGTCGGGGATTCCGCTTTCTGTGGAAACGCCCGCTCCTCCAAAAAAGACGATTTTGCTTGAAGCGTCAATTATCGCCTGCAACTGTTCAATATAATCTGCCATAAAAAAATTATAGCGCCAAATTTGCCGCAAAGCAACGAATTATAACAATTATTTAATGAAAATGCGGAATTCAACCGATATTAAAAGCGGGTAACTCTATAGAAAATTTTTGACGAATTTGTTTGACAAAATCTCAAAAATGTCTAATAATAATATATGGAGAATGGGCGAAATATTGCCTGGCGGCAGGGGTGAGGAGACGCTGGACAATGCGCCTTTTTATGGGCTTATGAAAAAATTATTGTTGCTGACAGGACTTATTCTCTTTCTCTTTGCCGACGTTGCAAGCCTATTCGCTCGCGACGTAACCGAGCGGGCTGTTGAGAACATGAACAGCTGGCAGGAAAATTTTGACCTTGAGAACAAAAAAGGAAAATATAACGTTATCGTTACCGCTCGTGACAAAGGCGGCAACACAACTTATGGCGGCCCCTTCAACATTTTCATTGACCCCAAATCCGACTTGCCCATTATCGGAATCACAAACCCAGAGCCCAATCTCCGCGTTCCCGGAAACCTAAACATTGTCGGAACTTGTTTGGATGATGACGCAGTTGATTATGTAGAATTGATTCTTGACGGAGCGGAGCCTGTCCGCGCCAAGGGAAAGGAATTCTGGTCTTACTTCATCGACACAAGCAACATGGAAGAAGGAAACCACACCATTGAAGCTTATGGCGTGGACATCAACGGCGTTAAGGGAAACACCGTAAAGAACGTTTGGTGCCTTGACCGCAAAGTTCCTTTGACTGAAGTCACAAACTTCACTATGGGAACTTTGGTCAGCGGAACGATTCATTTTGAAGGAACGGTTGAAGACGGAAACGGCGTCACCGCGATGGACTTTTCTGTTGACGAAGGCGCGAATTTTGAGACAATCAAGCTTAAGCATGAAAAGAAATCTCCCAACGCCACGTTTGACTTTAACTTGGACACAAGAAAAATGCCAGACGGTCCGGCCGTAATGTGGTTTTTTGCCCACGACAGCCAAGGCTCGATCGGCTTTTATCCCTTCTTGCTTTTTGTAGACAACACAAAGCCAAAAATCAACATAGCGTTCCCGCAAGAAAAGGTTCCGGTAAAGGGAGCCTTTGCCGCCGCAGGTTCGGCCAACGACATTGTAGGCCTTAAGTCGCTGACATGGGAATACAACGGCGAAAAGGGAGACTTTGAAATCATCGCCGGAAACCCATATTGGGTTCACGAATTCCCGGACGTAAAAAAGAACAAGAACGGAAAGCTTACGATTACAGCCGTCGACACCGCCGGCAACGTGAGCAGCGAAACGCGAAATGTAGTGATCGACCCAAACGGAGACAAGCCGCTTGTAAGGATTGATTGGCCGCAAGCCGGCGCCGCTCTTGGCAAAGCCGAAGAAATGTTTGTTCGCGGAATCGCGACTGACGACGACAATGTAAAGGCCGTTAGAATCGTCTTGGACGGAAGCGAGCTTGGCGTAATTGAGACTCAAAGCGTTTTCTACAAGAGCTTGATAGACTCTAAGAGTTTGGGCGGCGGCGCCCACAAAGTCAGCGTCAGCGCGATTGACATTTACGATGTGGAAGGCCCTGCCGCGGTTGTTGAATTTAAAACGACAGGCGAAAAGCCTTACTTTAACGGACTTAAAATTTCTGGCGGAACAGCGGCCGGCCCTGTTAATTACGGAAGCTTGATCAGCCCGGAACAGGGCGGCAATTTGGAGATCGAGGCCGCAAGCGCGGCGGGCTTTGCCAACGCTTGGTTCACTGTGTCCAAGGGCGGAAGCAAAGGCGAGCAAAGGCAGCTTTCGGTAAGCGAAAAAGACGCAAAGAAAATTTTCTCAATTCCAATCAGCGAGCTTCCTTGGGGCGTTGTTGAATTGAAATTCCATGTAGAGGACACGCTTGGCCGCGAAGCCGATTATTCGACATGCGTTTACGTGGCCAACTTGACGGACATAAAGGCCGACGACTCGTTTGAAATCGCCGAGAGCGTGCAGGACGAGCGCTTGACCGCGCGTATCGCGACGGTTAACGGCGAAGAATACAAGCGAGGAATGAGAATTGTGGCCAGCCCCGATCCAAAGGCCGCGCCGGTTACGATTGAGCTAGACATTCAGACAATGGAAACCGCTATCGTCGGCTACAAAGTTTGGGGACAAACGCGCCCCGGCGAGCGCGCCAGCTACGAGGCTAAGTCAATCACTTTGAGCAGGCTTGTAAAGGGCGAGCCGGCGCAAAGGGGCGTAATCAGCTTGACTGGACTCCCCGCGCGCGCGACAAACATTGAAATCACAGTCCAAATCGGAAAGGACTACACGCAAAAATTCGGCGGACAAATTTTAATCGCGCGCGAGCATGACGAATCCGACATTGAGGACACAAAGAAAATTTTCTGGGCGACAAACGGCGACACTTACTATAACGAAGACGCAGGAACTTATGTTTTGCCCCACAAGACTTTGACCGCTTACGTCAACGCGCCCGGCCCGATCACCGCCAGCGTCGTCGGCGGTTGGGCTGGAATGAGCGCCAACGTCGAAGGCAATGTAGTGACCTTAAGCTGCGACAACGGCGGAACCTTTAGAGGCGTTCAAATTCGCGCCGTTGACGCCAACGGAAAGAGCTACACAAGCCAAGCCGTAAACTTGGTTGTCAGCGAAGACGGACCGGTCTTTGACATTAAGGCTCCAGAATTCTTTGCCTGGGTCCGCAACTCTTTGCGCGTCCAGGGAACGGTTTCCGACCCGGCCGGCGTAACCCAGCTTGAGTACTCGCTTGACAACGGCGAAAACTGGAGCGTCATTCCGTTTAGAACCGGAGCGCAGACAGTTAATATTTACGTTGACATCAATTTGACAGAGCGCGAGGAAGGCTTGGTTCCGCTTGACATCCGCGCAAAAAACACTTCCGGCTTGATAAGCTATTACAGGTCGGCGGTTTGCAAGGACGTCACGCCGCCGGAAGCCAAAATAGTTGTTCCGGAAGCGGAAGCGGTTTTGAACGGCATAAACACAATCGCCATTTTGGCCAGCGACAACGGCGCTCTGGCAAAGACAGAGTACGGCTCTCCTACGTCAAGGGACGGCCGCGCTGGCGTTAGAAGAAGCCAGATTCCGCTTACGATTATGCCGCACACAATTGTCGGCGACGACGACTTGGCTTTGGACCAAACAATGTCGTTCATCGTCACTGACGCGGCCGGAAACGAAACAAAGATAGAAGAGTTTGAATTTAAGGTTGACCGCGAAAGCGATTTGCCGGTTGTTCAAATTCAGCTTCCGTTTGAGAACCAGGTTATCACAAAAGACTTTACGATTTCCGGCGTTGTGCTTGACGACGACGGCCCTTGCACCGTTGCCTACAGAATCGACAAGGGCCCCTTTAAGCCGGCCGCCGCCGAGCCCAGCTACAGCTTTAAGATTGACGTTCCGATTTCAGAGATGACGGACAACGAGCACATCATCTACATGTACGCGATGGACATTAACGGAGTCCGCGGCCGCACTGTGGAGCAAAAGTTCCGCGTGTCGCTTGCCGAGCCTGTTTGCGAAATGACTTCGCCCGACATCAACACGACTCAAAAAGAAATCGTAAGCCTAAAGGGAACCGCAAGCGACAAGAACGGAATCAAGAGCGTTGAAGTTTCGCTTGACAACGGCAACAGCTACAACTTGGCTGAGGGAACGACAAACTGGACTTACACGTTCGACACCCGCGTATTGCCCGACGGAACTCACGTAGTCTTTATCAGGACGACGGACAACTACGACATCACTTCGTTGTATTCTTCTCAAATAAACACTGACAACACCAAGCCCGAAATCAACTTGGAGCTGCCGCTTGACGACTCGCAGACTTCAGGCCCCTTGTTCTTCTCCGGCTTTACTTTGGACAACATTAGCTTGGAAGAATTGACGCTGACCATCACAAGCTTGGACGGCCGCGCCGTTCCGTCTTCGTTCCGAAACAGAAAGATGAGCGTTGACCGCGTAATCACTGAAACCATCGACCTGACTCCGCTTGAGAACGGCTTGTACAACGTCAAGCTTACCGGAATCGACGCGGCCGGCAACCAGACCAGCGTAAGCCGCAACGTAACGTTGGACAAGAGAATCGCGGCCGCCAGCGTTGACATCTACTATCCTCTTAACGGCGAGCGCAAGCAGGGCGCCTTTACGATTGTTGGCTCCGTTCGCGCGGAACGCAAGATTGAAAAGTTGAATTTGTACTTTGACGACAAGGTTGTCGCCGAAACCACGCCAAGCGTGACCAACTACTATAAGTTCTCGATTGAAGAAGGCCAGTTTGAGGAAGGCTTGCACTCATACTTTGTGCGCGCCACTCTTGAAGGCGGAGCGACTATCAATTCAATCAGGCAAACCGTTGACTACAACGCTTACGGACCTTGGGTAAGAATCGAAAACTTTGACTACGGCGACTTTGCCTACGACCGCCCGACAATCAAGGGAACGGCCGGCTATTCAATCAGCGACGCTGAAGTCATCGCCTCTAAGAAGAAGACCGGAAAGGATTTGAGAGAGGATCTTTCTTTGAGAAAGGTTGAAAGCGTGGAAATCAGCTTTAACAATGGACGAACGTTCACGCAGATAAGCAAAAAGGCAAAGTGGTCGTTTAGAATTGAAAACGACGACTTGGCCGAAGGATACCACTTCCTCTTGATAAGGGCAAAGATGGCTAACGGCGAAATCGCCGTTACCCGCTGCATCGTTCAAATTGACAAGACCGCGCCCTTTGTCCGCATCATCGCGCCTGGAGTCGGCGGCCGCTACAACCAGAATTTGGTGTTCAGCGGTTTGGCCAACGACAACGTAGGCTTGTCGGAAGTCAAGCTTGCCTTGCGAAAAGGCGACAAGAACAGTTATGGCGTTCCTAAGTTCATTCAGGGCTTGTACATCGACACAAGCTTCTGGGGAGCCACGCTCTTTGACGTTGGCGTAGGCCTTACGTTCTTTGACGACAACGTTCGCCTGCAGTTTAACTGGGGACAGTTTACGCAAACGCAGCGCGAAATATTCAAGCCGAACAGCCCGATGCGCTATGGCGGAAGCGCCGTTCTTGGATTTAAGATTATCGCCAACGTCGCCAACCTTCCGTTTGGCTGGATGTTCGGCCACGACTGGGACTGGCTTAGCGCCAACTTTGCGGTTGGAGCCAGCTTTAAGTACTTTAACGAAACGGCTTCTGGAAAAGGACAGATGTTGAGCGCCGTAATCACGCAAATTGAATTCCCAAGAATGCATTTTGCAAAGTTTAAGGCGTTCAAGACAATCAGCGCCTACACAGAATTCCAGTTGTGGTTTATTCCGACGGACACTAGCGGAATCGACATCGCTAGAGTTGTGTTCCAGTATTCGTTCGGCTTAAGAACGAACGTATTCTAAGGAGGAACGCGGATGAAAAAGCTGTCGCTTAAGAAAATCGCTCTTTCTCTTTTTGTGGCCGCGGCCGCGCTTTTGTGGACGACTTGCGACGTAGGCCTTGGCGAAGCGGTTGACAATGACGTGCCCTCTCTTACTGTTACGGGGCCGGCCAAGGCGTCTGTTTGTCGCGGCAAAGTCACGATTACCGGAACATGCTCCGACGACAAGGGCGTAAAGTCCGTTAACATTCTATTAAAGAACACAAGCACAGGCGTTTCTTATCCTTACAGCGGAATCATCGACACAAGCAAAAAGTCCGCCAGCGGCGCTTACACTTGGGAGCGAACCGTAAACGAGTTGGATCCAGTCACAGGAAAGTATCCGCTCCCAGACGGAAGCTATGTGGCCGACGTTACTGTAACCGACATCAACAAGCGCACAAGCGGCGTTTCCAGCACGGCCTTTGACATTGACAACACCGCGCCGTTCTTCTGCGTGACCAGCCCTTCAAGCCTTAAAATAGACGGCTCAAAAGTGTACGGCCGCTCCGTGACGATAAGCGGCGAGATTGCCGACGACCACGACATAGCGAACATGAAAATCCGCGTGTTCCGCACGGACGCAAGCGGAAGCAGCTTGACAAAAATCACCGACCTTGCCCAGACTGAATTTAGCGGCTTTGAAACCGCCGGAGGAACGACGGTTTACATCGCAAAGTATTTTGACGCGGAACCCGACGCGACAAACAAGGACGGAACCGAGAACCCTAACTACAAGCTTTACAAAAACTACAAGGCGATGTATGGAAGCGCCCCGCTTGGAAGCGACGTTTACCTTTACATCGTTCCAACATTGGAGGACACGGCTGGAAACGGAAGCGACCACTGCTATGTCGCAAGCGCCTTAAGAAAATTGATTGCGCAAACTTGCGGCGTCGCTGAGACGATTGACTCTTTGCAAACCGCCCAGCTACAAAAAATCTATAACGGAACCTACACTCTTCCAGAGTTGGACAAGGACGAGCAGGAAGAGATTCGCGACATTTTGAATGGCGAAAATGCTGCCGCAGACACTTATTATTGCGGAAAGGATCCTAGCGATCCAAGCGATCCAAGCAAAGAGTATCGATTTGCGGCCACTGTCAACTCGGACAACAATCCGACTTACGACTTTAACGGCTACGAAAATCCAACGTCAAATTGGGTTGGCGTCAACACAGGCGGAACGGTGACAATCACCTTAAAAGCCGGCCGCGACGGTTGGGGCATTTTGCCTTCAAGCCTAGAAGTGAACCTTTACGATTCCTCTAGCAGCGGAAACAAGGGAGCGCTTGCCTTTAGTTCTGCGACCGGAGCCGTCCTTGTCCGCGACGCGACAAACAAGGAGACCAAGGACATTGGAACATCCGTTACAAGCCAGTCTTATTACGTAACTCTTCCTTCTTTGAACGCTGGAAAATATTATTTGCTTGAGGCCACGGGAGAGGATGAAAACGACTGCGATTTGGCCGCGCTTAGCGGAAACAAGTACGGCTTTAAGGTAGCCGTTACAATCACGCCGCCTACATTGACCGCGCCGAACGACATGTTCTATATCAACGGAGCCGGAGTAAAGTCTAGCGGCGACTACAAGTTTAGAATTGACATTAAAGACGAGTCTGTGGAAATCCAGCAAAACGGCGTGAAAGTCACAGGCGTGATTTACGCAGACCACGTTGCCTCCAAGGGCTACCGTGACAATTACACTCCCGTAAAGACTGTTGAAAAAGAATATACAAGCCAAATCGTAAAGAACCCCGACAACAGCTTTTACTTGGATGTTCCTATAAAGGATTTTGCCTTTAGCATTGACGGCGAAAAGAACTATACGATTGCCCTTATTGCAAGCGGCGCCTACAAAGACGGCGACGGAAACAAGCAATGGTCCAACGACAAGGTCTTTATGTTCTGGGCGGACAACAAAAAGCCGGAAGTGAATTTGGCCTCTCCAAAAGCGACGGAAACGTTGATTAGCGAAGACTTCTCAAGCTACGAAAAGGACGACGAAACATTAAAGACATACATTACGCCGACTGGAACTTGGAGCGACATCGGCGGTTCCGGCACCCGCAAGTTGTGGCACACAAGCGACGACACTGAAACTCCGTCAATTTCTTGGACGGCGGCTTCGGGCTACTATGTTCCAGGAACCGACTACTACGAAAAGCAGGCGACCGACTGCTACGGACTTGTCGACACCGACAAATTTGAGCCGGGAACGACAAGCGTGGCAGGCTTGTACACCTTGTCGTTGAACGGAACGGCAGGAAAGACTTGGACTCCCGTTGACGGCGCCAGCCAAAACGCTTCTAGCACTCCTTGGGAACAAAAGATTGAGATAGAGGAAGGCATTAACAAAATATTCCGCGTGGTCGGAGTTGACTCTGTCGGAAACTTGAGCGACGTTAAAGGAAAAACGGATTTGAAATACGACTTTGAGGCGCCAAAGGTTGAGTTGACAAGCGAGCCCGCCAGCAACGGCTATTACAATAAAAACGACTCAATGGACGAATCGGGCGTTCAACACGACTTTCCGATAAGCGCCAAGGCCAGCGACTCCTACAAGATTGACGCTAGCGGCGTTACCGTGACCGCGACTCTAAACGGCGCGGAGGTTCCAAGCGGAACAAGAGGCTATACATTCACCAAGACCCAAACTGACGAAAAAACCGTCACAGTCGCGATTGTATTAAAGTCAGACGGAACAAGCGACGGCAAATGGAACTTTAAGATTGCGGCCAAGGATTCGGCTGGCCGCGACGCGACGGCTCTTGAATGGACAAGAATCGTTGACACAATCGCTCCGACATTTGAAACGTTCACTACTCCCGCCAACATCAACGGAACAAAAATCGCCATTGGAAGCGGCAGCGACAATACAAAGTGGACAAAATGGGAAAACTCTTGGTTCACGTCGACAGGCCTTGTCTTTAACGGAAACTTGACGGACAGCTCTAGCGGCGTGGACAAGATTTCTTACGTTTTGACGCCCGTCGGCGCGACAGAGAGCATCCAAGGCCAAAAGACTTTGGAAGCCGCTTCCGGAACGACACCATTTACGCTTACAGTGACCGGCTTTGAGCAAAGCGTCCGCAACGGCGCTTTGTTGACCGCAAACACGCTTACAGTAAAAGCCGTTGACAAGGCCGGAAACGAAAGCGCCGGCGAGCTTCTTGCGATAAACGTTGACCAAAGCCAGCCTGCGTTTGCCGCGGCTTGGTACACATACGTCGCAACAAGTCCCGCCGCCGCTGACCTTGCCAAGGCCGAAGGAATCATCATGTCCGACGGCAAAAAGGCGATGACAGTTTACGGAACGGTCTCTTGCCCATTAAGCGGCGTGGCCGGCCTTGCCTGGCAAATCGCCGGAACGGAAGTGACGCCCACAAGCGTTGAATGGACGACGGACACAGGCTTGGAGAGCGAATCCTCTTACATTGGAGCGGGATGGACCGCCTTGCCCGGTGAGTCTTACGCTGTTACCGGATGGAAGGCCGTCATTCCCGCAGCCTCGTTGGGAACGCCCGGCGACGCTAACCTTTCTATTTCAAACAAAGCGCAAAAGACAACAAAAGACAGAGTCTTTGTCCTTGACAGCGACGTTAAGGCGCCGTCAATCGTTCTTAACACGCCCGACACAAGCATCGCCGCGTATGAGGCCGTTAACGCCGGAACGCCTGACCCAACAATTCCCACTAAAAAGCCCGACGGAAGCCCCGTTCCACCGACAAAGAGCGTAAACGGGACCCTAAAGATTAGCGGAAGCACAAGCGACGACAAAGAGCTTGACGAGATAGGCATTTATCTTTCAAACGACAACACGGCGGCGATTTTGCCGGCCGACACGGATATCACAAGCGAGAACACAGGCTCAAAGTACAACTGGACGATTCCGGCCTGCAAGTTTAGCGAGTATGACGCGGCGAACAAAGTTTACAAGTTTGCCGACGGAACAACCTTTACGGGAACCGCAAAGCCGGTTTACATAAAGATAAAGGCATCCGACAAGGCCAAAAACCAAACAATCGCGGTTTTCGAATACTCTGTAAACCCGGACAGCGACAGGCCGATTATTACGATCACCGCTCCGGACGACATCAGCGCGATGACCGCCAGCAATTACGTTTGGAAAAAGAACGATTCTAAGATTCGCGGAAAGGTCGAAGACGACGACGGATTCACCAACCTTAAGTTGGAATACTCCGTTGACGCCGGCGCGAATTGGACATTGCTTAACCTTACAAGCGGCGTCTTTGACTTCTTTGGCGACGGAAACGATTACGAAGGAAAGCACGACATCTTGTTCAAGGTTACGGACGCGGAGGGAACGGAATTTGTTTCCGGCGACGGAACTGGAGACAACAAGACATGGCTCCGCCCGAAAATCAAGAAGGACGCCACGCACTTCTATGGAGAGACTGACAGCGACGATACGACCGTTTACATTCAGATTGACACCAAAAAGCCGCAAATTCTCAGCAAGTCTTTCAAGGTTATTGAAAACGGCCAAGAAAAGTTTGACGCCGCCCTTGGAATTGTCGGCGGAACTCGCAATAAATTCTGGCTCTTCTTCTACGCCACCGATCAAAGCGGCATTAACGACGATAAAGTTAACTTTGTCTTTAACGGAACGGAATACAGCAAGGCCGCCGGCAACTTGACGATTGCCTCAAAAGCTTATCCTGACGACGAAAGCAAGATTAAAAACAGCGGCGGCGCCGACGTTTACGACAACAACCCGGCGTTGAACGGCGCCCGCCTTGTGACTGTTGGACCGATTGACGTTAACGAAAGCGAAAGCAGCAAATGGGCCAGCGGCAGCTATGACGGAAAAATCACCGTATACGACAACGCCGATATGTTTAGGGAAGAAAGCTTTGCTGTGGAGGTTGACAACGAAAAGCCGAAAATTTCCCGCATCGCGCCTTCAAGCAGCCAAACTGTTTCCGGCAACGTAAACCCATACGGAACGGTAAGCGGCGCCGAAAAGCTTTGGTTTAAGCTTAGCGGAAGCGACACAAGCCATGACGATTACACAGCCAGCGACGTTATAAGCCAAAAGAGCTCTTTGATGTGGTACCTCTACTTTGACGGAGGAGCCACTGCAGAAGCAGAAACCCACGCAAAAACTTTAAGGCGCTTTATTGTCGACGATTTGCATGTTGCAACCGACGACGACATCGACGACGGAAGCTTTAAGGGTATTGTTCCTGTTTACCTTTGGATAAAAGCCCAGGACGCTGTAGGCAACTTTATCGAAGACAAATACTTGATTAAGTTTGATCCGCAAGGAAGCAGGCCTGAAGTTTCGTTCTCTTATCCCCTTGATGACAGCGAGACGATGGGCGAGGACATAAAGATTTACGGCGGCGCCAAGGCAAAGGACGTCAATCATCCCACAATCCAAGATGTCTTTGCGCAGATTGCGGTCCGCGACTCTTCCGCCGGCGACATCACGTCGTTCCCGACTGCCGACGACTGGATTTTCTTGAGAGGAAAGGGATACGCCGTTGTAAAGATGAGCGACGGTTCCGCCTGGACTGGAAGCGGAGACCCCGCTGAATACGCGATCCGTTCAACTGTAAACGGAAGCTCTTGGTCAATCAAGCTTAACGAGAACGGAAAAATCAATCCTCCGACAGGCGCGACATACAATGCCGCGATTCGCGTCAAGGCATACGACGGCGCCAACTACAGCGAAGAGGAAGTCAAGAAGTTCAAGATTGACGGCGACAATCCTTCGCTTAAGCTTTTGTACCTTGAGCAGTTTGGAGCCGACGGCTCGTCCGCGACAGCCACGGCCCAGCGCGACTACAAAGAAGGAGTTTATGTAACCGGAAAGTGGTTCTTGACCTTTGAATTGACGGACGGCCAAGGAATGGGCCTTGTCAAGATTGGAAAGGCCGCCACGCCCCTAGATGCGGCAAAGCCAGCCAATATTGTCACATACTTTGAAAACGGCAAGCCGAATCCAGGCCAAACTGTTGTCACAGGAACGCCGGATTCAGAAGGCATTTATAAAACCGTAAGCGTAAAGCTTCCGTTGGAAACGGACGCAGGCTGCGGAAGCCAGGCGGTTTACGTTTACTTTGAGGACAAGGGCGGAAAGGGCGGCGCCCAAGTCGCAAAGTCTTATGTTGTAAGTTTTGACAACGAAAAGCCAAGGCTGGCCGCCCAAGACGACAGCGACTATTCGATTTCTACGTCCGTGCAGCAGTCTGACGGCTGGTACTCTTTTGGCTCCAAGGTGAGCGAAGAAAACGCGAGCGACGGAACCAAGCAGTCCGGCTTTGAGCGCTTGGCGTTCTACTTTACTCGCGGAAGCGGCGCCTCTATGGAAATCTTTGACCCGATGATTTCCAAGGGAGCGGCCGGCAACAGAAGATCTACAACTGGCTTGACATTTGAAGACGGACTTTATTGGAAGGCGGCGGCAGTCACAAGAAGCGACGCAAACTTGAACATGCTTACTCTTAGCGCCAAGGATGACAACGTCCACACGGGCGGCTTGGCAAAGCTTGGCGGAAGCATTTATAGAATCAAGAACGTTTCGGACGACGGACTTTCCGTTGAGATTGAAGGCCAGCCGGAATCATCTTACACGGCCGCGCTTTTTGCCATAGCCAATGTCGTTGACAACGAGATTAACGAAGGAGCTTCCGGAGTTAGAAGGACAGCGGCGGGTTACGGCTACGGCTACAATGATCCGACAAACGACGACGGCGACTTGATGATAGAAACCTTGACCCAAAACGGAACCAGCTGGCTTTGGAACGCCAGCATTTACTCAAAGAACATCGCCGACGGCAAGGTTAACATTCACTATGTTGCCTACGACAAGGCCGGAAACTACTCTTGCGCCGGCGACGCCGCCGAGTCCGGCTACACTCCGCCAGCGCTTGTGGACGCGACTGTTTGCAACAACAGGCCCCGCATCGCCAGGATCAATCTTGGCACAGACTTGAACGGAGACAACAGCGTGGACTTTGGCGACGCCAGCATAGAAAAGGCCAAGCCTTATCCGGAGTCAGGCGAGCTTTTGACTTGGAACCAGGATTACAACAATGGCGGCGCCGTGACAGAAGCCGTTCTTGGAAGCGCCTCAAACGCCCACCTTACCGCAAAGGGCATGACGGTCATCAAGCCCGAAATCCTTGGCGGAAACGGAAACATTTATTACGCCTACAAGATTAGCAAAAAAAACGGAACCACGATCACAAGCGGCGCCAACACAACAACGCCCCTTGTCGACGCCACATCGGATCCCTTGGTTGAAACCGTAGAGGAAGACAAGACTAAGAGCGACACAAGGGCGCGCAGCGGCGAGATTGCAATCCAAGTAGGCGACTTTAACTCATGGGGAAACGTTGACACAGCGACAAACGCTCCGCACAAGGTTGAATTTACGTTCTACGACCAAACCGAAGGCGCTCCCGCCTACGGCGCGACAGGCTTTGCTGACAGAAGCGACACCGCGACGGCCACAATTTTCATGGCCGTAAGCATGAACGACACGACAGAGCCAAAAATCACCCGCCAAAACCTTTTCTGGAAGGCAAAGGGCGCGGCAGACGGCGAAGGCAACCCCAACAACTCCGTCGCTTGGGACGGCATGACCCCTCTTGGACACATAGACCTTAGCGCCGACTTGCCGGCGGATAAATTTAACCCGACTGCCGGCGCGACAGACGCCGAGATGGACACTGACGACAAGGCCAGCGGAAAGATTGTCCTTCGCGGAACTGTCAGCGACAACAAGATGCTTTACCGCATCTACGTCAACATTCTAAAGGGAACGACTGGCGTGATGGACACAGAGTTTGCCGGCGCCGGAATGACAAAAGCCGCCGCTACCGAGCCTGGAAACGGCAAGGGCTACATCGCGGCGCAGTATGACGCCTCCACAAGGACTTGGAGCAACGTGGACAAGCTTGCGGACAACGGCGTAAAGTTTACCGTAACAGACAACGGCATCGACGACGAAGGCCACTCGGCCGACTGGGAGTTTGTTTGGGACACAAGCTACATCGCGAATGTGGCCGACACAGACGTAAAGATTGACGTTTACTCAAGCGACCAGGTTTTGACAAGCGCGAGCGGAACGGCTTTGACAGGCCTTAACGGAACTTCAAAATACGCTTTGCCCGCCGCTACAGAAAGGAACGTTAGCGGCTCCACGGCGGCAACAGCCGGCAACAAGCCCGACACCTTAAAGGTGGACATAGTGCCCTACATCACCGGCCTTACAACAATGCTTAGCGAAAAAGGCGTTGAGCTTTCCCGCACCGCAAAGGGCCACTGGCCGGTTTATTACAAAGACTCAGTGGCCGAAAAGTTTATAGTCAACGGATTTAATCTCAAGCGCAAAAACGCGTCTTCTGGTCAAAAGAGCATGACTACAAGCGGTCCATATGTTGAAACTGTAAACACAAGCGTTAATACGCTTAACAACTTGCACGACGACAGCAAGGCCTATAACTTGCAGCCAAGCGACACAAACGACACGCTTACAGACAAGGTTTACGTTGACGTATGGCAGTTGAACAGCCAGGCGGCGACTTTGGGAGGCCAATTGATAAGCTCTCCGATTATGAAAATCAACCCCACTAATGGCTTGATAGGCTTTGCCTTTAGGTATGGTCCCGGTGACAACCATTTTGCCATGCCAGGAAAGACAAGCTCTTACGAAAAGAGGCATAAGGGATCGGACACGAAAAACTCGCTTTCCATGGCCTTTGACGCAAACGGAAACTCATTTGCTACGATTGCAGACGCCGACTCGTCAGAAAATTACGCTGACTTCTTTACCTTCCATTCTTCCCTATGGAATAACCCTGACGACGGTGTTATTAATAATGCAGGCCGTGCAGCCCAATTAGAAATGACAGGACAAAAGGGCAAAAAAGGCGAAATAAATCCGACAACCATTTACACTGGCGAAACCACAAAGCACCAGTCGCCCTGCATCGCAACAGCTGGAAGCAACGTTTATCTTGCTTACTACGACGCCTTTAACAAGGAAATACGCTTTAGGTCAAGCTTGAGCCAGCCATTTAAAGTTAAAGATAATGGAGATAGAGACGGAAACACTGGCAATTTTGTGAATTTAGAAAAAGCAAAAGAAAGAGTTGATAATCATACATATGCCGTTAGCGTCGCTAATTGCCAAATTGTGGCGGAAGAAAATTCCAGCGAAAATCCGCAAGGCGGTTCTTACGTCAGCATCGCGGCAATACCCAAGAGCGGCAGCATGGCGGACGATGTGGTTGTAATGGTTTGGTACGACTCGAAGGCAAACGCCATGTGGTACGGCTATAATACTACGCCTAGCACAAAGCGAGTTGGAACAACACAAACAGTTGGCGACGGCTGGCATATGACCAAACAAATTCTTAGCGGCAAGGCCAACGGATATTACTGCAAGGTGGCTGTTGTCGGAAACAGCGTCCACATAGCGGCGCAGGATTCCGCCACGGGCTCTGTATGGTATGCCTATCTTGCAAGCTACGCGCAAGACGTTGCGACAAATATTTGCCGCGTTGACACAGGCAGCGTAGGAAAAAACATCGACCTTGACGTAGCCTTGGCCAGCGCCGGCGGAGACCCGGTGCCATACATAAGCTATTACGCTTCCAGCGAAAAGCTTCCAAAATTCGCCCGCCTTGCAAAAGCCGGCGTTTGGGGCGACGGCATTGACGGCAATGGAAAATACACAGGAACTTGGGATGTGGGTTTTGTTCCGACAACAAGCGGCGTTCAGCAGGACAACGTAAACATTGGCGTTTGGAAGAACGCGGGCGTAATAACGAATTCGACCGCAAAACCTGCCGGCTCCACAAATTGCTACGGAAATACAACTAAGAACGCTGTGTTGGGCTACAAAAATGCGGACGGAACCAAGGGCTACATCGAGACCGCGCAGCTTACCGGAGACCCGGCCGCGGCGTATTAATGAAGGAGGGCAAAAATGACGATAAATAGAAAGATGAAGAAGTCTGAATTTTTTAGCGTTCGTTCTCTTTTTGCGGGCCTTTGCGGGGCCCTGGCGCTCGTTTTTGCCTTTTCTTCTTGCGACGTAGGCTTGGGAGAGTCCATCGACACCTCCGTTCCTACTGTGGCGATTACCGAGCCTTCTAGCTCTTCAAGCGTAAGCGGAAACATTGAAATAAAGGGTGTGGCCAGCGACGATAAAAGCCTGGACAAGGTTGTTCTTACCATAACAAACACGGCCACAAAAGAAGTGACCACCCAAACGACAAAAATCACAGGAAAAGATTGGTCAATAGTCCTTGACATTGACAAGTTGAATTTTAAGGACGGAACCTATTCAGTAGACGTAGTCGCATACGACGGAGCGGGACGCGTAAGCGGCACGGCAAGCCGCGTTTTTGACGTTGACAACACACCGCCCGTATTCTGCGTCACAAAGCCAAACTCGATTGCTATAGAAGACCCGGCCGCTTACGGACGCGACGTTACGATAAAGGGCGAGATTGCCGACGACCACGCCGTAAAGCAAATGGACATCCGCGTGTTTAAAGTCCAAGGCGGCGCGGCGACAGAAATTACAGGCAGCCTTAATAAGACGACCTTTAGCGGCTTTGAGACCGCCGGCGGAACTGAAGTGACAATCGCGAAATTTTTCCCCGATTCGGAAATTCCGCCTGAAACAAGCGACGACTATCCTCTTTACCTAAACTACAAGGCCATGTACAGCGACTTGGGAGCGCAAGTCGGCGACACAGTCAACCTTTATATATTCCCGTATTTGACTGACGCGGCCGGAAACGTAAGCGACAAGTGCTACATTCAAAGCTCATTAAAGCAGCTTACCGCAAAGGCTTGCAATGCAAAGGGTTGCAATGTTGACACGACAAGCGACTCTTTGCAGACCGCGCAGTTTAAGAAAATATTGAACGGAAGCTACAGCCTTGGCGAAGTTGACGTTACAACAGTAAAGACGATTCTATACGGCGATTACGACCAAAGCTCCATTGGAACAAACTATTTGTATTACGCAAGTCTTCCATGGGGACAGGCTCCAGCCGTGTCTTCCAACTCTCCGCTTGCGATGAGCGTAAACGCCAACAACAGTCCTATGTACGAGTTTGGAGGCTATGTGTTTGACAAAGACGACCCAAAATTTGCCGAAGTTTCCAGCGGCGGAAACGCTTCCATCAAAGTTACGGCTGGACTTGACGGAAACGAAGTCAAAGCCAATACAATCAGGGCGAAGTTTTACTTGTGCGACGACACAGGCGACAAAGAGGAAGACGAGCCTTCTTATTCTTCTGACAACACAGATCCTGCCAAGCGCTTTGACATAAAGGACGGCGACACGCTTGTTCAGAATCTTCCTGACAGCAAGACAGTTTCCAACGCCACTTACAACATTACGCTTCCAAACAGCATGGCGGCGGGCTTGCATTACCTTATGGTCGCGGAAGGCTACGACACCGCCGGCAACAGGCTTTACAGCGCGGCAACCTACGCCTTTATGGTTTCTGTGACTGGCGACGCTCCCAAAGTTGAATTTGACGACCAGTTCTTTATCAACGCCGCCGCCGTCGACAAGACAAAGAGCGCGGCCTACAGCGCGACGATAAACATCGCCGACAAATCCGGCGCGGACCAAAAGGGAACGATTAAAGAACACGGAAACTGGGTAAAAGTGACTCCGATTCTTTACAAGGGCTACGCAAAGACCAAAGGCTACTTAAAGGATGAAGACATTCTTGAGACTTTGCCGGTAATAAAATATGAAGGCGACGGCATAACGAAAGTCGCCGACGGCGCGTACAAGATTGAAGTTCCGATGAACAAGTTTGGCTTGACCGGCGACAATCAATTTGACAATTACACAGTGGCGCTCAAAGTCCAGGCAAAGAGCCAAGGCGCCACTTCTGAAGAAACGACTTACATTTTCTGGGCGGACAACGCCGCTCCGGCGCTTGCGATTGGCGCTCCGGCCCGCGCCGAAGGACAAAGCGAGTCTGATCCGATTTACATTTTTGAAAATGACAAGAACATCACCGCCACGACTACAGCCGGCGTTACAAGCTACTCTTACAAGATGAGCGGAACTTGGAGCGACTTGAGCGGCTCCGGCACAAGCGAAATCTGGTACAGGTGGGACGACGCCGTGGCGACGCTTCCCGCTCCAAGCGTTGTTTGGACAGCCGCCACTGGAACAGCTGTCGCCGACAAGACTTACTATAAAAAGCAGGGTCAAGGCCTCTACTTGGCCGAAACCGCAATCGCGATGGGCGCTTCCGTAAGCGGAATGTACACCGCCAGCATAAGCGGATGGACCGCCATTCCGGCCGCGCCAAAGAGCGTAAGCCGCGCCAACTGGAACCAAAGCGTTCCGCAGACAAACTCAAGCGGCAAAAAGCTTAGCGTCGTCGCCATTGACCAAGCGGGAAACCTTAGCGCGGTTGCGACAGTATCCAACATTACGTTTGACTTCGCTCCGCCGGCAATCACGATTCCGACGATTGCGGAATACTACAAAAAGTCTGACGCGACAGGCGGAAAGTATCAGTTCACTGTAGGCATCGCCGACGCTTCCGGCATAAAGAGCCTTGACGTCAAGGCCTACATTAACGGCGGAACAACGCCGGTAAACGCGGCCACAAACCCCTACGGCTATAGCATAGCGATCTCCGCCGACAAGACAAGCGCGACAATCACGCTTTTGGACACAGGCGCAAGCGACGGAAAATGGCGCTTTGAGGCTACGGCCACAGACACCGCCGACCGTTCAAGCCAAAAGCAATTTGCCTTTACGATTGACACAGTCGCGCCCGAGCGCGTTGGTTCGATTGTCATCGGCGAGTCCGGTTCTATAGACGATTGGTTCAACAGCGAAAACTTGACCATCAAGGGCCGCTACAAAGAAATGACCAGCGGCTTGGACAAGGTTGAATATGCCATGACTCCAGCCGGCGAGACGACGCCGGTTCCTGGAACTGAAGTCATCGGCGGAACTGTCGGAGAGGAAATCTCGTACGCGCTTAGCCCGGTAGGATTTAAGGAAGGACAAAACTCGCTTTCAATCCACGCCTTGGACCTTGCAGGAAACGATTCCGGCGAAAGCTTGTATATAATTCAAGTTGACACGACAGCGCCGGCCGCGGAAACCGCTTGGTACACATACGACGGACAAAGCTTTACCGCCGCCGCTGGAAACGTTATGGCCAACGGCACCGACTCGGGCGCCAAGAATATGACTGTTTACGGAACCGTTAGCGAAACGTTGAGCGGCCTTAAGGACCTTGCGCTTACGATTAACGGAACTGTGGTTTCTTCGAGCGTTCAATTTACAAAGTCCGATTTGACAAGCGGCGACGCCGCCGCTTACAAGAACGCAGAGTGGGCGGCTTACTCCGCCGCCGACAACAAGGCCTACACAGGCTTTAAGGCGACAATTCCAGCCGCGACATTCAAGACTCTTCCAAGCGGATCTGTTGACCTTTACGTTTTGGCCCACGACATCGCCACAAACGAAACAAAGCAGCGCAAGTTTGGAATCAGTTTGGACAACGACGCTCCTGTAATTACAATCATGTCGCCGCAGGCGGACTCAAGCGTGAACGGAACAGTCGCCTTTAGCGGAATCGTTGACGACAACGCGCTTAGCGAAGTCAAGGGCTATTGGTCTTTGAACGGCGACGCCTCGATAGACGAAAGCGGAACGCCGCCGCGAGACCACGACGCCGGCTTGACCGGAACTTCAAACTGGAGCCTCCCGCTGGCCACAAGCAGCGTTGACGCTACAAGCAAAAAAATAACTTTTGTAGACGGAACTGAATATTCCGGCGCGACAAAAGACTTTTACCTAAAGATTTACGCTTCCGACAAGGCGGCCAACTCTACGGTTAAGGTTCAAAAATACACGATTGACCCGCAAAAAGACAGGCCCGTAATCACGTTGACAACCGCCAAGCTTAGCGGAATGGAAGACGGAAAGCCTGTTTGGTTTGAGTCAACAAAGATTGAAGGAACCATCGAAGACGATGACGGAGTGGACGAGTTCTCTTATTCAATCGACGCGGGAGCCAATTGGAATCCGATAACTGTGACAGGCGGCTCTTGGATCGCCGACTTGCAAAACGACGCTGAATACACAATCTTGTTCAAGGTAAAGGACAAGGCCGGAACCGAATTTGTTTCTGTAAAGTCAGACGGCGCTGACAAGTACCTTGCTCCGGTTTTGGTTGGAACGGACTCCCGCTTTGACGGCGGCGACACCCGCCTTTACTTAAAGGTTGACACAAAGCGCCCCGAATTTGAAAACCTTGTTTACATGGTAAGCGACGACGATGCAACTTACGATTGGGCGGATTCAAGCGACCACAAAAAGTTGGGAACAGTCGGCGGACAAAGAAAATTTGTTCAGCTTGAATTTGACGCAAAAGACGCCAACGGAATCGATTCCGTGACGGCCACTATTAACGGCGTTTCATACCCGGGAAACGTCGGCGATTTGACAAGCGGCGTTTATCCTTGCGTGATCACCGGAATTGACGTCAGCGCTTTGGATAGCGAAGCCTATTCTTTGAGCCTTGAGATAAAAGGAACATTTGAGTCGGACGTTACGACGGAGCCATTGCCTGTAATCGTTGACAATACCGCGCCCGCCGTTACAAAGATTTCGCCCGACTTGAACAGTGTCCACGGAAACATCACCGTTTACGGAACTGTCGATTACGCAAAAGAAATTAAATACGCTTTGGGCCTTTCAGCCGACAAGGCGAATAAGCCTGCCGACGCGGATTACGCCGACATCGTGGGCGCCGGTTTGACTTGGTTCCTCTACTTTGACGGACAAGTTTCTACAGCGTCAGAAAGCCACAACAAGACTTTTGAGCGCTACATAATCGACGAAGAAGTTGAGGCGGTGTGCTTGGACGGCGTTAAGAGAAAGGCGACCTATGACTCTATCAACAAAGACAAAACTTTTGACGCGATTGTTCCTATTTATGTTTGGATAAAAGCCACGGACGATGTAGGAAACGTTTACGAAGAGCCGCAGTTGGTCAACTTTGACCCGCAGGGAGGCCGTCCGTCATTTACTTACAGCAACCCCGAAAAAGACCAGGCCCGCATCGGCGGAAGCGTAAAGCTTTACGGCGGCGTTGACGACGATGAAGGCGTGGTCGCGGCTTTCTTGCAGATTATCTCCAAGGACCACACATTGTCCGGCTACACAGGCGGAACCGATTGGGGAACTGTTGAATACAACGCCGACGGTTCTGTAAAGACCTTTACTTTAAAGGCCAATGACTTGGATTACCTTAAGGCCGCCGGCTATAATGTTTACAAGAGAAAAGACTACGATCCCGCCAACAAGATTGAATGGAACGGAAGCGGAGACCCCAACGACTATGGCGTTTTGCTGGACGTTAAGGGAACCGCTTGGAGCCTTACGATTAACAACAAAGAAGAATTCAATCCGTCCAGCGAGGGAAGCGAGTCAAAGACAAACGATTTGGCGGTTTGTGGTTACGCCTATGACGGCAGCAAATTCAACTTGCCTCAATACAGAACTATGGTGGTTGACGCCGACAGCCCAAGAATTTCCGGCCAATACTTAAAGCAGTATGACTCGGGCGCCAGCCAGGCAAAGGCTTCGCGCGAATACAGCGAAGGAATTTATGTAAGCGGAAAATGGACGCTTGAATTTGACCTTACCGATGGTGACGTCATAAAGAAAATCTATGTTGGCCAAAGCGACTCAAAAGCCGACGACGCCAAAACCGCGGCCGAAGCCGCTCGCGAAAGCGACACAAGCGGCCCGGATGTTTTAGTAAAGCCCAGCTGGTGTTATGTAAAGACCGGCGCTTCCGGCAGCGGCTATCACGCAAAGCTTGATGGCATGACTCCAGATAGCGGAGTTGGAAGCAAGTACCTTTATGTCTTGTTCGCTGACGAAAAGGGCAACTACAGCAATTTTGCCTTTGCCGTTCACTACGACAACGTCAATCCTGCCATTGACGCAAGCAAGCTGGACATTGACAAAGACATTCACAACTCAAACGGCTATTACTCGATTGGCGCCAGCGTTGCCGAAAACACGTATGGCAACAAGAACCAGTCCGGCTTTGACAAGTTTGTGGTTTACTTTAAGCGCGGAAGCAAGATTTACGATCCGATGGTCTCTAAGAAAATCAGCGGAGTGGATAATCCCGACAATTGGGCGGACGTTTCAAGCCTTGCGCCTGCCGCCGACGGCCTTTATTGGTTTGACCAAGAGCTTGAAGATCGTGACAGCGCAAACCTTAACATCCTTAAGCTAAAGGCAAAGAACGGCCACATACACGCCGGCGGCTTGGTAAAGATTGGCGGCGCGGTTTATGTAATAAGAAACCTTTCTAACGACGGCCTTAGCGTCACGTTGGACAATCAAATCGAACTCGCTTACACAACGGCCCAGTTTGCCTACGGCCTTGTCGTTGACAACACCAAGAACGAAATCGGCTCGGGCATAAGAAACGACGAAGGCTACGGCTACGGCTATCCCGCCAGCATAATGAACTCAGACAGCGACTGCATGGTGGAATACGCCCACATGCAGGGAACTGTATGCAACCTGACCGCCAAAATAAACTCAAGGAACATCCCTGACGGAAAGATAGACGTTCACTACACGGCCTACGACAGGGCCGGAAACTATTCCAAGGGAAGCGTTGCCGAAGCATATGTCTCCAACAACGCGCCGCGCCTGGCCAATGTTACTGTAAAGAGCGACTTTAACTACGACGGAGCGTATGACGGCGCTTACGAAACGCAGCAGCTTTACGAAACAAGCTGGTCTACTTGGGAAGAAGCTGAAAAAGAAGTCTTTATGGGCGATTTTGACGATGCCGGAAATCCTGTCCGCGCTTTGGTCGCCGCCAAGGGAGACGTAATCCTTGTTCCCGAAGTAATGGGCGGAAACGGCGACATCAAGTGGAACTGCTTGTACGCGGGAAGCTCTTCGGCCAGCGCCGATCAAAAAATCAGTACAGACACTCCGGCTGCCGAGAACGAAGATAGAACTGTAAACGACATCGTTTTGCCCGCGACTTCTCTAAAGACCGCCACAGCCGGCCTTGGAAAATATGTCATCAACATTTTGGACAGCACCGAAGGCGGAGCGCAAAAGGCTGTCATCAACCTTTGCATGAACAACGACGTCAACGACAGCGTTAAGCCGATTGGAAAGACCAAGCGCTTCTATTGGAAGAGCCTTGCGAACAACAGCGTTTACACGACAAAGACTGGCGGAGCCGAAAGCCTTGACGATTTGCAGGGCCATATTGAGCTTGGCGACCAGCCTAAAGTCAGCGGAAAAGTCGTCTTTAAGGGAACGGCTTATGACAATGCCGGAATCGCAAAGATTAGCCTTACAATCCCAGGCTTTGGACTTAGCGCGGCGACAGCGGCGACTTGCGACTTTACAAAGCCGTTGGCCACTCGTTGGACTCAAACGACTTTGGGCGACCTTGCTACAAACGGCTACCACTTTGCGCTTGACGCGGACGACAGCGGCAACGTAAAGGAGCGCTACAACAACGCCGGCCACTTTGTCTCATGGACGCTGGAGCTTGACACCGAAAAATACAACGGCGGAACGGCTCCGGCTGCGAATGGCGTGGAATTTGTTCTTTCAGTGACTGACAAAAACGCCAAGGCTTCGGAAAAAGCAAGCGGCGCCACGACGGTTTACGCCACTACAAAGCAAGCAGAAAAAGGCAAGTATTACGCAGAGGCCCGCTTTGCAAAGGACGACAAGACAAGCCCCTACAACGACGCCAACTACAGCTCTGACGAATTTAGCGTTATTGGAGCCGCTCAAGCCAGCGAACTAAGCGGCGTAAACAAGTACGCCGTCACTCCTGTAGCAGCAAACTACACAATGGACATAGTTCCATACATCACTCGCGTAAAGACCAGCCTTAGCGCGGTTAACGCAAAGAACGGCGTCACAGACCGCAGTTCTTTGGGCGTGTATCCGGTTTATGTTTACAAAAATTCAACGCTAACTGGCATTACGGATTCTGTCACCAAGAAAAACGAGGATGTTGAAATTTACGGCTTTAACTTAAAGGGAGCCAAGTACGGAACCGCTGAATTGGCATACACAGCCGGCCACGTGACTCTGAACAGCGAAAACATTAATCAAGGCGCTTTTGAATTGACAGTCGCCGGAATTGCCACAATCAACAACAGCAACGACAACGACGCTCACGGCTCTTATACGGGAACAAATATTGACGACGAAGGCGAATTGATTAAAAAAGGCGGCGACTACGATGTTTACAAAAACTACTACAACCGCCAGCCCAACAACGCCAACAACAACAATTTGACCGATGACATCGCCTTTGACGTATGGCAGCTTAACGCTTACGCCGCCGCTCCTATGTATGGTAACGTTGAAAACCCTCAGATGAAAATCCAACCTTTTGGAAAGACTGTGGAAAAGCAAGCAAAGTCTGACAGTTTGGACAATTTCACTCCAGGCGGCGGAGGAGAAGTGACTACGGATGGAAAAATCGGCTTTGCCTTTGCCAATGCCTCTAGCGCCTTTAGCATGCCAAACAGCGACCACTCTTGGACTTATTGGAATTACGGCTACACCAACATCCGCCATACAGCCTTGGCTTATGGACTGGATGGCTATGTTTGGGCCAGCGCTGCCGGCCAAGACGTAAACGGTGATGGATTTAGCGATATGTTCTATTTGGAGTCGACCCATTGGCGCGAGAGCGGTGGAGTCGGAACAAGCGGAAAACATCTTCCACGCGACACAAAAATTCACTCCGCATGCAAGCTTGAAGACCTTTCAATCGGAACAGACAAAAACAATAAAAAAACATATTTGGATAGAATCCAGTCGCCCAGCATAGCCGCGACGACGCATGGCTTGTACATGGCCTATTTTGACAAGCTGCAAAACACTGTACGCTATAGGGCTGGCGCCATGACAGGAACATATAACAATGATTGGCAAACTGGCGTTGTACCAAGCAGTGTTTGGGCCCCTGACGGAGAAAGCAGAAGGACAAGGTATTGGCAGTTTAAGGACGGCTTCTTTAAGAACCATGCGACTACTGAGTTGATGACATATGACGAATCGCTTAAATACGTTCAAATTGTGTCCACAAGCGCAAGTCCAAACGTATGCATAGCGGCCATTGACGGCGGCGCCACAAGAGCCAACGATGTTGCCGTAATGGTTTGGTGCGATGGAAGCAAGGTTAGCTACGCTTTCACTAGCGGAGACCCGATGGCCGATAACGGCAAGACTGGGGATGCCAAAAGATTGGCCGCCGCTTGGACTATCGTTGACGATATCTTTGGCGGAAAGGTCAAAGGCGGCGACTGCAAGTGCCAAATAGCGGTTGACTCGGCCAAAGGCGTTCATATCGCGGCATATGATGAAAAGAATTCTGACATTTGGTACGCGTATTTGGAGGATTACAATGATCCAGACAAAGCCAAGGTTTGCAAGGTTGACTCATACAACAGCACCGGCGAGTACCTTACGATAGATGTTGCGCTTGACGAAAGCAACAATCCGATTCCGCAAATCGGCTACTATTCCGCTGGAAGCGGCCGGCCCAAGTTTGCGCGCTGGAATGCCGCCAAGGGCAGCGTCAAAACGCTTGACGCGGATAAAATGCAAGGCGCTGATGAATATAATTCCTACACCGGCAATTGGGAGGTTACCAACGTTCCCACCCAAAGCGCCGTCCGCGTAAGCGACGAGGCTAATAAGGTAAAGCAAAACATCAACGTTGGCGTATGGAAAGACGCTGGCGGAAAGCTTGCGTATTCAACTACTGACGCCGCCGCTCCTAAGGCGAATGGAAGCAATATTGGAACGTCAGATTGCCATGTCGCTTCGGGCATGAACACCACCGACAACTACGGCGATGTCTACGGCAACGGCACTAGAAACGCCGTCCTTGGCTACATGTGGGGCGATAGCGCCGACGCCTTCATCGAGACCGCGCAAAGAATGGATTAGTCCGCTCGGGTTGTAGCTTGCAAGACTGTAATGGTAATTGCGAGCGGTTTCTTCGCGGCCCTGCAGTGAGCTAGCGACTGCAATTGAAGGTAAGACCAAGAAGGGGCGGCCAACAGGCCGCCCCTGTTTTTTTGCGGGGGGGAGGGCTTACTCCAGCACGCCCATGCTAGAAAGAATCAAGCTCGCGCTGACTGTCGCGGCGGTTTCTGTTCTCATAATACGGCTGCCCATGCCTAGGCGGACAAAGCCGCGCTCTTCCAAGAGGGCGCGCTCGGCGGGCGACCAGCCGCGCTCGCTTCCGATGGCGGCGAGGACGGGTCGGTCTTTTGGCGGGTTGTCTTGCAAAAAGGCATGGAGGCTTGTTTTGGGATCCACGTTGTCCAGCGCCAATTTTAGCGAGCCGCTTTTTAGGCTTGCAACCGATTCAAGGCCGTCGGCGCTTTTTGGGCTGGAGTCCGTTCCCGCTTCGGCGGCAAGGGCGTCAAGACAGGCCGCTAGCGTTGGATAAACGAAAGGCTTTGGAACATGCGCGCTTGCGGCTTGAACGGTTCCGTCCAAAAGCATTTTGTAGACTTCCGCCGGGTCGGAAAGGCTTGCCTTTAGGTAGGATTTTTCGCCCAGCTCGGTTCCGCAAAGGCGGACGCTGGAAACGCCAAGCGCGGCCATGTCGCGAAGCAGGCGCTTTAATTGAATCGGGCGCGGAAATCCGATAATCATGTGCAAGGGAAAAAGCGGCTTTCCGTCGGACTGGGGCGTGAATGTAAAGTGAATCGCGCCGTCAATCTTAGTGATGGTCGCCGTTCCCGCCTGGCCGCCGATTACGCCAGCGTAAAAACTGTCGCCGACTCCTTTATGCAAAACTTTAATTATGTGCTGGGCGCGCTCGTCGCTTGCCGCGAGCGGGCGGTCGATTTCTTCCTGTTCAAAAAGGCAAATGTTCATTTTGTATTAGAATATCTTTTTTCCCCAGCCTTTGCAATACTAGTTTGAGGAACATTTATAGTAATCCACCCAAGCGAAGGCAGGCGTAAGCGGAAGGCCGGCTGCTGCGCGCTTAGCGCACGTTAAGCTAATCTCTTTGCCTTAAAAGTAGCTCGCGCGCAGATAGACGGATTCCGCTGAGAGCCTGCATTCGCTTGGTTTTCTGTTAGTTGATATTTTCCCCAAACCGCCGATTTTCCTTGACAAAAGGCAAAAGCGCGGTTACACTGTTCCTATACCATCAAAGCAAGTTGGTTGAAAAAATCACCAAACAGGAGCAATCTATGAAATTTGGATTCTTTGACGACGAAAAGCGCGAGTACGCCATCACGACTCCGCAGACGCCCTATCCTTGGATCAACTACTTGGGAAGCGAAAAATTCTTCTCGCTAATCTCAAACACTGCGGGCGGATACGCCTTTTACACCGACGCTCGCTTGCGCCGCTTGACCCGCTACCGCTACAACAACATTCCGCTTGACAACAACGGCCGCTACTTCTTCATCAAAGACGGCGACACGATTTGGAACCCCGGCTGGCAGCCCACGCAGACTCCGCTTGACAAGTACGAGTGCCGCCACGGCTTTGGCTACACAAAGTTCGCCTCGGAAAAGAACGGAGTCGCCGCCGACGTTTTGTACATGGTTCCCGTTCACGAAAACTGCGAAGTCGAGCAAATCACTTTGACAAACAAGTCTTCTTCAGAAAAGAAAATCAGCCTTGTTTCTTTTGTCGAATGGTGCCTTTACAACGCCTCGGACGACTGCCAGAACTTCCAGCGCAACTTCAGCACAGGCGAAGTTGAAATCGAAGGCAGCGCGATTTACCACAAGACCGAATACCGCGAGCGCCGCAACCACTTTACTTTCTATTCTTGCAACCAAAAGATTGACGGCTTTGACACAGACCGCGAGACTTTCCTCGGCCTTTACAACAACTTGGGCCAGGCAAAGACTGTCGTTGAAGGAAAGAGCGGAAACTCAGTCGCCGACGGTTGGTCTCCGATCGCAAGCCACCGCTTGGAAATAACGCTTAAGGCCGGCGAGTCCAAGACCGCGATTTTTGTTTTGGGCTACATCGAAAACGACGACGCCAAAAAATTCCTTTCCGACGCCGACAAGGAAGCCGCGCTCAAAGCCGGCCTCTTGCGCACCAACACGGCGAGCGGAGTAATCAACAAGGAAAAGGCCTACGAGCTTCAGAAAAAGTTTGACACGCCCGAAAAAGTCGCCAAGGCCTTTGACGACTTGCGCGCCTTCTGGGACGAAACATTGAGCCACTTTACCCTTAAGAGCGGCGACGAAAAGCTTGACCGCATGGCCGTTTGGAACCAGTACCAGTGCGTCGTCACCTACAACTTCGCCCGCTCAGCCTCTTACTTTGAGAGCGGAATCGGACGCGGCCTTGGCTTCCGCGACACCTCACAGGACATGCTTGGAGCCGCGCACCAGCTTCCGGCAAGCCGCATCCGCGAACGCCTTTACGATGTGGCCGCCACGCAGTTTGAGGACGGCTCGGCCTACCACCAGTTCCAGCCGCTCACAAAGCGCGGAAACGCCGACATCGGTTCCAACTTCAACGACGACCCGCTTTGGCTTATCCTTGGCGTGGGCAACTACATTCGCGAAACCGGCGACGTTGACTTCCTTAAAGTTGACGTTCCCTTTGACAACAGCGAGACCAACAAGGCCACGATGTTCGAGCACCTAAAGCGCTCTTACAACTACATTCCCAACCACATGGGCCCGCACGGACTTCCGCTCATCGGCCGCGCCGACTGGAACGACTGCCTTAACCTCAACTGCTTCTCAACCAACCCCAATGACTCGTTCCAGACTTGCACCAACAAGGAAGGAAAGAACGCCGAGTCCGTAATGATTGCCGAAATGTTCGTTTACGTCACTCCCGACTACGTTCAGATGTGCCGCTTGATGGGCGAGGAAGAGGAAGCCAAGCGCGCCGAAGACGCCGCCGCCAAGATGGAGGCGCAGATTTGCAACGCCGCTTGGGACGGAGAATGGTATGTCCGCGCCTTTGACGACGCCGGAAGAAAAATCGGCTCAAAGGAATGTGAGGACGGAAAAATCTTCATCGAGTCGCAGGGCTTTGGAACGATGGCCAAAATCGGAAAGGACAAGGGCTATCCCGAAAAGTCTTTGGACAGCGTAAAGAAATACCTTGACTCAAAGTACGGCATCGTAATTTTGGATCCGCCTTACAAAGAGTACCATGTTGAATTGGGAGAGGTTTCTTCTTATCCGCCGGGATACAAGGAGAACGGCGGTATCTTCTGCCACAACAATCCGTGGGTCATCATCGGCGAAGTCGTCAACGGCCGCCCGCAGGACGCCTTTGAGCACTACAAGAAAATCGCGCCGGCTTACTTGGAGGACATCTCAGAAATTCACCGCACCGAGCCTTATGTTTACGCGCAGATGATTGCCGGAAAGACCGCCCGCCGCTTTGGCGAGGCCAAGAACTCTTGGCTTACGGGAACGGCGGCTTGGAACTTCGTTACGCTTTCGCAGTACCTTTGCGGCTTGCGCCCGACATGGAAGGGCTTGGAAGTCGAGCCCCGCTTGCCGGAGCACGTTAAGAACGCCCAGCTTGTCCGCAAGTTCCAGGGAGTGACATACAAGATTAACGTCATCAACAAGAAGAACGACGGCGCTGTTTCGATTGTTGTCACAAACGGAAAGGCCGACGTTGACGGAACGATCGTAAAGGCGCAGGCCGGCCAGAAAGAGGTCAGCCTGGAAGTCACTGTCGGCTAAACGGCGCTAGATGCAACAATTCATCCTGGCCCTGGACGAGGGAACGACCTCTTGCCGCGCCGTCGTTTTTGACAAGCGCTGCAAAATGGTCGCGGTAGAGCAAAAGGAATTCACGCAATTCTATCCCAAGCCGGGCTGGGTTGAGCACGACGCGCAGGAGATTTTCGACACGCAGATGGCCACGATAAACGCGGCCCTGCAAAAGGCGGGAATCTCCAAAGCGGACGCAGGCCAAAAGGTGGCCGCGCTCGGAATCACAAACCAGCGCGAAACCTTAGTCATGTGGGATAGGCAGACCGGAAAGCCTGTCTGTCCCGCAATCGTTTGGCAATGCCGCCGCACCGCGCAAATCGCAGACGACCTTGTCACGCAAGGCTACGGCGAAAAAATCCGCGCGGCCACCGGCCTTATCCCCGACGCCTACTTTACCGGCACAAAAATCAAATGGCTTTTGGAAAACCTTCCGGGCCTGCGCGCGCGCTGCGAGGCCGGCGAAGTCTTGGCCGGAACAATCGATTCTTGGCTTGTTTGGAAACTGAGCGGCGGCAAGGCGCATGTAACCGACTACACCAACGCAAGCCGCACGATGCTCTTTAACATTCATACGCTTGAATGGGACAAAGAGCTTTTGCATTTGCTTAACATTCCCCAAAAGATTTTGCCGCGCGTAGTCGATTCAAGCGGAGTGTACGCTACGACCGACAAAAGCGTTTGCGCCTTTGAAATTCCAATCGCGAGCGCGATAGGCGACCAGCAGTCCGCGCTTTTTGGCCAAGGCTGCTTCAAGCCCGGCGAGGCCAAGAACACTTACGGCACCGGCTGCTTTTTGCTTATGAACACAGGAAGCAAGGCCTATCTTTCAAAAAATAAATTGCTTACTACAATCGCGATTGGCCTTAACGGAAAAGTTGAGTACGCGCTTGAAGGCAGCATCTTTATGGGCGGAGCGGTCGTCAAATGGCTCCGCGACGAGCTGAACATTATAAGCGCTTCCAAGGAATGCGACGGTTTGGCAGCTACAGTTCCAGACTCAAACGGAGCGATACTGGTTCCGGCCTTTACCGGCTTGGGCGCGCCTTACTGGGATCCCTACGCGCGCGGAATATTGGTTGGCCTTACCCGCGGAACCAACAAGGCGCACATTTGCCGCGCGGCGCTGGACGCGATAGCCTTTCAGGTTACGGACAGCTTAAAGTGCATGGAGGACGACTCCGGCATTAAGATAAGCGCGCTCAAGGTTGACGGAGGAGCCAGCGCCTCCAACATTCTTATGCAAATCCAAGCGGACTATTTAAACGCAAAAGTCATTCGCCCGCAGAACACGGAAACGACAGTAACGGGCGCGGCTTTTTTGGCGGGCCTTGCCGTCGGCTTTTGGGAAAGCAAAGACGAGATACTTTCGTTTTGGAAGGCCGACAGGGAATTTAGCCCGGCGATGGAAGATGCCGACAGAGCGCGCGCGATTGCCGCTTGGAAAAAGGCCGTGGTCCGCGCGCAAAAGTGGGCGGACGACTAGCGGCGCGAAAATTGGACGCAGGCCAAAAATTGTTGGACGCCGCGTGAGCCGCAACAAACGCGCTCGCAATACTCGCGCGTTCAGCGGTAATGTGTTGGCTTAAATCAAATGCTTGCGCTTGTCGGGGTTTGTTGATTCCTTGTAAAGAATCGCGACGTTTCCGATAATGCGCACAAGCTCGGCGCCGGTCTTGGCGCAAAGTTCCGCGGTCAATTCTTTTTTCTCTTCTTTAAATTCGTTGAACTTAACTTTTATCAATTCGTGGTCGTCGATTACCTTCGCGATTTTTTGGACGACGCCGTCGGTCAAGCCGCCTTGTCCGACTATTACAAGAGGATTCAAATTGCTTGCCGCGCTGGACAATGTTTTTCTTTGTGAACTAGTCATGCGCTTATTCTATCACAGTTCGCGCGCTTTTGCTATAGTTCCCACTTGCGCATAATTAAAAAATCGTGTAGAATGTTTGCATAACTTAAAGAACATTTTTTGGGGGAAAGAAAAATGAACAAATCAGAACTTATTGACGCCATTGCCGAGGAAACAAAACTTTCAAAGAAAGACACAGAAGCGTTTGTAAAATCATTCGTAGACGTTGTTTCAAAAGCGCTTAAGAAGGGAGACGATGTCGCCTTGGTTGGCTTTGGAACATTCGCCGTTACAAAGCGCGCCGCCCGCACAGGCCACAATCCTAAGACTGGCGAGACAATCAAGATTGCCGCCGCCAAGACACCCAAGTTCAAGCCTGGAAAGGGCCTTAAGGACTTGGTCAACGGAGCCAAAAAATAAGTTGACGCGCCGCAAAGCGCATGTCGATGAAAGCCGCCCTTACGGGGCGGTTTTTTTTGTCCGCGCGTCTTTGTCTTGCAAACGCGCATAAAATGCGCTACCATAATTATATGGATTTGCAATGTTTGCTTTGGCTGCAAGACATTAGAATGGGCCGCGGCCAATTTATTGAAAATTTGCTATGCTTTATTTCAGACACGCCAATTTATTTTATTGTCGTTTTGGCTTTGCTATATTCCATCCTTGACAAGAAAAAATTTTCAAACGCGCTTTTTTGCTACATCATTTGTTCCACATTGAACGCCTTTGTGAAAATCACGGCTTGCGTTTACAGGCCTTGGATAAAAGAGCCTCGGATCGTTCCTGCAAAAAAATCTTTGGGCAGCGCCACGGGATATTCTTTTCCGAGCGGCCACACCAGTTGCGCGGCCTCATGCTCTTTGGGCGTTGTAAGCCAATATAAGGACAATAAAGTTCTTGTAATTCTTTTGGCTATTTACACATTGATTGTCGCTTTTTCCAGATGCTATTTAAGCTGCCACACTCCTCAAGACGTTTTGGTTGGCCTGGTTGAGGCTGCCGTCGCTTTGGCGGCCGCGTCGGCCTTGGCGAAATTCATTCAAAAAAAGGAAGGCAATGACAAAGTTGTTTTTGTCGGAGCGACAATTTTATTCGCAGCGCTGTTCGCTTATATTTTCATCAAGCCTTATCCGATTGACCTAGACGCGGCCGCAAACGTTTTGGTTGACCCAAAAAAAATGCAGCAGGACGCGGTGTTTGACTTTGCGTTTGCGATCGGCTTTATCCACGCTTGGTTTTTGGAGAGGCGCTTTATAAAATTTTCAACCGACAAGCTTGACGCAAAAAAGCGCGCCGTCCGCTTGCTGGTTGTTTCCGCTCTGGCCTTAATCATAAGCCTTGCGCTTTATCCCGCCGCAAAGGCGCTCTTTGACAAAAGGCTGGCAAAGTTTATAGATGGATACTTGCTTCCGTTTTCTTCGGTTTTTATCGGGCCGATGATTTTTAGTAAAATAGAAAGGGCGTTAAAATGGTAACGGTTGTGGCGAGCGTTGATTTGCCGGTTGACGAAAAGCTTACGGTAAAAAAGAACACGATTAAGGGCGACGGAAGCGGCAAACGCTTTTGCTTGTTGACAGGCATTCACGGCGACGAGTTGGAAGGACAGCTTGTTTGCTACAAAGTTCAGGAACGGATAAACGCCGCTCCGCAAAATTTCCACGGAACGCTTGACATCTATCCCGCGCTTAATCCGCTTGGAATCGATTCAATAACGCGCGGCATTCCGGCCTTTGACTTGGACATGAACCGAACGTTCCCTGGCGAAGCGGATGGAACGATGACTGAATACATCGCGTCAAAAATTTTGCGCGACGCCAGCGGAGCGGATTTTGCGCTTGACGTTCACGCAAGCAACATTTTTGTCCGCGAGCTTCCGCAAGTCCGCGTTCCGCCTGAGTTCAAGGACGCCGTCCTGCCGTTTGCCAAGCTTTTAAACATGGACTTGCTTTGGGTTTGCGACAACACTTCGGTGCAAGAAAACTCATTGGTTTACTCGCTCAACCAAAACGGAACGCCGTCCGCCGTAATCGACATGGGAATCGGAATGAACTACACAGGCGCCTTTGCCGACCAGCTGACCGACGGAATTTTTTGCCTCTTGGCCAAAATGGGAATGTGGACCGGCCAGATAGTTCAGCCGCGCGAGCCGGTTTATTCTGACCAAGAAAGCGACATGACAATGCTTGTTTCAAAGACGGCCGGTTTTTTTGTCCGCAAAATTGAATGCGGAAATCGGGTTCAAAAGGGCGAACTGCTTGGCGAGATAATTGATCCGCTGGAAGGAAAAGTTTTGGCGCAAATCAAGTCGCCGCGCGCGGGCCTTTTGTTCACCTTGCGGGAGTATCCAATTGTTGAAATCGGCTCGACCTTGGGGAGGCTTTTGAATGAAGGAAATTAGCGTAATCGATTCGCCCGCGCTTTACCGCGACAACTACCGAGTCCGCGGCTTTGTTTTTGGAAGCGGAAAAAAATCCGTTTGCGTCGTAGGCCCCATGCGCGGAAACGAATACCAGCAGCAGTTCATAGCGGCCCGCTTGGTGAATCGATTGAAGGAAATCGAAAGCGCGGGCGAGCTTGTCGCCGGCCATGAAATTTTGGTGATTCCTTGCGCCAACACTTATTCGTTCAACGTCCGCAAGCGCTTTTGGCCGATAAACAATTTTGACATAAACCGTTCGTTCCCCGGAGACGTGGATGGAGCCAGCACCGAGCGCTTTGCGGGAAAAATCCTGCAGGCAACAAAAAACTATCAATACGGAATCCAGCTTTCGTCCTACTACATAAGCGGAACTTTTATGCCGCACATAAAAATTTTCAAGACTGAGCTTGACTGCGAGCAAAGCGCCAAGGACTTTAAGATGCCCTTTGTGCAGGTAAGGAGCGCCCGCGCTTTTGAAAAGACTACGCTCAACTACAACTGGCAGATGAACGGCGTCCAAGGCTTTAGCTTGTATTCCAGCGCGACAAACTATATCGATAAAACGTCGGCGCATACTGTGATGCGTTCCATACTGCTTTTCTTAAAGGCGCGCGGAATTATCACGACCGACATTCCGGGCGGTTACGAGACAAAAATCATAAATTCCAGCACTGACTTGATGGCCTTGCGCGCGCCGTCGGCCGGTTTTTTTGCCCCAAAAGTCAAGGTTGGCTTTGAAGTCAGCGCCGGCGACTTGCTTGCCGAAATCCGGGACCCCTATACAGAAGAAGTGATTTCTACGATAGTTTCGCCCAAGGACGGAACGATTTTTTACATGCAGTCAGACCCTTTGACTTACAGCCATTCTTCGGTCTTTAATTTAATATTAAAATAGGAACGGGGCATGGTCCGCTCCGCCTTAAAAGTTTCGCGCCGCAATAATTTTTTGGACTTTTTTTAAAAAGTATGCTATAATAGTAAAAATAGATGCGCTTGAAACGACTGTTTTTGACTGTTTTAACATCGATTTTTTCTCTGTTCCTGGTTCAGGCCAAGCCGGAAATTTCTCCGGAATCCAACACAAAAAACGTATTGTATCTTTCCAGCTCGGAAATCGAATGCCAAGCCAGCCTTGAGCAAATGAAGCAGCTTACAAAGGCTTTTCCTGAAGACACTAAATTCGTTTACCAATATGTGAACTACAGCGAGTCGTACAGCGAAGACGAGATGGCCGGCTTGCATGTAATTTATAAAAAGCTTATTTCCGACGTATCCGTCGACTTGATTGTTGCCGCCGACAACTTGGCATTGAGTTTTGTAAAAAATGCGCAGGACGATTTGTTCATGGGCATTCCTGTTTTGGTTTTGGGAATGTCCAAAGGGCAGGAATTTGACGAAGCGCTAAAAATGATGAGCACCCACATTGTCATGGATTCGCCATACATTGAGGAAAACATCAAGCTCATCAATTCCTTGTTCCCAAGGCGCAGGAGAATTGTTTTTGTCGGCTGCGACGACAGCCAAAAGGAAGCGTTGCAAAGCGCGGACTTTAAATTTGACATAGATTCAGAGTTCAAGAATATCAGCGGAATGTCTGTCGAAGAGCTTAAGCAATTTGCTTCCGGCTTGGACAAATGCTCCATTCTTTTCTTGCCTTCCGCTTTTGATATGAATAAATTTCCGGTTAAGGCGGAGGAAGCGTTAAAAGTAATTGCGATAAATTCCGACAATCCGATTTTTGTATGCCATGACATCAATTTTGGTTTTGGAGTCTTGGGCGGATATTTTGTTTCGATAGAAAAAATCTGCAAAGCCGGAAGCATGATATTTAAAAACCTTGGCGTTTACAGAATCATGTCAAACACTTACGGCTCCAGCCAGCCGATTGAACCTAGCTACTATTTTGACACTGACCAAATGAAAAGGTTCAACATTACAAAAAGCTCTCTTAACGAAAAGACTATTTACATTAACGACAAGCAAGAGCTTATTGACGGACGCAATCGCTTTGTGGCCGCCTTGGTCGTGTGCTTCTTGCTTGTCGTCGCGATTTCGATTTTGGCCTTTTTGTTCATCAATCAATTCAAGTCGATGGATCGCCAGTTGGACGAGGAGCGTTCAAAGCTCAACGCCATTATCAGCCAGAGCGACGCTCTTTTTTGGGAGTGTTATTTTGACCGCGACGACGACGCGATTTTCCTTGACGACGACGATGACGGAGACATTTCGTATACCGGCGACATCGCGCAAGGTTGGATTGACAGCGGCATCATTCCCGAAGAATATCTTGAAAAATACAACGAGATGATTAGCGAGCTTAAGGCAGGAAAGGAGACTGTCTTTATCGATTTGCCGCTTTTGCAAGAAGACATACACACTCATTTGACGACAACAAGATGGAAGCATATCGTTTATAAAATCATCGAGCAAAAGGGCGGCAAGGTCACAAAGGCGATTGCCACTGCGATGGACATCACAAACCGCAAGCGCGCCGAAGAAGAGTACGAGGGCGAAATGTCTTACCGCTCTTTTGTCAACAAAGAATATCCGGCTTACACGCGCCTAAATTTAACAAGCAATGTCATTATGGAACGCATGGTCAACGTGGCCGAGTTGAACCACTCAATGCCTGACACAACCGCCGACAATGAATTGGACGCGGTAATAAACATTTCGACAACCCATGGCCAAAACGAAAACCTAAAGAGCGCTTTGACTCGCAAAGAATTGCTTACGATGTTCATGAACGGAACTCGTTCCAAGGATTGGGACTTCTTTTATGAATTTAGGAGCGGAATAATCCGTTGGTTCAAATTGAGCGTTGAGCTTACTTCCAACCCGCACACAAACTGCATCGAAGCCAACATTTACTTGCGCGACATCACCAACACAAAGATTATGTCGATTTCCAAAGATTCCGTTTTGGACGAGGAAGTTGAATACATTTACTGGCTTGATTTGTCCACCGCCAACTGTCACTTTATCCACCACGCCAAAAATGTTTCTTGGCTGCCGGCTGACAATGACGAGGTTGACTATTATTCAATGATTGACACGATGCTGAGCGATGTTGTGAGCAGCAAGGACAGGGACGCCGTCGCGGACTTTTTCGCCCTCAAGTATTTGACCGTAAAGCTTAAGGACAAGCAGGCGGCTAACTGCACTTTTGAAATCATCACCGACAATTTGCGAATCGCCATCAAGCAGGTGCACTCGTATTTCTTGAACGGAAACCAAAACATCATCGTGTTTATTTGCCGCGACATCACCGACATCACCTTGTTCGAAAAATTGCAGAACGAAAAGCTTTCAAAAGCCATCGAGCAGGCGGAAAAGGCCAACGCCTCAAAGAGCGACTTCCTTTCGCGAATGAGCCACGACTTGCGCACTCCTATGAACGGCGTAATTGGCATCGCGGAGCTTGCCGAGGACGAGCTTGACAAGCCTGACGCGATAAAAGAAGACTTGCGCAAGATTAAGTCGTCGTCAAAGTATATGGTAAGCCTTTTGAACGACATTCTTGATATGGCTAAAATCGAAAGCGGAAAGCTTGAAATCCGCAAAACTCGTTCTAGCATTGGCGAGATGATTGAATTTATTTGCACGCAAGCCAACGCTCTTTGTGAGTCCAAGAAGATCAGCTTTTACTGCAACCAAGATTCAAAGATGTATATGAATTACTTTGTGAACGTTGACAGAATGCACTTGCAGCAAATTGTTATGAACCTTTTGTCAAACGCTTCAAAGTTTACGCCAGAGGGCGGACGCATTGAATTGCTTATGAATGTCCTTTCAAAGGATGACGAAAAACTTAACATCGAACTTATTGTAAGCGATACTGGAAGCGGAATGACAAAGGAATTCCAAAAGGTAATGTTCGAGGCTTTTACTCAGGACGCAAACTCTGTAAACAAACAGGGAACTGGTTTGGGACTTTCTATCGTAAACAATCTTGTTCAGCTTATGGGCGGAACGATTAGGTGCGATTCGGCGCCGGGCGAAGGAACTACGTTTACAATTAATCTTGCCATTGAGATTCTAGAGGCGAATGTGGGAAACGAGGCGCCGGTTGCTGTAAAAGAAGAAAAGGAGCTTATCGATTTAACCGGCAAACAAATTCTTCTTGTAGAAGACAACGCCCTCAACCAAGAAATTTCAAAGCGCGTTCTCCAAAAGAACGGAATGGAAGTTACTATTGCCGAAAATGGCTTGGTCGCGTTGGATAAGTTTACCGAAAGCGAAGAAGGCTTCTTTGACCTTGTATTGATGGACGTTATGATGCCTGTTATGGGCGGCATTGAAAGCGCCAGCTTGTTAAGAAAGATTGAGCGCGAAGACGCAAAGAGCATTCCGATAGTGGCGCTTACCGCCAACGCCTTCCAAGAAGACATCCAAAAATGTTTGGATGCTGGAATGAACACGCACTTGTCAAAGCCGATCAATCCTAAGCTTTTGATTCAAACTATTTCTGATTTGATAAGCGCCAAGCAAGAAGCTCAAAAGGCGTAAAAAAAATGCCGCGTTCTGCGGCATTTTTTTTATTCTTCTTCCGTTACATTTACGGCTTGGTCTTGCGCCGGAGCAGGCGTTTTTGGCTTTAACGCGCGAACCTTTTTCTTCTTTGGTGGCCGCGGCGTGTATTTAACAAAAGATTTTGGGTTTAGCTTTTTCTTTGAGTAACGGAATCCCAATTGCGCTTGGTATTCCCACGACAAGTCAAATGGCCTCATGCGCTTGTTTGATCCAAGGTTTGCGTTGTCCCAAGTGAAAATTCCGCCGATATTGAAAGACCAGCGGCTGGAAATCGGCATCTCAGCCTCGAGTCCTAGTCCCGCTCCCAAGTGAACGTAATGCCACTTGTCGTGCAGTTGGTACAAAACGTGAAGGCCCGGCTTTGCGCTTACGGTGACCCAATCCCAAAAGTTCATCGAAAACTTTACGCCGGTGAAAAGGTCAAAGTTGTACAAAAGTTGCTGGACAGTCACTTGCTTTACTTTGTTGAATGTGTAGGCGTATGGATAATAAAAAGCGTTGCGGGCAAACAAGTCAACGTTGATTTTGCGGCCCATGACTAAAAAATTATTGGTTGTCATTTCGTAATAGGCGCCGATAAGCTTATCGTTCCATACAAAGTTGCTTCTGCCGGTTTGCTTTTGGATTCTGGTGATGGAAGCCCAAGAAATTCCCCAATTGTGAAGAAGGCCGAATTTGCGGCCTTGCTGCTCGATCAACTCTTGAATCGTGGCCCAGTGGCCCGGCGTTTCTTCGTCAGGAATTGGATTTGCGATTTGGGTGCCGGTGCCGGTGTGAAGGACTTCTGTCTCTTTTTCTTTTGCAAAGGCAAAAGCGCATAGGCAAAGAAGAGCGGCGGCGGCAATGTTTGTTTTTAAGATTTTCATTTTTACGCGTCGCTCCGGTTAGTTGTGGTAAAGAGTAAGTCGAATCGCTTCGCCGTATGAGTCAAACCATGTTAGGTACAACATGCCGCCGCGAATGTCCCATTCGCTGTTGATGCTTCCGTCGTCTTTTGAAAAGGTTATCACGTTTTCAATGACGGCATAAGAGCCGGAATAAGTGTGCTTGCTTTGATTTGAGTCTATGATTGTAGCGCTGTAGCTTCCGTCGTCGGCAAAAGAAATTTTGTTGCCGGAGTTGTCTGACCAAGCTCCGTAAAGCGGGCTAGGCTGGTAGCAAGAGACAAATAAGCCAGCGAAGATTGAAACTATAACGAACGCCCAAAAAGATGATTTTAAATTTTTCATTTTATTTTTCTCCCCAGGTCCAATCGGCCTGAACTGCTGAACTATCTATTCCTGTACGGGTAACGCCATAGGTTCCTCCGCCTGCGGCGCCTCCCTTGATTTTGATTCCGTCATAAACTACGCTGCCTGGATACATTCCTTGTACTGTAACCGTGCCGTCCATGGTGCCGTTGGTGTCCATGCTGGCGCTTGTGTTTGTATTTCCGTTGAGTAGGAAGTAATGATAGCCTTTTCCTTTGTCGTTTTGGTGAGCAAGCCAAAATGAAGGAACGCGATTAATGGTGAAAATTTCCGCATCGTTTAGAGTAGCGTATAGATTGTTGTCGCTCATAATGTAGTAATCAGCGTAATTGTCGTAGTGCATGATTACGCGTCCGCCAAGGCCTGCGATTGAGGCGTTGTAGCTGAGGCTTCCGCCATGGTCGCCGTAAGAGCTTTCGCTTCCGAGTTTGTCAGTGGCGCCGCTTTTGTGCATCAATGTCAATTTCTTTTGCGAGTTGAGCGTTGTCTTTATGTACTCTCGGACATATTGGTAAGTTGTCAAGGCGCCGTAGCCAAAATCCACGTTTGAGTAATTGGCGCCTTGGCCCAAGGAGTTGAGCGAAAGCACACGGTAGTAGTAACATGTTCCGGCTTTGGCTTGTTCGTCTTTAAATATGTAGTACAAATCTGTTACTGGGCTTTCATTGATTTTCTTAAAGCCGCCAACAGGTTTTGTCGAGCGGTAAATGTTATAGCCGCCGTCAGCTCCGCCCGCTGGAGTTTGCCATGTAAGTTTTATGGCATGAACGCCGTTGGCGTTTGCTTGCGGTTCCGACGGAAAGCCAGCCTTTGATCTGTCGACGACATCTGTGTAGCCTGGGACCGCGGCGTTTTTGCTGGCCTCGAAATTTTGGGCGGCAAAAGGAGCCGGCGCTACAAGCGCTGAGAAGTCGCTTTCCGCAGTTCCGTTTACAGTAGTCATTTTATAGAATTTGTAGTCCGGAGCGGTCTCTACATAAAATCCCGGATTGTCGTTTGATTTTGTAGGTCCAGTGAAGCTTGCAACTTCTGTAAACGTTCCTGTGGTTGTGTTGCTGGCATACACTTTGTATGAGTAGTTGTTGTAATCCATCTTTTTGTCGGTTATGGCTGAATTTGTCGCGCAATCAGAACTTCCAATCGCGGCGCTAAAGAGGATTCTGTTATTTGAAATGCTGCCTTGTATTTTTTGAACGGTAAGGCTTTGCGGCGGACTAAGGAGATAGCCTTCCGCGGGATTCTCTGATGTGTCGCCTGAATCCGACATTTGGCCAATAAGCTCATTGTTGTCAGCGTCAACTGAATAAGCTTGCACTTGATAATAATAGAATACGTTGGGCTTTAGGCCGGTTTTGTCTTCGTAAGTTTTAGCCGTTTTATCGTCATTGTCTTTTAGCTGTTTTAAGGTTGAGTCAACGGAAGTGTAGCGGTAAACGCGGTAGTTGATTGTTCCAGACCCTGAGGCCGGCTCCCACTCAAGTTCTATTTTGCCTGTCGTGTTGCCGCGGCCGGATTTTACCGTCACTCCCGTTACTTGGCTTGGAGCGCCGCCCTTGAGCGCGTAGCCCAACGCTACGGATGACGTGACGCTTTCTATTCCGCTTGAGCCAACTGCGACAACCGTAAAATAAAAGAAGTCGCCTTGTTGGTCGGCTTCTACGCCAACGGTGTAGCTGTACTTATTTCCGTACACTGTGCCGATTTGCGAGCTTCCGCTGCCGTCCGCGTTTGACGAGCGGTAGATTCTGTAGCTGGCGATTGAGCCTGGCGCTTTTGTCCAAGAGACTTCGATTTGCGTTGCGGAAGCGCCGCAACTTGCCTTTACATTGGAAGGCGGAGACAAAAGGCTTCCAAAGCTTTCGCTGTAAGTGTAGTCGCTTGATTCATAGTTGTCGATTGAGTTTTGGGCCGAAACTCTGTAAAAGTAAGCGCAATTGTAGGCTTCATTGGTGTAGTCCAAAACATTGGCCGGCGAGTTGTCGATTATTGTGTCCGTGTAGCTTGTGCCTGAAATGAATTTTGACCGTTCCAAAAAGTCGTAGTCGCCTTCGTCCGGTACAAGCCAGTTTCCATTAGCGTCTTTTTCCGAGCTAATCGCTCGTTCTATGCTGTAGGAGCGGGCGCCTTTCACTTCCTTCCAACTGACGATTATTTTGTCGGCGTACTCTCCGTTGGTGACAAAGATTTGTTCAGGCGCGTCAAGTTTTTCTATAGACTTTGAGGCGTTGAACATGTTGGCGAGGTTTACATTATTTGAGCCGTGCTGCATTGCTATGCGCTCTTGGAACATGTCCGAGCAGGAGAAAAGCGTCAATGCGGCCGCGATTGGCGCGGCAAGAGCTAGAAGTTTTTTCATTTGTTGTGAACCTCCCACCATGTGCCGTTCATTGTCGGGTAAGAAGAATCAGTGCCATCGGTTATACCATCATTTAAATGTTGTAAGAGGCTAAAGGGGAACCACTTTTTGAATTCGCTCTCATTTTTAGAGATATTATGTGAACTGTTTGCATAACCATTTGCATAAGATAAAGTTAGATTCCAGTCTTTGGGCCATCCAAAGAAATTTTTGGGATCACAATTTCCACATCCAATAGTTACGGTTCCTTGATAAGATTTTAGTTGCGTTTTATGTGAGACAGTTATTGTATTTGTTCCTAAGCCAATAATTGAATCGTCGGCGGTGGCTCCAAATGGTCCTTCCTCACAGTTTAATATAAAATCACTTGCAAATCTTGAATTTTGGCCAGGTAATTTTCCAAAATTCGCTCTGTAATCGGTGTAGACATAATAGTATTGATAGAATGTAGCGAGATTATATGTCATTCTTGCAAAATAAGATCCATCAGCGCCATTTAAGGTTTTATTTTTTGGACCGGTTTTTACAGCACCCAATTGATATATTGAATCCGCTATTATCAATGTTACACACTTGGCAAATTCGTCAGTAGTGATTTTTCTATAAAGGCCAGCCTTTGTAGAAGTTGTGATTGATTCTCCCTGGCTATTCGTTCTTGTGGCGCTTACAGTGTATGTGTGTATGTAATCGCGCTGGACTTTTAGAATTCCGTTGTGTGTTCCTGTATTGTTAGTTTGATTTATGCTGCCGGGCGTTAGCGACATTGTAATTGTGTCGTCATTGGGTTTGAATTCAATTGCCGCGTCATACCAATTGTAAGCCGTAATTTTATTAGCCTTGTATTTTCTGACTCCGCCTTCGGTTTTGTCGTAGTCGTAAGTGTAAAGAGGCCAGCCCTTTTGCTTTCCTGGGTCGTAGTCGGTTATGTTAAGGTTTGTTAGGTCAACTGCATAGCTTGAAATATCGTTTCCAACCGCCCTGTTGTTGTCGTGGTCATAAAGATACCAGTTGAAAGTTTCGGTATAGCTTTCGTTGGCTGCTGTTATTGGAGCGCTTGCAATTGTCGGCAAACTGAACATGTAGCCAACATTCATTTTTTCAGCGTCCGTTATTTTTACATTCTTTAGGCCGGACAAATATTCAACATAAGCCGCGTCTTCTCCGCTGGCGTTTGATATGTCCATGCCAGCTGTATAGGTAACTGCGTATTCAAGCGCTTGTATTGTGTCGTCGTATGCAGTTCCGGAATAATTTGCAGGCGTTAAGTTTAATGTGTCTACGGTGTTGTCGGTAATGATATTTGAGCCCATGTTTATGGCGGGAATCCAAGCGTCGTTGCTTCCTTTTTTGCGGTACCAAATTGTGGGGATTTTATTTTTGTCTATGGCGCTTTGCGGGCGTTCCCAAGTAAGGATGACTTTGTCAGAGTATTCCGCTTTTGTAGCCTCAACCGCCAAGCCGTAGCCTGTCGTGTAGCCGATTTTTTCTGCGCTGGCAATGTTTGCGTAAGTGTCTGTCGTATATGTGGTCAAGTCAGTGTTTGGAATTTTCCATTGGCTTGGATTGTCAACATCGTCTGGGTTTTTGTTTTCTTCAGACAATAGGGGCAAGACCGTGTAAGTGTACGGAATGCCAAGCGCCAAATACTGTTGGTTTTTATCGTAGGCTCCGTTTCCAGCGGCCTTTGAGTATATGTCTGTAAGAGTAAATGTTCCGTCGGCAAGCGTTACGTTGATGTTTCCGTTGGTCTTAGTTCCGTCGGCCTTAACATAGTAAACGTCCAAAGACGGCTCGTTGCTCGTGGCGTTTCCGCTTGCGTCTTTTCCGGTAACCATCGCGGGTCGCAAGCGGTAGACTGCGTAGCCTTTAGCTCCGTCAAGGGCTTTCCAAGTTACTTTTACGCTTGTTTTGGCCACTTCGTCGCTTTCGGTTGCCTTAAGGTCAACGCAAGCGGGGCCGATCGTCCAAACGTCTTTTTCGGCCGGATTTTTGCCCTTGGGGTTGTTTTGGTTGTCCAAAGCGCTAATGGCGGTGACAACTAGCTTTGCGGCCTTGCCCGAAAGCAAGGCGTTGTTCCAACCGTATGGCTTTGTGATTGTAAGGCTTATTATTCCTGTTGGCGCGTCAAGGCTGCTTGTGACTGTAAGGCCGTCAGGTACATTGTAGGCGCTTCCGTCCTTTGACACCATAAAGATGACGCCGTTTCCGAATGTTCCTGCGCTTCCTAGCTTAACTTCGTATTCTTCGGCTGCAACAGCCTGAGTCCATGTTGCGCTTATCTCTGTGTAAGAGTTCGCCGTAAAGCTTATCACAGGCTTTCCAAGCGTTCTGGCTGTCTTTGTGTTTCCTGTGGTGTTGTTGGCCTTAAGATTGTAGCGGTATTCGTAGCCTTCTTCGACGGCGTGCTCGTAGCTGCCGGTGTAGGCGCCGTTCACCTTAAGTTGGTCGGAGCTGATTGTGCCGCCGTCAACTTTGCCGTTAGTGGCTATGTCCCACTTTTCCCAAAGAAGGTTGTAGTCGACTTCGTCTTCAGGAAGCCATGTGACAAGAATTTTATTTGTCCATCCGCCTTCCACCGTAATCTCGGCATTCGGAGCGGTGGCGTTTCTGTCAACGCTGATAAGGTCTATGGCCTCTACTTTGTCCATGTAGTTGCCCAAGATTTTGTCTTTGTCGGTGAACTTGGCAGGAACGACGTAAAGGGTGTAGCGGTATAGTCCGCTTGCGTTCGCCGCGTCGCCAGCCAAGTCGTAAGTTTGGGTTACTTGCGCGACTTTTTCCAGGCTGCCCAACAAGACGTTTCCGTTGGTGTCGGTAATCCAGCTGTCGGTTCCAGTTGAATCAGTCGCGGTCGTTCGATTTTGGCGTATGGCAAATTTGTATTCCTGCGCCTTGTCCAAGTCGTTCCACGAGGCTTCAAAGCCAAGCGAAACGCTGTCAACTTTTGTGTCGTCCGCGGGGTTTATTGTTTTCTTAAAGTCTTTTACTTTAAATTCTGGGTGAGCGGCGGCCCAACCTTGCGCCGTGTTGGCGACCGCTTCTTTGCTTTTTACGGTGGAATCATAGCCGAAGCTATTCACCGCGCTAAAGTTTGTGTCGATGATCGAAACTATGCGGTAGTCGTACTTGACGCCGCGAGCGACGGAAGTTGAACTGTTTCCCACCGCGTCCGGCCATTCAATCATCGCGCCTTCTGTGTATGCGTCGTAGGCTTCTTTTGTGGGCTTTGTAGTCGTTCCGTCAAAGTAGAGAGTTGGAACAATCGTGCGGTATGTTGTTTCTGTTGAGCGCTTGCGCTGTATTTCAAAGCATAAGGGGAAGTTCTTTTCATCTGAATTGACGCCTGAACCTATGGAAACTTGAACCATCGGCGGAAGCTTGATGAAAAGCTTTACATAGTCCACTGACTCGCCTTGGCTTGCAGTGAACTCTGGAGAAACGGGCGTGTACTGCGAAAGGGTTTTTTGAGAGACCTTTGGGCTGGACTCCACTTGGCTTTGGTCGCTCGTCACGTATGCGTCAACCTTAAAAGTATACTCTACATTTCCAGCCAAATTTTCAAAAGTGTACTGTTCGATGACGCTGGAATTGTTTTCGTCCCAAGCCTTTATGGTTGCGATTTTTTCTTCGCTTCCATGGTATGCGTGAATTTCGTAGACAAGGCTTTTGGCGTATGTGTCGATTCCTACATTTCCCATGTACCAAAAGAGTGTTGCGGATGTGTCTGTGATCGTAATGTCTGTAATTGCGGGAGTCGCTAGGCTTGTTCCCTTTACGATAGAGCTAAAGTCGGAACATTCGCCTTTTGTATTGACGGCGCGAACTTTGTACCAATAGGTTTTTCCTGAGCCTATGCTGTCCTCAAAATTTGAGTTTTTTGTTTCGCCAATTTTGACAAAAGTGTCGTTGATGTTGGCGGCTGAATAAATCTCGTAATATTTTGCGATTTCGATTTTGTTCCAGGAAAGAAATACTTTGCGTTTGCGGCCCTGGCTGACTGTGTAGTATTTTTCGGCGTAGGTTACGACGATTGGATTTCCTTGGTCGTCGGTTGTGTGCTCAGGAAAAACAGGCGCCGATAGGCTTTTTGAAAGCGTCGCGGTCATCGTCGGCCTTGGAACAGAAGTTACATTATTGCACGAGTTAATTGCTAGCATACATGACGCGGCAAGCGTCAAGCCCAGGCTCTTTTTAAACAGCGAAAAGCGCTTGGAAAGTTTCATAATCGTAAAGTTCCTCTATAATGTTAGACCAATTCCCATCCCAATTGTTTTAAAAACCGTTACATTATATAGAAAGAGAGGGGCAGAGTCAAGGGTTGGGTGACATAATTAAAGATTTTGTCAAAAAAAGGGGGTGGTGGTTTGGGCAGCGTTTTTTGGCGCGAATTAAATTTTCGCGCCGCAATGAATCCAGGTAAGCTCGTGCTTGTTGTAGTTTAGGTGGACGACGCGGCTTGAAGGGATTTCCTGGAACTTTTGGGCGGCGGCCCAGTCGATTCCGCCCTGCATTTTTATCGTGCAAATCATGTTTTTGACGAGGCCGCTTTTAAGCCACTTTTGGACCCATTCGTAGAGGCGGTCGGGGTAGCAGATTACGTCGCTAAAGACCCAGTCGCAGGCTCCGATGTCTTCCGGGGCTAGGGTAAAGGCGTCGTGGGCTTGGAAGGTGACGAGCGGGTTTTTCATAAGCCTGTCGTCCAAGGGGGAACGGTCCACGGCCAGGACATTGGCTCCCAAGCCCGCCAAAACCCACGTCCAGCCGCCTGGACAGGCGCCGGCCTCAAAGCATTTTTGGCCGGCCTTGGGAACTTCCGCCCCAAAAAAAAGGCCAGCCAAAGTAAGGCTTTCTTGAATCTTAAGGTAGGCGCGGCTGGGCGGGTTTACGTGGTCCTCCACAAAAGAAAGCTTTCCCGCCGGCAAGGGGCTTGAAGTCTGGGCGCTGGCCAAAATCTGGTTTTGGCCGGTCAAACAGTAAAGGCCCATCGGGCTTTGCGGTATTTGGACGGGGAATGTCCTGTCCTTAAGGTTGATGTACGGCAGCTTTTGCTGAATAAGTTCCGCCCGCCTAAAAAATTGGTAGGAGCAGGGCGCCCAGTTGCGCTGGATTTTTTTAAGTTCCGCCGCGGCCTGGCCGATCGACTCAAAGTTAAGAAAAAAGGGCTTTTGCATGACGCACTGGGCGAACCAGGGATCGGGCAAGCCTTGGGGATAGTCCTTAAAGTAAAATAGGCGGCCGTAGCGCTCGGGGCTGGAAGTGGCGCCAAAGCGTTCTGAAAATTCCGACAGCAGAAAACCTTCCATGCCCTCAAAGGCCAAAAAAGCTGTTCCGCCCGCTTGTTCTATATAAACTGGCATTGGGAGTCCACGATTTGGCTTTGGCCGCCTTCTTCCTTGCCGCTTTTGCTTTCCAAGGATTCGACAAAGGCCTTTAGGCGTTCAGAGTCGGGGGAGCGGAGAATCGTCATGCCCAAGACTGTCTGGCCGGAATCTTCGTTGACCCAAACTGGATGGCAAATCAATGTAAAGTCTGAGGTCGAGCTGTCCGCAACTTGGATCAAAAGAGTATAGTCGTCTTCAAGGTGTATCGTCACCGGAACCGAATAAAAGATTTTGCAGCCGTGGGCGCTGATGTCGATCAAGTTTCCCGGAAGCGCGGAAATCTCTTGGCACTGGACGCGGCCCAAAACTTCGAATCTTGGATCCTGACGCGATTTCGCTCGCATGCCAATATTCTAGCGCAACGCCCCGCTCAAGGCAAGGGCTTTTGTGAAAATGTAAAGGAACGCGGGAGGGGCGGAAATTTGGCGTGAATTTTGCGTGGCGGGCGAGGTTTTTGCTTGACTAAACGCTCGTTCCGCCTTATGCTGAAGGTATCAAGGCAACCGGTTGCCTAAACAGCCTTTCGGCTGTTTCACGAGTTTTTAGCCGCCTTGCGTCTAAAAACGTCGCATCATTTTGAGAGGTAAAATATGCGTTTTGTTGAGGAATTTGCGGGATTGCAGGCGGAAAAGTCCGCCGGTTCAATCGAAAAATTTGACGGCCAGACTTGGTATAAAATCGCCAACGTCGATTCGATTCCGCCTTTCTTTATGACGATTACGAGCTCCAGCGACGCCTGGAATTTCATTTGGTCCAACGGAGCGCTTACCGCGGGCCGCAAAGACGCAAACCGCGCGGTTTTTCCGTATTACACCGCCGACAAAATCTTGGACTTAAAGGCGACCACCGGCAGCTTTAGCGCCGTAAAGGTCAAGGGCGACAAGGGCGCTTTTGTTTGGGAGCCATTCGCCGACAACGCGGAGTTTAAGGTGGAACGGAACCTTTACAAAAACTCTTGCGGCTCCCACATTATTTTTGAGGAAATCAACAAGGAGCTGGGATTGGCTTGGAGGACCGAATGGACTTCCAGCGACAAGTACGGCTTGGTAAGAATTTGCTCGGTTAAAAATCTCGGAAGCGGAAACCGCTCCGTCGCGCTTTTGGACGGCGCCCAAAACATAATGCCGGCCTGCGCAAACAACGAGGTCCAGGCCACAACCTCAAACTTGATCGACGCCTACAAAAAGACCGACCTTGACCCGTCGGGACTGGCGCTCTTTTCCATGTCGTCGGTTTTGACCGACAGGGCCGAGCCAAGCGAAGCCCTTTACGCAAACGTATCTTACTTTACAAAAAAGGCGCAGGTTTACTTGTCGCCCGAAACTCCGGCCCTTTTTAGGAGCGGAAGGGAATTGCAGGTTGACCGCGTCCTTAAGGGCCAGCGCGCCTCTTGCTTTATCCAGCGCGAACTTACGCTCGCCGCCGGCGCGGACGAAAAATGGATTCAGGTTTTTGACACCCGTTTGGAAGTGAGCCGCGCGCGGGAATTGATCTCCGCGCTGCAAGACCGCGCCGCTTTGGAAAAAGACATTTTGGCCGACGTTGGCGCGACCCGCGCCTTGCTGGAAGAATACATCGCTGGCGCAGACGGCTTGCAGAATACGGCTGACACAATCGCCTGCATGCACCACGAAGCCAACGTAATGTTCAACATTATGCGCGGCGGAGTTTTTGTAAAGAACAACGAGATAAACTCGGACGACTTTATTAATTTTGTCCAAACCCGCAGCCGCGCCAAGGCGAGCGACGCGAAGGCGCTTGGCCTTCCAAAGACGGTTGACTATATGGACTTGGGAAAGCTTGTCCGCCAAACGCGCGACGCCCAGCTTGAGCGCCTTTACTTGGAGTACCTTCCGCTTTCGTTCTCGCGCAGGCACGGAGACCCCAGCCGTCCGTGGAACAAATTTTCAATCAACCTTAAGGACTCGCTTGGCCAGCCGATTTTGAACTACGAAGGAAACTGGCGCGACATTTTCCAAAACTGGGAAGCGCTTGCGATGAGCTATCCGGTTTACATTACCGGAATGATAGCCAAGTTCCTTAACGCGACGACTGCGGACGGCTTTAACCCCTACCGCATCACAAGAGCCGGCCTTGATTGGGAGATCCCCGAGCCCAACAATCCTTGGGCAAACATCGGCTATTGGAACGACCACCAGATAATTTATCTTTCAAAGCTTTTGGAATTGCAGGACAAGCACGACGCCAAAGTTTTGCCGGAGTTGTTGAACCAAAAGCTTTTCACCGCGGCCAACGTTCCCTACCATATCAAAATGTACGCCGACATCGAAAAGAATCCGCGCGACACAATCACCTTTATGCGCGAGCTTAACCAAAAGATTTTGGACGACGCCAAGCAATACGGAAGCGACGCCAAGCTTTGCGGAAAGGACGGAAACCCTTATCTTGTCACTATGGCGGCAAAGCTCTTGCAGCTTGTTTTGACCAAGCTCGCCAACTTTGTTCCTTACGGCGGAATTTGGCTTAACACCCAGCGCCCCGAATGGAACGACGCCAACAACGCGCTTGCCGGCTACGGCCTTAGCGTCGTGACCCTTTGCTACTTGCGCAGAATGATGGTCTTTGTCCGCGGAATCTTTGAAAAATCCAGCGACGAAAGCTGGAGCGTTCCGATCGCTCTAAAAACTTTCTTTGACCAAATTTGGGAGCTGTACAAAAACGCCGACCTTAACGGCCTCAAAGACCCGGCCGCCAAAAAGGACTTTGTCAAAAAATGCGGCTTGGCTTTCCAAAACGAGCGCTTTGCCTTTTACGAAAAGAGCTCGCGCTTGGAAGAAACTTTGGACATCTCAAAGGCCGAAATTTTGCAAGCCTTTGACGCCTTTATCGCGGCGGCCGAACATTCAATCAAGGCCAACAAGAGAAGCGACGGCCTTTACCATTCCTACAACACGCTTTCTGTCAGCGCGGACGGAATGGAAATCGGCTATTTGGAAGAAATGCTCGAAGGCCAGGTTGCCGTTCTTTCAAGCGGACTTTTGACGCCAAAAGAAGCCGCCGACTTGTGCGACTCTTTGGAAAAGAGCGCGATGTACGAAACGCGCCAGCATTCTTACATGCTTTATCCGTCAAAGGAATTGCCGGACTTTGTAAAAAAGAACGTCGTTTCAAAAGCCGACGCGCAAAAGATTCCAGTCCTAAAAGCGGAGTTGGAGCGCGGCTATGCTTCGCCCGACGAAGGCTCGCTTGTTTACAACGACGCGATTGACAAGGATAGCGTTCACTTTAACCCTGACTTTAGGAACGCCAACGTAATGCTTGACGCGGCCGCTCGTATTTATCCGGACTTGCCGCAAGAGCAAAAGGACCAGATTGCCGCGCTTTACGAAAAAACTTTTGACCACAAAAAGTTCACGGGCCGCAGCGGAACCTTTTACGCGTTTGAGGGAATCGGTTCGATTTACTGGCACATGGTTTCAAAGCTTTTGCTCGCGGTCCAGGAAAATTTCTTTGCCGCGGTGGAAGCGGGAGACGCGGCCGCAAAAGAATTGGGCGAGCGCTACTACAAGATTCGCGACGGACTATCGTTCAACAAAACGCCGGAGCTTTACGGGGCATTCCCGGTTGACCCGTATTCGCACACGCCAAGCGGCCAGGGCGCCAAGCAGCCAGGCATGACCGGCCAAGTCAAGGAAGAGGTCATCACGCGATGGGGCGAGTTGGGAATGACAGTCAACAAGGGCAAGCTGAAAATCAATCCCGCGCTTTTGCTTGGCAAGGAATTTGGCGCGGACGGAAAGCTTTCGTTCACACGCTTTGGCGTTCCGTTTGAGTATGAGCTTGCTTCCGGCGGCGAGGTCAAGATTTCGGTTGACTCCAACGCTTTTGGCGAGGAGTTGAACGAAATTCTAAGCCAAGAGCTTTTTGAGCGAAAGGGCAAGGTAAAGCGCGTAAGCGTCAAAATCCCCAAGGCCGCGATTTTTGACTAAAAGCGGCATTGCCTTTTGCAAGGCCATAAGGGCCGCGCCGTTTTGGCGCGGCCTTTTTTTATCTCTAAAGTTTTTTTTTGCGATTCCGAAAATATGAGTATAAGACTAGAAAAAATTTGAGGTCAAATTATGGAACAGAAAAAGACTTTATGGATTATCGCGGCCAGCGGCGTTTTTTTGCTGGTGGTAATCGGAGCCGCGCTTTTGTTGAACGCGCCTTCGTCAAACGCTCCTGCTACAGCTTCGATAACTACAATTGACACAACGCCGGTTGCGGCAAAAGTCGAGGAGCCTGTCATTAGCCCTGTTGAAACTCCGGCTTCCATGACGGCTTTGGACTCCAACACATTGGCTTTTCAAAATATTGAGAGCGGAGAGCAGCCCGCCGCCGACAGCGCCGTTGTTGACGGACAAATCGCCGCGGCCAATGCCGCTCCCGCCCAAACAACGATTGAGTTGAACACAAACGCTTCAAGCGCCGTTACGGCCACAAGCCGCGCCGGACAAGAGGCGCTTTCAAACGCCGGCGCAAGCTCAAGCGCTTCTACGATTTACACAGGAAATCCTGGCGCAAGCGATGCTTCAAAGGTTGCAGCCGCCGCTCCCTCAAAAAGCTCAAGCGCCGCTCCCAAAAAGAAGGTTTCAGCTCCGGCTCCCAAGGCTCCGGCCCTTTCTTCAAAGTACTGGGTTCAGGCCGCTTCGTTCACAAACAAAAAGAGCGCCGACAGCGCCCGCGCCACTCTTGACGACAACAAGATTCCGGCCGAAGTCTTTACATACAAAGACAACAAGGACAAGTTGTTCTACCGCGTTCGCGTAGGACCTTACACAACCAAGAGCGAGGCCGAATATTGGAAGACTCGCGTTTGCAAGATTGACCTCTTTAAGGACACGCAGAGTTATGTTACTGAGATAAAGATGTAAGCCCGCGCGAACAGCGTTATTGCGGCGCGATAATTGTATTCGCGCCGCAAAACAAGCGAGTCAAGGCTTTAAGCGCAAGCGTGCCTTGACCGCTTGTATTATTCTGGTGAGCCGCCTTCGGGCGGCAATTTTTTTAGCATAAGGCGGGCGATTTTTTGCGCCTGCTTTTTCGCGCGATTGTAGACGCTGGTTTCGTCGTCGGAACTGTCGGCTGCCATTGAAAATTTTCTTCCAAAAGGCTTTTCGTAGTTTCCCTTGAATTGCATTGTCTCCAATTCTTGGCGCGTGATTCCGATTTCATCAAGCGCTTCGCTCATGTCGTCAAAGCCGGTGGAAGTGTTGTAAATCCATGTGAGCGTATTGCAAATGCGCACGGCGTTTTGAGCGGGCGCGCTTAAATTTTCGTTCTTAAGGTCATAAAGTTTTGTTGTAGAAGCGCAGCCGGCCAACAAAAGCGCGGCGCATATCGTACAAAGCGCGTGACAGTTTTTCATGCAAACTATAATACGAAAAAAAAGCCTCTTGCGCAATACGCTTGTCCGGAGCGGGGCTTTGCGCTAAAATCAAAGCATGGTGACTTCTATTATCGCATGGGGAGACTCGATTTTAAAAGGCGTCGTGTCGGGCGGCGACTCAAAGCGCTTTGACATTACGGAAAAGGATTCGCTAAGCCAGGCTTGCGCCGCGCTTGGAATTGAGCTGGCCAACAAAAGCGTTTTTGGCTCGTGGATGACAAAGACGCGGCGGACTCAAGACAGAAGCTTGCGGAACGGAGCCAGCGCCCAAATCGGAATCATCGAGTCGGGAACGAACGACTCTGACTACGACTGGAGCGCGGTGTCCGCCAATCCCGACGCGGAACACTTGCAGCGCTGCCCTCTGGATGAGTTTTCGCGCCTTATGGAAGAAGCCGTCTCCGTGGCCCGCCAAAACAAAATCACGCCGGTAATCATGATTCCCACGCCGCTTGTCCCCGAATGGTGGCTTAATAACATTTGCATCGGAAACGACGAGGCGGCGATAATAAAGTTTATAAACAAGAAGTACTTGCAAGACCAAAAAGCGGCGGCGGATGGAGATTGCTTGCAAGACCTAAAACGCGCCGCCGCCATGCGCCTTTACCAAAACCAAGAGCTCTTTTCGTTTGCGGCCGCCAATGTGGCTCGCTCCTTGAATGTCCAAATCGTGGACATCCGCTCCGAGTTTTTGGCCCACCCAAATTACAAAAGCCTTATGTGCTTGGACGGAGTTCATCCCAACCAAGCCGGCTACGACTTTATGGCTGAGATTTGGAAACGCGAGATGCCGAGGCTGGGTCTTGAATTTTGACGATAAAAATTTACGTCGCAACAGCCGCTCTTAGCGCGTCTTCGTCTCTGAGGTTTTTGGCTTTCTGAGCATGGCGTAGTGGGTGAGCTTGCTGTGGGGAACGGTTCCTGTCTCAACAAGCGCAAAGCCGAAATGCTCATAGATGGGAACGTTCTTTTTGTCGTGAGTTTCAAGGTAGCAGTCCGCGCCGACGCGGTCAAGATATGAAAGAAGCGGGCTCATGAGACTGGTCGCGACATGTTTTCCCTGAGACGCCTTTTCAACTGCCAAGGTAAAAATATACCAAGTGTCTTTGCCCGCGTGCTTTGAACGAATTTTCCCAGCATATGATTCATAGCTAAGCAGGCGTGGAATGCAAGAAAAAAATTTGAGTCCGCCGTTCATCAAAAAAGATAGCGTTTTTGTTCCTGAGTCCGCCGTTTTTGACGCAATCAAAATTCCGCGAACGTCCGGGGAATCCGCAAGAATATGCGTTTTTTTTGTCTGCGACAACAAAATCGCGTTCCAAAATCGGCGCAGTTTTTCTTCGCTTGCATTTCCGCCCATGCTCCAGTCAGAATGCGAGTAGCCAAGAAAACCGTTTGCCGCGCAGTTCACAAATTTATTCAACTTGTCTTTTGTCAGCGGCGTAAGGCTTGAAAAATCTGGAACAGAGTTTTCGTCATTCATAGATTCTCTCCTTTGCAATTGACGCATTATATCAAAAAATTCGTAAGAAAGCAACAGAGAGCGTGGAAAGATTTTTTGTTTGCCTGGCGCGCTATGGCATAAGCCAAAAGTTTGCGCTAACATGCTCTCATGTCAACAAGTTCCGCAACTTTAAACACAACAGACATCGTCGCTCAAATCAAGCAGGCCGCCGCCGACAACGCCGTTCCGATAATGCAGGACAGCGGAATGGAATTCATTTTAAATTACATCAAGCAAAACAAGGTCCGCCGCGTTTTGGAAATTGGAACGGGAATCGGCTACTCGGCAACAAAATTCGCGCTCGCGTCGCCGGACGTCCAAGTGTTCACGATAGAGGCGGACATCGACCGCTACCATCAGGCCGTGCAGAATTTTCACGACGAAAATTTGATGGACCGCGTGACTTGTTTTTTGGGCGACGCGGCCACGTTCAGCTTTGAGGAAAAGTTTGACTTGATTTTCATCGACGGGCCAAAGGCGCAGTACATAAAATTTTTTGAGCGCTTTAAAAACAATTTGGCGCAAGGCGGAGCGATAATCAGCGACAACCTTTCGTTCCACGGAATGGTGGAGGACATAAGCCTGACTCACAATTATTCGACAAAAAAATTGATAAAAAAAATCCGCAAGTACATTCAGTTTTTAAAAGACAACACGGAGTTTAAGACGGAATTTTACAGCGCGGGCGACGGCATTGCGGTTTCAAAACGCCTTGACTAGTTTGGCCAGCGGATTTACAATATTCGCATGAACTTTATTTTTGTTTCGCCGCACTTTCCTAGAACTTACTGGAACTTTTGCGACCGGCTAAAAAAGAACGGCGCCAACGTTTTGGGAATCGGCGACGCTCCCTACAATTGCCTTGAGCCGCAGCTAAAAGACTGCCTTACCGAATATTATTTTGTCGACAACATGGAAGACTACGACAAAATGTATCGCGCCGTGGCCTTCTTTGCATTTAAGTATGGCCGCATCGATTGGATTGAATCCAACAACGAGTATTGGCTTGAAAGCGACGCCCGCCTGCGCAGTGACTTTAACATTGCAAGCGGAGTCAGGGCGGAACAAATCGCGGGCTGGAAAAATAAATTTGACATGAAAAAATTTTACGCCGCAGGAAAGATTCCGACCGCGCGCTGCCATCGCATCACTACAAAAGAAGCCGCCCAAAAATTTGTGGACGAAGTTCAGTTCCCCGTAATCGTAAAGCCCGACAACGGAGTCGGAGCGCACGACACTTGGAAGCTTAGTTCGCAAGTTGAGTTTGACAATTTTTTTGACCATCTTCCTCCGGTTCAGTATGTGATGGAAGAATTTGTCGCGGGCGACATTTATTCCTACGACGCGATTTGCGATTCCCATGGCGAGCCTCTCTTTGAGTCGTCGAGCGTTTTTCCGCCGTCGATTATGGACATCGTTTTAAAGGAAGAGGACTTAAGCTATTGGACGATTCCGCAAGTTCCCCAAGCGTTGGCAAAACTGGGACGGGCCGCGCTAAAATCGTTTGGCGTAAAAAACCGTTTTGTCCACATGGAATTTTTTAGGCTGACGCAAGCCAAAAAAGGCTTGGGCGCCGTAGGCGACTTTGTAGGCCTTGAGGTGAACATGAGGCCGGCGGGCGGCTACACCCCCGACATGATGAACTACGCGCATTCGACCGACGTTTATCAAATCTGGGCCGACATGGTTTGCTCCGACAAGCGCTTGTTAAAAGATTCCGGCGACCACCACTATTGCGTCTACGCCGCCCGCCGCGACAAGCGCCGCTACGTCCATTCCAACCAAGAAATCGTCGAGCGCTATGGCGAGCGCCTTGTGATGAACGAGCGGATGCCGCAAGTGATGGCGGCCACGATGGGAAACCAAATGTACATGGCCAAGGCAAAGACGCAGGAAGACAAGGACGAATTTTTGAAATTTGTTTTGGAGCAGGCGCGGTAAATTTTTATGATAGAAGTCAACGTAAAGGCAAAGATTCCGTTTCTCTGGGGAAAGGCTTCGTTTGAAAAAAGCTCTTGGGCCAACGTCAATTTGATTGTGGGCCCAAACGGCAGCGGAAAAACTTTGCTTGCCGAACAAATTGAGCGGCAGTTTGCCGACGCAGGCTACGACATAAATTTTTTGCGCGCCGAACGCCAGGCCGACGACGACGCGGCGGCGATGCGAACGATTCGCGAAAACCAAGCCGTCCGCCAAAAAATCGAGGACGTGCTTAGCAACATGTTCGCAAAGGCCATTCGTTTTGAGGAAGCTCCGGGCGGCAGGCTTGTCGCGATTGTAGTCAACAAGGCGCGCGGCGTTGAATACAATTTAAAGCAAGGCGAGTGCCACGGCCTAAAGGAAATTCTTACGCTCTTGGTGGCGCTTTACGGCAATTCCAGCAACAAAAAAAATTGCTTGATTTTGGATGAGCCGGAATTGCACTTGCACCCGCAGTTCCAGCAATTCTTTATGAACGAAATAAAAAAGGCCAGCGCCGCCGAGCCCAAGCGCGTTTTCTTCATAATCACGCACTCGCCTTATTTTATCGACCTTAACTTTTCGGAGGACTTGCTTGGCGTCGTGGCCTGCCATGTAAACCGCGCGCCCACCAGCATAGACTCGTTGAGCGACTACGACGAACAATTGTTCCGCCGCTTTTTGCCGCGCTTCAACACTTATCACAAGCAGTTCTTTTTTTCGGACAGGCAGATTTTTGTGGAAGGCTACACCGACCAGCAAATTTTCACGCGCCTCTTGTCTTGCGTTGACAGCAAAATCGGTTCGGCTGGAACCGGCGTGATAGACGTTGGCGGAAAAGACGAGCTTGGCGTTTTCTTTAAAGTGTGCTCTCTCTTGGGAACGGACGGAAGAATCATCACCGACTTGGACTCTCTTTTTTGCGGAAAGCTTCGAGAGGAAGTTTGCGCCGACCAAAGGACAATCGATTTTTTGGAAGCCCAGCGCGAAAAGCAGGACGGCTTTTACGCCTCGCTCTTTACCAAAAAAGAATTGGCTAAAAAAATCACGCTAGAAAAATTAATCATCCGCTTGGAGCGCTACCTTGGCGGCGTCGGGGAATTTTTGGCCGGCGTGAACCATTCGGTGAATCCCGAAATCGACATTCTTGTTGAAAAGGTAAAAAGCCTTTACGCCAAGTACGAAAATCCTGAAAACTTGGACACCTACAAAACCGTCGTCTTGATGGGCGTCACGCTGGAACGAAAGAGCCTTGAGGAATTGCTTCCGCTCCCCTTGGCCGCGTCGCTCGGCCAAATCATAAATCTCGCCAACTTGATTTTTGCCGCGATTGAATGCTCGCGCGTTTACATTTTGCGCCGCGGCTGCATCGAGCACTACTACACGCAAACCGACGTTCACTACATGCCGGTTTCTTCAAAGGATAGAATTTTTCATTACGAAATCGAATACATGCTTGACCAAAGTTCCGAGCGGCTAAAAAAGAAGTACGAGGAGC
>DGRX01000010.1 GCA_002391235.1 Treponema sp. UBA4377
GCCTTCGCGGCGCGAAAGTAGGTGGCTGCCGGGCTTTTTTTTTGTCCAAAGCATCCGCCCGGCGCGCGAAGCGCGGGGCGGAGTCCCATTCAATAAATTTCTGTCTTGCTTGCGATTTTTCGCGCCGCCTTTCGGGCTTGCGGCAGTTCCTTGTCTTCAGCCGATGAATCTCCGCCTTGCGTTATGTTGGCGCGTAAGTAGGTAGGGAGCGGCCCGCAGGGGCAAAAACGCGACAGTCGTCGCGTTTTTAGCGAGTCTCCGAGCGGCTGGGCCGCGAAGGCGGAGGCTGCCGGGCTTTTTTTTTTAAACAATCCCCCGCCGGGCGCGGAGCGCGGCGGGGAGACCCATGCCGTAAGTTTTTTGTCTTCCCTCCGTTTTTTCGCGCCGCCTTTTGGCCTTGCCGCAGTTCCTGGTCTTTAGCCGAAAAATCCCTGTCTTTCCGACGCTTGGCGCGTAAGTAGGTAGGGAGCGGCCACGCAGGGGCAAAAACGCGACAGTCGTCGCGTTTTTAGCGAGTCTCCGAGCGGCTGGGCCGCGAAGGCGGAGGCTGCCGGGCTTTTTTTTGTCCAAGGACATTTCATGGGGTGGTTGCATTGCCGTTCGCGCCGATGGTTCGGAACTGTATGGCTGGAAATTGTTTTGGCCATTGTAGAAGTTTGCGAAGCCGGGGCCGCCGGATCCTGGCCTTGCGAACAATTTCCGTTTTTAGCATTAATTTTCTCCTTTGTAAAATTTTCCCTTGACAGAATCGTGCGGGGGGGGGGTAATATAGAAGAAAGAAATTTTTATTGGGAGATTGTTATGAAAAAGTTTGGAAAAATTGCGGCGCTTGTTGCCGCTCTTGGACTTGCGCTGTCTTTTATGGGATGCTCGAACAACTCTGACAGCGGTTCCGGCAATGCGGCCGGAGCGGGAACTGGCAACGGCAATGGGCAAACAACCGAACCAGCTAGCTGTGATTACAAAAAGGTGGACACGGTCACCATAAACGGCACGGCCTACGACATAGTTGTCTTCGGCCTATGGCCGCAGACAATCAAAGCTAAAAGCGTTACGGTGGACACAAACGTCACTGAAATCCACGGCGCCTTTACCTACTGCAAGGGAAGCGACGGCCAGTGGTATGTCGAACAGGCCGAGAAGTCTTATGAAAGCGGTTACAAGTACAGTGACGGAATTACGACAGTCGGACAGGGCGGAGCAACCACAAAGTGGTTTAAGGTGGAGCCTATAAAGTGGCGCGTACTTACGACAAACTACGGCGGAAATAAGCTTTTGCTTGCCGAAAGCATTTTGACAGACGGAATCCAGTATTACCTAAACAAAAGCAGCCGAACGATTGGCGGCAACACCGTCTACGCCAACAACTACAAGTATTCCACAATTCGCGCCTGGCTTAACGGCAAATACGAAAGTGACGACACGCAGGCGGCGACTCATGCCGGAAAGGGCTTCTTGCAAAGCGCATTCACGAGCGCGCAACAGGAGCAGATAAAGACAACGACTGTTGACAACAGCGCCGAAAGCACGACGGACGCAAGCAACAATATACCGCAAGCCACAAGCTACAAGTGCGGCAACACAAGCGACAAAATTTTCTTGCTGAGCGAAAAAGAAGTTACTACAAGCGCCTACGGCTTTGCGGCCTATGACTCTTACGGAGCGGGCAATGCGCGCATCCGCGTCACCACGGACTTTGCAAAGGCTACAGGCGCTTATCAGAATTCCACGGCGGGCATGGGCGGTTGGTGGTGGCTGCGCTCTCCTAGAACTGACGCCACCCTCGCGTGCGACGTTAGCCTCACTGGCGATCCCAACTGGGGCCACAGCGTCGACCGCATTTATGGCAGCGTCGTTCCCGCCCTGTGCTTGCCAAACTAATCTCCGCTGGGACGCGTTAGGGATTGTAGCGCCTTTAGTCCCGCGAAAGCGGGATGAGCCGCGCAAGACGGCGAAGCGCGCAAAGCTCGGCCCTCGCGCGAGCGGGGAAACGCCCAAGACATTCGCAACTAAAAGTAACCAAATTGCAACCGCAAGGTGTTTGCAAAAATGCCTCCGATGATGTAACATAAAAATCGCCAGGAGGCGGCATGAACTTTTCGGAAAAACTTCAGATTCTTAGAAAAAGCAAGGGGCTTACGCAGGAGGCACTTGCGGAAAAAATCAATGTGTCAAGGCAGGCGGTGGCAAAGTGGGAGGCGGGGCAGGCTTATCCCGACATTTCCAACTTGATTCAAATAAGCGACTTGATGAGCGTCACTGTGGACTACCTTGTTCGCGACGCGGACTGCATGGCGCGCCTTGACGCAAGCGGAGAGCCGGCAGACTTGAAGGAATTGATACAGTTCCGACTTGAAGCGAACGTGAACACCTACGCGGCCTTTATGAACGAGACCGATTCCAGCCGTTTGGACAGCCACGACTATAGATACCAAAACGGCCCCTACACATACCACGACACTTACGTTGGCGGAGAGCGCTTTGCCGGCGAGGAGGCCGTTTGGAAAAACGGAAAGGCCGCGTACGCGATGAACTACCTTGGCCGCGTTTTGGACGAGCGCTTTAGCGGAAACTTTTTAAAGGAAGCCTTGCGGGCTGCTGACCAAAAGATGCCCTACCGAGGGCCGGAGTTTTACCAGTCCGGCGAGTATTCCTACAAGTGCTCGGTGAACGGAGACTTTTCTTGGTTCCAAGGCTATGAAGAAATTTTTTGCAACGACATAAAAGTTTACGAATGTTATTTTCACGGCGGCCTTGTAAGCTAGCTTAACGCCGTCACTTTGTCTGCATAGTGTAAACGCCGTCCCAAACTTGGGGAATGCCGTTTGCGATGAAGTCGGCGCAGCGCTTGGAGAAGACCGCGCTTGATTCGTCGGCGGCGTAAAGCTCCGCGGCCATGTCAAAGTATTTCTTGGCTTCCTCCAGTTCCGATTGCGGCTTTGCGTAGCCGGGAGTGTTTGCGCCCTTCATGTAGCATTCCATTCCGCGGTTAAAGATGGCGGCGGCCTTTAAGCGCGCGTCGCTCATTTTGTTTCTAAAGCCAAGAACGTTGTAAATGCGGACGGGCTTTTCAACGTTGATTACGCGGACTGCGTCAAAGCTTCGGGTTACGATTTGGTCGGCGCGGCTGGATTTTTGCAGCAAGTTGTACGCGCTTTGCGAGCAGATTATCCAAGAGCCGTAAACCTTGTTTGTTCCTTCCAAGCGCGAAGCCAAGTTCACGTTGTTTCCCATGATTGTGTAGTTTAGCTTTTTGTCGGTTCCCATGTTGCCTACGACCATGCGGCCGCTGTTGAGTCCGACGCGCGATTGCAAGAGCATCGGTATCCAGCCGTTTGAGTTGTAGTCGTCGACATATGCCAAATACTTTTTGGTTTGCTCGTCGTTCCACGACTCTTCGAGCGCGACTTCTCGCCAAGGCCGCTCGGCGCACTTGGGGTATTTGAACTCTTTGTAGAATTCCTTGTTGATTTTTTCTTCGGCCTCGCGCATTTTGATTGCGGCCGCGCAGGCGTGGTAGGCGTGCTCGGGGTCGTCGATAGGGGCGCCAAAGAAGGATACGATTTCGTCTCCTACGTATTTGTCGATTGTTCCCCGCTCGCTTTGGATCGCGTCGCTAAGGGCGCCCAAGTAATTGTTGAGCGCGGCGACCAATTGTTCGGCGCCTTTTTCCTCGCCGTTTATGTTGTTGACGATTTCGGTGAACTTGGAGAATTTCCGCACGTCGCTAAAGAGCGCGGTCAATTCTTTGTTGTCGCCGCCGACTTGCGCGTAGCGCGGGTTTTGGATGATTTGCTCTACGACTTCGGGAGCGACGTAGGCGCCGAACTTTGACTTGATGAGCGCCCGCTCCTTTTCGTTGGAAGAAAAGCGGATTATCATAAGCGCAAGGTATGAAGTGAATTCAATTAGAATCGCCGCGACAATCGGAACGTAAACAGAAAAGAATGCCATTAAAATCACAGCCGCGACAATCGAGGCCGCGATTAAGATTCCGCCCGTTATGTTTTGAATCGACGGCCTGGCTTTAAGCGTCGCCAAGGCGAAGATAAAGAAAATGATCGAGGCCGCGGCTATCGCCCACCATGCGGAAAGCTGGGAGATGAACTGGCCTGTCATTATTGTGTTGTAAACGTTTGCGTGCGTTCCTACGTTCGGAAAAAAATTCATGAACGGCGTGCTTCCCAAATCGGTTGAGCCGGTTGCCATGTTTCCGATAATGCAAAAGGCTCCGCCCAGCTTGCCCTTAACGCTTGAAAAAGTGTCCAAGTACAAGTCGACGGCGCTTTTTAGGCCGTCAAATGAATCTTCAAAAAAGGATGACAGCATGTTCGCGTCTTCGCTTGAAATCGCTTTTGTTCCCAAAAGGCTTTCTATCGCGATTTGAATTTCAGGCAAGAAGCCGCCCTTGCAAAAGCTTTGGATTCTGTTAAAGAATTCCGCGCGGGCTTCAAAGTAGGATTTTTGCAATTCCTCAACGCTTTCTCCCATTCCTGTTTCCGGCTTGCCGATTTGGCCGTCGCTGTCGTATCCGTTCAAATTGTCAAAGATGTAGGAACGGAAATTTTTTATGTAGTCGGCGTCTTCCAATATGCCCTTGATTTCCGCAATGTATGAAAGGGGAACGCCTTCCGCGTCAGTCAAGTCAACGCGGGTGAATTCCGCGAGGTTCGCCAAAACCGCGCTTTCGCATTCCAGAAGCTGGTTTATGATCATTACGCTTTCGTGCTTAAAGCTGTCCTCGTATTTGCCGGGAACCCAGTGGACCAGCATGCAGCCGTTTTGGTCAAGCGGAATCGAAATGTCCTTTCGCTTTCCGTCTTTTCTTAGCGCGTCTTTAAGAATAAGGCGGGTCTTTGTTCTTTTGATTTCCTTTACGTCCAATTCTTTTAGAAGGGGGCCAAAAACCAATTGAGGCAAGTATCCGCCTTGCTGCTTGTTCAAAAGCTCAACGCGGCGCCTGGTTCCGTCCTTGTCTACAATGATGTTGATAAAACCCGCTCCCTCGGCCATTTTTATAAAGCGGTTGAGCGCGGGCGAAAAGCCGAGCTTGCTTCCGTTTTCCTTGGCCTCCGCTTGGTTTCCTTTTTTTATCAAGCCGTCGGGGTCGTAAACGTTGTTCAGCAAAAAGCGCTTTCTTGCGTATTCATCGTCTTGCTCGCTGACTGAAATTATTTGCTCGTGGTTTACAGTTAGCCAAGTGTCTCCAAAGAATTGAATCGATTTTGAAAAAAACTCGTCGTCGTCCCTGAATATTTCGTTTGTTATTTCCTTTGCCCGGTCGGTGCCAAGGCTGGCTTTTAGCTCCTGGACCATTTCCGGATTTACGGCGACTTTTGAGGGCGAAAGGTATTCTATATCGAATACGGCCGTTCTCGCGCCAACTTCTTTAAGGCGGAGAAGAACGTCAGAAATGATGTCGCGGCTCCAAGGCCAGGGGCCAAGTTTGTCAATGGATATGTCGTCGATTTCGACTAAAGCCAAGTCGTCGCATTTTTCCGTGATTGGCCGGGTTGACAAAAGCATGTCGTAGACTCGAAATTCAAATTTCTTTAACGCTCCGACGCCAGAAAAAAGGGCCCACAACGCTGTAGAGGCGGCCACCGCTATTAACGCAGACTTTAGGCCGTTTGATTTTGCCTTGACTTTCTTTTCCATAAAATAATTATAGCGTAAAAGCGAAAATTGCGCTATAATGTTTGGCATGATTTCAGAATATTTTAAGAATCTATTGAATGACAAAACCGCCTCCGCGATAAGAAAAATGTTTGAGGAAGGAAAGATCCTCAAAGCGAAATACGGAGAGGACAAGGTTTACGACTTTAGCTTGGGAAACCCAGACCTTGACCCGCCAAAGGAAGTTTTGGACGCGATAAAAGAGGTCGCGCAAGACCAAAGCCACGGAGCGCACGCCTATATGTCCAACGCGGGCTATGACAGCTGCCGCGCGGCGATGGCCCAAAAAGAAAGCCAAGAGCAGGGCGTAAAGGTTGACGCTTCCTGCGTGATTATGACTGTAGGCGCGGCTTCGGCGATTTCAAGCGCCATAAAGGCCTTGATTATGCCCGGCGAGGAAGTCGTCGTTCCGTCGCCGTTTTTCGCCGAATACACGCATTACGCCCATAACCACGGCGGCGTCCTTGTTCCCGTTCCGACAAAAAAAGACTTTTCTCTTGACGTGGACGCGATTAAGGCCGCGCTAAACAAAAAGACCGTCGCGGTGATCATAAACTCGCCCAACAATCCGACCGGAAAGATTTATTCCGCCGCCGAGATCCGCGAGCTTTGTTCCGCGCTAAAGGAATTTGGTAAAGCCAACGGCCGCTATCCCTACTTGATTTGCGACGAGCCATACCGCTCGATTGTTTACGACGGAGCGACAGTTCCGCCTGTTTTCCCGGAATACGAATACGCCGTAATCGTGACAAGCTTTGCCAAGAACCTTAGCTTGCCAGGCGAGCGCGTTGGCTATATTTGCGTAAACCCCGCAAATCCCGAAAAGGCGGAGTTTGTCGCGGCGGCCACAATGGCCTTTAGGATTTCCGGCTGCGTAAACGCTCCGGCCTTTTTCCAAAAGGTCGTCGCCAAGAGCTGGAACGCGCCGGTTGACTATTCGTCGTATTTAAAGCGCCGCGACCTGCTGATGGACGTTTTGGACAACGCCGGAATCGAGTATGTCAGGCCGCAAGGAGCCTTTTACATTTTCGCGAAAGTTCCGCCCGCCTTTGGCGACGACGACACGGCCTTTGTCGAAGTCTTGGAAAAGAATTTGATTTTGTGCGCGCCCGGAAAAGGCTTTGGAATGAAGGGCTATTTTAGAATCGCGTATTGCGTTCCTGAAAAGACAATCGTAAATTCGCGCGAGGCTTTTTACAAGGCCGCCCATAGCGAGCGGCAATAAAAATTGACGGCAAGCCTAAAGAGATAGGAGGTAATGTACATGAAAATTTTAATGGTAAGTTCTGAGGCGGTTCCTTTCGCAAAAACCGGCGGTTTGGCCGACGCGGTAAGCGCTCTTTCTATCGCTTTGACCAATATGGGCCACGAAGTGAAAATCGTGATTCCCCGCTACTATAAAATAGACAGAAAAACGCTCACGCCGCTTGCAGGCGCGATGGGCGTCGGCGTTGGCGGAGGCGAGGCTTGGACCGAAGTTTACAAGACGACAATGCCCGGCTGCCCCAAGTGCGAGGTTTTCTTTATCGACCATGAGCAAAGCTTTGGCCGCGACGGCATTTACGGAGTTCCGGGCGAGACCGACTTTCACGACAACCCCTACCGCTTTTCAATCCTTTGCCACGGCGCCTTTCAGCTTTGCCGAAAAATCAATTGGAAGCCAGACATAATCCACGCGCACGACTGGTCGGCCGCGCTGGCCTTGGCGCTTTTAAAGCATGTCTACCGCTGGCAGGACTTTGGAAACACGGCCGGAGTTCTTTCCATCCACAACTTGGGCTACCAAGGCCAGTATTCCAAGGACAGCTTTCCCGCGCTGGGAATCGACTGGGGCCTTTACTACGGCGCGGGCTTTGAGCGAAACGGAGCGATAAATTTTTTGCAGGCCGGCATTTCTTGCGCCGACATGATCACGACCGTTTCGCCGACATACGCGCGCGAAATCCAAACGCCAGAAGGCGGCTTTGGAATGGACGGCCTTTTGCGCGTTCGAAGCGACGTAGTAAAGGGCATCCTTAACGGCTGCGACCTTAAGGCTTGGAATCCGGCGGTTGACAAAAAGATTCCCGCGACTTATTCGGTAAAAAACATGAAAGGCAAGGCCGTTTGCAAGGCCGAGCTTCAAAAGCAGTTTGGCCTCCCTGTCCGCGCCGACGTTCCTGTTTTTGGAATCGTCACGCGCTTGGTTGACCAAAAGGGCATCGCCGAGCTTTTCGCTCCGACATACGGCTGCTTGTACAGCCTTTGCGCCAACATGGACATCCAATTTGTCGCGCTTGGCTCCGGCGAGTCATGGTGCGAAAACGAGATGAACGTATTGCAGTCAAAGCTTCCCAATTTCCGCGCCTACATCGGCTACAACGACGCGCTCAGCCACCTTATAGAGGCTGGAAGCGACTTCTTTGTCATGCCAAGCCACTACGAGCCTTGCGGACTTAACCAGATTTATTCTTTGATTTACGGAACGCTTCCGATTGTCCGCAACACGGGCGGCTTGGCTGACACCGTTCAAAACTACAACGAGCGGACAGGCGAGGGAACTGGCTTTATGTTTGACCAAATCACTCCAAGCGCGCTTTACAACACGGTTGGCTGGGCGGTTTACGCCTACTACAACAAAAAGGACCACATAAAGAAGATGCAGGAGCGCGGCATGAAGAGCGTCTTTAGCTGGGAAGACTCCGCCAAGCAGTACCTTGACGTTTACAAGGAAGCTCTCGTCCGCAAAAACTAAAATTCAACAATCTGGTTCTTGCTGTCGATGTACCAATCCGCCAAGGGAATCGGCTGCTCGACGTTGTACCAAGTTATGCTTGAGTCTTCGTTGAGCGTGGCCAACTGCCCTTGGCATTTTACTATGTCCACGGCAAGCGAGGCGCCGCTTTTAAGCGAATATTTTCTTAGGCTCTTTGCGTTTATGACGCTTACGTTTTTTGACCCCATGTTTGTGAACACAAGGGGAAAGGCCGGCCGCACAAAGGACTCGCTTTCCTCTTTTGCCGAGCTTGCGAATTCCTTTAGCGTAAGCGCTTTTGTTCCAAAGCAAAAGGCGCTTGATGTGTAGCTTTCGCCGGCGGAAATCAAGCGCGAGCCAAAAAGATATCCTCCGCTTTCTTCTATGCTTACGATGATGTCGCCGTCCATTTTTACGGGAACGGTCTCGTGCGTTTTAAGGTTTACCAAGACCAGCGCGGACGTCGGGTTTGACGAAGCTGTTTTTGCGACCGCCAAAGTGTTGTTCTCCAGCGCGGCGGCGTCTTGGATTCCGCTTCCCAGGTAAAGCTCCGAAAGCTCCCCTGTTTCAAAAGAGTAAAAGTTGACTTTTGAATTTTCGATTTCCAAAAAGCCCTTTTGTCCGTTGACAGTAGCCTCGTGAATTTTTTTGATTCTGTTTTGGCTGTTGAACAAAAGCCGCGCGTTTCCTGTCTGGGCGTCCATTGCGTAAATTCCGTCCAAGCGGTTGTCGGACCTTAAAAGCAAGTTGCCGTGCGCGAAAGAAATCGTCGTCCAATAGCGCGAATTCTTAAAGGTTGTCGGCGAATTGTTCTCGCAATCGGTTTTGATTATGGCGGAACTAGTCAAGATGTAAAGGCTCGTTCCGTCGGAGCAAATGCCGTGAATTTTTTGGTAGACTTCGTTGGAAACAAGCGCAAGGCTTGACGGCAAGGAATTTTCCTTTGCGTCGGCGGTAAAAATGTTTCCGTCCTTTGCGCCCAAAATCAATGTCTCGCCCTGCAAATAGGCCGCGGCGAATTGGATTTCGCCGTCGCTTTTTATGTTCTTTTGAATCAAAGGCCCCTTTAACGAATTGTCAGCGACAAAGATTTTGTAGAATGAATAAAGGCCTTGCGAGCCGTCAACGTAATAGAGGCCGCCGTCGTTCTCAAAATAAGCCGGGTTCTTTACAGCCGCGGCCTTGACTTTTGCGCCGTTCTCCGCGTTAAGGATGCAAAGAGATCCGCTCTTCGCGCCGGCAAAAAGCGCGTTCTTTGCGAACAAGACTGGTTTTTCCAAGCCCGCTTCGGCGGGAATCTTTTTAAGGGCTTTTCCTGTCTTAAGGCTAAAGTAAGCCAAAGCTCCCTCTGTCGCTGAGTAAAGCAAGACGTTTTTTTCGCTTTCGCTTGTCTTTGCCCAAGAGGCGGTCATTCCCCAGTCTTTGATTTTTGTAAAAGGCTTTCCGCTTGCGGCAAGATAAAAGTAAACTCCGTTTCTTTCTGTTGTCGTCGCGATGATGTAGCTTCCTTTCGCGCTGTAGGTCAAGCTTGTGACGGGAGCCTTTAGCAATATTGATCGGGTCGTTTTTTTTGAGGCGCAATTCCAGATTTTTACGCTGTGGTAGCCGGCGTCGTCAGTCTCGTAAAAGGCGATTTCCTTTCCGCTTGGAGCAGGCGCTGCGATTGGAATTTTTTTGTCGGAAACTTGAAAGTGCTCTCCGATTCCGTTCTCCCAGCGAATGATAAAGCCGTCTTGTCCGACTGTGTAATAGGCTTGCGTTTTTGAGTTTGTTTCTGGAATCACCGCCGCAACCGCAGCCTTGTGGCCCTGGCTTGAAAAGCGGGGCTGAGAGCTAAGGTTTGCCTCCGTTCCGATTGAAAAAACTGCCGCAAGAATAATTCCGGCTGTCTTAATGCTAAGGTTTCTTAAACTTTTCATTTTGCGCTTCCAAATTTTTCTATAAAATATTTTATGTCTCCGCCGACTCCGACTATAAACAAAAAGATTATGACCGCAAAGCCTGCGATTTGAATTTTGTATTGAAGCCTTGGAGGAATTTGCTTTTTTGTCACGGCTTGAATGAACGCGAACAATATCAAGCCGCCGTCAAGGATCGGTATCGGAAGAAGGTTCATTATAAAAAGAGAAACGCTTATCAGCGACATGAATTGAAGGACTACAATCCAGCCGGTTTTTATTCCCGCCGCAAAGCCTTCTTTTGCGGTTTCGCCAAGCATGCTTGAAATGCGAGCCGGGCCTGAAACGGCGTTCGTTATGTCAACGCCCTTGAACAAAACGCCAAGGCCTTTTATTGTCATCGCCAAAATATTTGTCGTGTTTGCAAAGCCAGCCTTGATCGCAGGAAAAAGGGGCAGCGGCGCTATGACTTTTTCAATTTCCTCGCCGCTTGCCATGACGCCAAGAATTCCGTTTCCTTCCTTTTTGTTTATCAAAGTGTGAACGTTAAAGACAAGAGTCTCTTGGCTTCCGTCGGGATTTTGTCTAAGGACTTCTACCGTTATGTCTTCGTCGCCGTTTAGCGCGACCTGTTCGTATATGTCAGAAAAGTCGGAGATTTCCTTGCCTTGGATTTTTGTAATTGTGTCGCCGCTTTTTATTCCAGCGTCGCGCGCTGGAGACGCGAAATTCGGGTCTTGCGGAATTTTTATCGTCGCGCTTCTCGTGTTGTAGCTGTAGCCCATCATCGCTATTATGACGCATGCGATGAAAGTAAAGAGCAAGTTAAAGAAGGGGCCCGCAAAGCCGATCAGGGCGCGCTTCAAGGGGTTGGTTCCGTAAAGGGAGTCTTTTTCTCCGGGAACGTAGGCCAAGCCGTCCTCAATCGCTTTTGTGAATTCCTTTTCGCCCTTCATTTGGCAGTAGCCGCCTATCGGCAAAAGCGAAAGCCTGTAATCGGTTTGGCCTATTTTTTTATGAAGGAGAACGGGACCCATGAAAATGGAAAAGGCTTCAACCTTAACGCCGCAAAGTCGCGCGGCAATAAAGTGGCCCAGCTCGTGGAAGAAAATCAAAAAGCTTAAAATCAAAAGGCCCGTTACGATTGTCAAAGCGCAGCCTCCGCGATGGCGCGGGCTTTTTTGTCAGCCTCAAAAACGTCGTCAAAGTCCCGCGGCTCGCTTGTCCAATCCGCGGCCAAGGTTTTTTGAACGGTCTCGGCGATTTTAAGAAAGCCGATTTTATTGTCTATAAAGGCCCATGCCGCGATTTCGTCGGCCGCGTTAAAGGCTATTGTGTAAGACGCTCCCTTGTCAGCCGCGCTTTCGGCCAAGCCCAATAACGGAAAGTCTTCGCGCCTTGGCTCGTAAAAGCTCATGCTGCGGCCGGCCAAGGAAAATTTTTCCAAGCCGCTGTCAGCGTATTCGGGCCAGCAAAGCGCTCCCATAATCGGGTGCCTCATGTCGGGCTCAGAAATTTGCGCGTAAAGGATTCCGTCGCTTGTCCTGACCAACGAATGAATCAAGCTTTCGGGGTGGACGACCACGCTTATGTTCTGGACGTTCGTGTCAAAAAGGCGGCGGGCCTCGATGACTTCTAGGCCCTTGTTGGCCAAGGTAGCCGAGTCCACCGTAATCTTTTTTCCCATCTTCCATGTGGGATGCTTTAAAGCGTCGGCCACGGTGACTGACTCCAATTGCTGCCTTGAATAATTTCTAAAAGGCCCGCCGCTGGCTGTGATTACGATTTCGGCGATGTTTTCCGCTCCGCAAAAGTGAATCAAGTTAAAGATAGCGGAATGTTCCGAGTCAACGGGAATTATATGGGCGCCGCTTTTGTCCGCCAATGACTTTATCAAGGGCCAGGCCATTACGACCGTTTCCTTGTTGGCAAGCGCAAGGTCGATTCCGCGCTCTGCGACAAGCTTTGACGGCAAAAGGCCGGCCGCGCCCGCGATTCCGTTGACAACGATGTCAGGCTTTGCCTTGTCCAAAAGGCGCGCGATTCCGTCAAGGCCCTCTTGGCTTGTAAGCGTGGCAGGGCATTTGAATTCCGCCGCCAATGCGTCTAGTTTTTCTTTTGAGGAATTTGCCTGGAGACCGGCAACTGAAAATTTTCCGGGGTGGCGCTTCGCCAAGTCAAGAGCGCTTGTTCCGATAGAGCCTGTGCTTCCCAATACAAGAATCTTTTTCATGCGAACAAGAACTTAACCAAAAAGAAGTAGAATGGCGCGGCCATAAAGATAGAGTCAACGCTGTCCAAAACGCCTCCGCGGCCAAGGACTACGTTTCCTGAATCCTTGACTTCCGCGCTTCGCTTAAAGACGCTTTCTGCCAAGTCGCCGATTATGGCCGCCGTGCAAACTGTCACGGAGAGAATCGCGGTTTTTGGCAATAGCATTGCCGTTTCAAAAGCGCTCTTAAAAACAAGGTGGGTCATTAATACCGCAAAGACAAAGCTTCCGACATAGGCTCCGATAAAGCCCGCGACGCTTTTGTTGGGGCTTGCCAATAGGATTCCGCGGTTGTTCTTTCCAAAAAGCATTCCAAAAAGCCAAGCCGCGCTGTCGCTTATAAAGACTAGGACCAAAAACGTCGCCAAAAAAGCGAAGCTTGCGTTTTGCGCGTTGCCTCTCGCAATGCCCGAAATGCGGGTTACAAAAGACGGCAAAAAGCCGACGTACAGGATTACGCACAGCGAGCGGGCGATTCTTGCGTTGGACATCGCGAATTCTTTTGCGGTGAAAATTTCAACGGTAAAAACGATAAAGGAAGTTGCGATAAGCGCGATTACGGAAAGAGAGTCCAGTCCAAAAATTATGTTTAAAAATTCGCAAATTGGAATCAGCGGCGCCAAGACCATCAAAAGCGGGCGGGCCAAAGTTTGGCCGTTTGTTCCAAACATAAGCGAAAGCTCGTAGGCGGCAAAGGCGGACACGCCAAAGACAAAAAGATTGAACGGCAAGTGGTGAAAGAAGGGAAGGTAAACCAACCCCAAGATAAAAGGCACTCCAACAAAAAATATAATCAGGCGCTCAATCAGTTTTTTCATTTTGCCGCTCCTTTTTTATTTTCAATTCCGCCAAAGCGTCGGTTTCTGTTTTCAAAATCCAATATGTCTTTTTTAAATTCTTCAACTGAGTAATCCGGCCAAAGCGTGTCTGAAAAAATAAATTCCGCGTAAGCCGTTTGCCAAAGCAAAAAGTTTGACAGGCGCTTCTCGCCGCCGGTCCTTATCAATAAGTCCACGTCGGGAAGCTCCGGCAAGTCGCAGTTTAAGCTTATGTCGCTTTCTTCAAGGCGGCTTTTTCCGGCGGCGATGGCTTTGTTGGCCGCTCGCGTAATTTCGTCGCGGCTTCCGTAGTTGATTGCCAGGACGCAAGTGGTTCCGGTAAAATTCTCTGTGTCTTTTTTTGCGTTGACGATTTCTTCTTGAACGTCTTTAGGAAGGCCTTCCAAGTCGCCGATGTGCTGGACCCGGATTTGGTTTTCTTTATAAAATTCAAATTCCGCGCGAAGGTGGGATTTTATCAAGCCCATCAAGTAGCCGACTTCGTCTTGCGTCCGTTTCCAGTTTTCGGTGCTAAAGGTGTAGAGCGTGACGTATTTGATTCCCAAGTCGGCTGCCGCGCGGACAATCCTTTTGGCCGCTTCCAATCCTTCCTTGTGGCCGGCTGTTCTGGCGCGCCCTCGTTGTTGCGCCCAGCGGCCGTTTCCGTCCATTATTATCGCGACATGTTTAGGAAGGGTAGAAGCGGAATCCAAAGTGTTACTCCATTATTTCCTTTTCTTTGGCCGCGTAGATTGAGTCAATCTCGGCGATGAATTTGTCCGTCGTCTTTTGCAAGTCGTCGGTCATTTTCTTAAGCTCGTCTTCCGTGATTTCGCCGGCCTTTTGCTTTTTCTTAAGGTCTTCGTTTCCGTCGCGGCGGATGTTGCGGATTGAAGTGCGGGAGTTTTCAGCGGTTGCCTTTGCCTGCTTGATGAGCTCCTTGCGGCGGTCTGCCGTTAGCGGCGGAATCGCGATGCGGATCACCTTTCCGTCGTTGGAAGGATTAAGGCCCAAGTCAGCCGTCAAAATCGCTTTTTCGATTTCCGTGATCAAAGATTTGTCAAAGGGGTTTATGATGACCGAGCGGGCTTCGGGAATTGAAACGGTCGCCACTTGGCTTAAGGGCGACTTTTGTCCGTAGTAGTCAACTCGCACTCTGTCAAAAATAGAGGCTGACGCGCGGCCTGTTCTGATGCCGTTAAAAGACTCCTTAAGAGCCGCGATTGTTTTTTCCATTCTTTCGTTTTCTGCCATATTATTCCCCTTGTAAAAAGCCAAGAAGAAAGTTTCAACTTTCGATTGGCTTTTTAGCGTCCGCGGGAGCGGACAGTTTAATATCGAGTTTCTGAAAGAAACTCGTCAGAACAAAAGGCCGGCTGCAATAGCCGGACTTTTGTTCATTCCCCTTATTCCTACTTTCCAAGAACGTCCAAGACGATTTCGCCAAATTCAAGCTGGGCTCCGGCGGCCTTTGAAACTTCCTCAAGCTTCTTGGCAACAGAAACCTTGTCGTCCTTTACGAACATCTGGTCAACAAAGCAGATTTCGGCCACGTGCTTGGCCACCTTGCTCTTAAGGATGTTGTCCTTGATGTTCTGGGGCTTAGAGGCCATCTTTTCGTCCTGGTCCATCTGTCCCTTGAAGATTTCGGTCTGCTCGTCGATGTAAGACTGCGGAACGTCCTTCTGGTAGATGTAGGCCGGAGTGAAGGCGGCCAAGTGCAAGCAGCAGTCGTGGGCGAACTGCTTTACGACGTCGGCTGTCGAGCCCTTTACGACGACGGCGCTGGCTGTCTTGAAGTTAGAGTGAACGTATGTCTCGGCGACGGCGTTGTCGGGAACGTTGATAACGTTCACCTTGGCGACAGTCATGTTCTCGCGAGTCTTTGTGGCCAAGTCAAGCAATACGTCCTTGTGGGCCTGCTCAACCTGAGTGTAGCCGTTGGCGAATGTGATGTCCAAAAGCTTTTCGCCGGCGGCGATGAAGTCCGCGTTGTTGGCGACAAAGTCTGTTTCGCAAGTGACTTCGATAAGGGCGATTTTCTTGTCCTGAGTTCGGACAAAAACGCGGCCCTCGGAAGTCGCTCTCTCGGCGCGCTTGGCCACGGCGGCCAAGCCTTTTTCCTTAAGAATCTTTTCAGCTTCTTTAGCGTCTCCGTTGGCTTCAGTCAAGGCCTTTTTGCAGTCCATAAGACCGGCGCCTGTGGCTTCGCGCAAAGCTTTTACGTCAGATGCTTTAATTTCCATAACAATATTTCCTTTTAATTATTTGTAGAGTTTGTCCTCGTCAACCATCTGGTCGGCGGAATCATCGTCGTCCTTTGAGTCCTCGTCCTTCTGCTCTGTGGGCTGGTAGTTTGAGTAGTCGTCGATCTCAACGTCCTCGCGCTTAACGGCGGCGTCAGTCTGAACTTCGTCCTCGTCGCCGAGGTTTTCGATGATCTTAAGGCCTTCTTCGTTGTTGGCTTCCATTACGGCGTTGGCGATGATGGAAGTGAACAATGTGATCGCGCGGATCGCGTCGTCGTTGCCCGGAATCGGGTAGTCGATGCCTTCGGGGTTTGAGTTTGTGTCGACAACGGCAACAACGGGGATTCCCATGCGGCGGGCTTCGGCCACGGCGATGGCTTCCTTGTGTGTGTCGATTACAAAGATGGCTCCCGGCAATTCCTTCATCTCTTTGATGCCGCCGAGGTTCTTTTCAAGCTTCGCCTTTTCTTTCTGGAGGCCGGCTACTTCCTTCTTTGTGAGGTTTTCGAAAGTTCCGTCAACTTCCATCTTCTCAATTTTCTTGAGGCGCTGGAGTGATTTTTTGATTGTGCTAAAGTTTGTAAGCATGCCGCCAAGCCAGCGGTTGTTTACGTAGAACTGTCCGCAGCGCTCGGCTTCCTTTTGGATGGCCTGCTGGGCCTGCTTTTTTGTTCCTACAAAAAGAACTGATTTGCCAGAGGCGGCGATTTTGCGAACCGCTTCGTAGCTTTCTTTGATTGCAGCGATTGTCTTCTGCAAGTCGATGATATGGATTCCGTTGCGCGAGCCAAAAATGTACTTTGACATGCGGGGATCCCAACGCTTTACTTGATGGCCAAAATGAACGCCAGATTCAAGCAAACTCTTCATGGTAACAACAGCCATGATTTTCTCCTTCACCGTGAATGTTTTAATTCACGCCCAACTCTGTTACTCGAAAGGTCCGCCCTTTGGGCTTTCCAATCGGAAAAATTTCGGGAAACGTTAAAGCCAACGGCCTTCGCGCCTTCCGGCAAGAGATTTTGTCACCTAACTGATGATGGAATATCCTTGCTCTTTTAACATATCATAAAGCTCAAAAATAGGCAAGCCCACAACGCAAGAATTCGTTCCTTCTATTTTTGAAATGAAGCAGCTGGCCATGCCTTGTATTCTGTAGCCGCCGGCCGCTCCGTGCCAGTCGCCTGTGTCGATGTACCACTGGATTTCTTCCTCGCTCATCGGCGCGAAAGTGACTTTTGTGGCGGCGGTCCTTACGCTGGTTACATGGTTCCTGCCGTTGTAAAGGGCTAGGGCGGTGATTACATGGTGCGTCCTTCCCTGAAGCGCGTTCAAAAATTCAAAGGCTTCCTGGTGGTCGTTGGGCTTTCCAAAGACTTTGTTACCCATTACGACAAGCGTGTCCGCTCCCAAAACCCATGGAATGACTTGCTTGGGAGGCCTAGTCCTTACGACGGCTTGGACTTTGGCCTTTGCCAAAATCTCCGGCAATTCCGACGGATTCCTTGAATAAAACGAGGACTCGTCGATGTTGGGCATTATCACTTGAAAGGGAATTCCCAGGGCTTTTAGGATTTCTTGCCTTCTTGGAGAGGACGACGCCAAAATTATGTTTTCCATAACGTTTCCTTGACTAAAAGAATTTATTTTTTTATAATTAGCGAACTTTTCTATAATAAACTAGAAGAGAGATTAGCGCAACTGGATAGAGCGTCGGCCTCCGGAGCCGAAGGCTGCGGGTTCAAATCCCGCATCTCTCATTATGCGTCCGGTCAAGGCGCGCTTCGCTTAAAGCCTTGACTCGGCCGCTTTGCGGCGCGAGCGCGATTGTCGCGCCGCAATCCCGCATCTCTCAAAAAACAAAAAAGGCTGTCGTTTAGACAGCCTCTTTTGTTTCTTGGCGACGCCTTGACCGTTGCTATTTTTTCTTGCTGTCTGAATCGTCAGATCCGCGGAGGTTGTTCAAAACCTCTTTGGCGCGGTTTCTGACCGGCTTTGCCAAGCGGTAGTCAACCGCGATTCTTTGCAAGGAAGAAAGCATCGGCTTTCTGTCTTTTGTGTTTTTGGCAAGCTTTTCGTAAGCGTTTACGATTTCGAGCGCCAAAGAGCTTGTCGGGTTCAATGTCTCGAAGCGGTCTGAGTAAAAGGCGATTGTGTTTGTCGTCTCGTCGTTGTCGTTAAAGCCAATCTCTCCAAGAGAGTTGATGGCGGCTGAAAGAACCATCGGCTCGTTGTCGGCGCGGACAATCTTGTTCAAAGTCTTGGCGGCTTCGGGCGTTCCGACCTTTCCCAAGATGCGGCAGGCTTCGCGGCGGACTTCCGGGAAGTTATTGCTTACGCGGCCTCTTGTGCGGCTTTGAGTGTTCGTTCCTTCGCCTGCCAAGTGGTCCAAAGAAACCATCATGTCGGGAGAAATCTTGCCGTTGTTGGCCGCCTCTTCCAAGAACTGCAGGGCCATCAACTTGTTCTCCAAATCGTCAGAATTGGAAAGCTCTTGAACTACGACGTCCTCCATCGAGCTCATGTATTCGCCCTCTACCGTGGACTCCTCTTCGCTCTGCGCGAAAGCCGCGAAAGAGAAAAGCGCCGCTGTGGCAAAAAGAACCGCGATTTTCTTAAGTTTCATAATAACTCCTCGTATATTCCTATATTATATTATCGTCAAAAATAAAATAAATCAAGAAAAATTTAGTTACATTTGCGGAAGTTCGATCTTCCAGTCTCCGCCTTCCTTGACAAAGTTGTAGTAAACTGTAATCTTGGTTTTTTCGTCCTCGGTTTTTGTGACCTGAACGGCCTTTACGTCCTCCGCCGAATTATAGCGGATCTCGTCGATCTGTCGGCCTTTTCTTGACGGAATGAAAACGTAATTAAAGTAGTCGTTCAAGTTCTTGAGCTTAAGGCCTTTCAACTCTTTGGGAAGCTTTTCGGACGCTTTTAAAAGAGTGTAGGAATTGGACCAATATTTTTTTGAGTCTTCGGAAATGTACTTTAGCCAAGAGTTGAAGTCTTTTTTTGCCATGATGTCGTTCAGTTCGCCGATTTTTTTAAGAATGGCGGCTTTGTCGGCGTTGAACGTTTCCTTTGAAACCACTTGGCCTTCAATTTTATTGATTGAGCGCTGGTACTCCAAGTCGTCTTCTTCTACGGCTGGCGCCGGAATCGGCTCTTGCTTTGTCGTCTCGCAGGCGGCGAATGCCAGTATAAAGGCGATTGGCGCGACTATTAATAATGAAATCTTTTTCATAAAAGGGATTATACAACACCTTTCGCAGAAAATCAAGGGGCTTGCGTAACAGGAAATTATATTTCTATTATTACTTGCGCGGCGGCGTATTCTTTTTCGTGGGTCAGCGAAACGAATATTTTGGCCTTTTTCCACTTGGGGCAGCGCTTTTTCAATGCTTCAAGCGCGGTTTTTTCAAGGATTAGGGCCGGTTTGCCGTTGGCGTCTTTTTCGATATGCAAATCCCTTAGGTCAAAGACAAGGCCGCTTCCAAGCGCCTTTGAAAAAGCCTCTTTTGCCGCAAAGCGCGCCGCGTAATGCTGGCTGGCCGCGCTTGTTTTGGCCGGGCTTGAGGGCTGGGATTTGTCCTGGTCTGAACGGGCCTGCCACAGTTCCTTTGGGTTAAAAAAGCGCTCTGTCATTCCCGGGCTTTGAATCCATTTTTCAAAGCGGGAGCATTTGGCCAAGTCTATGCCCACGCCAAAAATCATTGGCCCGCTCCGTTTTGGTTAAAGACAGCGCCGGGAAGAATTTCGTCGACGACTTCCGCCGGCGGCCGTTCCTTTACGACAAGCTTGACGTTTTCAAGGCTCACGCTTTCCAAGTGGAATTCCTGGGGAATCAAAACCGACACAGGAAGCGTGTATTCGCCTGGCTCCGTTATTTCGCCCAAGTCGACGCTAAGCGTGTCCGGGTTTGGCGTCCAGTCTTCCATAATCAAGCGCGGGCCTCTTAGCGTCACCGAGCCAGAGGCTTTAAATTCGCATTCAAAGTCGGGCGCAAGGTTTTTAAGAACAATCGAAAGGTTCCTGAATTCTTGGATTCCTTCTTGGTAGTCCATGTTCACTTTTATGTCGCATTCGTCCAAGTCCATGACCTTTATCATTCGGTTGATGTTCATCAGCTTTATCTTTTGGCTAAAGGAAGAATTTTTGTCGTCGATCACGATCGGCTCGGTGGAGATTGACTCTACGCTTTGCACGATGGAGCGGGGGCCGTAAATGCTGACAAATTCCGGATCCGACTGGAAGGACTCGACGACATAGCCGTCCATCGGCGCTCCCGCGAATTGCGGAACCACTTTCACGGCACTGACAAGGTTCCTTTCCAAATGCACCTTGACTTTTTCTGGATAGACCGTCACTTGGAGCGGATTCATCTCGACGATGTTTGAGGGCAGGTCGATCGAAATCGGAACGTCGTATGTTCCCTCCTGCGTTATCCAGCTTAAGTCAAGTTGCGCCAAGATGTTTTCGGCGGTAATCTTGCTTATGTTTTCGGCTGAGGTTCTTATCGTCACGCTCACGCTTGAAGGAATGTGGGTTGAGGAAACCATCTCTCCCTCTTGAAGGACTTTTAGCGTTACGGGAACGCTTTTTTGCTCAAGGGACGTGTAGCGGTTGAAAAGGTAAAAGAGACAGGCGATCACGACGCAAAGGGCCTTTATTGGCCAGTTGCGCCTAAGCTTTTCCAATAAGGGCTTTATTTTCATCTACAGAATCCTCTATCTTGTATTGGTCGGGCGTTATGTTCAGCAAGGCTACAAGGGTCTTTGTCAATTCCGGCATCGACAAGTCGTAGTGCAGCTTGGAGTCGTAGGAAAGGCTTATCGCGCCTGTTTCCTCCGAAACCACCAGGACTACGGCGTCCGTCGTTTCCGCCAAGCCCAGCGAGGCGCGGTGGCGGGTTCCGAATGTTTTCTTTATGTCGTACTGTTCGCTTAAAGGCAAAAAGCAGCCGGCGGCGATGATTTTGTCGCCTTGGATTATCACCGCTCCGTCGTGCAAGGGCGTGTCGTACTTGAAGATTGTGACCAAAAGGCTTGACGACAAGTCTGCGTTTATTCTTGTTCCGGTCTTCGCTATGTCGTCCAGCTTTGTGTGGCGCATGAACACGGCCAGCATTCCGCGCCTTTGCTTTGAAAGAATTTCGGCGGCCATCAAAACCGAGTCCACGTAGGAATGCTTTGAGCGGCTTTTAAAGCTGAACCATTCCTTTTGGCCCAGCTTTAAAAAGATTTTTCGGATTTCTGGCTGGAAGACGATCGCGAACACGACGACCAAGCCGGGCGCGAGCGATTGCAAAAGGCGGTGAAGGGTTTCAAGCCTTAAAATGGCCGCGGCGGCGTAGGCGAGCGCGATGATGACCGCTCCGCGCAAAATCTGGATCGAGTTGGCGCCGACGACGATTTGATAGGCCTTGTATAATATGAAGGCCAAAATTCCTATGTCCAAAAAGGGCCGGATAAGGTTGTATACGGCCAACAACTTTTCAACTGCCAGCATTCAATATTTCCTTTATAACTTTTACAGAATCAACCGCCGCGGCCGTGTCGTGGACGCGGATCATTGAAACTCCGTTCAAAATCGAATAGACGTTCGCGCTTACGGTTCCCCAAAGGCGGTCTTTCACTTCGCGGCCGCAAACTTGTCCAAAGAAGCTTTTCCTTGAAAGCGCCATCAAGACCATGTACTTTCTTTGGCAAAGCTCTCCGGCCCTTTTTATCAAGACCGCGTTTTGGGCTGTGTTCTTTCCAAAGCCTACGCCTGGATCCACTATTATCTTATCGGAAGAAATCCCGCTTTGCAAAGCGAAATTTGCTCTCGCTTCCAAATAGCCGTTTACTTCGGCAAAGACGTCGGCGTAGTTTGTGTCGTTTTGCATTATAGCGGGAATTCCCTTTTTGTGCATCAGTATCACAGGGATTTTTGTCTTGGCGCAAAAGGCGGCCAGGCGCGGATCGTCTTCCATCGCCGAAACATCGTTCAATATGTCGGCGCCGGCGTCGTAGGCCGCGCTCATTACGTCGTACTTGCGCGTGTCCACCGATATCGGAATGTCGGAATGGCGGCGGATTTTTTTTATGACGGGAACCACGCGCTTTATTTCTTCCTTTGCGTCTATGTAGCGGCTTCCGGGCCGGGTCGACTCTCCGCCGACGTCGATTATGTCGGCGCCTTGGCTTATGTGCTTTTTTGCAAGCCAAAATCCGCCGCGGCTTTGGGCAAAGAAGGAGTCGCGGTCGGCGTTTACGATCGACATTACAAAGGCGGGGTTTTGCGTTTCTATCGTCCTAGAGGCTAGTTTAAGAACGGGCATTTTTTCCTCCCGCTTCTTGGCGAGCGTTGATTTGGTTCAAGAGGCCCAAGGCCGCCCTCTGTATGTCGTTGGGCGACAAAAAGGCGTTTTCCAAAACCTGCTCGCGGCTTCCTTGCGAAGGAAACTTTTGTCCAAAGGCGAGCGTTTGGACAAAAGAGAAGGAGCGCCTTCTGGCCTCAAGCTCCAGCTCCTCTCCAAAGCCGCCTTGCTTTATTCCGTCCTCAACGATCACAAGCGCGTCGTAACTTTTGCAAACGCCAAAGAAAGCGTCAAAGTCGAAGGGCTTTAAAAAGCGCGGGTTGTATATGTCCGCGCGGACGCCTTGCAGCAAGAGGGAGCGGGCGGCGACAAGCGTTTCCGAGAACATCGAGCCTGTCGCGCAGAGCAAGACGCGCCTTTCGTTTTGGGGAGCGGAATCGTCGTCCGGCAAAAGCGATGGCGCGAAGCTTTCGGACTTTACAAGGACGCCGCGGCCTTCGACAAGCGGCTCGCTAAAAGAGGCAAATTCCGACGGGCAGGATTTTTTGGGATAGCGGATTACGACCGCGCCTTTTGCGTTGGCCGCCCAGTCAAGGCAAAGGTCCAGTTCCGCCGCCGAGGCCGGAGCCATAATCGCAAGGTTCGGGACGCTTTTTAAAAGCGCGATGTCAAAGATTCCCTGGTGGGTCTCGCCGTCGCCGGGAACCGCTCCGCTTCTGTCAAGGACAAAAACCGCGCGCAAGTTCGGCAGGCATATGTCGTGGATTATTTGGTCAACCGCTCGCTGGATGAAGGTTGAGTAAATGCAAACGACCGGTAGCGTTCCGCCCTTTGAAAGGCCGGCCGCGAATGTCACCGCGTGCTCTTCTGCGATTCCGACGTCAAAGAAACGGTCGGGAAAATGGCGGGCGAATGAAGCCAAGCCGGTTCCCTTGCTCATCGCCGCCGTGATCGCCGCGACCTTGGGATTCTTTTGGGCCAGGCGGACAATAGAGCGCGAGAAATTTTCGGTGAAGCTTTCGGCGTCGAATTTTTCGACAGAGCCGTCGGCGATGTTAAAGGGGCCGATGCCGTGGAAAAGCTCCGGGTTGTCCTCGGCCGGCGAGTAGCCCTTTCCCTTTTTTGTAATGACATGGACGACAGCCGGCTTTCTTAGCTTTTTTACGCGCTCGAAAACTTTTTCCATTTCCTTTATGTCGTGTCCGTTCAGCGGGCCGGCGTACTCAAAGCCCAAGTCGACGAACATGTTGTTGCTCAGCAAAAGGCCCTTTAGTCCGCGCTTGAATCTAAAAATGAATTTTTGGAGGAAGCGGCTTCCCGGAAGCCTAGAAACGATTTTGTCAATCGCCCGCCTTACCGACTGGTATTGGATTGACATTGTAAGGCTTGAAAGGTATCGCGAAAGGCTTCCTTCGCTGGGCGAGATTGACATTTGGTTGTCGTTTAAGACTACGATTAAATTCTTTGCGTCGCGGCCCGCGTTTAGAAGGCCCTCGTAGGCGAGTCCTCCGGTCAAGGCGCCGTCGCCGATAACCGCGATGACCTTTCCTTCCGTTCCTTGAAGCTCGCGCGCCTTTAAAAGCCCAAGCGCCTGCGAGATTGAAGTTGAGGCGTGGCCGTTGTCAAAAAAGTCGTGCTCGCTTTCGTTCTCCCTTGTAAAGCCTGACATTCCGCCGCCTTGCCTAAGCGTGCCAAAGCGGTCAAAGCGGCCTGTCAAAAGTTTGTGCGCGTAGCACTGGTGGCTTACGTCAAAAACGATTGCGTCTTTTGGCGAGGAGAAAACTTTGTGCAAGGCGATCGTCAGCTCCACGACGCCAAGGTTTGAGGCAAGGTGGCCGCCGTTCTTTCCGACAGTGTCGATTATCGTCCGCCTGATTTCAGAGGCCAGCTCGCGCAGCTCTTTGTGAGAAAGTTTTTTTATGTCGTCAGGCGATTTGATTTGGGAAAGCAAAAAAAACTCCTGCAGAAAAAATGGTTTGAGGTTAAAAAAAAAAGACTGCCGTTTAAGCGCAGCAGTCTTTTGCGGCATTACTTGCTCTTATGCCGATTTCTTCTAAGCATCTTCTTTCGCTTATGAGTCGCCATCTTCTGGCGCTTTCGCTTTTTACCACAAGGCATTTGCTAGGCTCCTATAAAAGTTAGTATCGATACGAAAGGCATTATGCGCTTTTTTTCAATTTTGGTCAAGTGCCGCTCGTGTTTTTTGTACGCAAGACCTTAATCGCTTTGTTTTGCGATGATTTTTGCCAAGTCCGCTTTGGCGTCGGATTCTTGGCTGACGCGGATTGTCGTGGCGCCGGGAATGCCGCGGGTAAAGACGTATTGCTTTTTGGCGTATTTTTTTGAGTCGCGCTTGATTCTTTCCTTTATTTCTTCTGTCGCAAGCGGGGAGCCGTTGTCCTTTGTCTCAAAGAATTCGCGGTAGCCGATGGCCTGCATTCCCGGATCCTCTTTTTTGAAGCTGGCCATAAGGCCGCGCGCCTCGGACTCCAAGCCGGCCTCGAACATCTTGTCGACACGGGCCTCTATCCTTTTATACAAGTCGTCGCGGTCGCGTTCCAGGATTATGGTTGTAAAGTCGTAGCGGTCGCGCAATTTTGGGCTTTGGGCAAAGGCGGCGCGCGGCTTTCCGCTTGTCTCTACGATTTCAAGCGCTCGCAAAACCCGGTAGCTGTCGGCGGGGTCGATTTTCGCGGCGGAGTCGGGGTCCAATTGCAAAAGCTTTTTCCACATTTCGGCAGGCCCCCGTTCCAAAAGCTCCTCCTGCAAGGCTTTCCTTGCCTTGGGGTCGCTTGGCGGAGTCGCGGGAAGGCCCAGCAAAAAGGCCCGTATATAAAAGCCCGTTCCCCCGCAAACAATCGGAAGCTTTCCCTCTTTGTGAAAGCGGTCGCAAAGCGCGTCGGCCTCTTGGACAAATTCGGCCACGGAATACTGTTCGTTTGGATTTTTAATGTCTATTAAATAGTGCGGAAGACTTTTTTGTTCCGCCGGGGAGGGTTTTGCCGTTCCTATGTCCATTCCTCTATACACTTGCATAGAGTCTCCGGAAATCACGCGCGCCCCGCCGTTCCCGCCAAAAAGGCTGAGCAAAAGCTCTGTCTTTCCTGTGGCGGTCGGAGCGAAGATGACAAGGACCGGCGTTTTGTCGGAAGCCTTATTCCGCAATTCTGTATGTCACTTCTTGAGTGAAAAGCTGGCGGGCGGCCAACGAAACGACCTTGTCGTGGTTTTCGGCGATCAAGGGGTCTTTTACCATAGACATCTGGTAGGCGCGGCGGTTGGCGGCCACTGTTATTTCGTAAATGTTGCCAGTGAATTTCACAAGCTGTTCCAAAGGAAAAATCATGTTTGTCTCCCAAAAAATGATAAATAATTATATAGAATAAGAGAAATTGTGTCAACTAACTATGATAGAGCGACAAGAAAACGCGGCTCCCGGTTGCGATCGCCATCGCGGAACCGCTCGATATCGTCGCTACTCGCTGTCCGCGCCTTGAAACTATTTACGCTGCCGCTGGCGCGGCAGGCGCGGACAGAGAGTTTCCGCAATGGCGCTCGCGTCCTCGCGCCGCTTTTTTGTGTTGCCCATAATTTTTTTCATATTTTTTTCAAATTTTTCCAAAAACTTGTGAATTTTTTGTCAAACTGTTGTATCTTATAAGCGAGAGGAAAAATGTGAACCGCAACGTTAGCAAGGAGGCGCTTGTCCTTTCCGTAAAGGAGACGGCGCAGGACAACCGTTCCGTACGGCTTTTGACAAAGGAAGGAATGGAATGGGCGACTCTTTTTGGCGGCCCCAAGAGCAAGCTGCGGGGGGCGGTGAGCCCTTGGAACAGAGGCGTGGCCTACATATACAAAAACGAAGAAAAGCAAAGCGCAAAGATCACCGACTTTGACGTTAAAAAATACCATCCGACCTTTAGGGAAAGCCTCTTCAAGTCCTTCGCCGCTTCGCTGGCAGGAGAGATTGTCTTAAAGTCAAGCGCGGCCGGAAGCCCGGAGCAGTGCTATGTCTTGCTGAACGGCTTTTTGGACGGGATGGACCTCTTGGGAGAGGACGAGGCTCGGCTTGGCCTTTTGCGCTTTTTGTGGCGCTACCTGGATCTTCTGGGCGTCCGTCCGCAGACGCAATTTTGCTCGCGCTGCCAAAAGGAATTTTTTTCGGGAAGCGCGGCTTTAGGCGATGGTCCGGCCCCAAACGGAGGCGCCGCCGCAGAAAATGGCCTCGCCGCCGCGCCGTCTAGCAATTATTCCAAAAGCGCGCTAGAATCGCCTGCGGGTGGAAAAAGACTCGCTTTATATTCGCCGGCCGAAAATTCCTTTGTTTGCCAGGACTGCTTTTCTTTGCAAGAAAAAGGAACGAGGCTTTCGGAGCCGGCTCTTTTTTACCTTGCAATGTCGGGCGGAACAAGCGCCGCCGATTTGGCCGCCGCTCGCAAGGCAAGGCTGGCCCAGGGCGACTACGGGCAGCTAAAGGCGTTTTTGTACGAGCTGGTCGAAAGCGCCTTGGGAACAAGGCTAAGGACCTTGGAGTCGGGAAAGGGAATCTTGTGACGCCCTTTGAGGAAGGCGATTTTGAAAACTTGGAATAAAAAAGAGATCTCAAGGGAGCAGGCGCTGGCGCTGCACAACAAGTTCAAGCTGGACGCTTTGGAAGCCTCGATTTTCGCTCGCAGGGAAATTACGGCCGGAAGCGACTTGCTTTTCTACTTGGAAGACGACGCGCGCTTTTTGAACAACCCCTTTGAGTTTAGCCAAATGGAAGACGCGGTGGACCGGCTTTTGGCCGCCGTCGAGGAAGGCGAGAAGGTCTTGATTTTCGGCGACCGCGACGTGGACGGAATAACCGCCACGGCCGTTTTGTACGAGCAGCTAAAGCGCATGGGCGCGGACGTTTCCTGGCGCCTGCCTTCCGGCGACGACGCCTACGGGCTAAGCCTTGCGGCGGTGGAGGAATTCGCCAAGGGCTACGGAACGCTTTTGATTACCGTTGACTGCGGCATCTCCAATTACGCCGAAATCCAGCGCGCCAATGAATTGGGAATAAGCGTGATCGTCACCGACCACCACAACGCGCCGGAGCGCCTTCCGTCCGCGGAAATAATCATAAATCCAAAGCTCGCGGATTCAGGCTATCCCTTGTCGGAAATTTCCGGCTGCTCTGTGGCCTTTAAGCTGGCGCAAGCCCTGCGCTTTTCGCAAACCGAACTCTACAAGCAGGACCTTTGCCTTTTGAACGTCCGCGACGGCGCGGTTGTCGAATGCCTAAAGCTTAGGAACCTTGTCCGCCGCAAGTCTTTTGAAAAGGATTTTTCCGGCGGAACGGCAAGCCTTTCATCCAGCGGCTTGGTTGAGTTTTTGCGGGGCGAGCAAATCTTTGTTTGGGACGCTCCAAAAGTTTCGGCGGCCTTAAAGAATCTTTTTGGAAGCGGAGTCGAGTTCAACCTTTTTGACGCGCGGCCCGAGGCTGCAAAAATCATTCCGTCAGTTTCAGGCGCGTCCTTGCAAAAGCTTGCGGGGCTTTCTAAAATCGCGCTTTATTCCGACGAGCCCAAAAGCGAGCTGGCCGCCTTTTACAACATTTTCGTGACATGCTTGGACAAGAAAATCGCCCAAAGCTTTCCGTCAATAAAGGACTGCGACGAGCGGGACTTGCAGCTTGTGATGCTTTCTGTCTTTAGCGACATAATGCCCTTGAGGAACGAAAACCGCATTTTCGCAAAGCGGGCGCTTGGCATAATAAACCAAGGAAAGATAAGGGCCGGCTTGCTTGAAATACTCGCCCGGCAGGGCCTTTTGGGAAAAAAGCTTTGCGCCAAGGATTTTGGCTGGAACGTGATTCCCGCCCTTAACGCGGCCGGCCGCTTGGGAACGCCCGAAGATTCCCTAAAGCTTTTCCTTGCCGAAAGCGCGGACGAGCGCGAGGATTATGCCCAAAAAATCCTGGACCACAACGAAGAGCGAAAGCGCCTTGAAAACGCTTCCTGGGAATTTTTGGGCGGCCGTCCTGAAAAGTCCCTGCAAAAATTCAACGGAAAATTTTGCCTTATCGTCGAAGAGAAAATCCACCGCGGAGTCGTGGGCCGCATCGCCGCCAAGCTTGTGCAGCGGACGGGCGTTCCCTCTATCGCGATGACCAAAGCCGGCGGCGTTTACACCGGCTCCATGAGAACCGCCCGCGGAGTCAACTGCACGGACTTTTTGGACAAGTTCGGCGACATCTACATAAACCACGGCGGACACGCGGGCGCGGCGGGCTTTTCGCTTACGGCGGAAAACTTTGAGCTTTTCCAGCAAAAAATCGGAGCGCTTGTCCAAGCCTTGGAGCTTGGCGTTGACGAAGACCAAACGCTTGACGTTGACGCGGAGCTTTCGGCCCAATACGTCAACGACGACTTGATAAAGGTCGTCGACCTTTTTGAGCCTTACGGAAACGAAAACCCTGAACTGGTTTTTGTCACCAAGGGCGTGAGAATCGCCGGCGGCCAAGTCATGGGAAAAGGCGATCGGCAGCACTTAAAGCTTTATTTGGAAATCGGAAAGCAAAAATGGCCGGCCTTGTGGTGGGACCAAGGCCCCCTTTACAAAACGGAATTCAACGACGGAGACTTAATCGACGTCGCCTACAATTTTCAGCGCAACACCTATAACGGCCGCGAAGGCCGCCAGCTGCAAATTGTTGATTGCCGGCCCGCGGGAGCGGGCAGTTGAATAAGCTTCCTATAGCAAAATGGAGCGCAGCGACATACGCAAGGCGGTCAGTCTAGGGCGCTGCGGCCCGGATATTTTTCGGCGAATTCCCTTTGGCGCTTTCTGACCGCCTGGATGATTTGGTTTCCGGCCTCCAGGCGCCTTATGTCGTCCATATGCCAGTCAAGCTTTGAAGGCGGGAAGGGCGGGTCGGGGTTTGGCGCCCGCTTGGCGAAGTATTCCTTGGCGAGGGCCGCGACAGCCTCTTGGCTTCCAACGTCTTGGACGCGCTTAAGGTAGGGCTGGCCCAGGCCGCAGATTTGCGCGCTTGAGTCAAGCTCGTAGACTTTTGGCCTGTCGTTTGTCTTTTGGACGTTCCTAATCGTCACGCTGCGGCCGTTGGCGCAAGTGTAGATTTTTCCGGCGGACTGTATGTGCTTTACGACAGAGAAGGTTTGGCCGCCGTCGCTAAAGAAAGCCATTTCGTTTGTGTATTCCATGTCGGTCCGCCAGTAGCGGATTGTGTAGACCGCGTCCCTTGTTATGTAAGTTGAATAAATGTCGGTTGACGTTACCGGCGGGCAAACCTTGACGCCGTCCGCCTCGGACATTTGCGCCCAAAAGCCTTCCAGAGGGTCGGCGTCTTCTTTGCCTTGCGCGTTTCCTTCGCTTTCGCTCGCCTCGTCGCTTTGCGAGCTAAGCTTTACCGCAAAGTTAAGGTACAAATTTCCGCCGATAATCGCCACTGGAATCACGCTGGCTTCCTTTAGCCTTGGAAGCCATAAAAACATTTCCCAAACCGAGGCGTCGTCCGCCGCGCCCTTGCTGGTTACCAAGGGCCTGTATTCGATGAAAATCCGCTCGGCGTCGGGGCGGGTGGAGTCGTTTACGGTCCTTTGGGCGCTAAAGGAAGCCGGCTCGGCCGTTCGGTCCAAATACCAGCTGTAAAAGGTTTTTAAAAGGATCGCGGCTCCTTCCTTTTGCTGGGGCTGCTTGCTTTCCTCGTTGCAGGAGAAAATCACGTAGCGGTCGTCGCGTTCCCAAACGCCCTCAAAGGGAGCCGGAACGCCTTGGGAAAAAGCGCCGTCGCTTAGCTGGGCGAAAGCCGTTCCCGCCGCAAGGGAAACATATATGAACAATAAAGTTTTTAGAAACAATTTCACGCCTATATTATCGGAACGTCCCCGCTTAAGGTAAAGAACAAAAAAGCGTAGCGGAAAGGCAAGCGGGGCAGGACGTTTTGGGTAAGGAAAAAAAACGCCCGGTGACTGGGAGCGTTTTTCTTTCTTTCCATATTGACACGATTTCCAAAAATTGCTAATATGACTTTTACATTTTTCTTAAATTATTTTGGGGGATATCTTGGCTAGAAATCAGACTTCAGCAGAAAAGCGCCACGCTCAGAGCGAAAAGCGCCGCATGCGCAACAAGGCAATTAAATCAGAATGCCGCACTTACGCAAAACAATTCGTTGAATTGGTGCTTAAAAAGGATCAGGAAGCGGCCGCCGCTAAGCTCAAGCAGCTTCAGAGCGCCTTGGACTCAGCCCGTCTTAAGGGTGTTGTTAGCCTTAACGCCGCTTCGCGCAAAAAGAGCCGCATGACACGCCTTTTCAACAACACGTTCGTTAAAAAGGCTGCCGCAAACTAAATAGCATTTGAATTTTGGTAGGGCCGTATGCTTTCAAAAAAAATTACAAAGTATGACTTGGTTGAAGCGGTTTACCAAAATTCAAAATACGAAAAGCTTCAAATTCAAGAAGTGATCGAGGCCTTTGTGGGAGAGCTCAAAAAGTCCATCTCGCAAGGCTGCACAATTGAGCTTAGGGGGTTCGGGACTTTTGAGGCCCGTCTTAGGAAGGGCCGCGAGGTTGTCCGAAATCCCAAAACCGGCCAGACGTCTTCAATGCAGGCGCACTATGTGGCCGCTTTTCGCGCTGGCAGGGAAATCAAAAAAACGCTCGGCGAGCTGCCCGTTCAAGAGAGCTGACGATGGAACAACAATCAAAAAACTACACAATTCTCGGCTCGGAAACTTCTTTTGACGGAGTTTTGGAATTTACCGACAACCTTAAAATCAACGGAAAATTCAACGGAACGATCAACTCCAACGGAAATCTTGACATCGACAAGTCGGCCGTTTGCACGGTTGACAAAATGTCCGCCAGCTCAATCGTAATATCAGGCTCGGTCACTGGAAACATTTCCGCCACGGAAAGGGTTGAAATGTGCAACGGCAGCAAGGTGAAGGGCAACGTTGAGACTGCCCGCCTTAGAATCGCCGACAACGTGGATTTTGAGGGCCAGGTCACAATGCTTGAAAGCGAGCCCGACGTTGACTTGTTCAGCGTGGCCAGCGAAGAGTACAAGCAAACATTGTTGTTAAAGTCCGACTCAGACGCGGAATAATTCGTTTGACAAATTTAATTATTTGATATACAATATTTTTTAAGATTTGTGGGAAATCTTAAATTCTTTTTTTAATCAATCATTTTTTAAAATTATTTTATTTTTATTTGGAGACCATTTTTTATGGACGAAGAAAACCAAAACACTTCTCAAGAGAACGCCGAAGAAAAACCGAAGCGCCGCCGCGTTGTGAAGAAAGCGGCCGCCAAGGCTCCGGCCGAAGAAAAGGCTGAGTCCGCCGAGGCCGCGGAAGCTCCCGCCGCCGCGCAGGAAGCTTCCGAGCAAAAAGGGCATTTTGGCTTTAAGGGCCGCGACAGCAGGGGCTCGGGCCGCTTCCAAAACAACCGAAGAAACTTTAGGCCCAACCACGAGAACATGGCGCCTGACAACACTCCTACGCCGGAAAACTCTCCGGACTACGACCAAAAGCCCCGCCTTGAAATCAACGAGCTTACAAAAAAATCGATGATAGAGCTTCGCGAGATGGCCGCCGAATACGGCTTTAGCGCGGACGACTTGGCTCCGATGAAAAAGCAGGACTTGATTTTTGTGATTCTCAAGGCCCACACCGAGCACGGCGGAATCATCTTCGCAAGCGGCGCCTTGGAAATCCTGCCTGACGGCTACGGCTTTTTGCGAAGCCCGCAAAACTCGTACCTTCCCGGCCCGGACGACATTTACATTTCGCCCAGCCAAATCAGGCTTTTCAACCTTAAGACGGGCGACACCGTTTACGGCCAGACAAGAAGCCCCAAGGAAGGCGAGCGCTTTTTCGCCTTGCTGCGCATAGAGAGCGTAAACTTTGACGATCCGCGCGTGGCGCAAACCCGCGTTCCCTTTGAAAACCTGACTCCGCTTTATCCAAACGAAAAGTTCAAGTTGGAGACCGTTTCGACAGAGCTTTCCACCCGCATCGTGGACTTGTTCAGCCCCATAGGAAAGGGCCAGCGCCTTTTGATCGTCGCTCCGCCAAAAGCCGGAAAGACGACATTGATGCAAAAGGTGGCCAACGCAATCACGACCAACAATCCCGAAGTTTACCTTATCGTTCTTTTGATTGACGAACGCCCCGAGGAAGTCACCGAGATGGAGCGATCGATCAAGGCCGAAGTCATTTCCTCAACCTTTGACGAGCAGGCCCAGCGCCACGTCAACGTTGCCGAAATGGTTTTGGAAAAGGCCAAGCGTTTGGTGGAACACAAGCGCGACGTAGTCATTTTCCTTGACTCAATCACCCGCCTTGCGCGCGCCTACAACCAGACGGTTCCGACAAGCGGAAAGGTTTTGTCGGGCGGCGTTGACTCAAACGCGCTCCACAAGCCCAAGAGATTCTTCGGCGCGGCCCGAAACATCGAGGAAGGCGGCTCGCTTACGATTATCTCAACTGCCTTGATAGAGACCGGAAGCCGCATGGACGAAGTCATCTTTGAAGAGTTCAAGGGAACCGGAAACAGCGAAATCGACTTGGACAGAAAGCTGGCCGAGCGCCGCCTTTTCCCGGCCATCAACATCAAGAAGTCGGGCACCCGCAAAGAGGAGCTTTTGCTTACAGAAGAAGAGCTTCAAAAGCTTTGGGTTTTGCGCAAGGTCATCAACCCGATGGAAGACGCCGAAATCACCGAGCTTATCCTTGACCGCATGAGAAAGAGCAAGGACAACGCCGCTTTCCTGGCCTCGATGAACACCGGCAGCGCGGCAAACTGATTGAAACGCGCTCCAATTAGGCGCGAGCCGCCTTATGCGAGCGCCGTAATTGGAAAATCCGCTCGAAACAACCATTGTGGTCTTGCGTTCGATAACACGAGCGGCACTTGACAAAAACGCGGCGATTTCGTTATAATTGCCGCACTTAAATTTAATTTGGCAAGTTTTGTGGCGGCGGCTTGAGCGGTAGAATCCGGCTCCGCGCCGCAGGGCAAGGCTTTTCAAATATATTTTGGAGGAACTGATGAAAAAAGACATTCATCCTGAGTACACGCTCACAAAGATTACTTGCGTTTGCGGAAACGTAATCGAAACTCGTTCAACTGTAAAGGACATTCACGTTGAAATTTGCTCGGCCTGCCACCCCTTCTACACAGGAAAGCAGAAGCTCGTTGACACAGCCGGACGCATCGACCGCTTTAACAAGCGCTACGGAATCAAGGAAGCCAAGTAAATTATTTGGCGAAAGATCCGCGCGGCGAATTAGTCCGCGTTTTGAAGGAGCCACATTCTGTGGCTCTTTTTTGTTTTAAAGTCGGGGTCTATTGTCCGCTCGGTGATTTCTTGCGATCGAACTCCGGGCGGCAAGAGGCCTGAGTCAAACTTAAAGCGCTGGGAGTTGGTCGAAAAATAAAGCGCGCCGCCCTTGTCCAAAAGGCGGAGGCAGGCGGAGCAAAGCTTTGCCCAGTCGCGATTGATGTCCAAGTCGTTGGCCGCGGACTTTGAGTTGCTGAAAGTTGGCGGGTCAAGAATGATTATGTCAAAGCGGGAGGCCGCCTTGTCCAAAAAGGCCATGGCGTCGCCCTTGGTCCATTCAAAATTTTCTGGGTCAAAGCCGTTAAGGCTGAAGTTTTTCTTTGACCAGTTAAGGTAAGTGTTTGACAAATCGACGCTTTGGATAAAATCCGCTCCGCCGGAAGCCGCCGCGACCGAAAAGCTTGATGTGTAGCAAAAAAGGTTTAGAACGCGCGTTTTAAGGCCGCCTTTTTCGCGGTCCGAGCATTTTTCTTTTATCATCGCGCGGGCCGGCCTCATGTCCAAAAAGAGGCCTGTGTCTAGATAGCTTTCCAAGTCGACGAAAAATATAGAGCCGTTTTCAAAGACCCGGCCCCGCGCTTCTTGGGCTTGCGGAGCCTTTTGTGCCGCCGCTTCTTGGGCTTTCGCGGCCTTTTTGTCTTGCGCCGAGTTTTCTTTTGCGTACTGGGAGCCGCCTTTTTCGTGAAGGCGGGTCTTTGCGGCGATGCGGCCCTTGTCGATTCCAAGACATTCGGCCAAGGCGTCTGTCATCGCGCCAAGCCATTCTCGTTCCTCTTCCTCCGGCTTTTCGTAGGGCCGCTCGTACAAAAAGACTTTAAGCCAAGTCCGTTCAAGCCTGCGACTGGCGGCTCCGGGAGTGTTGGCGCTTTCGGCGGCGGCCTGGCTGTTTATAAAGTCTTGGGCTTCTTCCGGAGTCGAAACGTCGTCGGGAAGGAATTCGTAAAGGTCGATGGCAAGCGGAATCTCCGGAATGTCGCGGTCGTAGAGCCTAAAGCATGTGACGGAATTTTTCCGCGCCCATTTTCGCAAAAGCTTGTGGTTTTTTGCCACCCGGTTTTTTAGCATTTGAGCCTGTTCCGCTGTCTTGTCCATAGCGCGAATTTACAACATAGTCCGCATTTAATCAACCCAGGACAAACGCATTGGAAAAAACTAAAAACGCTCTCGGGAGAATCGAACGGCCTTACTCGCGGTTGCGGCTGCAAAGGAAGATGTACATTTACGGCAATTTCTCTTCGCGAAATTGGCAGCCGCAAAGCGAGCGGCCGTCCGCCTTCTCCCTACGCGTTTTTAATTGCTTGTAACGCGGTTGTCCGGGCCAAGCGCGAATGTATTGAACAAGCCGCGCCATTGCGCTATTGCCAGTCGCGCTCGTGAGAGCGCAGTAAATATTTACACTAGCAAAAGCGCGTTCGACTTGCAATTAAGCCCCGAAAGCGCTAAAATATTGGACTATGAATTTTACAGAATTTGCCTTGCATGAGGACCTTCTTAAAGGCATAGCCCAGGCCGGCTATGAAACATGCACTCCTGTTCAGGAACAGGTTTTAAAGACCTCTCTTGCCGGGGACGATTTGTACGTGCAGTCCCAGACCGGCACTGGAAAAACGGCCGCCTATTTGGTTTCCATAATTCAGGAACGGCTTTCAAACCCTGAGAACGATGGAAAAAAGACTCTTGTTTTGGTTCCCACGCGCGAACTTGCCGTCCAAGTTGAGGACGAAGCCAAAAAGCTTCTTTCGGGAACAAGCCTAAAGGCCTTCAGCTTTTACGGCGGAGTGGGCTACAAGGCCCAGGTTGAGGCGATTGAAAAGGGCGTTGACTTTATCGTTGGAACTCCCGGACGCATCATCGACCTTAAGAAGGGCGGCCAGCTGGACTTGAGCGGCGTGGGCTTCCTTGTAATCGACGAGGCCGACCGAATGTTCGACATGGGCTTTTATCCCGACCTTCGTGAAATCCTAAAGTTCATTCCCAACCCCGAGGCGCGCCAGACGATGCTCTTTAGCGCCACGCTCAACACTTACGTAAAGAACTTGGCTTGGGAATACACGCGCGACGCAAAGGAAATCACGATCGAAGCCGAGAACATCACGGTTGACGAAATCGACCAGTCTTTGATCCACGTTTCAAGCGACAAAAAGCTTCCGCTCCTTTTGGGAATCCTGAACCGCGACAAGCCCGAAAGCGTCTTGATTTTCTGCAACACAAAGAAGGGCTGCGAAATCTTGGGCAAGCGCCTTAAGATAAACGGCTTTGAGTCGGGCTTTATCATCGGCGACATGCAGCAGTCAAAGCGCCTTGAAACCTTGAACAACTTTAAGGCCGGTAAATTTTCCATCTTGGTGGCCACAGACGTCGCCGCGCGCGGAATCGACGTCAACGACCTTGCGATGGTCGTAAACTACGACCTTCCCAACGAGCCTGAAAACTACGTGCACAGAATCGGACGCACGGCCCGCGCCGGAAAAAGCGGCAAGGCCTACACCTTCTGTTCCGAAAAGGACGTTTACGACTTGCCCGTAATCGAGCGCTACATCGACAAGCAAATTCCTTCCAGCGTATGCTCCGACGACCAGTTGGCCGAGGACAAGAGCAAGGGCGTTTACATCAAGCTTGACACTTACGGTTGGGGCGGAGACGACGAGCGAGACTCGCGCTCAGGCTACGGACGCGGCGACAAAAAAGGCGGACGCTTTGACAAGGGCGGACGTGATGGCCGCGGAAGGCGAGGCGAGCGCGGAGAGCGTTCCGACAGAAAGCCGCGCTCAGAGCGGGGCGACAAGCGCGAGTTTGACAAGAGCCTTGAAGGACTTTCGTTTGAAGAGCGAATGGAAGTTTACAAGAAAAAGTATTCCGAAAAAGCCGGCGCGCCTCGCGGCGACAAGCGCTCAAAGTTTGACAAGAACAAAAAGCCCTACGACAAGCGCTTTGACAAAAAAGGCGGCAAAAACTTCAACGCCAAGGGCGGCCAAAAAGGCGGCGGCAAGAGCTCCGCGCAGGCGCCCAAAAAGACTTTGGAGAACCGCGGCATCGTGGGCTTCTTTAAGTCGCTTTTTGGAAAGAAAAAATAAGAACGGAGCTTTACATTGATTACAGTTTCAGACGTATCTCTTAAATTTAGCGAAAAGCCGCTCTTTAAAGACGTAAACCTAAAGTTCACCAGCGGAAACTGCTACGGAATAATCGGAGCCAACGGCGCCGGAAAGTCAACCTTCCTAAAAGTGCTTTCGGGCGAGTTGGAGCATGACAACGGAACGATAACAATCACGCCCGGCGAGCGCATGGCCGTCTTGCGCCAGGACCACTTTGCCTTTGACGCCTTTAGCGTAAAGGACACGGTCATGCAAGGCTATCCAAAGCTTTACGAGACAGCGAAGGCGCGCGAGACGATTTACGAAAAGGCCGACTTTACCGAGGAAGACGGAAACAAGGCCGCCGAGCTTGAGGCTGAGTTCAGCGAGCTGGGCGGCTGGGAAGCCGAAAACCAAATCGAGCAAATGCTTTCCGGCCTTGGATTGGAGGAAGAATTCCACGACAAGATGATGAGCGACTTGGACGAAAGCCAAAAGGTCCGCGTCTTGCTGGCCCAGGCGCTTTTCGGAAACCCCGACATTTTGCTTTTGGACGAACCGACAAACGGCTTGGATTTGGAATCGATTTCATGGCTTGAAAACTTTTTGATGGAATTTCCCAACATTGTGATTGTCGTTAGCCACGACCGCCACTTTTTGAATTCCGTCTGCACATACATTTGCGACATCGACTACGGAAAGATCAGCCAGTTCACCGGAAACTACGACTTCTGGTACCAGATGAGCCAAGTATTGCAGCGCCAGGCCAAGGACCAGGCAAAAAAGCGCGAGGACAAGATGGCCGAACTCAAGGCTTTCATCCAGCGCTTCGCCTCAAACGTTTCAAAGGCAGGCCAGGCTTCAAGCCGAAAGCGCGTCTTGGAAAAATTGGAGTTGGAGGAGCTTCCGGTCACAAGCCGAAAATTCCCCTACGTCAATTTCCGCCCCGACCGCGAGATTGGAAACAACGTTTTGGAAGTAAAGTCGCTCAACTTTACCGAAGACGGAAACGAGCTTTTAAAGGATTTTTCTTTGATGGTGAACCGCACCGACAAAATCGCCTTTGTAGGAATCGAGCACAATTCCATCAGCGCCCTTTTTGACATCGTTAGCGGAGTCAAAAAAGCCGAAAGCGGAGAGTTCTTTTGGGGCCAGACGACAAAGCAGGACTACCTTCCGCGCGACACTTCCTCTTACTTTAAGAACAACTATTCGATAACCGATTGGCTTAAGCAGTACTCGCCCGACCAAAACGACGCCTTTGTGCGCGGCTTTTTGGGAAGAATGCTCTTTTCCGGCGACGAGTCGCTAAAGCCTGTCAACGTCCTTTCGGGCGGCGAGAAAGTGCGCTGCATGTTGTCAAAGATGCAGCTTAGCGGAGCCAACGTCTTGATTTTGGACGACCCGACAAACCACTTGGACTTGGAGGCCATTCAGTCGCTCAACGAGGCACTGGTCCAGTTCCCGGGCGTCGTGCTTTTTTCAAGCCACGACCACGAGTTCATCCAGTCAATCGCCAACCGCATAATCGAAATCACGCCCAAGGGCGTGATTGACCGCATGATGGAATTTGACGACTACCTTAAGGACGAGCAAATCATCAAGATGCGCGAAGACTTTTACGCGGGCAGCGGAAAGAAAATCCGCTACTGATTGCCGGGAACGGCGAACATCTTTTTCATATTGGCCAGGATGTCCAGCGCCTTTTTGTCGTCAACGACAAGCTGCGGCTCGTGGTATTCGACAAGGCGCGAGGGAATCTCGTCCAAAAAGCGCGACGGTTGGCATTCGACTGTCGCGCTCATTTTTTTGCGCTTGGCGCAAGAAGAAATGTAAAGCTTGTCGCGCGCGCGCGTAATGGCCACGTAAAAAAGGCGGCGCTCCTCTTCGACGTTCTTTTCGTCTTCCTCTATCGCGCGCGCGTGGGGTATCAAGCCTTCCTCCGCGCCGGCGATGAAGACTACCGGAAATTCCAAGCCCTTTGAGGCGTGGATTGTCATAAGGTTCACCTTTCCCTTGTCGCCTTCGTCGTCAACATCGTCGCGGCTGACAAGGGTGATGCGGTTAAGGTAGTCGTAGAGGCTTGTCTTTCCGGCGTTGTCCTCGTTGTTTTCCCATTGCGAAATCGAGTTTATGAGCGACTCAATGTTAAGGTACTTGAAGCGGGCGGCCTTTTCGGACTTTGGGTTTTCCAAAATCAAAAAGTCCCAGTAGTTTATTTCTTCGACAAGCGCCTTGACTTTTTTTGAAAGGTCCTTGCCGCCCAGCATGTTGGAGTTTTTTTCGATTAGCGAAGTGAACTCGTCCAAGGCGCCCATGGTTTTGGGAGACAGGCCGCCCGTATCTTGGTCAGTCAGAGTAAAATTTTCACCGCCGTCCTGGGCTTGCGACTCCTTTTGAAAGCTTTTGATCGTTTCCCACAAGGATTTACGCTCCGCCATCGCGCGCTCGTTTAGGACTTCTAGCGTTGAGCGGCCTATTCCGCGGCGGGGAGTGTTGAGAATTCGCAAAAGGTTTATGTCGTCGTCGTGGTTTGCGATTACGCGAAGGTATGAGATGATGTCCTTGATTTCCTTTCGCTCAAAAAAGCTCGTTCCGCCACTCATCGTGTAGGGAATGTTGGCTTCCAAAAAGGCTTCTTCTATCGGGCGGCTCTGCGTGTTGGAGCGAATCAAGACGCCAAAGTCGTCGTACTTGATTTTTTCCTCCGCGCAAATTCCCTGGATTGATTCGGCGATAAAGTCGGCTTCGTCGGTCTCGTTTTGCGGCATGAAAATCTCAATCGGCTTGTTGCCGACGGTCTTTTGGCTCCACAGCTTTTTTTCCTTGCGGTTTGTGTTGTGGCTTATGACGCCGTTTGCCGCCTCCAAAATCGTCTCTGTGGAACGGTAGTTTTGCTCCAAGCGGATTTCCTTTACGCCCTCAAAGTCCTTCTCAAAGTTCACGATGTTTTGGTAGTCGGCGCCGCGCCAGCTGTAAATGGATTGGTCGTCGTCGCCAACGACCGCCACGTTCTTGTCGGCAAGCAAATGCATCATCTCGTACTGCTGGTGGCTTGTGTCCTGGAACTCGTCAATCATAAGATACTTGTAGCGGTCGCGGTACTTTTGCAAAATCTCGGGGAACTCTCGGAAAATCTTTATCGGAAGGACGATTAGGTCGTCAAAGTCGACGGCGTTGTAAAGCTTTAGGCCTTCCTGATAGTAGCGGTAAAGCTCTTTGTAAAGTTCGGTTTCGGCCTTCCAGTCCTTGCGGCCGGTCTTTATGTCGCTGAACAAAATCGCGATTTTGTAGCAGTCCATCGCCTCGGGGCTCATCTTAAGCTCGCGGCCGCTTTCCTTTATCAGCGCTATTTTGTCGCTTTCGTCGTAAATCGTAAAGTTTTCGCGCCAGCCAAGGGCGCTTATTTCCTGCCGCAAAATCCTCACGCCAAAGGCATGGAATGTTGAGACCGTAAGGTTTTGCAATTTTTTTTGCGTAAGCTCCTTTACGCGCGACTCCATCTCGCGGGCGGCCTTGTTGGTGAATGTCAGGGCCAAAATTTGGCTTTGCGGAATTCCCTTGTCCAGCATGTGCGCGATGCGGAATGTGATTACGCGCGTCTTTCCGCTTCCGGCTCCGGCGATGATTAAAATCGGGCCTTCCGTCGTCGTCACCGCCGCGTACTGCTGGGGATTAAGCTCTTTTTTAAGGGATTCCAAATCAAGCATAGGGGCTTTATATTAGCGAAAGGGCGCGCTTTTTTCAAGTCCGCCCCGACTTTTTTCATACCCTTACATAATAGCGCGCTTTTGCCGCTTTTGCTAGACATAAACCTGGTCAAACGCAATCTGGATGCAATAACAAAAAACGCTCCCAGTTGCGGCTGCGTCAGAGCGGCGCCGCTTGATAACAGCGCTACACGCGCATTGCGCCTTGAAACTATCTACGTCTGCCGCTATCGCGGCATGCGCAATGCGAGTGTCGCCGCCAGCCGCCCCGCGCCTTCGCGCATTTTTTTACTGTTTCCATTGCGTTTGATCAGAGCAAACGGAAGTGAAAAAGGCCAAAACGCGGAAGTGAAAAAGACCGTCCGCCCACTTTGAGGCTGCCAACTTCCATCTTACCTTACAGCCTCAACCGTGGGTTAGGGCGGGCTTTTTCACTGGGAGCGTTTTGAGATTTTTTCCACAAGCGCGCTTGCCCTTTTGCTAGACAAAAGCGCTATTGCGCGCTATGATGTATATGGGAGATTGTGTATTATGGAAAAATGTTGTTTAAAAAAG
>DGRX01000012.1 GCA_002391235.1 Treponema sp. UBA4377
GCCGCATCGTGCGCGACAACAACTTTAGGGGAAAGAGCGCGGCCGCCACAATCGCGATGTGGGATTCAGTGCGACGAGGCGAGCGGCTGCACATCTTCCCCTTCCAGAACAACGCCGACGCGATTTTGAACACCGCGCTCGACTACGAGCTTTCTGTGCTTAAGGTTTACGCGGAACCGCTCTTGCGCTGCATACATCCTGGCCAAAAGGAATACTCGGAGGCCTGCCGCCTCTTGCGCTTCCTAAACGCCTTCCCGCCGATTCCCGCGACGGCCGTTCCAGACCGCTCGATCATCCGAGAGTTCATCGGCGGCAGCGCGTTTAAGTACTAAAGCTCGAAATAAAAACAAAAAAAACGCTCCCGGTTGCGGCTGCGTCCGAGCGGCTGCAAGACTAAGAAGCGGCGGAAAAAAAACGGAAGCGGAGTTCCGGGACGAAAAAAATTCTGCACAAGCGAAGCGCGGAAGCCTTTTTTCGTTCCGGGTTTCCGCTGGGAGTTTTTTTTTCGCCGCTAGTTGTATTTTGCAGTCACAATATCATCGAGCGCTTTGGCCTCGGCTTTCTTTTGCTCTTCCTTGAAAATCGCGAACTGACGCTCCTTTAATTTTTTCAGCGACTCGTGCTTTTGCATGGCGGCGTTAAAAAGGGCGCGCTTTTCTTCGGTGACGATTTTGGCGCTGGCCATGTCGCGCATAAGTTTTTCTTGCTGCTGCTTTATAAAGTTGTAGAATTGCTGGGTTTTGGCAAGCGCGACAAAATCGCTTTGGCCGCTTGTCATTTTTTTTGTGGCCACGTATTGCTGGGCTAGAGTGTCCAAGCCGTCCTGAATTTGCTGTTCCACTTGAATGGCTTTTCCCAATTCTATTTGCGCTTGGTCTTGCTCGTATTTTCTGAGATTCAAAAGCTGCTCAAGCTCAAAGACGAACTTTTTCAAGCGCCGGCCTCAGCTTGCGCGTCCGAAACTGCCGGCGCAGCCCTTTGGTCGACAACTTGCGCGACTGTCGGAATCGCGACGGCGGGCCGCTCAACATACTCTTCTTCCGGGATTTGGATTCCAGTAAGCGCGGAAAGCTTGTCCAGCGTGTCCTTCATCGGGCAAGCGTCGGTTTCTTCCTGCTTTAGGAATTCTTCGATCTCTTCATGCTTTTCTATCGCGGCGTCTATCGCGGGGCTTGAGCCGCGGGCGTAAGCTCCGGTCGTTATCATCAATTCGTTTTGCTGGTATGTGGCCATCCATTGGCGAACCACGCCGCAAGCCTCGCGGGTTTTCTTTCCGGTGACGCGGCGGCTAAGGCGGCTGATGCTTCCCAAAACGTCAATCGCAGGATAATGGTAGGCTTGCGCCAACTTTCTGTCAAGAATAATGTGGCCGTCCAAAACGCCGCGCACGGTGTCGGCGATCGGGCCGTTCATGTCGTCGCCTTCGACCAGTACCGTGTAAAAGGCCGTGATCGACCCCTTGTCGTTGGCGCCGGCGCGCTCAAGCAGTTTTGGAATCATGTCAAAGACGCTTGGAGGGAATCCTTCGCGCGCGGGAGGCTCTCCGGCCGCCAAGCCGATTTCTCGCTGGGCCTGGGCAAAGCGCGTGATCGAGTCGAACATAAGCATTACGTTCTTTCCCTTGTCGCGGAAGTATTCGGCTATGGCGGTGGCCACGTAAGCCGCGCGCAAGCGGCAAATGCTGGGCATGTCGCTTGTGGCAAGGACCACCACCGAGCGCTTTAGGCCTTCCTCGCCCAAGTCGCGCTTGATAAAGTCAGGCGCCTCGCGGCCGCGCTCTCCTACAAGCGCGATTACGTTTATGTCAGCGTCGGTGTTGCGCGCTATCATGCTCATAAGGGTGGACTTACCGACGCCTGAGCCTGCGAATATTCCCAAGCGCTGGCCCGCGCCAACCGTAAGCATTGAGTCAATCGCGCGCACGCCTGTCGTTATGCGCCGGTCTATGTCGCGGCGGCTAAGCGCGTTTGGAGCGGCGGCTTGCGCGGGATATGTCGTCTCGGCGTTGATGTCGCCCTTTCCGTCCATCGGCTTTCCGGTTGCGTCAACAACGCGGCCAAGCAAGCCGTTCCCCACAGGCACTTGCAAGGTTTGTCCCGACGCGACGACTTCCGTTCCGACTTCGATTCCGCGCGTGTCGCCAAAAGCGGTAAGCTTTACGGTTGTTCCGTCAAGGCCGACGACTTCGGCCAGCATGTCTTTTTTTAGGCTTGCGATTCTTATCGTGCAAATTTCTCCGATGACCGAGCGCGGCCCTTCGCTCAAGATTTCAAGGCCGTTGACGCTCTTTACTTTTCCGATGTACAAAATCGTCTCGGAGTTTTTTACAGTGTTGAGATACTTGTTAAGATTGAATTCTACGTTGTATGAAGACTTCACTTTTTCCCACCCAAAAAGCCGCGCCCTTGTCCGCGCTGGACTTACGCGTCAGGAACGTCAGACTTTGCGACGCTCTTAATCGGCGAAACTTCCATAATCTTTTCTTCAAGCTCGGTAAGCTGGCTTGAAATGCGCGCGTCGATCGCGCCAAAGTCTGTTTCGACAATGCAGCCGCCGCTTTCGACCGACGAGTCTTCCATGACAGTGATTCCCTTTATCGCCTCAACGCGGCTGATAAAGTCTTGGATATGCTCCGTTGTAAGCTGAACGTCGGCAAGGTTGACGCGAATCGTCACGTCGCCGCGGCCCTTTACTTTTTTGAGCGCCGAAAGCACGTTGCTAAGAATGACGCTCTTTTGGTTTTCGCTGATGACCTTGACGATCTTGCGGGTGATCAAAATGACAAGCTCTACGATTTGGCGCTCTGTTTCGTTAAGGATTTCCTCGCGCCTCTGCATTACCGAGTCCACGATTTTGTGCATGCGCTCTACAAGGCGCTGGGCTTCGGCGTATCCTTTTTGGAAGCCCTCTTCGCGGCCTTGGTCAAAGCCCTCTTTTGAAGATTCGTTCCTAAGCTTTTCCACCTGGGCGCGGGCCTCGTCAAGCATTTTTTGCGCTTCGGCCTGGGCGGCCTTTTGCGTTTCCTGCGCGGCGGTCTCGGCCTCTGTCTTTACGATTTGCGCTTGGTCGGTTTGCCGCTTAACTTCGGCAAAGGCCGCGTCTTCGGCCTTTTTTACGATTTCGTCGGCCTTGGCTTGCGCGTCGGCAAGCATGTTTTGCTTTTCGATTTCCCAATTCTTCTTGAATTCTTCGGCCTCGCGGCGCAAATCGTCGGCGGTGGGGCCTGTGTATTCCGGCTCGGCGACTTCTTCCACTTCCTCCACAACAGGAGCGTAGTCGCGGTATAGCTTTAGAGTAACAACGTCTTTTTTGTCGTCCTTAAATTCAAGCGGCCTAAATACAGATTTTGCCATTTACTTCCTCTAAAACTTTTAAGATACAAGCTCGTCTTCGCCGGAACGAGCGATAACAATGTCGCCTTTTTCTTCCAAGCGGCGGATTGTGGAAACGACTTTCTGCTGGGATTCTTCGACGTCCTTGAGGCGCACAGGTCCCATAAACTCCATGTCTTCCTTTAGCATGCTGGCCGCGCGCTTTGACATGTTGTGGAAAATCTTGTCCTGAACTTCGGCGTCGACGGATTTGAGCGCCTTGGCCAATTCCTGCGTGTCGACTTCGCGAAGAACGCGCTGGATCGAACGGTCGTCGAGCATGACGATGTCTTCGAATACGAACATGCGCTTTTTGATCTCTTCCGCCAAATCGGGGTCTTCCTCTTCCAAAGACTCGATGATGGCTTTTTCGGAAGAGCGGTCGACAAGGTTAAGGATTTCAACGATTGATTCGACGCCGCCCGCGGCTGTGTAGTCTTCGCTTGACAATGTTGAAAGCTTCTTTTCCAAAACGCGCTCAACTTCGCGCAAAACGTCAGGGCTTGTTCGGTCCATCGTGGCAAGGCGCTTTGAAACTTCGGGCTGAATCTCTTCGGGCAAGTTCTGCAAAATCACGGCGGCCTTGGCAGGTTCCAAATAGGCCAAAATCAAGGCGATTGTCTGCGGATATTCCTGCTGGATAAAGTTCAAAAGGTGCGCCGGGTCAGTGCGGCGGATAAAGTCAAAGGGGCGGACCTGCAAGCTTGAAGTCAAGCGGTTTATGATGTCGATGGCCTTTTGGCTTCCCAAAGACTTTTCAAGCAATTCGCGCGCGTAGTCGATGCCGCCCGTCGTGATGAAGTTTTGGGCGTTCATCAAATCTTGGAATTCTTCCAAGACCTGGTCTTTTATTTCCGCGTCGATTGTTTCCAAACGCGCGATTTCAAAAGTCAAAGTTTCGACTTCGTCTTCGCGCAAGTGCTTCATTATTTCCGACGAAACGTCGCTTCCGACAGAAACTAAGAAAATAGCCGCCTTTTGCCGGCCTGTGAGGCTTTTAAAATCCTTGGCTCCGCCTTTTTTGGCTCCGGCGGGCTTTAGCTGAGGCTTTGGCGATGACTTTGGTTTTGCCGATTCGTCTGACATTTAACTTCCTCTACTCGTCTTTTTTTAACCAGGCGCTCAAAACGGAGGCCACTTGATCCGGATAGTTGTCAATCGCGTTCCTAATTTGAGCGGTAGGAGCGGCCATTTTCTTTTCAAAGGCTTTTCTTTCGCCCGCCACGTCCCTATATATATTTCGGACTTTTCCGAATCTTTCTAAAGTCTCCAGCACGCGAATTTCGTCGCGAACTTCGGAAGGATTGTTGGGGTTGTATTTTGTTCCGAGCTTTCGCATGGCCTTTAAAAGCTTGCGTTTTTCGCCCTCGTTAAGGTATTCCATGACGCTTTCGGCGGCGGCGGTGTCCAACTCGCCGAACAAGATGGCCGCCTTTTTCTTTCCGGGAATCCCCTTCTCGGAGGTCATTTCAAAATTCAATTCTTCTCTTGTCATTTTTTACTCCTCCATCAACCAAGTGCGGATGAGCATCGCGACGTCCTCAGGATGCTCTTTGGCCATAGCGATGGCGTTTTCCTGCAATTCGGCGCGCTTTCGCTCCTCGACCGACATCGTGACTTCCACGCCCTCTTCTTTGGCTTCCCAAAGGGCCTGGTCGCGGGCGGCCTGCTGCTTGCGGAGCAATTCCTCTTCGCGAAGGCGGCGGCGCCTTTCCATCTCGCGGCTGATAAAGCGATAAAGGATGAAAATCGCCAAAATCGCCGCCAAGCCGATAAGAACCAAAATTATCGTCAAGCGGGTTTGGCGGGCCTTGAGAATGGCCGCGTCTTCGGCCTCAAATTCGGCGCTGCGGTCAAAGGGAATGTTGGTCACCGTGACCTTGTAGCCCTTGGCGCGGTCGTAGCCAATCGCGCTTTGAATGTAGTCGGCCCATTGCTCCAACTGTTCCTTGGGAACGGGAGCGTAGTCGCGCTCGATTCCGCCGGTTTCGTTGAAGACAGGATTGTGGTTTTTGTCGTATTTTTTTGTCCAAATGCCGTCAATGTTGACCGAAACCGTGACCTTGTTGTAGCGGGGGCTTTCCTCGCGGTGGATTTGGTCTGTGTTGAGCGCGTTGTTCTGCGTAACGCCGGTTTCGGTTTGCTTTCCGATCACGTTGGACATGTCGGCGTAAGTCGGCGGGTTTTGGCCTTCGGTTCCGGCGGGGCCTTGCGGATTGAAGCCCGTTCCCTGCCATTCGCGGGTAACAGTTTGCTGGCTTATTGGAAGCGTGTCGCGGAATTCGGAATCGTCGTAAGGCGTGTCGGGGTTGTCCTCGCGGATTGTGATTGGATGGTAAACCGTGGAATCCTTTGTTTCCTTGGAAAAATCCATGCTGATCTTTATGTTAAGGTCGCGCACGCGGTCGGCGGAGAGCGTGTTTTGCAAGGCCTTTAGGATTTGGGCGCGGTAGTGGGCCTCGCCCTCTCGGATAAGCTTTTCCTGCTTTTTTACCAAGTCAAGGCGGTCGCTTTCGGCCATGCCCTCAAAGTCGTTTAAGATGTTTCCTTCGCTGTCGGTGATGACGCAGTTTTCGGCCGTCAAGCCTTCCACCGCGCTCATAATAAGGCGCTGGATGCCCAGAATTTTGCGGCGGTTGGAGTAAAGGTCGCTCATCGGCTTCGCGCGAATGATTACGCTGGCCTTTACCGGGTCTTGCTCCGAGGCGAAAAGCTTGTCTTCCGGCAGCGAAAGGCGAACGTCCGCGCTGGCCACCTCTTCAACGGCCTGCACGTGCTGGGTCAAAGCCCTTTCTATCGCAATCTTTTTCTTTTGGTTTTGGTCTGCGTCGGTGGTTGACCAGCCGCGGTCAAAGAAGGAGGCCCAGGGATCGACAACGGCGGGAACCAAGCCTTCGGAAATAAGGATTTCGCGCATTTTAATCGCGGTTTTTTCGTCTGGAACGGAAATGTAGCCCGCGTCGTTGACCGTAGCCTCAACGTTTTCTTGGTCCAAGCGCGTCAAAATCTGCGACTGCATGTCGCCAGTAACAGGAGCGTTAAACAGCCTTACTGTCGTTGGAGTTGAAGATACGCGGAACAAGGCGGCCACCGCGACAATGATCGCTATGGCAATGCCTATGACAATCCCTTTTTGAATTTTTGACCACTTGGCCCAAGCCGCTTTCGCGCTCTCGCCAAGTTTTTTGAGCCATTCGTTCATCATGCCCCTCCCGTGAACGAACTACACGAATTACAATAATATTATTATACAATTATAGCGCGCTTATTTAAATAATGCAAGAATTTTTTTAAGAAATTTTATAGAAAAAACAAGAAAAAAAACGCGCAAAAACGGACGCTCCCAGTCGCGGCTGCGTCCGATCGGCGCCGCTCGATATCGTCGCTACACGCTGTTTGCGCTTGAAACTATTTTACTTCGCCGCTTACGCGGCGGCGCAAACAGAGTGTCGCCGCCAGCCGCCCCGCTCCTTCTCGCGCCCGCTTTTGCGCGCTTTTTTTGTCGGTTTACTAAAATTTCTTCCTAATGCTAAATTAGCTAAGCGCGCCTTGACCGTTCCTACTTTATTTCGACGGTGACGGCGCGGAAGCCGAGCGGGCGCAAGAGGGCGGCGACGACTTGCTTGGCGCGAGCGTCGGCGTCGTCCAAAAGGCCGTCGGCAAGGATTTCGTCGGCGGCCTCGCGCTTGGCGATTTCTATTTGGTCGAAAATTTCCTGCGTTCCGATGCGGGTAAAAAGCCGCTGCTGCTCGTCAAAGACTTCCTGCGACTGAATGTCGTTTCCTAGCAAGACCGTGGGCGGAATCTTTACCGTGACGCTTTTTGCGTCCGGAGACACGATCACTTCCGCGTCGCGGATGTTTTCTATCCCCGCGCGCAAAACGCCCTCGTAGCGGACTATGCTAAAGGCCTTGGCTATCGCTCCCCGCTTTTTTATCGTGATGATGTCGCTGTAGCGCATTTTGTAAAGGACAAGCTCGGCGCATTCGGCAAGCTCGCGCTCCACCGCCGTCCTTTTGTTTTGGACGCGCGCCGCCTGCAATTTGGAAAGCGCGAAGGCCGCCAGAGCGAAGACCGCCGCGGCGATCAATACGATTGTGACAACGCGAAGAATCACTTTTGCGGCCAAGGCCTGGCCGAATGTCTGTCCGCCCTCGCGGCGGGGATTGGGTTTGCTCATAAGGGTATTTTAGCAGTGTATTTAAGGGTTTGCAAGACCAAAACGGGCGCAGACTTGAAAGCATTTTTTTTTGCCGCTATAATACCCCCATGAACATCACCGCGTCCACAGAAAAACAAACCTTCCTCAACTCTCTTTTAAACGAAGCCGCCTTTGGTAAAATCCAGTCGGCCATAAACTTAAACGAAGAAGGCGTTTGGGCTGAGGCCGCGATAAAGCAGGCCGCTGCCGGAGCGCTTTTTACGCCGGACTTGCGCTTTTCTTTCAAGCCCTTCCGCTTTGAGGGAACGGAGGCCGAAAAGCAAAGCGGCCAGGTTTTGTTCACAGGAAAGGGCTTTGGAGGCCGGCCGCTTTTGGGCATAATGCAAGCTGGCGACAAGGGCGAAAAGGCGCGGGCCCTTTACGCCTATTCGGCTTGCGTCCGACAAGCGATTTTGGAAGAAAAATGGCTCCCGGCAAACGGCGCGGGCGGAATTCTTTTTAAGCAAGCCAAAAATAAAATCACTCTGTTGTTTTTGCCCCAAGGCATTTTTGAATTCGCCGCTCACAACGCAAACGAGGACGACTACGCTTTTTTGCAGGCGGCGTGGCAGGACAAAAATTTAAGCGGGGCCCGCGCCGTGGCATACATACGCGCCGCCTTGGTTTACCAGGCGATTTCGGGCCAGCTTCCCTTCCCCGCAAAAAGCCTTGAGGAGCGCCAGGCCGACATTCTTGACGCGCGCTATCTTCCGCTCAAAAACAAAGTGAACGGAGCCAACGAAAAGCTTAGCGGCCAAATTTCCTACGCGCTTGAATACGGAAGCGCGGCCTTTGAGCAAAAGCTGCAAGAGTCGGGCTTGTCGCAAAAAAGCGGACGGCGCGCTTCCGGCGCGAACGACGGCTCCCCCAAAATCGAATGGCTGGACAAAGACTTTGCGCTTGCAGAGCTGGCCGCGGAATTGGGCTTGGCGGCGGACGGAAGCGTCCATGGCGTTGAGCGAAAAAGCGCGGTGAGCCAAAAAGAATTTGAAGAGGCCGCCAAAAAGCTTTTGGGAAGAAAATCCGCAAGGGCAAAGGCCAGCCGCGGTTTAAGGCGGAACCGCGCGCTTTTCATCACCGGAATATTTTTGATCGCGGCCAGCCTTTTCTTTGGCCGCTCCGTGCATAACGACAGGCTTAACCGGCCCACGACAATTTCATTGACCGACCGGCAAACGGCCGAAGTCTTTTTTAGCGGCTTTCATTCGATGAACACGATTTTGATGCAGGCGGCCAGCAAGGGAAGCGAGGCAAAAAAGCTTATCGATTCCACAAGCGGCGTTTACGTTTCAAGCAAAATGCGCGACGCCTTTAGCCAAACGGTCGGAACGGTGACTCCTGAAATTTTCGTTTACAGGAGCGACCTTGAGGACAAGTGGATTTATGGAATAACAAACTTCAAGCTGACGCCGCCGCCTCTTGCTTCTGGCCTTGAGCAAGAGGCCTCAAACCGGGCAAGCGCTCCAACGTTAAAGCAAAAGCCTGTTCCGCTCAACGTAAAAAACGGAGAGACAAGCCAATTTTACGCAAGCTACTTCCGCGTTCACAACGAAGGGCCGGAAAGCGACATAAGCGTAGAAAAAACTTGCGGAACGGTGTCGCTGACATTTGTAAAAGACCGCTGGCTTGTCACCGGCTTTGACCTAAAGTCAAGCGAAAGCCTTTTTCCGCTAAAGGAATTCTTGCAAGACCGAAAAGCGGCCCTTGACGAATGCGGCGCGGACGCTTTAGCCGCCGCCCGCAAATTGAAGGAAAAATACGATTGGATTCCAAGCGACAAGGAAATGGCCGCCGCTAGAATCGAAACAGAAACGAGGATGAGACAAAATGATTAGCCAACCGATAACCGACCAGGAACTGTTAAAAAAACTTGAAGGCGTGGAAAAGGACGGCATGACGGTTTTTGTCGCCGGAGACGGAATGTTCCGCGGCGCCATTTACAACGGAACGCGCATGGTAAACCAAATGCGGGTCCAGCACAACTTGGGAATTTTGGAAACCTTGATTTTGGGACAGGCGGAGCTTTGCGCCGCGCTTATGATCCAAACGATGAAGGGCCGCGAGCATTTGACTTTCCGCTACGACACTGACGGACCGGCCGCCGGCTTTTCGGTTGAGGCGGACTCCAGCGGCTATGTTCGCGGATACATTTTTCAGGACAAGATACCGATCGAGCATGAGATAACATCTTGGGACTTGACAGACTTCTTTGGCGGCGGAATCGTTTCGGTCACCCGCGACATCGAAGGAGCCAAGGCCCCGCAAACCGGCACGACCGAAATCAAGTTCAGGAACATTGCCAAGGACTTGGCCTGGTATTTCGCAAAGTCGGAGCAAACCAACACGGCCTTTAGCACAGGAATCCAGTTTGACAAGCAAGGCCGGGTCATCGGAGCGGGCGGCCTTTTTATGCAGGCGCTGCCGGCTGTCGGAGGCGTTAAGGAAGACAACAAGGTTGACGCGGCCGCCAAGCGCGACGCGCTCATTCAAAACGCCGAGCGCGCCTTTGGAGCCTGTCCTTCCCTTGGCCAATGGTTCAGCGAAGGCCAGACGCGCGAGCCGCTTATAAAAGGCCTCTTCCGCGAGTTTGACCCAAAAATCGTCTTGGAGCGGGACGTGGTCTTTGACTGCCCCTGCTCCACCGAAGCCTTCGCCGACTCAATCAAGCACATAGGCAAGACCGAGCTTGAGGACATTCTTGCCAACGACCCCGACCCGATAGAAGTCAGCTGCAAAAACTGCGGCAGCGTTTACAAAATTTCAAAAGACATGTTGCGCCAGTAACGAGTCAAGGCTTTAAGCGCAAGCGCGCCTTGATTGCCCGCGCTCGCGAGAGCGCAGTTGAATCGCTTCCTATAGCAAAATTAGCGTAGCGACATACCGTTCCTACTTGTGCAAAATAAATTCTACGCGGCGGTTCTTCCACCAGTTGGCCGTATCGCTAAACTCGGCCATGGGCTGGCTTCCGCCCTTTCCTTCCGAACTAAGGCGGTCGGCCTTGATTCCGTACTCAACCAAACAATCCTTCACAAAGGCCGCGCGCTGGTTTGAAAGGCTTAGCAAAATGTCGTCCTCTCCTGCGGCGCCCGTCTTGTTGGCGTGGCCTACGACAGTCACCGTGTAGTCCGGGAACTTCTTTAGAATCTCGGCGACGCGCTTAAGGACGCGCCTGTTGTTGTCGGCCTGGGCCTTTGTGACCTGGCTTCCGGGCGCCTCTTCGGCGGTCTTAAAGTCCGCGTGGTTAGAGCGGAATATGATTGACGGAACGGCCATCTTAAGGACGTCTCCGTCCGGGATTACCAAAATGTCAACAGGAATGATTCCCGTCTTTACGCTTGTAAGGCCAAGGCTGTCGGTGGCCGTAAAGACGTAAGGATAATCCATCGCGGACTGAACGCGCTCGGCCTTTCCATCCTTTTCCACGCTGGTGTTGCTAAGGCCGTCCCAAATGATTTGGGGCGTGATTTTTTCAGTTCCGTTTGTCTTCCAGAAGGCGCCGGCCTTTCCGGTTGAGACTGGATTGTTGATGTCAAACGACCAGCTTACAAGCTTGGCTCCGTTGGCGGCGCTTCCCCTAAGCGAGATAAAGCAGTCGTCGTCGGTTCCGTCATTGTCGGGGCTGAAGAATTCGGGAGCGACGCTTACCGTCAAGGCCGGCGGCGTTACCGAGCAAATGAAGGCGCTTGTCTTTACGTCGACATGGTTTCCCTTTACGTAGTCGATCTTCAGGCGGCCGGCAAAGGTTCCCTCAAGGTTGTTTTTGTCCTTGTCCTTTCCGTCCCAAACAAAAGCGGCCGGAATTGTCTTGGCGCCAGAGTCAAAGGCGTAAACGGCCTTGTCCTTTGCGTCAACGATTTCAAACGACCACGACTCTATTCCTTCGTTAAGGCCGATGCGAACCGCAAAGCTTTGCTTGGTCAGGCCGGTCTTTGACTCAGGGCTGATTCCAGGCAAGGCCGCCGTCACATAAGCGCTTGTCGGGCGGCTGTCGACGACGATGTTGTCAAACTTTTTGCGGAATTCGTTGCCGGCCTTGTCCGCCGCGCTTACGACAAGCGAGTAAGTTCCGTCGGGCGCCTTGTTGCCGTTGTCGTCGCGGGCGTCCCATTCAAATTTAGCCGGAACTTTTTTGGGCCATTCAAATGTCTTTACGACGGCGCCGCTTGCGTTCACGACAGTGGCAAGCCATTCGTCCTCTTCCGTGGAGTTGGCGGCGGCCGCCTTAAGGCTTTCCTTGCGGCTGTCTCCGTCGGGGCTAAAGATTGTGTCGGTCAACGAGATTTCCACGCTGGGAACTTTTGTGTCGATTTGAACCGGAGCCGCCTCGGCGCGGGCAGAAGATCCGTTGACCGACTCTATCGAAATCGAAGCCGTGTAAAGCCCGTCGTCGCAAAGAAGGCCGGCGCTGGATTTTCCGTTCCAAGAAATTTTTCCGGGAACGTTGCCGCTTCCCTGCAAGGCAAAGACTGCGACTCCGCTTGAGTTCTTGATTTCAAAATTGTATGACTTGACCGCGCTGGACTTTAAGACGCTTGTGTAGGCGACGGTCCTGCGCTTGCCGTTGGGGTTAAAGGCCGGATCGCTTGCGGCGAGCATGACCTCGGTCTTTGAAGTGTCCAAAGTAAAGGCCTTGGCGGTCTTTGTCTCAAATGAGTTTCCGGCCAAGTCGCTCGCCGAAAGCTCGTAGTTGTAGTCGCCGTCAGAGCAAAGGTTTCCGCTTGAATCCAAGCCGTTCCAAGAAACGCTCTCGGGCGGATTGGCTCCGAATTTCCATTCGTAGACAGTCTGTCCGTTTTTGGCGCTTACGATTTTCGCGGTCCAGTTGCGGACAGGAGCGCCGCCCTTCTTTTCAAAGCTTTGCTTAAGGGTAAAGGCGTCCTTGTTTCCGTCTCCGTCAGGGCTGAATATTTCGTCGTAGGAAAGCAATTCAGCCGCGGGCGAAACAGTGTCAAAAGTAAATACCGGAGAATTCACCGTGGGCGTCTTGTAGCCGTTCAAGTATTCGGCGTTGACGCGGGCGTAGTATTCGCCGTCGGGGATTTGCGCTCCGTCTTGGTTCTTTCCGTCAAAGAGAATTTCTTTTGGAGGAACGTCGCCGCGCTGGCCCTTCCAGCTTTTGACAACGTTTCCTGATTTGCCCAAGATGTCCACGCTCCAATTTACAATCGCGTTTCCGCTTCCGCGCCTAGGCTCGGGGATGACGACGTCAAGCTTTACAGAAGAAGTCTTGCTCTTTGAGGGAATTGAAAAATAGCGCGAGCCGACAACCATTACGTTTGTCTCGGGCTTTTCGGCTGAGAATATGATGTTGGGAACCTCGGCCGTGACTGAGTTTCCGGCGCGGTCGGTGGCGCTGATCGTGTACTTGTAAACGCCGTCGGCGACGATTACGCCTTTGTCGTCGGTTCCGGGCCAAGTAAAGTCTGAAGGCTGGGTGTCTGTCCAAACATAGTTTCGGACAACCTTGCCGTCGGCGGCCTCAATCTTGGCCACCCACTTGTCTTCCTTTGAGCCTTGCTGGCCAAAGGCGAATTCCGGCTTGTCGCCTTCGCCGAAAATTCTTTGGCCTTCGGGCAAGACCGAAAGCTTTACGACCGGCGGCGCGTTCTTTACGATGACCGGAAGCTTTTTTGTGGAGTTTTGGTTTTTGCGCTCGTCGGTGGCAGTGATGTAATAATAGTATTCGCCGTCGGGAGCGGTTTCTCCGTTGTCGAAGGCTCCGTTCCAAACGACTACCGGCGGAACTTCCACCGACTGCTTTTTGGAAGCGATTTGCTTGATGAACTTTTTGGCGTTGAACGAAGTCGGAAGCGCGACCTTGTTTCCAATGGTTCGCACAACCTTTCCGCCGGCGTCTTCAATCACCAAGGACCAGCCGAAAATTTTGCTTTTGTCCTTGACGCTGAATTTGACTTCCAGCGTGTCTTGCACGCCGTCGTTGTTTGGAGAAATGTATTTTGGCGAATTTGAAGCGTCGGCCGCAAAAAGAGCCGCCGCAAAGCCGCCAATCAAGAATAAAGACGCAACGCGAAGTTTTTTCATTGTAAACGCTCCCATTTAGTAAAATGCCTTGTCCCCGCTAAGGCCGCGGGGCTGCCAGTCTATTCAAGCTCGATGTCCGGACCAGACCTGTCTTTTTGGCCCAAGCGCAAAACGGCGCCTACGCCGATCATGTTGATGTCCTTGTCAACGTTTTTCCAAGCGGCGGACGGACAAAGCTCGCTCTTTGACCAATCATGCTTCTTTACGAAGTTGCTGTTGCCCATTCCAATGTTGAACTTGAAAACGACGCCAAGGGTCGGGATCCAAGAATTGTGGCCGTCCCAAGCTTCCTCAGCGTTCCATTCCCAAGAGGAATTGATTTGGACAAAGTCGCAAATTCGCATTTGCACTCCAGAGTCAACTATTAAATTCATAAAGAGCGGAGTGGTTACATCAACAGAGAGGCCCAAAACGAAATTTTTCGCATGTATCAATTCGGCGGCGGCGCCTCCCCTAAATGTGAACATTGAAGGATAACCCTGCCAGTTTACGTCAGACGCGAGCGTCTTTCCGAGATTGTTGGCGCTGGCGGCCACGCGGAAATTCTTGAGGAAGCCCAAGTCGCCAAAATCGTAAATGGCGCCAACGTCGGCTGTCAACATCCAGTCCTTGTGGATTTTTGTCTCGTAGCCAAAGCCGAGGCCCACGCCGATGTAAAGCCTGTCCATAAACTGCTTGGCGGCGAAGGTCTTGAAGTGAATGCTGTTTCCAAGCGGCATGTTGCTGAATTCGCTGAAAACGCCCTGGATTTCGGCGCCAAAGTTGGCCCAGTCTGTCGGAATCAAAATTCCCGTTCCAAAGGCCTGCGCGTACTTTTTGTTGCCGCGCTCCTCGCTAAGGCCGTTGAACATGGCCGTGTAGCCCAAGTCAAGGCTTACGCGCTCTTCCAAGCCGACAAGCGCCGGATTCAAGGTTCCGCTGGCGGGAAGAACCGATTCGATTCCGCCGCCGGCGACTGAGTTTCCGCTTGTGATGAGCTCTGGATGGCTAAAGTAAAAAAGGTTTTCGCCCTGGACCGGAGGATTGTATGTCCAAGCCGCCGTCAAAGCCAAAAGGCCCGCTGTCAAAAACAAAACGATTTTTTTCATGGCATTCTCCATTTTTGAAAAATTTGATTTGTATTATAGTATAAATCGAATTTTTAATCTATAGCCAAGGCGGCGGGCGCTTGACTAAATTTCCTCTAGCAAAAACGCGCGAAGCGCGCTATTGCAAAGCCCGCGAAGGCGGGCGTTTGAATGAATTTCCTCTAGCAAAAGCGCGCGAAGCGCGCTATAATCTAGGCCAACTTACAATTATTCATGTTTTATTATGGAGGAAACTATGGCTAATCAGTACGCGGGAACGCAGACGGAAAAGAATTTGCAGGCCGCCTTCGCGGGCGAGTCTCAGGCTAGAAACAAGTACACATACTTTGCCAGCGTCGCTAAAAAAGAAGGATTCGAGCAAATCTCGGCCATTTTCTTGGCCACGGCGGACAACGAAAAGGAGCACGCCAAAATGTGGTTCAAGGAGCTTGGCGAGTTGGGAACGACGGCCCAAAACTTGGGAGCGGCGGCCGACGGCGAAAACTTTGAGTGGACCGACATGTACGAAGGCTTCGCCAAGACCGCCGAGGAAGAAGGCTTCAAGGCTTTGGCCGCCAAGTTCCGCATGGTGGCCGCGATCGAAAAGCGCCACGAGGAACGCTACCGCGCCCTTCTAAAGAACGTCGAGACCGCGCAAGTCTTTGAAAAGAGCGAAGTCAAGGTTTGGGAATGCCGAAACTGCGGCCACATCGTCGTGGGAACAAAGGCTCCGGCCGCCTGCCCCGTTTGCGCCCATCCGCAAAGCTACTTTGAGGTAAGCGCCGAAAATTGGTAAAAAATTTGAGCGAAAAGCGCTAAAATGGCGAAGATCGGGCGGCGCCAAGGCCGCCCGTTTTTTTTTACCTTAACTTCTTGTAGCCGTAGACAGCCGTGCCGCCCAACTCTTCCTCGATGCGGATAAGCTGGTTGTATTTGGCCATGCGGTCGGTGCGGCTCATGCTGCCGGTCTTGATTTGGCCTGAGTTAGTGGCCACGGCGATGTCTGCGATTGTCGTGTCTTCGGTTTCGCCGGAACGGTGGCTTGTCACGGTCGTGTAGCCGTGGCGGTGGGCCATCTCGATGGCCTCCAAAGTTTCTGTGAGCGAGCCGATTTGGTTCACCTTGATGAGGATTGAATTTCCCGCGCCTTCCTTGATTCCCTTTTCAAGGAATTTAACGTTGGTGACAAAAAGGTCGTCGCCGACAAGCTGGCAGCGGCTTCCGATTTTGGCGGTAAGCTTTTTCCAGCCCTCCCAGTCGTTTTCGTCAAGGCCGTCCTCAATCGAGTCTATCGGATATTTTGTAATCAGCTCCTCAAGGTATGCGATTTGCTCGTCGTCCGAAAGCTCTTTTCCGTTGGGGTCTTTTGGCGTTCCGTTTGAAAGCTGCTTGTAGTTGTAATAGAATTTTCCGTCCTTTTGAACGCTGAACTCGCTGGCCGCGCAGTCCATCGCAATCTTTACGTCGTCGCCCGGCTTGTAGCCCGCGTCCTTTATGGCCTGAACGATGCTGTCCAGCGCGTCGTTGATTCCGTCAAACTTTGGCGCAAAGCCGCCTTCGTCGCCGACAGCGGTTGAAAGGCCGCGGCCTTTTAAAAGCTTGGCCAGCGCGTGGAAAACTTCCGCTCCCATTCTGATCGCCTCGCGCTCGGACTTGGCGCCGACCGGCCTAATCATGAATTCCTGGAAAGCGATCGGAGCGTCGGAATGAGCGCCTCCGTTAATTATGTTCATCATCGGAACCGGAAGAACGTGAGCGTTGGCCCCGCCGATGTAGCGGTAGAGCGGAACGTTCAAGGCCTTGGCCGCCGCCTGCGCCGCCGCAAGGGAAACGCCAAGAATCGCGTTGGCTCCAAGCTTTGACTTGGTAGGAGTTCCGTCAAGAGCGAGCATTTTCATGTCCAGCGCGCGCTGCTCAAAAACGTTGAAGCCTTTGAGCGCGGGGGCGATGATTTTGTTTACGTTTTCCACGGCCTTTAGGACGCCCTTTCCGCCGTAGCGCGCCTTGTCGCCGTCGCGCAATTCAAGCGCTTCGTTCTCTCCGGTGCTCGCTCCGCTGGGAACGGCGGCGCGGCCAAGAACGCCGTTTTCCAAGATAACGTCCACTTCAACGGTGGGGTTTCCGCGCGAGTCGATTATCTCGCGGCCGATGATTTTGTCGATTGCGACACAGTTCAGCATATAAGCCTCCATAAACGCTTTAATTATATTAGCATTGACTAATTTTGATTAGTTTAGAACAATAAAACGCTTTTGTCAACCGCATTTATTGAAACTTCCCGCCGTTTGCGCTATCATATCGTTCAACTTACTCATACATATTAAGGAGAACTTCATGACTTACACTGCAGAAGTGGAGCATATGTGTCCCTTGGCTAAGGGCGCGTATCATGGACCGGCCCCGATTCCCGAAGAGGGCGAATGGGTCAAGGTAAAGAAAATTGAAGACGTTTCCGGATTCACTCACGGAATCGGTTGGTGCGCCCCCCAGCAAGGCGCCTGCAAGCTTTCTTTGAACGTGAAGAACGGAATCATCGAAGAAGCTTTGGTCGAGACAATCGGCTGCTCAGGAATGACTCACTCAGCCGCCATGGCCTCAGAAATCTTGATCGGAAAGACTTTGCTTGAAGCCTTGAACACTGACCTTGTTTGCGACGCCATCAACACGGCCATGCGCGAGCTTTTCATGCAGATCGTTTACGGCCGCACTCAGTCAGCCTACTCTAAGGACGGACTCAAGGTCGGAGCCTCTTTGGAAGACCTCGGAAAGAACTTGCGCTCTCAGGTCGGAACTATGTTCGCCACCAGAAAGACAGGCCCCCGCTACTTGGAAATGACCGAAGGCTACGTTGAGACTTGCGCCGTTGACAAGGACAACCAAATCATCGGCTACAACTGCATCAACTTCGGAAAATTGATGGACGCGCTCAAGGCCGGAAAGCCCGCGCAGGAAGCCATCGAAGGAGCGCGCACCCACTACGGACGCGTGACAGCCGACCAGGGCATGGTCAAGCTCATTGACCCCCGCAAAGAGTAATCAGGAGGAAGGACACTATGGCATTATTTGAAGATTTTGAAGGCCGAATTCCTCAGGTGAACAAGGCTCTTAAAGAATACGGATTCAAGGAAGGCGAAGCCGGCTTGAACGAGGCCCGCGATCTTTGCAAGGCCCGCGGCTTTGACCCCTACGAGATCTGCCAGTCAACACAGCAGATTTGTTTTGAAGACGCCAAATGGGCTTACGTTTTGGGAAGCGCCATCGCGATCAAGGAAGCCGAAAAGACAGGCGACAAGACTGGTTCCACAGCCGCCGCCAACATCGGAAAAGGCTTGCAGGCTTTCTGCTTGCCCGGCTCTGTAGCCGACGACCGCAAGGTTGGACTTGGCCACGGAAACTTGGGCGCGCGCTTGCTCAGCGAAGAGACCCAGTGCTTTGCCTTCTTGGCCGGACACGAGTCTTTCGCCGCCGCCGAAGGAGCGATTAAAATCGCCGCTAACGCCAACAAGGTTCGCAAGAACAAGCTTCGCGTAATCCTTAACGGACTTGGAAAGGACGCCGCGCAAATCATCAGCCGCATCAACGGCTTTACTTACGTTCAGACTGAATTTGACTACTTTAACGGACAAGGAACCGACAAGGCCCTCAAGGTCGTTAAGGAAGTTCCCTATGGCTCCAACCCCGACCGCTTGATCGTCAAGTGCTACGGCGCCGACGACGTTCGCGAGGGCGTTGCCATCATGTGGCACGAGGACGTTGACGTTTCAATCACAGGAAACTCAACAAACCCGACGCGCTTCCAGCACCCGGTTGCCGGAACATACAAGAAAGAGCGCTTGCTCGCCGGAAAGAAGTACTTCTCAGTCGCTTCTGGCGGCGGAACGGGACGCACCTTGCACCCGGACAACATGGCTGCCGGCCCTGCCTCTTACGGCTTTACCGACACGCTCGGAAGAATGCACTCCGACGCCCAGTTCGCTGGATCTTCTTCTGTTCCCGCCCACGTTGAGATGATGGGCTTTATGGGAATGGGCAACAACCCGATGGTAGGCTGCACTGTGGCTTGCGCCGTAGCCGTAGCGGGAAGTTTCTAAGATTTTTGTAAATCGAAAAGGCCTCGTTCGTTTGAACGGGGCCTTTTTTTTATGTGGCTTTAGCCTGGCAAGCTCACAGCAAGCAGTGGCCGTCGCTCGCTAGTCTCGCTCCGAGGCGTTCTATCGATGAACCTAAAAAATCGCGCTGCCGCGCGGTTTTTCTTAACGGTTCTTCGATTTTTGCCATGCGCCGTCGCGGTCGCCGGTTCGTTCTAAGTTAATCTTTGATTGGATATTGCGGATTGAAAATTTCATTTCAATCCGCAAAACGGCTGAGTCAAGGCTTTAAGCGCAAGCGTGCCTTGACCAGACGTAAAAGGCCGTCCGAAAGGACGGCTTTTTTTTACAGTAGGATCCTATTATTTTAAAAATAAATGCGAAATAACTTGAAGAACTATCACAACAATCACCAAAATTAGATAAGACTTTCTTTTTTTTGAGTTAAACTCAACCTTAGTCTTTTGAAATTCGAGAGGAAGATCCTCTTTTTTGTACGTTCCAATTCTTCCGGCAATTATTCTTAATGTTTCCTTTAATTTTTCTGGCTCATAATATGAAAACCAATTTATATAAAATCTTCTTAATCCTTTAAGATAAAAAGTAATCGATTGCGAATCCTCTTTATATTTAATAAAATCCGCAAAACACACTTTTACAAGAGCCGATGGATTTTTGAGAACGGCGTAATTGTCTTCAATTTGCAATTCCCAAGAGCCCAAATTCTTTGCTAGTTTTTTTGTCGTAAAATATAGGATAATCAGCATAAAGGGAACAAGACACAATTCTGAGCCGATAAAAATAAGAACCATTGTGTTTGATTGAAACAATCTATCCGTTTTTAGGACAAAATATCCAATAAACAACATAAAAACGGTCAAAAAAGCAAAGACGCCAAGCAACCTCTTTCCTGATTTTTGAAAATTAAAGCGCGCAAATTCTTTTTCCGCTTGTGGATTACCTTTAAATATCATTTTTTTTCTTACTTAAGCTCAGTATCTAGCTTCCCAATCTACAAGATAAAAGCCGTCCGAATCCTTGAAGTTTCCGCATAATATAATAACAAAGTCAATCAAAGCCCAAACAGCGCCAAGTCCAAAACAACAAGTGGCTAAAATTTGAAGGATGCCAGTTCCAACCTTTCCCACATAAAATCTATGTATTCCGAGATAGCCTAAAAAGAAAGCCAACAAGGCTGCTACTGTTCGGCTCTTTCTAGAAATCTTTCCAGCCATTTCCTTTCCGCGAACAGTTCCATCCGCGCTTTGAGCCGCGCCGCATTCAGGACAAAAGTTTGTGTTGTCCGGCAATTCTTTTCCGCAATTTCTACAATACATGCTTTCCTCCGCCTTATTTATTTTATTATTTAAATTATAGCGCGACTTCGCTCCATAAGCAAGAACAAAAGCCTTTACAAAAACACTATTCCAAAGACCGCGCCCGCTACGACGATCGCGATCGGGTGAACCTTTGTAAAAAACAAGGCCAGCAATGCGGCGGCGTAAAAGGCGGCGCTCTTCCATTTTACAAGGCCCGACAGCGCTTCAAGGCTAAAGGCGGCCGCCGAAGAAAAGGCGCTTAAGTTTAAAAGCGCAAGCGTAAAGACTTGCGCGCAGGCCACCAAAACGATTCCGCTGGTGGCGGGCCGCAAAGTCTTAAAGGCCGCCTTTACGGCAGGCTTTTCCTGAAAGCGCGCGAAAAATTTCGCGATTAGAATTATGCAAATGTAGGAAGGAAGAATCTCTCCAAGCGTCGCGACGATTCCGCCAAAAGTTCCGTGGAACTCGTAGCCGATGTAAGTGGCCATGTTTACGCCAATCGGGCCTGGAGTGCTTTCTGAAATCGCGACCATGTTGAAAAATTTTTCGCTTGTTATCCAGCCGCGGCCGACGACGATTTGCTGCATGCTTGTGATTGCCACCAAGCCGCCGCCAATTGTAAAAAGGCCTATGTAAAAGAAAATGCAAAAAAGTTCAAGCAAAGTCGGAGCGCTCATTCCTTGCCCTCCCCCGCGTCGGAATCAGTCGAGGCGGCGGCGTTTTTGGCCTTGCCATTCCCCATCTTTCGCGCGGCCAAATGAATCGCGACGCCCAAAAAGGCCGACGAAAAAATCACAAGGACAACGTTGACCTTAAAAAAGTAAACCAAGACAAAGGCAAGGGCAAAAAGCGAAAACGTGAACAGCGACGAGACTGTCTTTCCCGAAAGCTTGATTATCGAATAGGACAAGTTGGCCGCGACCGCGATGTTTATTCCCATCAGCGCTTTTTTAATGACCGGGATTTTCTCCACCGTGTTTATGCAGGAGGCCAAAAGGCAAATTATGATTATCGACGGAATGACAACCGCCAGGGTTGAGACTGCCGCTCCCAAAGAGCCTTTTAGCTTGTGGCCGCAAAAGGTCGCGACGTTGACGGCGATGATTCCCGGCGTGGCTTGGCTTATCGCGTAGTAGTCGATCAGCTCGTCTTGGCTGACCCAGCCTTTTTTTTGGCAAAGCTCGCGGTCGATTATCGGAAGCATCGAAATGCCTCCGCCAAAAGTCACCGCTCCAATCTTAAAGAAAGACCAAAAAAGCTCGAATAAAATCCTTGCGCCAGCCATGCGGTTCAGTATAAAAGAAAAGCGGAAATTCGGCAATAGGCAATTTTTTGTTCGATTTTCAACAAAAGCTCTTGCCTTTTTTGGCAAAAATTGTAAAATTATGTATAAAATTCACTTTTGGAACGCATATGAAGATTGAACTGTCTCCAAAACAAGAAAAAAAGTTCTGCTATATTGACAATAACGAAAATTACATGACCCTTGGCGCGGACAGCCCCGACAACGGCGAAGGATTGATTTACAAGAACCAAGTTTTGCTTAGCGATTTTTGCCTTTTTGCCGAAGAAGACGGATACAAAAAGCTTTACACCCGCTTTGACGGCGCAAAGACTTGCGTTGAGCCGGGATTTTTTACAGTGGACTTTGTTCCCGCAAAACAAAAAATCGTCTGCTCGCTTTTTGACAACGCGCTTTACTTTAACTGCCAAAGCTTTGGCAAAGGCGCATGCGCCCTTGCATTGCTTCCATCGATAGACTTGGCGAAAAAATTTGACAAGGGCCTCGCCTTCGCCGCCAGCCAAGAAGTGACAGTCCAAAAACCCATCGCGTCGGAACTGTTGCAGCTTACAAAAATCTTTGGGAAAAAAGCGGCCTACGCGCGCATGCTGCGCTTTGAAAAGCCTGCCGAGATTTACATTTCGCTGGACCACTCTCCGAGCGCTTCCACAAAGGCCGCCGCAAAAATGCTAAAAGAAAACGCCTTTGGCCGACACTTGCAGGAAACAAACGGCCTTTTGCAAAAATCCTCTTTCAAAAGCCAGGACGAACTTTTTGACAAAGCCTTGGAGTGGGCCAAATTTTCGGCCCTACAGTTTTTGAACAAAAACAAGACAAAGGCGCTTTGGGCGGGCCTTCCTTGGTTCCGCGACTATTGGGGCCGCGACATTTTTGTTTCCGTTCCAGGAACCCTGCTTTTAAGCGGAAACATTCAAGAGGCGCAAGCGCTTTTTGAAAACTTTTCGCAGTTCCAAGACACAAATCCCCGCAGCGTGACTTACGGCCGCCTTCCAAACATTTATCGCGGAAGCGGCGACGTAATTTACAACACTGCCGACGCAAGCCTTTGGTTTGTGATCCAAACCTTGCAAACCGCGCGCTTTTCCGGCGACAAAAAGTTTTTGGAAAAAATGTGGCCGACAATCCAGCTGGCCCTGGAATGCGACAGAAACTTAAGGACGGACTCCGCGGGCTTTTTGCTGCACGGAGACGCGGACACATGGATGGACGCGCGCATTTTTGGCGAAAAATCTTTTTGCCCGCGCGGAAACAGGGCCAACGACATTCAAGCCTTGTGGTTCACCGCCCTTTTGTGCGGAGCGGAAGCTGCAGACATCTTGGGCAAAGAAGAGGAAAAGCGCGTTTGGGAAGAAGCCGCGGCAAAGGCAAAGAATTCTTTTTTGGGAAAATTTTACGACGGACAAAAAATGGCCGACTGCGTTTTGCGCGACGACGCGGCGGACTTTAGGGTTCGCCCCAACCAATTGCAGCTTGTAACGATTCCTCAAATCGCAGGACAGCCTTTCATTCCAAAAGAGGTCGAAGAAAAAATAATAAAGAACGGCGCGCAAGAGCTTTTGTTTCCGCACGGCCTTTGCTCGCTTTCTCAAAAAGACCCTTACTTTCACCCCTTCCATAAAACATGGGAATACTACCACGAAGACGCGGCCTACCATAACGGAACGGTTTGGACATGGAACTTTGGCTTTGCGGCCGGCGCCCTTTGCTCGATCGGCGAGCAAGACTTGGCATGGCGTTTTGCCAAAAACGTGGCTGACCAAATCTTTAGCGGGCCTTGCGCCGGCGCTTTAAGCGCGAACATTTGGGCCTACCCAGACCAAGACGGCCACTTGCGCTTTTCGGGAGCCTATTCCAGCTGCCGATCGGTTTCGGAATTCCACCGCGCCGCTTGGGATTGTTTTTTGGGAATGAAAGTCGACCTTCTTAAAAAGAAGATTTATTTTTGCCCCCGCATTCCGTCTGAATGGCCTGAAGGCAAGGCGCAAATCACGCTGGGCTTAAAGAGCAATTTGACTTTGCAAATAACTTGGTCTAACCTTTTGGACGGCTCAGAGGAGCGGGAGCTGGCATTTAAATTGTCCGGCGACTATCCCGATAAGGACAAAATTTCAATTCTTGTGTCTTTTTCCGGCATGGAAAAGCCTGTGGAAATAAAAAAAACTTCCGCAAGCGTCACAGGAAAAATCTTTCGCGCAAAGGACAGCGGCTTGGATTTCGCAAAGCCCCTGTGCCTCGCGCCCGGCTGGAAAAAGCCCGAATGCCTTTTGCAAAAAAACTATTTGGCCGAAATAGCCTTGCGCCAAGAATTCAATCCGGGCCACCCGTCATCATTAACGGCAATTAGGAATTAACGTCCGAATATTCGTTTTCGTGAATTACAGGCGGAGGCTGAATTTCGTCAGACAAGCGCATGTCAAAGCTTCTGTACTTGTGCGGAGTCATTCCCTTGTAGCGCTTGAATGTCTTTATAAAATAGCTAAAGTCGTTAAAACCGCAATTGTAGGCCACGTCAATCAAAGTTTCATTTCCCGCCCTAAGCTGGTTGCAGGCTTGGTCGACGCGATAGGCGTTCAAATATTCCACCGGAGTTCTATGGGTCATCTCCCTAAAGACGCGGCAAAAATATTTTGGCGACATTCCGGCGCTGGCGGCCATGTCGTCCAGCGAGATCGCGGAACCGTAGTTTTGCTTGATAAGATTAAAGACAGCCTTTAATTGATCGCTTCGCGCGCGCGAGCGGTCAAGGACTTTTTCGTCTTCAATAAAAAAGTTGTTGTTCTTTATGTAGCCAAAAATGAACAAAAGCCGGGCCACCGTCAAAAGCTCGTAGCCCACCGGCTCCCGCCTCATCGCAAGGAACATGTTCTCAACCTCTGTCGCGGCCTCCTTGTTTTTTAGCGGAACGATTTTGTTAAGCACAACCTTGCGGGAAGAAATGTCTTCCAAAAAGGCGTCATGCGCGTAGTTTTTGTTTCTAATCAAGTTAAAGTCAAAGACGACAGACTCGTAGCGGCATGTGCTTTTGTTGGCGCCGTCGCCGTGCAAAGTTCCGTCTTGGATCACGCAAAGGCAGCCTTTTTTTACAGTCACTTCTTCGCCGTCTATAAAAAAGACATGCTCGCCGTCAAGGATATGGATCAATTCACATTCGTTATGCCAGTGGACAGGCAGATTATACAGGGGAGACGCGGTGTTTGAGCAATAATATTGGATCGGAAAGAAAGCCGTTCCGCGCTGAATCATTTCCTTTTTCTTAATGTCAATCGCCATAATTCCTCCACCCCGTTACGGCTGTTTGCGCGAGCCCTTCGCGAGCGCAAATATTGCCGCTCATGCGGCTGACAAGCGTCTTTGGCTTTTCAAGCGTTTTTTCTTGCCGCTTGTGAATATATTCCTATTTTTTAATACTATATCACGAGATTTATAAAAAAATCAATACTATAATTTTATTCAAGACATAGATTTTTGTCCGCGACCGACGCGGCTGGAGGAAAAAAATGGTTCAAAGATTTACGTTTGGAAAGCCCTTTTGCACAGAGGCTGTCGTTAAAAGCGTTGAGGCGTCAAAAGGACCTTTGCCGATTGGAAGCGCCGTTAAAAAAGACGGCGGCCTTTCTTGGAAATGCTCCCTTGGAAGCGACGATAAAATTTTTGGCCTGGGCGAAACCATGCGCGGAATCAACAAGCGCGGCTATGTCTTTGAAAGCGTGAACACAGACCAAACAAGCCAAGTTGAGACGACAAAGAGCCTTTACGGCTCGCACAATTTTTTCATGGTTTTTGGAAAGAAAACCTTTGGCGTGTTCATCGACTACCCTGGCAAAGTCGTCTTTGACCTGGCCTTTACAAAAAGCGATGAGCTTTGCGTCCAAATCGAAAGGGCCGACGTTGACATATACTTCTTCACCAGCTCAAAAAAGGACAGCGCGTTAAAAGAAATCGCCCGCGAGTTCAGGACGCTTGTAGGAAAGTCTTACATCGCTCCAAAATGGGCCTTTGGCTTTTGCCAAAGCCGTTGGGGCTACGCCTCAAAGGAGGACATTGAAAAAGTTTGGAAAAGCTACAGAAAATTGGGCTTTCCGCTGGACTCAATCTGCATGGACATAGACTACATGGAGGACTACAAAGACTTTACTGTTGACAAAAAAAAGTTCCCGAATTTTAAGGACTTTTGCCAAGAACTAAAAAAAGACGGCGTCCGCTTGGTTCCGATAATTGACGCGGGCGTTAAAAAACAGAAAGGCTATTCCGTCTATGAAGAAATGCTCGCAAAAAAGCTGGCTTGCGCAAAAAAAGACGGCTCGACTTTTGAAGCCGGAGTATGGCCAGGCGACAGCGTCTTTGCGGACTTTCTGAACCCAGCCGCCCGCAAATGGTTTGGCATGCAATACAAGGCCCTGCTTGACGCAGGCGTGGAAGGCTTTTGGAACGACATGAACGAACCCGCTCTTTTTTACACAAAAGAGAACCTGCAAAAAACTTTTAAGGAGCTAGAAAAATTCAAGACAAAGGCTCTTGACGTAACCGGCCTTTTTGAGTTTATGAACGCCGCCAACTCCGTCTGCAACAACAAGGACGACTACAAAAGCTTTTACCACAAGGTCAACAAGAACATTGCGGGCGCGTTCGCGGCCACCAAGCCCGACAAAGACGGCAACGTTTTGGTCAACCATTACGACGTCCACAACCTCTACGGCTACAATATGACTCGCGGCGCGGCCGAAGCATTTAAAGACTTGAATCCAGCCGGCCAAGCCTTGTTGTATTCCCGCTCGTCGTACATCGGAGCGCACCGTTACGGCGGCGTTTGGACAGGCGACAACCACGCCTACTGGGGAGACATACTATTAAGCTTGCAGCAAATCGTTTCCCTAAACTTGTGCGGCTTTTTGTACACAGGAAGCGACATCGGAGGCTTTAACGGCGACACAAGCCGAGACCTTTTGTTGCGCTGGACAGCCTTCGCGCTCTTCACTCCCCTTTTTAGAAACCACAGCGCGTTGGGAACCCGCAAGCAGGAATACTACCAGTTTGAAAAGTCCGAAGCCTTTAAGAGCATGATCGAGCTGCGATACTCCTTGATTCCATACTTGTACAGCGAATACTTAAAGGCCGCCCAAGGCGACGGACTATACGCGCGCGCCTTGGCGTTTGACTTTAGCGGCGACAAAAGGGCATGCGCGGTCAACGACCAAATATTGATTGGAAACGAAATCATGGTCGCGCCGGTTTACGTTCAAAACGCCATCGGCCGATACGTATACCTTCCCGAAGCGATGACAATGGTTGAATGGAAGGCCGGAAAAATCGCGGCGCAAAAAAAACTTTCCAAGGGCGACCATTTTATCGAGGTTCCCCTGGAAAGCGTCGTTTTCTTTGTCCGAAAAGGCAAAAAGCTTCCGCTTGCAAAAGCCGCTCCTTGCGTGGACAAAATCGATTGGACCAAGCTCAACTTTGTAGGCGACCAAAAAGCCTCCTACGAATTGGTTGACCGCGAATAGCGCCGCCCGAAAGTTTTTGCAAGGCAAAAAAAGCGGCGCGGCCGCGGCCTACAGAATGTAGCGCGACAAGTCCTCGCTTGAAGAAATGTCCTTAAGCTTTTCGTCAACAAAGGCCGCGTCGATCGTAATCGTCTGGCCCTTATGCTCGTCAGCCTCAAAGGAAATGTCTTCCAAGACTTTTTCCATAATCGTGTGAAGGCGGCGCGCTCCGATGTTTTCGGCCTTGGCGTTGACTTCTTCGGCGATTGTCGTCATGCGGTCAATCGCTTCCGGCGCAAATTCAACGCTAACGCCCTCGGTTTCCAAAAGCGCCTTGTACTGCTTTACAAGCGCGTTCTTGGGCTCAAGCAAAATGCGCTTAAAGTCTTCCTTGTGAAGGGAATCCAACTCAACGCGCAATGGAAAGCGGCCCTGCAATTCAGGAATCAAGTCGCTGGGCTTTGAAAGGCTAAAAGCGCCGGCCGCGATGAACAGAATGTGCTTTGTGTCAACGACTCCGTAGCGGGTGTTGACGTGGCTTCCTTCCACAATCGGAAGAATGTCGCGCTGAACGCCCTCGCGCGAAACCGACTGGCCGTGCGTCTCTCCGTGGACGGCGATTTTGTCAATTTCGTCAATGAACACGATTCCGCTTTGCTCGACGCGCTCCTTGGCGATTTCGGCGCACTTGTCCGCGTCAAGCATGTTGTCCAAAATTTCTTCGGTGAGAATGTTTCTGGCTTCGGCAATCGTGACGGTCTTTTGCTTTTTTTTGTTTCCGGCCATCATTTGCTGAATGCTTTGCATCGCGCTTTCGATGTCGTCCATGTTTCCGCCGCTAAAAATGCCTATTCCGCTGGCGGCCTTGGGGCCTGTCGTCACGGTAAGCTCAACCTCGCGCGACTCAAGCTTTCCTTCGCGCAGCATTTGGCGGAACTTTTCGCGCGTCTCCTTCATGTCTTGTGAGGCGGCGGCGTTTTTGGGCGCGTCGTTTTGCGCGTCCTGGCTTTGGTCAGGCAAAAGAATGACTTCGCCGTTTTCGTTTTTTTGCTGAACGATCTTGCGGCCAAAAATGCTTCCAAGGATTCCGCCGCCGCTTGGGGCCGCGGCCTTGTCGCCGCTTCCGGGCAAAAGAAGGTCCAAAAGGCGCTCCTCGACTTTTTCCTTGGCCTGGCCGCGCATTTGGTCTTCCATTTCGGACTTGACCATCTTAAAGCCGACGGCCATCAAGTCGCGAATCATCGACTCGACGTCGCGGCCAACGTATCCAATTTCCGAATACTTCGTTGCCTCAACCTTGATGAAGGGGGCGCCGCAAAGCTTTGCAAGGCGGCGGGCGATTTCGGTCTTTCCGACGCCGGTTGGGCCTATCATCAAAATGTTTTTTGGAGCCACTTCGTCGCGCATGTCTTCCGAAAGTTTAAGGCGGCGGCTTCTGTTCCTCAACGCGATGGCGACGCTGCGCTTGGCGTTTTTTTGTCCGATTATGTAGTTGTCCAAGCGCTCTACAATTTGCTTGGGAGTCAAGTCAATCGCTTCCAATTAGAGTTCCTCCACGGTGACATGGTCGTTTGTGTAAATGCAGATTTTTCCGGCTATGCCGAGCGACTTTCGCGCGATTTCCTTGGCGCTGTAGTCGGAAGATTCCATGTAGGCCAACGCGGCCGAAAAGGCGTAGTTTCCGCCGCTTCCGATAGCCATGACGTCGTTTTCAGGCTCGATCACGTTTCCGTCGCCGGAGATTAAAAGGATTTTGTTTTTGTCGGCCACCAAAAGCTGGGCCTCCAATTTTTGGAGCATTTTTTCGGTGCGCCACATTTTGGCAAGCTCCACCGCGGCGCGCGTAAGGTCGCCGTTACATTCCTTAAGCTTGGCTTCAAATTTATCCAAGAGCGTGAACGCGTCGGCCACCGAGCCGGCGAATCCCGTCAAAACTTTTCCGTCGTAAATCTTTCGGACTTTTGTGGCGTTTCCTTTTGCGATTGTGTTTCCCGCCGTAACCTGGCCGTCGCCCGCCATGGCGACGCTTCCGTTCCTTTTTACGGCAATGACAGTTGTGCTTCTTATCTTCATAGTTATAATATAATGAATTTTGAAAGAAACGGCAACTTATAATTGGGCGGAAAATGTCTCCCGGTCGCGCCGCCTTTTTTGTCTTACCTATAACGCTGGAGGCGGCTCCCGGTCGCGTACCGCTGTTTTTGCGAGCCGCCGCGACTGGGAGCATTTTTTGTTATTGTGTTCATATTGCGCTAGCCGTGAGGATGCGCTTTCTTGTAAATTTCTATCAGCTGCTGGGTGGTCACGTGAGTGTAGCGCTGGGTGGTGGAAATGCTTGAATGGCCCAGCATTTCTTGGACGACGCGGACATCGGCGCCGCCTGAAAGCATGGCCGTCGCGAAGGTGTGCCTAAAGGCGTGCGGGGAAACATGGCGGTTGGTTCCTTCCGGGCCTGAATAGCGCTCCACTATCCACCTGATTCCGCGCGTAGTAAGAGGGCCGCCCTTTTCGTTTACAAAAAGCGCCTTTTGGCTGGGAACTTTCAGCCGCTCCAAAAGAGCCTTGCGCTCGGGTAAATAATCTTTTAGCGCGGCCAAGGCGTCCGCCTCAAAGTAAACGATTCTGTCCTTTTTTCCCTTGCCCTTTACGACGGCGCTTTTTCCTCCGCCGGCAAAGTCGCCCAACTTTAGCGAGGCCAATTCCGCCACGCGGCAGCCGGATGAATAAAGCATTTCAAAAATCGCCTTGTCGCGGCTGGCCCATAAAAGATCTTTTTTTTCGGGAGCGGAGCAAAGCGCGTCGACTTCCGTTCCTGTCATAAAATTGGGCAAATGCTTGGGAGCCTTTAAGCTTTTTATTTGAAGCGCTGGATTGACTTTTAGCCTGCCGAACTTTTGGCTGTAGGCAAAAAGCGCTCGGACGCTTGCGATAAAGCGGTTTATCGACGCGACAGAATATTTTTGCGCGCTCAAGGAGCCCACGCAAAAGCGCAAGTCTTGCAAAGTGACTTTGTCGATTTGAGCGTCCTCGCCGACAAATTCACAAAACTTTTTATAGTCCTCGCCGTAAGCCTTGACGGTGTTCTCCGTCATTCCGCGAACCGTGGAAAGGTAGAGCGAAAACTCTTCGCAAGAATCTTTTACCGTCATTTGTCCTGTTCGTCGCCGTCAGCCGAGTGCAAGTAGTCGCAGTCAGGATTAATGCAGCTCTTGTAGGCGCCGTTCTTTTTGTCGTACTTTTCGACAAGGAACCAGCCGCACTTGGGACAGTAGGAGTCGATAGGCTTAAAGTGGCTGATAAAGGTGCACTTGGGATAGTTGGTGCAGCCGTAAAAGGCCTTTCCCCTGCCCTTTGTCTTTCGCTCGACGATTTCTCCGCCGCAGCCTGGAACCGGACACTTGGCAAGCGGAACAGACTTTGTGTTGTGGCAGGCCGGAAAGCCCGAACAAGCCAAGAAAAAGCCAAAGCGGCCAAGCTTTTTAATCATAGGCTTTCCGCAAAGCTCGCAAACCTTGTCGGTTTGTTCGTCCAAAAAGCCCTTGACGCTTTCGGTCTTTTCCATCACTTGGCCCACGCGCGTTTTGAACGGCGAATAGAATTGGCCGATCATGTCGGTCCAAACCAAATCGTCCTGCTCAACTTTGTCAAGGTCGTTTTCGACTTGCGCGGTGAATTCTTCGTCGATGATTTCGGGGAAGGA
>DGRX01000025.1 GCA_002391235.1 Treponema sp. UBA4377
TATGGAAAAATGTTGTTTAAAAAAGACTGCTGGGCTTGTCGGCGGCGGGTTTATGGCCGCGCTCTTCGCGCTTCTCTCTTTTGCGCTATTTTCTTGCTCAAACATGTCGGGAGGAGGCTCGTCTTCCTCCAAAAACTCATATCCAGTTGTCCGCTTTGTGGCCAACATGCAAAGCGATTTGGCGGCCGCTCCCCAGGAAATATCAGGCCTTGTCTCCGCCAGCGCAGGAGATGCGGCGTTCTGCGACGACGGCATTTCCCGCTCGGCCATGCCGGACGTTGAAATCACCTTTGGAACAGACATCGGCGTAAAATACTATGTGGAGGCCGTCACTGGAACAAAGGGAACGGACTCTTACAAAAGGCATTTTGTCTCTGGAACTTCTTCCACGCTGGAACTGCCCCTTGAATCAGGAAGAACTTGGAACGTGACTTGCGGAATAGGAGTGCTTAGGGCCATTTCTGCCCCAAGCGGCGGCGGAATGGAATACCACGTCCAAACAGTCTACATGTCCGACAACGACCCCAGCGTCACAATCAGCCCCGACAACCCTGTCTACACAAAGACATTCGGGCTAAAGCCGTCGACAGAAGGAAGCGGAAAAGTCGATTTGACTTTTTACGTGGATTCTGAGACTGGCATAGACGACGCTAGTTGTCTTGTCGTTGAATGCGCCGACCTTAATATCGCCGAGGACTTTACGAAAGGTTATGGAAGTGGAAAAATTGTTTTTTCGACAGATCCCGGAAAAACCGTTCCAAGCGGATGCTACGAGTTTGTCATAAAATTTTTGAGCTCCAGCGGCGTGTTGCTTTACGCCACAAGCCAAACCATAAACGTCTTTGACAACATGACCACAAACTCTTGGCGCGACGACGGAAGCGGCGCGTTTAAGACTGCGACTGTGGAGGGAAAGAGCATTCTTGTTTTTACCGTTGACGACGCGCTCATAAAGCAATTTGTCGACACGACGATTTACGTAGGCAAAAACGAATATTCTTCCGACGACAGCGACGAAAACGCGGGAACGGCCTTCACTCCGCTTTCCAGCTTGAGAGCCGCCTTTAAGAAAATCGAGGCCGCCGCCGCAGCGGGAACGGTCGACAAGGACTACAACATTTATGTAAGCGGAACTCTTAGGGGAAACTATCTTATTGGGGACTCGGGCATTGAAGGAAAGGTCAAGTCAATCTCGATTATGGGGCTGAAGGGCGCCAAGGCTCCCGACGTTTTGCTCGGCGCCTCAAGCGCCAACGCTCCTGTAATTACGATAAACACTACGGTTCCCATAAAGTTTAGGGACATCCAAATTACAGGCGGAACAGGATCTGAAGGCGGAGGAATCAACATAAAGAAGAATGGCGCCGACGTAACCCTTGAAAGCGGAGCCTTGGTGGGCGACGATACGGAATCTTTGGCCACAAACGCTTCTGGAGGGCATGGAAACATCGCCTCTATCAACGGCGGCGGAATCTTCCTAAAGAACGGCAAGCTGCTTTTAAAAAGCGGCTCAAAGGTTTGCCGCAACTACGCCGGAGGTTCTGACAGTGACACATCTTCTGGCGGCGGCGGAATTTGCGTGAGGGGCGGCGAGGTTACGATTCAACGCGGCGCGAAAGTCATGTACAACTGCACAGGCTGCCGCGGCGGCGGAATCTATCTTGTTGACGGCGACTCAGCAGACCAAGACATAACCTTAAACATCAACGGCGGCGATATATGCAACAACGCGTCGGGCATTTTTGGCGGCGGCGTTTTTGTCGGAGCCGTTCGAACAGGAAAATCAAAAACAGTAAATTTTACTAGCGGAAAAATTTCTTACAACAAAAGCAAATGTCTTATCCCAGGCTATGGTCCAAACGGCGGCGCCGTTTTTATGGACGGCGGCCGCTTTTGCATGACAGGCGGAGAGGTTTGTGAAAACGTCGGGGGCTTTAACGACACAGACAAGGCGATTACCGGCGGAATACATTTTTTGGGCCACAAAGTGAGCGAAGGTTTTGAGCCTAGCCAACTTGAGCTAAGGGGTGGAGAAATAAAGGGCAACTATCCGCGCGCTGTCGCGATGGTTGGAGACGCTGAAAAAGCTTTTTACCTTGGCGGCTCGGTTTTGATTCCAAACAGCGCGAAGGTGGACGGCGTTGACAAAACCGGCGCCAACATGAACGACATTTTCTTGGATAAAAGCGACTCCGTCCAGACAAAAATCTCTTTGACAAGAGAGCTTAGCAAGCACAGCAAAGACAATCCGATCGCGCTTACTGTTGACAGCGGCACGGCCAAGCGCGGCGCGGTTCTTGTAGAGGCCAGCGGCCTTTCCAGCCTGAAAAACAGCAAGGACTGTTTTGTTCTTACAGGCGACGACTGGGAACTAAAGCTTTCTTCTGACAAAAAGACGCTTACCCTTGACAGCCCGATTTGGGTGGCGGGAACTGGAGCCCAGCAATGCACTGGAAGTCCAAGCGAGGCCGGCCCGGGAACAAAGTCCCATCCTTACGACACAATCGAACACGCTTGCAACGCTATGACTGATTCAAGCGTGGAATACACGATTTTAATTGACGGAACGCTGACGGCCAAGCAATTCTTCAAATCATGCTTCGCGGCTTCAATAAGCATTGAGGGCGCCAACGGCCTTTATCCGGCGGGCCACGAAAAAGCCGGAGAGCCTATGGACGCGATTGACGGAAGCGGCATTGCGAACAACCAAAAAGATTACATGCTTTATATTGGCCGGGCCTTTGACATTACGATTAAAAACCTAAAAATTACAGGCGGAGACCGCAGCGGGAAAAGGAATGAAGGCAATATCGAAGGAGGCGGAATATTCCTTAATTCGGGCAAGACTCTTACGCTTTCTAGCGGAACTTTGATCACCAAAAACAAGGCTGGCCACGGCGGCGGCGTCTATGTGCAAGACTCCACGCTTGTGATTGAAGACGGCGCCAAGATCACTAAGAACACAGCGAATGGAGGAGGAGCTGTCTATAATTTTGGCGGCGGCGTTTATTTGAAAAAAAATAACGGCAAACCCGTCTTAAAGATGTCCGGAGGCGAAATCAGCGGAAACAGCGCCAGAAAAGGCGGCGGCGTTTGCCTTTATTACGCTTCTTTCTTTATGTACGGCAACGCTATTATAGGAGCGGATTTGCCCGAAGGCCAGGTTGGCAGTTCTGACACCGACAAGGGCTGCAACACGGCTAACTGTGGAGGCGGAATTTATCTAGAAGGAAGCGATGTATATCTTGGCTACGAAGACGCCAGCGAAGACGGCAGCCCTAAAACGCCGCATAAGCTTGAAAAGGGAGTTATAGGAAACTATTCTTATGGAATATCCGACACAGCCACAACATATGGCGGAGGCGGCATTTATTGGAGCTACAATAGTAACGGGAAAGCAAGAATATACATGGCGTCCGGCCAGATAGCAAAAAACACCGCGGAACAAAAAGGCGGCGCGATTTACTATGATAGTGGCAGTAACACTACCAGTACGCTGACAATCGGCGGCGACGCGTCTATTCCCGCTTTGGCCGGCGCGAACGATGTCTGTTTATTGTCTCCTGCCACTCTTGCCGGCGCGCTGACAAAGCATGGCGCGTCAAATCCTATAACGATAACGCCCGAGGGGGGCAAAATGACCCATGGCGCCATAGTCTTTAAAACAGACCCGGAGCGCGTTCTTACCAGCGACGACTTAAAATGCTTTAAGCTTTCGGCAGAGAAGGAGGCTGCCGGCCTGGATTTGACGCTTTCTTCCAACAACAAGAGCATAAAGCTTGACAAGCCGATTTACGTAAAGCAGGGTGGAACCCCCTCTGGCTCCGGAACGGCGGACGGCTCAAAGACCAAGCCTTACGCCAGCGTCCAAGCGGCTACCGCGGGCATAAACAATGAAAGCCTTGATTATACGATTAAAATTGACGCGTGTGAAGAGCCTCTGACCGGCGGTCAATACATTGCCAGCGACGCGAAAGCCAATTCCATTTTGGTTATCGGAGCCAACGGCCTTTATCCCGCCGGCCATGAAAAAGCGGGCCAGCCCAAGGATTGCATTCAAGGCGGCACTTTCTCCTCATCGGCGGCGAATGTAAAGAACCTCAAAATTCAAAACTTAAAGATTACGGGCCATGTCTTTACTAGCGCGACGGGCGGTAAAGGCGGCGGCGTGTATTCATCCGGCAATACAACGCTTACTCTTTGCGCTGGAACTCTTGTCACGGAAAACAAGGCTAACACCGGTGGCGGAGTTTACAAAAAAGGCGGAACCCTTGTAATAGAAAGCGGAGCTGTCATAAAAGGAAATTCCGCCGTGACAGAAGGTTACAACGAAGCTTGGGGCTCCGCTGAAAATAAGAAAATTGGTTTTGGCGGCGGAATTTATTTGGATGAAGAAACCTCTCTTGTAATGAGCGGCGGAACGATATGCTCCAATTATGCCGAAAACAAAGGCGGCGGCATGTATGTGGAAAGCATAAACCAAAATTCCGGCGTGTTTATTTACGGAGACGCGGTTATCGGCGGCATTCCTTCGACTCCGACTTATCCTTTGACAGAGTCCAACGCTCTTGCAGCTGGCGGAAATTCCGCTCCTCAAGGAGGCGGAATATACATGATGACCGGTGTGTCAGGCAAGGCTAGATTATATCTTGGCTACAGCCAAGCGGAAAATGACAGCTACGGCACGCCAAAGACACCGACAGTCTCCGACGCGTTTACAGGCCGCATAAGCGGAAACTATGCCTCAAGCAAAGGCGGCGGCATTTATTTGGATTACGCCAAGCTTTACTACAATTCTGGAGAGATTTCATATAACAACTCCTACCAAGGCGCGGGCATACACTCTTACTGCGGAAATGTCAAAATGTCCGGCGGAACGATAGCGAATAACTGCGCGAATGTTTCAAACGTCTGGGGGTATGGCGGCGCTGTTTACAGTTACGGAGACTTTACGCTTACGTCAAATCCCTGTACGGCTTATATTCCCTACGGCATAAATGATAGTGTCGGAAGGGGCAAAAACGACTTTTATCTCTATAATTCCTCAAAAACGATAAAGATTGACGAGGGTGCTCTTCTTACTATGGCTTCGCCAATTGCCACAATATACGTTGACACTTACTCGCGAGGCCGCGCGATCTTGTCCGGATTGTCCGGAAGCAACTTGGATTATTGGTGCGAACATTTTGCCCTTACCAACGACGAATGGGCGATTGGCGGCGAAGGAAAGATCGTTTCCGCCTTGCCGCTTACAGTAACCTACGACCTTAACATTACGGACGCAAAGGCCGCTCCGGCCGCAAGCGCCTTTAGCCTCGTGGACGCTCTTTTTGAATCCTCCGCTGATAACCATGCCGTAATCGACGAAGATAACTTGTTCATTACGAATATCTTAAAGCCTTCTTACGACGGCTTTGTCGGAACGGGCGATAAGATTTTCAAATTTGCCGGTTGGGACGCAAACAACGACGGAACGGCGGACATCACCATAGATCCTGACGCGACAAGCTTCTACTACCCCGACAATTTCCTTGACTACGTTGCCGCAACCGCTCACGCCATAACATTAAAGGCCGTTTGGACTGAGGACACGTCTCCAAGCGACGATACTCTTGAGGCGGTTTACAGCAATATTACTTACAACAGCTATTACTACAACGACCACGACGAATTCAAGCTTTACACCGCGGAGCAAGCGAAGCAAGTGTTCAGCGATCTTAGGGGAAAATACTTTGCGGAACGAAATATTAGCACTGGAGCTGTAACAGCCGGCACTGAAAAAACGATCACGCTGATGTCCGACATAGACTTGGGCTCCATGGCTCCAAGCTGCGAAATATTCTGCGGCATTTTGGACGGAAACGGCCACACATTGACGGCAAGCATTTCTAAAAACAATTCGGGTAATGGATGCGGTCTTTTCCAAGCGAATCACGGAACTGTAAAAAATCTTACGCTTGCAGGAACTATAACCGCTTCAGGTTCGGTTCATTTTGTCGGCGGCATTTGCGGCAGCAATAACGGAACGATAGATAATTGTACGGTCACTGCGACTGTGAAAGCCACAAGTTATTCTAGCACTGATCCGGACGCAAGCGTTGGCGGAATAGCTGGAAAATCGTTTAAACCTGTTACAAACTGTACCTTTAGCGGAACGCTCGAAGGCGGCGGAAAGCGTGCTGTCGGCGGAGTGGTAGGGTATGCTATAAGCGGTTCCGTAACTGGCAACAAAGTTGCCTCAAGCGCTACGATAAAGTACACAGGAACTGACACAACAGGCGCAAGCATTGGTCCGATTATTGGAAAGGGCGACGCTTCCGGCAACACAGTTGAATCCGGCGCGACTATTGATGGCGGCGTCCTTGAGGCTAATGCAATTGGATATTAGACGGAGCGCGGCTCGGGCGGCCGCTAGTTGGCTGGGGCGGGCTGGGCGAATTCTTTCTGCAGCTTAAGAACCTGTTCTAGCGGCAAGCCTACCGCATGCGCGATTTGTTCTGGATTTCCAAGATTCATTTTTAGGAGGTTCTGCGCATTCTCCACGGCTTTTTCTTGCGCGCCTTTTCTTTCTCCGATTTTCATCATGTCTCTGTCGTGCAAATTCATGGCTAAGTATTCCCTCTTGAATTTTTCGTTAGCCCGCGCTTTGACCACAAAATCTTCCAACTGTTTTGCAAATGGATCTTCGCCTGGCTCGTTCGTTTGAATGAAGCGCAACAAGGCTCGGACTTTTGGGTCTTCGGCCTTTTCGTATGCGCTTGCATTATACACGACTTTTAGGCATTTGTCATCCAAATTCACCGAAGAATTTTCCTCGCACACATTGCGAAAGGTGTAGCGGTAAAGGCCGTGCGGCTCATTCTTTTCGTTGAGGAACGGGTCGAATTTGCAGATGAACAAGATGTAACTGTCCTTAAGTTCGGAATAATCCTCGCCCTTCATCAAAGAGTCGATGTCAACCATCGACTGGTAGTAGCGCGTGCGCTTGCCTAATGCGTCCATCTCGTAGGTTTGCAACTCCACGTCGATAATTTTATCAACGTCCTTTAGGTAAACGTCAAGTCGCACGCCTTTAGTCGCGTAGTAAGGCGCTATTTTCTTTTCAAGTTTTGGATACTTTACGCCTTTGACGCGTACGCCCAAAAGCCGCTCCACCAACTCCGCGCTGGCTTCAGGATTCTTCATGACGGTCTGAAACATTCCGTCATCCGCAAAGTTTAACTCTTCAAAAGGCTTTCTTGCCATAATAAACTCCCTATATGCAATAATTGAAAAACGCGGCGCGTTTTCCTTATCTATAAGATATAAATAGTTGCGCGAATTTTCGTTTATTTTGGAAAAAATCGTAAAAAAATATTTTCCTTTCCGAGCGCAATCGAACGTTCCGCTTGAACTTTTGCAATAAAAACGCTAGAATAACTTAATATGTATGACAACAAAGGCTGCGATTTAATCGATTACGAAGACTCGGACTTTAACACGATAATGGCCTCGGACATTTCGTTCACCGGAAAAATTCACTTCACCAAGCCCTTTATGATCAGGGGAAAAGTGAACGGCAGCATCTCGGCCGAAAGCGACTTGGTTGTCGACGAGGGCGCCGTTGTCAACGCCAACATTTCGGCGGAGCGCGTTTTGGTAAAGGGAACGGTAAAGGGAAACGTAAACGGCCGCGACTTGGTCTTTGTAACGTCAAGCGGCTCAATAACGGGAGACATCGCCTCGCGCCAAGTTGTCTTGGAGCCGGGAAGCCTTTTTAGCGGCCGATGCGCGATGGTAAAAGAAAATGAAGCGTAGTTTTTTTAAGCGCGTTTGCGCGTTTTTGTTTTTGGCGGCCTCAAGCCTTTCATTGTTCGCCCAGGGAAAGCGCGACGCCCTTGTTTTGTACAACAACAGAAACTATAAGGAAGCGATTGAAGTTTGCGACGAAGAGATCAAGGCCGACCCGACCCATGTCGACTCTTACGTCGTTATGTGCTGGGCCTTGGTCGGAAACCGCGAGTACGCCCGCGCCGAGCAGGTGGCCTACGAGGGCTTAAAGCAAAGCCGCTACGACATGCGCTTGATAGAAGTCTTGGGCGAGGCCAAGTATTACTTGGGAAAAAATTCCGAGGCCTTAAAGCAGTTCCAGGAATACCTTTCGATCGCTCCCGACAGAACGGGAAGCCGCGTTGGAACGGCATACTATTACATGGGCGAGATTTACATCCGCCAAACAAAATTCCAGCACGCCGACATCTCTCTTAGCGCCGCCGTGCGCAAGAATCCGCTCTCCGACTATTGGTGGACGCGGCTTGGCTACGCGCGCGAGATGGCCGGAAACTACTACGAGGCGATGGCCGCCTACGAAGAGGCCCTTAAGCTGGACCCGCTAAAGGCCGACGCGATTAACGGAAAGGACCGCGTCGCCGCCCATTTGAGATAATGGCCTTAAATAAAACCGTTCATTTTGAAACCCTTGGCTGCCGCTTGAACCAAATAGAAACGGAAGGGACGGCCGAATTTTTTTACGAGCGCGGCTGGTCTGTTCAAATGGCGTCCGCCGCCGCGCGCGACGCGGAAGATCCTTCGGTAGCTCTTTGCGTCCTTAACACTTGCGCCGTCACCGGCAAGGCCGAGCAAAAGGCGCGGCGGACAATCAATCTCTTGCTAAAAAAATTTCCGGCCGCCGCTTTGATAGTGACAGGCTGCTACGCCCAGCTTTCGCCAGAGCAAATCGCGGCGATGGACGAGCGCGCAGTCGTTCTTCCCGGAAAGGCAAAGAGCGCGCTTTCAAAAGTTCCTGAATTTTTGGAAGGCTTTCTTTTGGCCAAGCAAAACGCGCCGAAAGCCCTGAAAGCGGCGGGCCAAAAAACTTTCGCGCCGGAACTTTTGGCCGCGGCCCTGCGCGAATGTCTGCAAAGCCAAGACGCGGCGCATGAAAAAAATCTGTCGCAAGGCCAAAAGGCGCCGGGCCTTCTATCTCCGCCTTCCATCGGCGACTACGCCTCAGAGCCATTCGCGCTTAATCCAAAAACTTTTTTCGCGCACTCGCGCTCCTCGATAAAAATCCAGGACGGCTGCGACAATTGCTGCAGCTTTTGCGCGATCCACATCGCCCGCGGAAAAAGCGTCTCGATTCCGGCCTCCCTTGCGCTGGAAAGAGTCGTGGCCTTGGAAGAGGCGGGACAAAGCGAGGTCGTTTTAACCGGAGTCAACATCGGCCAGTACAAGGGCGAATGGCAGGACGGAACGGTTGGAATCGCGGAGCTTTTGGAATTGATTTTGGAACGGACGCAAAAAATCGCGGTTCGTTTTTCAAGCATATACCCGGAGACCGTCACCGAGCGCTTTGCCGAAGTCATAAAAAATCCGCGCGTCCGGCCTCACTTTCATATTTCGGTGCAAAGCGGAAGCGACGAAATCCTTAAGCGCATGAACCGCCGCTACACGCGCCAAACTGTAATCCAAGCCTGCCGCCGCCTTAAAGAGGCCAAGCAAAATCCCTTCCTTGCCTGCGACATCATTACGGGCTTTCCGGGCGAGACAGACGACGGCTTTGCCCAAACGCTTTCCTTGCTAAAAGAGGCGGGCTTTGTGAACGCCCACGCCTTTCCGTATTCTCCGCGTCCCGGCACGGCGGCGGCAAACTTTACGCCAAAAATCCCGGAGCGGGTAAAGGACCAGCGCGTCGCCGCCCTAAACGAATGGTCGGCCCAGGCAAAAATCGCCTACATCAATTCCTTTGCGGGAACGGTTCGCCCGGCCATTTCCGAAAGCGTCCACGGTTTGGCCGCGAAAAACGTTCCGCAAGGAAAAAAGCTTTTGCGCGCCACCACCGACAACTTTATCCACTGCGAAATCCTTTTGGGCCAAGAGGCCGCTTCTCCCCAAGACGGCCAGCCCATAATGGTGAAAATTCTAGCCGCCAAAGAAGACGCCGTCCGCCAAGGCGCCGAATGGGAAGCGCTCGCCGAGCTTGCCTAAAGCGCGCTATAAGTAAAACAAAACGCTCCCGGGAGAATCGAACGCCCTTACTCGCGGTTGCGCCTTTTAGGGCCTAACAGTATGCTCAACGCGCAAAGCGAGCGGGCGTCCGCCTTCTCCCTGCGCGTTTTAATTGTTTGTAACGCGCTTTTGCAAGTTAAAATACAAAAAACGCAACTGGGAGCCGCGTTTTTTTCTATTATTTTCCTTGCAAAAAACGCGCTAAGCTCTTGACACATTCCGCAAAAATATGATAGTATCGATATACGCTTTTAGCGCGGGCTATTAGCTCAGCAGGTAGAGCAACGCCCTTTTAAGGCGTGGGTCACTGGTTCGAATCCAGTATAGCTCAAAGGTCTTCCGAACAGGAAGGCCTTTTTTTTGTCCTTGGCGCTGAAAATGCTTTTTTTTTCTAAAAATTTCGTAAATTTTCGATAAAAATGTCTACCTTATAGGTATGACACAAGATGAATTGCAATCGCTCAAACGCGCGCTTTACAGTTGGGCAAAGAAAAATTTGCGCGGACTTTCTGTGGTAAATGAATTAACCGGAAATAAAATTGAAATATCCGCGCAAGGAATTAACGAATGGTTCTCCAAGTCAAAGTCGGAAGAGCAGATAAAATCAATTGCGCTTTTGCCAGAATTGTTAAAAGCCGCAAAGTACACTCATAATGAAAAAAACATTCATTCGAAGCGCAAAAACGCGCCGGCATTTGAGTATTATGAATGTCCATTGAAGTTAGACGAAAGAGACTTTAACGCAATAATCAGCGTTAAGATTGTTGTGGCCGCGCTAGGTGACAGGAGAATTTATTACCACCACTATCTTGCGGAATAAAAAAAACCGTCCTCAACTCTCGCGCGCTTGCCAAAAAGGAAAAAACGCAGTTTTATTGGACGGTTATGTCTTTATTATAGCATAAAGACATTGATTGTCAAGCAAAAAAGCGAGCCTTTTTTTTTCTAACATTTCCGTCCCAAATTCCGATAAATAAGTAACAGAAAACTTTTTTAGAGGATGTCAAAATGATTCGTGGATGGTACACAGGAGCCAGCGGAATGGTCGCCCAGCAAAACAGGCTGGACGCGATTTCAAACAATTTGGCCAACGTCGACACGGCGGGCTTTAAGCGCGACGTGACTGTTTCTAAGTCTTTTAGCGAGCTTTTGTTGCGCCGAAAGGATTTTGACGGCGTTTACACGATTCCCGAAGGATCAGCCGACGCGGCTCCAATAATCGGAAAGCTTGGCCTAGGCGTAGAGACCAACGAAAACTACACCGACTTTGCCGAAGGTTCCCTCAAAAACACAGACCAAGCCACTGACTTTGCCTTGCACGGAAAAGGCTTTTTTGTAATCCAGACTCCCACAGGAAACCGCTACACCCGCAACGGAAACTTTTACATCGGAAAGGAAGGCATCCTTGAGACAAAGGACGGCTATCCTGTTTTGGGCGAAAACGGAATCATCCGCTTGGAAGACGACAAGTTCAAGGTCAACGAAGACGGAATGATTGTCACAAAGGACAACCAGGTCGTTGACCGCTTTTTGGCCGTCCGCTTTGACAACGAGCGCTACCTAAAGAAGGCCGGAAACTCTTTCTATATGGAAAACGAAATCTCAGGCCCGGCGCACATTGCCGAAGGCGAGGAGAGGCCGCAGTTCATCCAGAACTTTGTCGAAAGCTCAAACGTCAACGTCGTCAACGAAATGGTTCGAATGATAGAAGTCAACCGCGCCTACGAGGCCAACCAAAAGACAATCCAGAGCGAAGACCAAATGATGTCAACCTTGTGGAACCGCGTCGCCGCGCGTTCTAGGTAAGGAAAATATTTTAGGAATTAAGAGCAGGAGATAAATTATGGTAAGAAGTTTGTGGACAGCGGCCACCGGAATGAACGGACAGCAGGCCAACATTGACGCGATTTCGCACAACCTTTCAAACGTGAACACAACCGGCTACAAGCAGCAGCGCGCCGAGTTTGAGGACTTGATTTACCAGAACTTAAAGCTTGCCGGAACTCCGGCCACCGAAGACACCGTGACTCCTGTTGGAATCCAGCAGGGCGCCGGCGTTAAGCTTGCCGCAACCCAAAGAATATTCAGCCAGGGCTCTTTGCAGGCCACCGGCGTTGACACCGATGTCGCGATTGTCGGAGACGGCTTTTTGCGCGTGCAGCAGTACGACGGCTCTTACGCCTACACCCGCGACGGCGCCCTTAAGGTTGACATGACCGGCCAGCTTGTCACAAGCGAAGGCCTTCGCGTCCAGCCCGAAATCATTTTGCCCGAAGGCTTTGACATCCACACATTGTCAATCAGCGACGGCGGCCGCGTAACCGTTAAGGTGAACGGCGAGACGACTCCGACAGAAGTCGGCCAAATCGAGCTTTACCGCTTTCCCAACGAGGGCGGCCTCAAGGCTTTGGGCGACAGCTTGTACAAGGTGACAAACGCTTCGGGCGACCCGATCGCAAACCGCCCCGGCATTGACGGAATGGGAATCGTTAAGCACAAGTTTTTGGAAATGTCAAACGTCAGCGTGGTTAACGAAATGGTTCAGATGATTGTCGCCCAGCGCGCCTACGAGTTCAACTCAAAGGCCGTCCAGACAAGCGACAGCATGCTAAGCACGGCTGCTAACCTTAAGCGCTGACATAAGGGTGGGGAGGAATAAGTTATGACGGGAATAGACAAGATTGGAACGATGACTCAAAGCAACGCTGTGATTCAAAACGCGCTGCATAAAAACCAGTCAAACAAGTTCGCGAATCTGTTAAAGGCCGCGCAAGAAAAGCAGGCCGCGCCTTCTGGGCTTTCGAACAATGCGGACTATTCCCACATTTCCTCCGAGCAGGTTATTCCCGAAGGCCGCCTTAACGGCGACTTTAAGACCGGCTTTGACAAAACGTTCACCAGCTCCGCCGACAAAAACGCCGCCCCCCAAGGCGCGGCCGTAAACGGCGCCATCCGTTCCAGCGGCAAAAAAATCGACAAGACTTCAAAGCTCTACGAAAAGTCGATGGAAATGGAATCCTTCTTTGTAAAGATGATGGTCGACTCGATGAGAAAGACCGTCCACTCCGCCACAAAAGATTCATTCGCCAAGAGCATGTACCAAGACATGCTTTACGACGAGTACACTACAAGCCTTACAAAGCAGGCGGGCTTTGGCCTTGCCGACCAAATCTACTTGGAGCTTTCGCGCTAATTTTCTGGGGCTTCCTGAACTTCCTGAACTTCCTGAACCTTGGCGGCTTTAAGCTTTCTTTCTTTTCTTTGTTTTATTAGCGATGAGATGAAGTCAAAGTCGGGAGAAACTCTCGCTTCGATATGGAATTTCGCTATTTGATTTTTTTCTTCGTGGCTGTTCTTTAGAAGCGGGAATGCCAATGAGGCTTTGACATTAACGTCTTTTGGAAGGTCAAACTTTAGGCCAAAGCCCAAGCTCATAAGAAAGTCATTCTTGTCGATGCCTTCCGCGCCCTTGCCCGTTCCTTTGTACGGAAATATTCCCGCGTGGTCGGCGAACACAAAGCCTTTCGCATAGGTTCCCACAAAAGGATATTCCTTTGTCTTTTCTTTGTTTCTTATCGTTTTTGGCGCGATTGGAAAACTCAGTTCGGCGCTAAAAATATATCCGTTTTTCCCTAAAAGCAAGCCCTCCGAGTATCCTCTGACTGTCGCGATTCCGCCCGCGGTCATTTGGTCTATGGACGGAATGACGTTTTTGCCGGGAATCGCCTGGTAGCTGCCTTTAAAAGTTCCTATTAGGCTATGTCCAAAATCCTGAATCCTAAGAACGCTGCCGTCCAGCTTAAAATAATTTGAGTCGTTGTCAAAAATTGGGAAAGAATACCCGAAGTTTTGGGTGAAATACCAAATGCCTCTTTTTGTGTCCAATCTAAAGGACAAGCCTGTTTGCAGCGAAGTAACATTATTTTTGAACAAATCCACTCCGTCAAAACTTGTCACGGACCTTTTGTAAGCGATAGACGACGAGCCTGTCAATTCCATCCATGTCTTGCGTAAAAACGGACGCGTGTAATACAAGGAATAGTTTTGCGAGCGGCTTTTGATGTTGAAAATCTTGTAATCTCCATGGCCTATTTTTGTGTTGCTGGACGAAAAGCTAAATCCAATTCTGTCGTCCATTTTTGTTATGGGAATGTTGTAGTCAGCAAAGGGAGTTATCAAGCATGAGTTAAAATACGCTCCAATGGTAAGCTTGTCTCTCATTCCAAACAAACTGTCGTCTTGAAGCGTCAAGCCAAAACGGTTTTTTCCTATCGTGGATCTTCCCGCGTTGTCGTATAAAAGCGAGACATGGAAGGGCAGCTTTTCATTGACTTTAACGTCAACGTCTGTCGTTCCCATTTGGCTTTTGCCTGGAGCCAAAACGCTGTTAAGCGAAACGCCTTCGTTGTAGCGGTTGAACAGCGTCATGTTTTGTTCAAGTTGCCGAAGGTTAAAGACGCTGCCTTTCTTAAGGTTCAACCTGTCCTCGATGTATTTTTTTCGAGTCCATTTGTTTCCTTCATAGCTTGTGTCGCCGATTTTTCCTTCGAGCAATTCGATTCTTAAGGTTTCGTCTTCTATCGTTTGCTCAGGCAAATACGCCCTTGCGGTTACATAGCCTTTCTCAAGGTAAAGCTTGTTTATCTTGTCAAGGAGCTCTTGCAATTCCTCAAATGTTAAATTTGTTTGGTTGTACGGCTCAACGATTTCGTTTATTTCTTTTTCTGTTAAAATCGCCGACGGAGAGACCAAAATCTTTTCTATATAAACTCCAGCCGTGTCAAATTCTTCCAATCTTGCCTTTTCGCTTTCGTCCCTTATTTTTTTTTCAATGTCAGGCGTGATTTCTTCTTGTTGTTCCTCTTTCTGCCTTTCGTAATTTTGAAAGTCTTCCTGCATCTGTTTTTCGAGTTGCTGTTGTTTTAGGATTTCCAAGTCGTGGCTGTTGATTTCGCCCGCTTGCGGAATGCCGCTTGGCATGTCTGCCGGCTGCGCAAACAGAGAAGTCAGAATAAAAGCGGTGCAGGCAAAAGACGCAAGGGCTCTCTTTGTCATTCACTCTCCAAATTTTATTGACTTATATAATATTGTGTTATATACTATTAGTCAATATGAGAGGGTTCAGAGATTTTTGCAATAGGTTCACTGCCGCATTGCTATGCCTAAGCGTGTTTGTCATAAACGCGCCGGTCGCCCTTTTTGCGGACGAATTTATTACAGGCGTTGACCCTTCAGGAAACACTTACAATATCGAAGCCGAAAAAATTTCCGGCGACACCGGCTTCAGGCATTATGACAACTTTTCCCTGGAAAACGGATATATCGCGAACCTGATTTACAATGACACTTATTCAAAATTTGTCAATTTGGTTGACAGCCAGATTACTATTAATGGCATAGTCAACACTATGAAGGGCGGCAATTTTTACAACGGACATGCTATCTTTGTTTCGCCGAACGGCATGGTGGTCGGCTCGTCAGGCTTTTTAAATGTCGGCTCATTGTCTGTTCTTACTCCTTCCCAAGGCAAATTCGACGATTTTGTGTCCGCATACGGCGCGGGCAGTTTGTCTCCTTATGTTGTTGGCGGCGACAGTTATAAAGGTTTGATAACTGACTCTCATGGAAACATTGTCATCAACGGAAAGATTCTGTCCCGCGGCGATGTCAATCTGTTTGGCGACACAATCGCGATACAGGGCGAGAATGGCAACAAGGCGGGAATCGTCGCCGGTTGGCAAGACTCAAATACAAGTTTTTCCGATTTGCAAAGCGCCAAGAACACATTCAACAGCCTTGTCTCCAACAATATAACTGACGCCACAAACTTCGCGCTAAAAGACGGCAAGATAAAGATTGTCGCGGGCTATAAAGAATTGGATGAAAACAACAAGCCTGACAGCATAGCGAAAAAGGCTGAGGTGACAATAGAGAACGCCCAGATTGGCGCAAGCGAAGTTGAAGTCAAGGCAAACTCAACGCGAGAGTTCACGACGTTTGACATTTTTGATTCGAACAATGACGGCTCCGTTTATGACACTGCCAACGCTAGCGACGCGATATCCTCTAAAATCACAATTAAGGATTCCAGCGTCGCGGGCGAAAGCGTCGACATTGCGGCTACATCGCAGGCAGCCTTGAGCAGAGACATTAATATGTCCATTCCTACAGTTTTTTTGTGGCTTCTTGACAGCGACGACGCTAAAATCGACGATTTTTTTAGCGGCGGAATCTACGACGGCTTTGAGGGGGCCAGGACAAGCGCCGTTATAGACATTGTTGATTCCTCGATTCAGGCAACCAAGAATGATTTGAAAATCACAAGTTCGGCAATGGCAAGCACAAGCATATCTTCAATGATAGGCGAAGTGATTCCCCACATATTTTATGGTTACGGAACTAAAACTGAGTCTAAAGTCAATGTAAAAAATTCCGCCATAAAAGCGAAAAATGACGTTGAGATAAACGCGCTTTCGCAGAACTTGATGAACGCCGCCATCTCAAACAAAGGCGGAATTTCAATTCAGGCGGAAAACGCCTATGACTTGGCTTTTGTAAAAAACTCAACTGCCGCTGACACAAAAATTACGATTGACAACTCGACTGTGGAAGGAAAAAATGTATCCGCCCAGGCGCTTGCTTACAATAAGCTAAAAAACAAAATTGATTTAAAAGCGCTTATTGGCGAAAACGATTTTGCAAGCTATGGCCCAAATGGCCAGGGCGGACAAGGCGGCTCCGGCGCTGTTGCTGGCGTGTTGATGAATGACACTGACATTCAATCCGCAGTGGAGGTGTTGAATGGCAGCGCCATAACAGCGGCTGGCGACGTCGTGTTAAACGCCTTTAACCTTAATGATGTGAACAACAATGTCAGCTCCACAATTGTTGATCCTACAGGCTCTGTAAAAAATATGAAGGAATCAGATTCATTCTTTGGCAGATTAAAAAACGGCTTTAAAACTCTTGGCGGAGAAGCAAAGCAGTGGTCAACCTTTACATTTAGAGATTTTAGGGATAAGTTCAAAACAAAGATTAATAATACCAAGAGCATTTGGAACCAAAATTATCAGGGCTTGGAAGAAAAAGCTATCTTTCAACTGGGAACGGGCGCGCTTTTTAACAATGGAAAAACGGCAAATAATGTAATTGTTGACCATTCGACAATTAGCGCGGGAAAAGACATCGACATAAAAGCGCATACGGTTGACCTTACCGCAAACGCGGTGGCGTCTTTTGCCAAGCAAGACGTAAAAATTGGCGGCGCCTTTTCTTTGTCAATAAATGACGAGAAGAATGACAATAAGGTTGACATTATTGATTCCATTATAAAAACTTCAGGCTCCGGATCAACAATAAATGTGGATTCAATTGTCGAACTTCCCGCCCAGCAAGGAACGCTCGGCGTTTCAATGAAGCTTCCTGAAGTTCTTGCCGGTCTAGTGGATAAAACTGGCGCTGGAATTGGCAATCTCTTAGGCATTAATACCGTCGAGGGTTGGAAGGGCGATTTAACGCTCGGCATGGATTTTAATTATGGAGCGCAAGACAACTGGGAATTTGGATTCCATTCATATAACCAAGACGCGCCAGGCTCTGGCGTCATGCCTGAAGTTGGCATACTTGGCTTTTACAATAACTTTGCCCTTGCGTCCGCAAAAGGCGATGTAACCGGCTTGTCAGGCGCCGTGGCCGTAAATAGCGTTGAAAACAATTCTGATATAAATGTCACCCGCTCAAACATAGAGGCAAAAAATTCTTTGGCCGACGGCGTTTATATGAATTCTATCATCTCCGCCGCCGCGCATGACGCGATAGACTTTATGGCTTCGCTTTCCATTGCGAGAGTTACAGACCTTGTGGATCCAAACAACGCGGCGGGAACTTCGGCAGTGGGCGGCTCTGTTCTTGTCCAGAATTTCACGAATAACGCAAAGACAACTGTGGATAATTCCACTATAGACGCAAAAGGCGGCAATTTGGAATTGAATTCCGCGGCCGAGCAGTCTTACTTGAATTTGCTAACGCCGGGCGGCAAGGCTAATACCTTTGGAGCGGTTGGCGCGATTGGCGTTCAACTTATAGACGGAACGACAAGCTCGACTGTAAAAGGCGGCTCAAACTTAAACGCGGGCAATATAAGCGTCAGCTCCGGCAAAGCCAAAGCCGCCCTTTCCCAAAAGAACACTGACATTGCGGAAGACGGCATACATTTGCTGGACAATGATGGCAAGTTTAACTTGGGAGAGGCAAGAGAGATAAAAGACCATGTGACGACAGTTGCGATGGACGGCTCTTTTGTATCGCAGTCGCAGACAGGGCAGGGAACGGCTTCTTCCGGCGCCGCCGTCGGCGCGAGTGTTATTGTAAAATCCATCGATAGAACTGTAAAGACTTTTATTGACGGTTCAACTTTGACGGCAAATAAAATTGACGCTCTGTCAAGCTCCTACAATAAGGACGTTATAATAACTGTCGCGGCGGCCTTTGCCGGCGGCGTTTCGCTGGACAAAAACAAGCAGGAAGCGGCGAACCGAAACCCGCAGGCGGAAGACCAGCCGCAGGAAATGCAGGATATCGGCGGCTGGATGAACGTGTTGGCCAATGCCAATCCAGGCGCGCAAGACATCATCAACCTGAACAATTTGCTCAACGGAAACAACCCTAACGAACAAGGCGCCGTAAACGCGCAGGGGCAAGCCGGCGGCAACCAGCAGATGGCCGAAGGCGTCGCCAACCCTCAAAACGCAAGCGATAATTTTTCATTGGCCTTGGCTGGCTCTGTCAGCGTTCTATGTGACGAGACTGTTGTCCAAACCGAAATCATAAATTCAACGTTAAAGCCAGTGAACGAATTGAATGTGTCTTCTTCAAGGGATGTTTTCCTCTTGAACGTTACCGGAGGCGTGGCCAAGGCCGGCAATGTTGGAGGCGGCGCCGCTGTCAATGTGTACTCGGACAAGGGCGCGGCAAAATCAATCGTTGAAAGCTCGATTATTGATTTTACATCCGCTTCCGGCGATGTACAAAACAAATTTGATCTTTCGGCAACTAGCGGCCGCAAGATTATCGAAACCGCGGTGGGAATCGGCGTCGCAAAAAATGACCAAAACAACGTAAAGGCCGCTGTCGGCGGTTCGTTCAACACAAATACAATAAACGACACTACGGAAGCGAAGCTTGTCTCAACGACAATCAGCAAAGAGCATGAATCGGCAAAAGACATTGACGTTAATGTAAAGGCCGACGCTCAAACGACCATTTGGAACGCTGGCGGCGACGCAGCCTATGCCGGAGGAAACGACAGCAGCTTCGCAGTCGGCGCGGGCGTTGCCGGCAATATGGATCTTATAAAGCAAACTGTAAACGCGGAGATCAACGATTCGACTCTAAGCGGCGTTAAAGATGTCGTTAATTCCGCGGATGCAAGCTATGACATTAATTCCATAGGCGTTGCGGGGGCCATAGCGACAGGCGCCCAAAGTTCCTTTACAATCGATGGCGCTTTGGGGCTTGAGTTTATTAAAAACAATGTCGCCGCGACGATAAAAGATTCGACAATCTCTTCTTCCGGCGATGTCAAGAACAAAGCCAAGTCAACGATACAAGGACGGACATTGACTGGAGCCGCTGACATTTCGACTGTAGACAGCAGCTATGGAGTTGGCATCGGCTCCGTCATTCAGATTGACAACAGCAGTGTCATTGCGGAACTTTTGGATTCAAAAATACAAAAATCCAAGTCCGTGGAAGTCAGCGCGGATTCCTCTGACAAAAGGCAATTCCTGGCCGCTAACTTAGGCGTTCAAACTGGAGAGTCCAGCTACGGAATCAACGCAAACGGAATTGTCGGAGTTGTAAAATCGACCGTCAACGCGCTTGTTTCCGGCGCAAGCGAAATAAGCTCGAACGGAGACGTTAAAATCTCTTCCGTCTATGACAATGAAAACGAGGGAATAACAGCTGTCGCCAATAAAGCCGGAAAGCTTGCGCTTGGCGCGAACATCATTGCAAATTCCTATGTAAATGACACAACAGCCAAAATTTCATCTTCTTCAAAAATATTAAATGCCAAGAACATTGAAGTTTCAGCAAAATCAAAGGAAAAAATCGATTTAATTCCTATTGCGGCTTCAATAGCTTCCAACGGCGCCGGCGCGGTGGCGGCGGACGTTGTGGTTAATGTCATTAAAGACAGTACCAAAGCGAATGCCGCCGGCGTTTTGACCGCGACTCAAAATTTGACAGTCGCCGCCGACAGCGACACGACCATCAATAGCCGCGGAGGAACGTTGGCAATTTCCGGCGTGGGCGAGGCGGCGGCCCTTGCGGCGGCGGGCGGCGCCATTAGCGTTGATTATATCGGAAAGACCGTCAACGCTCAAATCGGCGACAAGGATTTACGAACCGCTGTCAATACGGGCGGCAATGTTTTTGCAACCGCGCTTTCGACAAATTCATTTGGCGGAACTCCTGTAAAAGCCGGCGACGGCGAATACACGCGACAAGACATAACTTCCGACTCATATCAAGACAGCCTTGTGAGCGAAGGCAATGACGGCAACTATCGTTTGAACTATGACAGCGATTTTGAAAATTGGAATATGCTCTATAACCTTTCGGCTGGCGGCAAGGCCGCTGTTGCCGGAAGCGTCATAGTCAAAACCATAGAAAATACCGTTAATTCCGAGATTTTAAATGCGGATGTCAACAACCTTAATAAAGTAAGGGTAATTGCAAGCGATTATTCGATAAAAAATATTATCGTCGGCCAGATAACGGCGTCAAGCAAGGCGACTGTCGGACTTCAGGCTCTTATAACGAACGACCAAAGCAATACGACAGCCCTTGTTTCAAATTCCAATATAAAAACATGGTCCTCTGTTGATGTTTCGGCAAAAAACCAAAAAGATAACAAACAAGTGGTTGTCGCGGGCGGCGCTTCTAGTCACGCTTCAATTATCGGAAATCTTTTGGTCAATACAATAAACGATTCGACAATGGCAAAAATCGACGGTTCAGAAGTAAGCGCCAACGCTTTGAATGTCAGCGCGCAAGAAGACATAAATGCCACAAGAGTTGTTGTAATCGGCTCTGGCGCTGGACAAGGAGCCGCGATAAATATAAGCCCGCTAATCAACTACTATGGCGATTCCAGCTCAAAAAATGACGGCGAATCGGACGAAGAGTACGAGCAAAGAAGAAAAGGAAAGACTATCGCGGAAATTTCCAATTCAACCATAAAAAACGCCAAGGTTGACGTTCAGGCTGACACAAACATCAAGACATGGGATTTGATGCTGGGCGGCGAAGGAGTGGGCCAGGGCTTTGCCGCGTCTGGCTTTGCCCTTAAGAACACATATGACACAATAACAAAAGCGTTGATTGACAAATCCTCAAGGGTTAATACAGAAAGGGACGTCGCCCTCAACGCCAATTCTGTCGCCAATTCGCATAATATGATTATCGGCGGTTCTGGAGCGGGCGAGGGAGTCAGCGCGATTGCGAATGTCATAATCAATAATATGATTTCTGAGGTTACGGCGAAAATCGCTGATACAGAAATTGAAAAAGCTGGAAACATTACGCTCAACGCAAATAAAGACAAAAAAGACTACTTGAAAAATTACGCTTTTTCCGCAAGCGGAGCGGGAATTGGCGCCTCTCTTGTGTCCAATGTCATGTATAACATCTATGACAACAAAGTCGCGGCGGAAATTGCGAACGCTTCCATTTGGGAGTCGTCTTCAATCAAGGCCAGCGCTTTTTCGGACAGAGACTTGTTTAATTACAATGTCGGCGTTTCAGGAGCTGGACTTGGCGCGGGTCTTATTGGAAACGCCATTGTAAACAATGTCAGAACCCAAACTTTGGCGACGCTAGACTCTAAAGACAAGTATGTAACAACAAGCGGCGCGTTGTCTGTCATTGCGAACGACAACACTAAAGCGGACAACACGATTGGCTATGGCGCTGGCGGAGCGGGCGCGGCCGGCGCCAACATAAACCTTTTCTATTCTGACAACCTTGCAAAGGCGGAAGTCGCTTCTGGCGCGGGACAAATTGAGGCGGGCAGCGCCGAGGTAAAAGCGACGACAACAAGCGCCCTGAAAAGCGAGACTGTCGGCGTTATAGCGGGCCTTGTAGGAATCGCGGCTGACGTTGAGATTGTCCGGCTTGGCAAGGCTCTTTCCTATGACGAGAATGACACCGCAAGCGGCATTGACAAGGCTAACGCAAACACAAAGGGCGCCTATGACAATGCAATGGGCAGCGACCCAAAGTATTACGACCCCGCAGACTCGTCAAAGGATCAAACAGGATCTGTCGCAAGAGTGAGCGGAAAGTTAAAAAGCCAAAACGATGTTACCGTAAAGGCAGAAAGCAAAGTAAAAGGCTTTGAAACGGATGAAATTCTAAAATTGGACAATGTCAATGTTTCCGCAGGAATTGCCAACGTGAATGTTGGAGTAAAAAAAGTAAAAATAGCGAACAATACAATTGCGGAGATTATTGGCGGAACTGTTGAAAGCCAAGCCGGCAAGGTTACTGTCGACGCAAAAAGCGCCGCAAAGGTTCAAATAGATTCTGTTGAAGTCAAAGTCTCAGGCGTTTCGGTTTCTGGCGGAAGCGAAGTGTATGACAACACGTCAAACACTGTCGCCAAAATCGTGGATTCAACTGTAACAGGCGATGGGGTTGACGTTCTTTCAAAATCGACAAGCCATGGAAAAATCAACGCTGTTCATACAGTTGTCGCGGTAGGCAATGTTGTGGGCGTTGATTTGTCTGAGGCTAAGGATGAAAATAAAACAAGCGCCTTGATTTCTGGGGCAGCAAACATTGACGCCAAGACTGGCAAGCTGTCTGTCCACGCAACAGCGGACACAGATTTAAGCTCCAAAAAAACTAACGTTAAGGTACAGGGAATAGACCTTGTCACTGTCTCTAAAAATATAGTTGACGCAAGCTCTGTTACAAAAGCGCTTATTGACAACGTTACCGGAAGGATTGACGCGACTGGAATCGACATTATAACCGATTATATAAAAATGTCCGCTTCCTCAAGTTCAAACTTGGTTTCCGTTTCCGCAGTGACAGGGGCCGAATGGGAAAAAGGCGGCGCTAAAATGAACGCCCAATTTATTTCTGGCATTAACAGCCCCGACGGCCTTGAAATCGAAAACAATGGACAAACTTTAATCGAAACCGCAAAAGCCGCTGACGGCAAAAAAATAAGCGCGGAAAGCTCCATCAACAAGACCGCTGTGGAATTGATCGGCTGCTACGGAGGAACCTTTGTCGAGGCCAAAAACACTGCCGCGTCAAACACATACCTAAAGGCAAAAGACCATAGAGCCAAGTCTCTTGTAATTGACGCCATGCTTGATTCCGCGGCGGACTCTTATCTTGACGAAGTTAAGGTTTCTGTCCTAAATGTCACTTCTCTTGGCGCAAGCGCGTTAAACGAAAGCAAGTTGAATGTTGACGTCGCCGGAAAAAATTCAATAGAGGGCGCTGCCGTAATAAACGCGAAAAACAACGCTTATGCAAAATCTGATTTAGCCACGGTTGGAGTCGGCGTCGCGGTGAGCGGATTAAGAGTCCGAATAGACTCGGAAGTGGCTGCGGATACCGTCGCAAACATTGGAGGCGACTTTAGCTTTGACAGCGCTGACATCTCTGTCAATACAACAAGAAGCTCTGTTATGAGCAAGACGTCGCATTCTGGCGGAGCCATAAGCGTAAACGATGCAAAGGCGAAAAACAAACTTGAAGGCAAATCGGAATTAAACATAAATGGCCTCTATACCGATTCGTCAATGAATAACGAACTTACGATAAAAAATGACGCGACCAACACGTTCGACATTACTTCAAAAAGCAGTAGCGGCGGAGTTATTAACGTCAGCGAAGACGATACAAACGCAACATTAAATTCTAACGTGGTTACAAACATTATAGATTCTGTAATCAATTCTAATAAAAAGGTTCTTATAGAGAGCAAAAACGATACGATTGTAAAGGACAGCGCCGTGACAAGCGGCGGAGGTTTTGTCACCATTATTGGTTACGAATCAGACAAGAACTATGCTGCCAACGCAAAATTGTCTATTAAAAACTCAATGATAAACGCGCGGGACATTGACGCAAACGTGTTGTCTGGCATTCGCTCTCAAAAAGGCGACGGCTATCTCGATTACGACGCCGAAACCGGCGGATTTGTCGCAAAAGATTCTGTTAAAGTAAGAAACACTTTTAATCAGAAAGCGGAGCTTGAATTGATAAATTCAAAAATGCTCGCTTCTAATGATGCGGAGCTAAAAGCCCAAACTAGCTCTTTGTTTAAGCAAAGCTTGACTTCCAAAGCGAACGGTTTTGTATCGCTTCCAAAATCCAAGTCATATCTTACTTCGAACAACACGCAGAGCATTTCGCTTGATTCCGCTTCTATGGTTTTTGCAAAGGATGAAGCAAGGTTCAATCTTGATTCCTCAAACACGCTCGCAGGCCAAGTTGAGTCAATAGCCAAAAACTTTGCCGGAACTCCCAAAGGCGAGTCTTATGTCACGGCAGTCATCAACAACACCATTGACAATAGCGGAACGATTAGGGCTGGCAATCTTGTTGACATTAACTTTATGGAAAAATCTAAAAATGACCTTACGGTTGATGTCACTGTCAAAAACAGCGCCGCGGTTGCGTCAACTTCAAAAGACGGAATGCTTACGCGAACCATAAACAACACTTTGAATGTCAACGACGGGGCCAAAATTGTCTCGGACAAAAATATAGGAATTCATTACTCGGACGGTTTTGGCAGCTTGGACTCGACTCTATATTCTAAATCAACGTCATACGCGGCTTTTGGCATACCTATAGTTAAGACAGACACCGACCATCCGATTACAGACAATGGACAGGACATGTTTAACTTGAACGGCAAAGTGATTGCCAGAAACAACAGCGAAAAGTACATGAAAATAAATAACGACGGTTCGGTTGACATTTACGCCTCCACAGGCTTTACCCAGGATGATTACAAACTTATTCTATATGACGACAACTGGGAAAGAATGAAGGTTGCAAAGAAAGAATCGATAAACGACAAGCTGGCCAAGATAAACGAAGACATTAGCTCATATGAGGGCATGCAAAGCTCATTGAACACCTCAATGGCTGACTGCGACTCTCAGGTGACAGAGCTGAACGAGACAATCGATGAGATTAACGCGTTTATAAACAACCAAGACGGCAGTCATATAATCCTTAACAGCGAAGCGGACGACACCGGCGCAAGTGAATTTAACGACGCGATTTTCGCCGACTTTAAGCAAAACGTTTGCGCCAATCCCGAAAATCCCGAAGAAGGCAAGATATCTGAGGCCTCTTATGCCGCGATGATTGCCGGCTACAAGCAATATTTAGAGAATAATCCCAGCGGCGATGAAAGCCCCACTGCTTCTTTAAGCGCTTATCTTCAAACTTACACCCCAACTGATGAAGCCAACCAAATAACGGACGCTCAAAAAACGACGCTTCTTTCTGTCGCTTCCCAAATCGGAGAAAATTTAAAAGAAAACAAGGGTGACGTCTTTACTTACCAAAAAATCAATTCTAGCGTCACATATATCGGCTTAAAAGATTTGGTAAAGAATGAAGCGGGCATGGTTACAGACTGCGGCGATTTGGAAAGTCTGGCCAATAGCATAAATGAGTTGACGGAAAAGAGCCTTGTCCTAAGCCAGCAATACGATGACCTTGACTCAAAAATATCGGGCTTGCGCAAGCAGATTCAGCCCCTTAATGAAGAGTTGCAAAACGTGGACAAGCTTCCTGACCCAAACGCTAATGGCGGCATATATTCCGTTGAGTTTAGCGACACCAGGTACCCGGAAAGCAAAATTGACATCACTGGCATTAAAAACACAGACATCAAAGGCAACGGCACATTTGAAACCGGCAAAGTTTTATTCAAGGTTGACAACTATTCAACCCGCTCGTTGATATTCAATAATATCGACACCACCGACATCCCTGAGCTTGGCCTTTACATTAACAATGCAAGTTATGCCAGCTATGCCGATAGCCAGTTGGCTGTAAACAGCGCGACAAACGGAACGGAAGGCGTTCACTTTGTGACGCATTCTTCAAGCGGCGAAAGCGGAATTATTGTCAACAATTTCTATGACAATACAAATCCTTATACAGACATTGAATATCCATATAAGGATCTTTTAGATGTTCCCAATGAAACGTCTGCCTCCGACATTTTGTTTAAGGGCGCGGTTGAGGCGGCGGCCGGCTTAAAGGTCTTTAATGACTCTGGCTCAATCTATTTTGAAAAGCTTGACACCGGGCTAATAGGAAGCGCCATTGACTTGGTCGCGACAAAAGGCGATGTTCAGATACAAGCCGCCGACAACACAAAACTTGTTTTGACCTCTGACGCCAACATCTTTGCCGGAAACAGCGTGAGCATTGCCGCCGCCGACTACGACATAGACGCCAAAATAACCGCCGGATACAGCAATGACTTGAACCTAACGATTACAGACGAAATGCTTAACAACCTTTCGTTTGACCCGACGACGGGCCACGACGGCCTCTTGATCGACCTTGGACCGACTCCTTGGCTAAATGAAAAAAACAATATCAAGGCCCTTTATGATGCCGACTACGAACGGATAATGCTTTTTGATGTAAATGAACCCGTTAGGCCAAATGTTGATGTTTCGCAAAGAGGAAAGATAAACATTTCTCCTGGCTCAAGCGCGTCCAAAATAAATATGGATAAGGTCAAGGGCTACGAGGGGGCTCAGACTGTTACAATAAAGAATGAAACTAACAAGCTTTTGAGTGTGTATAACGTATTCGCTACAGGCGACATAGATATAGACAGCAAAGGCTCTATTATACAATGGATGCCAATTTTGTCTTATGAGGGAAATACTTCGATAAAGTCTGAAGGAAACATTCAAACAACCGCTCCTGTATATTCTGCAGGTAACGTTGGCATTGAGAATAAAGGCAATGCCAATGGAATTATTATTGAAGAGATTATTGTAACCATGGAAGGGGATATATCTATAAAGAATTCACTGGGGCACGTCGTTTTGAAGGATGGCGCGGGCCTGTTGAATTTTAGCAGCCCTAATGGAAGCAAAAAATACGGCATATCTATAGAGAATAAAGCCACAAATTCGGCTATCCATTTGCATGGAACGATATATAATGAAGGCGGCGGCGACATTGTCATCACAAATAATGGCGACGGTGGGGGGCAAGACATAGGACTGTATCTTTACAACCAAATAGAAAACACAAAAGGAGACATTATAATTAATAACGCCAATTCAAATATAGAGCTCGCCAATTTAAGTTATGAGGGATCCGCGATCCTTAGAACAGGCGAAGGAAATATTGTCATCAATCAAGTTGGCGGAAATATTGGAAATATGAACCCTATATATACGCCAGTGATTGAGTCAGGCGGAAATTTGACTATAAATGTTACGGACGGCAACATAGGCCTTGTTGAAGGCGAGATTAGAAGCGCGATTAATATAAAGGTTCTTGGCTCTGTAGAAAGCATAAGCGCGAATGATATATATGCCGATATGAATGTCCTTGGCTCTGTTAAAAAGTTGACCGCAAATTATGCAGACGTCAATTTGTCCGGCCTTGGAGTCATTGACGTATTGCGAGCCAATAACGCCAACATCAATTGTTCCGAAATTCGCTTGGCAATAAATGACGGCATAATCAATAATTATGCGGAATTTAGAAACAGAAGCAAGACGGCGGTTGTCAGCAACAACAACTTGGACCTTGTCGATTACGCGGACATTCAACTTTATACAGCCAAGACTGGCTCATTCTCGCTTCTTCTTGACGACACAATCAACATGAGGACAAACGCTCCTGTTGTCTACAACAACCCTGACATGCTTGCGAACGGTTATCATAGCGAGGGAAATTTTGTAACCAAGGGCCAAAAAGAAACCAAAGTCTTGTACGAAAGCGTAAAATCGCTTGAGGCTGACGATAATACAGACGCGGGCGGCAAAACTAAAAAGCATGGCGCCGTCCGGCTTGACGCGTCTAAGAACAAAGCCTTGACCGCGGATTTTACAGTCTACGAGCTTTCGACAGACGGAGCTGTTGTTAAGAATGACAAGAACTTAAAGAAAGGCGACATAACGGCAATTACGTTTGACCTTTCGGACGTTACGGTAAACGCTAGGGTCATTGATGTTGCGGATGGCAAGGCAAGCCTTGAGTTTATTGACATGACAAAGGAAGATGAGGATAAATTTTATAACATGTTCAACTCTCTTGTTCAATAAAGTTGAACTTAATAAAAAAAAATTAGCTTAAGGAGAAACGGAAAATGAAAAACGGATTTTTATTGGTGTTGGCTGGCTTGCTTTTGAGCGTGGGCTTGTGCGCATGCTCTAAGGCGCAAAAGATCGCCATAGTGGATGTTCAGGCTGTTGTGAACAAGTCTGAGCAAGTCCAAGCGTTAAAGAAAGAGCAGGAAGAAAGGTTGCAAGCCTTGGAGCAGTGGATAAAGACCGCTCAAAACGATGTCGAAACCCAAGAGTTAAAGGCAAACAAGGAAGAGCTTTTAAAGAAGTACAATGACGAGCTTGCAAAAAAGCGAGATGAAATTACGCGGGAATATCAGAAAAAACTGCAGGAAATCGATAAAAGCATAACCGACACGATTAAAAAAACAGCGAAAGACAAAGGTTATGGCATGGTAATATCCAAGTCTATAGTCATAATGGGCGGCGACGATATTACGGCAGATGTTCAAGAAGCTGTTAAATAAATGAAAAAATCAAGAATTGTCGTCGCTGTCGTTCTGGCGCTTTTAATTGTTTTTTTGCTTTTGCTTGCTCTTTGGCGCTTTGGAAAAATCATTCCGCGTGGCGACGATGGCTTTTCTGAAGCTCCGGGATTAGAATTGGAGCAAGAGCCAGAAGCGGAGTCATCGCCTGCGCCTGAACCAGAGCTAGAGCAAGACGCAAAGCCAGAGCCTGGAAAAACGCTTGCCGGAATTGAAGTCTCAGGCGCTCCTTCAAAAACGCTCTACTTTGCCGGAGAAAAATTTGACCGCGCGGGGCTTACGGTAACCGCTTCCTATGGCGATGGGAGCTCAAAGGTTGTTAAAGGCTGGACCGCGAGCGGTTTTTCTTTAGACAAAATATGGCTTGGCGAAGAGCAAGTTCTGACCATAAGCTATACGGAAGGCAAGGTGACAAAGACGGCGCAAATTAGCGCGTGTTTTTATGTCGCCGCAAAAAACGCAAGGCCCACCACAAAGCCTGTGGCGCTTGCAAGCGATGAGTATTCAGGAACGCTTTCGGGCGGAGTTTACTACAAGTTTGGCGACTTTCCGCAGACAATTTCCGCTCTTCCGGGCACTGACTCTTATTCAAATAAAACAGTTTACAACGGCTACTATCTTGGAAGCGACGGCTACTTTTACGAGAAATGCGCGGAAAGCGCCTATGAAAACGGCTACACATACAGTGACGGCTCGCAAGTGGCCAGGGCGTCCAGCAAGCGGGAAAGATACTTTAAGGTGGAGCCGATTGTATGGCGCGTTTTAAATCCTTCCGAAGGAAAGAGAAAAATCTTTTTGGCGGAAAATATGCTTATGGCTGGCGTGGCTTTTTACGAATATTACAATGTAAGCCGCAAGATTGACGATAAAGTTGTGTATCCCAACAACTATGAGCATTCAAAAATCCGCGCCTACCTTAACGGTTTGAGTTATGTCGTAAGAGAAAAAGAAGGCGCTGAACAGACTGTCAATAAGAGTTGCCTTAACAAAGGCTTTTTGCAAAAGGCGTTTACGGCGAGCGCGCAAAAATTAATTTTAGTAACTGAAATAGACAATTCCGCCGCAAGCGCAAACCCTTTCTCGAACGCAAGCTTATGGAACGACGGCAAGAACATTTTTGCCTGCGAAAGCGTAAAAGACAAAATCTTTTTGTTAAGCGAAAAAGAGGCCACGGCAAGCGCTTTTGGCTTTACCGAATATGACGACTATGGCCGCGGCAACAGCAGAATAAGAAAAGCTACTGATTACGCAAAGGCAAATTTTGCCTATCAAGGTCCCGGCTCGGCCTTTGGCGGTTGCTGGTGGCTTAGATCGCCATACTATTACAGAACTGACTTTGCGCTCGATTGTGACAACGCGGGCAGCGCTTACGACTTTGGCATGGTTTCCACTAGGCGCGGCGGAATAGTTCCTGCTTTGTCAATCTCCATGGAAAACTGACGCCGTCGTTGGCAAAAGCGCGTTCCGCTTGCAAAGTTGCCCTGTAAGTGATAGTATGAGTTTATGGGGAAAATATCGCTTCCAGAAGACTTTCATAACTATCGAGTTCATTTTGTGGGAATAAAGGGCACCGGAATGGCCGCCCTTGTCGAAATTTTTTTCGCCGCCGGAGCGGCGATTACCGGAAGCGACGTTGCCGAGCGCTTTTACACCGACGAGATTCTTGAATCCCTTAAAATCAAGGCGCTTCCTTTTTCCGAGTCCAACGTCACCAAAGACATAGACTTGGTCGTCTACTCAAGCGCCTACAAGCTGGACCAAAATCCGGACCTTATTGCCGCGCAAAGGCTGGGCGTCCCTTGCGCGCTTTACACCGAGGCCTTGGGCGCCTATTCCGAGCGGGCCTTTAGCGCGGGCGTTTGCGGCGTTCACGGAAAGACAAGCACAACGGGAATCGCCGGAACGATTTTGTCCGAGCTGGACTTGAACGCGCAAGTTTTAGCCGGAAGCGTAATCAATTCCTTCGGCAAAAAATGCGTCTATACATCCCCCGCGGCGACTGCTTGCAAGACAGAGAACTGCGGCAAGACCGAAACTGCGGCCGCCGCTTCTCAGTCTTGCAACCATTCCAAGAAATTCTTTGTGGCCGAGACTTGCGAATACCAACGGCACTTTATGTCCTTTTGCCCGCGCGTCATTTTGCTTACCAGCGTGGAAAGCGACCACCAGGACTATTACCCGACCTTCGCCGACATTCAGGCGGCCTTTGTCGATTACATTTGCAAGCTGCCCCAAGGCGGAACGTTGGTCTATTGCGCCGACGACGCTGGAGCGGTGGAGACGGTTCAAATCGCCTTGAAAAAGCGCTCCGACATAAAGACAGTTCCCTACGGAACAAAGGCGGCCGGCCCTTGGCGCTTGGAATGGCGCAAGGTTAAAGAGCAAAAAAACAATTTTTGGACACAAGCCTTGGGCGAGGCCTTTTTGCGCGTTCCCGGAAAGCACGAAGTTTTGGACGCGTGCGGCGCGGCGGCCTTGTGCGCCTGCCTTTTGCGCGAGGCCGGAAAGAACCCCAGCGACTATGCGGAAGAAATCAAGCGCGGACTTGAAAAATTTTCCGGCGGAAAAAGGCGGAGCGAAGTGACAGGACGCGCAAAGAATTCTTTTGGAGACGACATAGTTTTTGTGGACGACTACGGCCACCATCCGACGGCGGTAAAGACGACATTGGCGGGCTTTAGGGATTTTTACAGCGGTAAGAAAATCATCGTAGACTTTATGAGCCACACTTACTCGCGCACCCAGGCTTTGCTAAAAGAGTTCGCGGCGTCCTTTGACAGCGCCGACACGGTTATCTTGAACAAGATTTATTCAAGCGCCCGCGAAAATCCCGCCGACTTTTCGATTACCGGAAAAACGCTGGCCGACGAGGCGGCCAAGTTCCACAAGGACGTTCACTACAAAGAAGACTTTGACAGCGCCGCCTCTTTTGGCGCGGAGATTCTTTCCAAGAAGGCGGGCGCCGAATTCCCCAACGGCTACTTGTTCGTAACGATGGGGGCGGGCGACAACTGGAAGGTGGCGCAAAAAATTATGGCCGCCGGATTTTTGGAGGGCGAAAAATGAACAGCATGACAGGATACGCCTACAAGGAAGACCTTGCGGGAACGGCGCAAATCAGCGTTGAGATAAAAAGCGTAAACAACCGCTTTTTGGACTTGAGTGTTTCGCTTCCGTCATTTTTAAATCCAATCGAACAAAAAATCAGAAAGGTCGTCGCCGAAAAAATCGCGCGCGGAAAAGTGGACCTTGCGATAAGGGTTCGAGAAAGCGCTTCGGCCTCAAAAGTCACCGCCGACTTGGGCGCGGCCAAGGCCTACTACGACGCGATAAAAAGCGTGGCCGACTCTTTGGGCGCGGAAAATTTTTCGGGCGGCGGCGCGATTCCGCTTTCGCTTGTAACAGGCCAAGAGGGCGTTTTGAGCCTTTCGCGCGACATTGACGCGGAAGAATACTGGAAAAAAATCGAACCGACCTTTGACGCTGCGATGGAAGCCTTTTTGGCCGACCGCGCGCGCGAGGGAAAAAACTTAAAGGCCGACTTGCTCAAAAAGCTTGACGCGCTTGACCAATGCGCCGCCTTCTTTGCCCAATGGCAGCCGCAAATGGAAGGAAAGTTCCGCGAGCAAATCTTGGCGCGCTTTGAGGAATTGCTTGGCGACAAGGTTGACCAAAACCGCGTGATGGCCGAAGTGGCCGCGCTTATGGTAAAGTACACGATCAACGAAGAGATTGTCCGCTTGCAAAGCCACTTAAAGGCCATGCGAAAGGAGATGGAAGAAAATCCCGCTCCCGGAAAGCGCTTGGACTTCATTTGCCAAGAGGCCAACCGCGAAATCAACACAATCGGAAGCAAAAACCAATTTGTCGAGGTTGGCCAAAAAGTGATTGACGCCAAGGACGCGCTTGAAAACATCCGCGAGCAATCGAAAAATGTCGAGTGAGGAGGAATATATGGACGCATGGAAAATTAAGGACGGGCGTGAGCTTAGAATCGCGGTAAGCGGAAAGAGCGGCTGCGGAAACACTACTGTAAGCGGCCTCTTGGCAAAGACGCTTGGAATAAAATTGATAAACTTTACCTTTAGGCAGCTGGCCGAAGAAAAGGGCATGACCCTTGCCCAAGTAATCGAAGCGGCCAAGACCGACGACTCCTACGACAAGACCGTCGACACCCGCCAAGTGGAGCTTGCAAAAAAAGAGTCATGCGTTCTTGGAAGCCGCCTCGCGATATGGATGCTTAAAGAAGCCGACGTTAAAATCTATCTTCTTGCAAGCGACGAGCTTAGAGCCAAGAGAATCCTTAAGCGCGAGGGCGGAGACCTTTCCGAAATCACAGCCTTCACCAAAATGCGAGACGGCGAAGATACAAGGCGCTACAAAGAGCTTTACGGCATCGACAACAACGACTACGAGGGAACGGCGGATCTAATCGTTGACACGGCGGTAAACGTTCCAGAGCAAATCGTCCAAAACATTTTGACCGAGCTTGAAAAGCGCGGCTTTGTCGAGCGCGCGTAGGGGAGCCTTATAAATGACAAAAAAACAAGTCTTGCGCTTGGCCGCGATTTTTTTTATGGGCCTTGCGCTTTTTGCCGCGGGAAAATATTCCAAGGCCGCCAAAAGGAAAGCGCTTTCCGAAAGCTTTGCGTGGAATGGAGAGCCTTATGACATCAGCGAGGTAAATTCCTTTGACGCGAAATTCGCCCATGCCTACGACAAAAAGCTTTCAAAGCTGGGAACCCTTGTCGTTTTGTTTGCGATGGGCGCGGAGCTTTGCGTAGTCGGAGCCGTTTCGTTCTTTCCCGCAAAAGACAAAAAGAGCGCGGTCAAAGGGCTTTTTTTGGACGCCTTTGTTTTTGTAAATTGCTGGCTTTGGGGAAACGGCTTTCTTCAATTGTTAAAGACCGCGGCCGGAAGAATCAGGCCCTATATGTATTTTTCAAATCCCAAAGGGCACGGGGTAAAAAGCGGAGACTTTTGCCGCTCTTGGCCCAGCGGACACTGCCTTCGCGCCTTTGTCGTCTTTGGCTTTTTGTGCTTTTGGTTTTTCTTTCGCAAAAAAAATTCAAAGATAAGATTGCCAGCGCTTTGCGTTTTCTTTTTGCTTTCCGTTGGCGTGATGGCCTTGCGGGTTTTAAGCGGAAACCATTTTGTCACCGACAGCCTTTGCGGCGCGGCGATTGGTTTTTTTACAAGCGGCGCGGTATTCTTGGCCTGCGAGAAAGTTCGCTCAGCGCCTAAACCGCCCCTTGACCAAAAGGCCTAAAAAAACTAATATATCTAAACTTGCCCGGATGGCGAAATTGGTAGACGCGCTAGGTTCAGGTCCTAGTGGAAGCAATTCTATGAGAGTTCAAGTCTCTCTCCGGGTAACGCGCAGGGGTAGCCTTGCGCTTTTTTTTTAGCGTTGCAATTGGAGCGGACTTTGGCGCAGACAAAAGATTTGACAGTTGGAAATCCTCTTTTCCTAATCATAAAATTCGCGCTGCCCTTGCTGGGCGGAATCTTGTTCCAGCAAGCCTACAACATAGCGGACGCGGCGATTGTAGGCCGCTACTTGGGAGCCAAAGCCTTGGCCGCCGTGGGAGCGTCTTCGAGCGCGCAGTTTTTGACCTTTGGTTTTTGCATGGGAACGATGACGGGCTTTGCGGTTCCTGTCGCCCAGCGCTTTGGCGCGCGCGACTACGACGGAATGAGGCGCTTTGTCTTTTGCGCAAACATTTTGGCGGCGGCCACGGCGCTTTTAATGACAAGCCTTTGCGCCTTTTTTTGCGACCAAATACTTTTCGCTCTAAAAACGCCGGAAGACATTTTTGGCGACGCGCGCGTGTATTTGTTCACGCTTTTTTTGGGAACGCCCTTCATCATTTTTTACAACTGGCTTTCAAGCCTTTTGCGCGCGGTGGGCGACAGCAAAACGCCTTTCGCTTTCTTGGTCTTTTCAACGATGCTCAACGTCGTTCTGGATTTGCTTTTCATCGTTTGCTTTGGCTGGGGAGTTTTTGGAGCGGCCTTCGCGACTGTCATTTCATTGTTCGTTAGCGGCCTTCTTTGCGCGCTTTACATTCGCGCCAAGTTTGAAATCCTTCGCCTAAAAAAGGAGAACAAGGTTTTTGACTTTAGGACCGCCGCCGCCTTGATAAAAATCGGAGTTCCGATGGGCTTGCAGTTTTCGATAACCGCTATAGGCTCTATGATAATGCAGGCGGCCAACAACGCGCTTGGAACCGTTTACGTTTCGGCCTTTAGCGCGGCCTCAAAGATAAAGCAATTCGCCATCTCGCCCTTTGACGCGCTTGCCGCCTCGGTTTCCACCTTTGCAAGCCAAAACTACGGCGCCCACAAATTTGACAGAATAAAAAAAGGCTTTGCGCAAGGCATCGCCGCCGGAGTCCTTTTGGGCGCCGCGCTCGCCGTTCTTTTGATTTTCTTTGGAAGGCAATTGTCGATGATTTTTATTTCCGCAAAGAACGCCGAAGTCTTGGACGCTTCGCAAAAGTTCCTTTTTATAAGCGGCTTTTTTTATTTGGTGATTCCATTTTTGAACGTGTCGCGCCTTACGGTCCAAGGCTTGGGCTATTCCAACCGCGCGATATTTTCAGGCGTTATAGAAATGCTCGCCCGAATTTTTGTAAGCTTCGCGCTTGTGCCGACGATGGGCTGGACCGCGATTTGCTTTTGCGACCAAGCCGCGTGGGTCAGCGCGACCTTCTTTATTTTTTCTTACTGCCTTTGCTTAATCGGACGCTTGCAAAAAGAGGCGCTATAAGGACAAAGGAGCCGCGCAAAAAATCAATTTGGACTGCCTTTCCTTGCCGTGCCCATTCTTCCTTTATCGTGTTGCTCACGCTGGGCATTCCTTTTTTGCGGAAGAGGGAGCTTTCCCATTCAAGCCCTTGGGAGCGAATCTTTCCGCCGTGATTTTTTCCAAAGGCGCGGGCGACGGAAATGATGTCGCCGGCTTTAAGTCCGCTTATTTCAAACGACGAGCGCTCGGCCTTCCACAAAACTTGCTCGCCGCAAAGCCATGCGTCGGGCGCGATTTTTGTTCCGAACAAATTGTAGATTGACAAAAAGTGGTCGGTCCTGCCGCCCGCGCCGCCGATTAAGGTGACGAAATCCTTTTTGTCGCGCTCCCAAGATTTTCCGCCAAAAAGGGCAGGAAAGCCGCGCTCTTTTTTGCCTTGCAAAAAGTTCCGCGCTATTTCCCGCGCTTTCTTTAGCGCCAGCTCGGTGTCGGTGTCGTCCTTGTAGCTGGGGGAGCGTTCTATTATCGCGCCCTTGTAATCGTCCAAAACGCTTTTGTCGCTTATCGAATCAAAGTCGCCCAAGATAAGACTTGGCGAAAAATCGTAAAGGCCCTTAAAATATTTTTGCCAGGCGCGGAGCGTTTCAAGGCCTGAGTCTGCGGCGATGACAGCGTCGGGCTTTTGGCCGTCCGCCAAAATGCTTTTAAAGTAGGCCGCCGCCCTTTCCGGCTCCGGGGAGCTTCCGCCTGTAAAGACGATTATTTGCATAAAAAGATTCTAGCGCAAAATCAATAAAAATGATATAGTTTGTCTTGCGGAGAAACTGTTTATGCGCGGCGTGAAGATTCCCTATGAACTGCAAAAAATGAATTCTCTCTTTGAGGCGGCGGGCTTTGAGGCTTACCTTGTGGGCGGAGCCGTGCGCGACGAGATTATGGGAAAGGGCGCTCACGACTGGGACGTTGCGACGAACGCAAAGCCCGAGGACGTGATTAAAATTTTCCGCCGCGTCATTCCAACCGGAATCAAGCACGGCACCGTCACCGTTCACTTTATGAAAAAAGCGATAGAAGTGACCACCTTCCGCACCGAAAGCGATTACTCCGACGGCCGCCACCCGGACAAGGTCGAGTACGCGGGCCATATCGAAGAAGACTTAAGCCGCCGCGACTTTACGATGAACGCGATGGCGGCAAGCCTTGCCGACGGCCATATTGTCGACCCTTACGGCGGCGCGGACGACATACAAAAAAAGACGATTCGCGCGGTGGGCGAGCCTTTCGAGCGCTTTATGGAAGACGGCCTCCGTCCTGTGCGCGCGGTCCGCTTTGCCTCGCAGCTTGGCTTTAAGATAGAAGAAAAAACTTGGGCCGCCATTTTGCGGGAGGACATACTAAAAAAGGCGGCCGGCATTTCCTTGGAGCGCTTTAGGGACGAGTTTTGCAAAATCCTTTTGTCGAGCGTTCCGTCCGTCGGCCTTAAGCTTTTGGAAGAAAGCGGCCTTCTAAAGATTTTTATCCCGGAACTTTTGCAAGGCCGAGCCTGCGTCCAAAGCGACGAGCGGGGCTTTCACAGCTTTGACGTTTTGGACCACAACTTTTACGCCTGCGACGGAGCGGTCTTGCGCGGCGCTTCCGAGGCTTGCGACAAGTTTAGTTCTAGCGGCGCTTCCGACTCTTCTGAACAATCTCCGGCCGACAAGCTCTTGATTTTGCGTCTGGCCGCGCTTTTTCACGACGTGGCAAAGCCTTCATGCAAGCGCGTCGTTCCGGCGGAGGGCGATGGCGGCCGGCAGTCTTTGTCTTGCGATCAATCTTCGGCAGGCGCGAAAATCACCTTTTACAACCATGAAGTCGCAGGCGAAAAAATGGCGCGCGGCATTTTGGTCCGCCTAAAATTTTCCAACGCGCAAATAGACGCGGTTTGCCATCTTATAAAAGAGCACATGTTCAACTACGAAAGCTCTTGGTCCGACGCCGCCGTCCGCCGCTTTGTCCAGCGGGTAGGGAAGGAAAACATCGACGCTCTCTTTGACCTTCGCCTTGCCGACATTTACGGAATGAAGCGCGTAAAAGTCCGCCTGCATGACACGGCTGTTTGCGGAAAGCTTTTGGAATTGCGCTCTCGCGTCGACAAGGCCTTGCAAGAAAAAAGCGCGATGGGCCTAAAGGATTTGGCCGTTAACGGCGGCGACTTGATCGCGCTTGGAATTCCCGCCGGGAAGAAAATGGGCGCGATTCTAAAGGAGCTTTTTGAGGCCGTTACCGACGACCCGGCGATGAACAGCCGCGACGCGCTTCTAGGTCTTGCGAAGAATTTATACAGCGAAAAATATTCAGGTTAGCCCGCCGCTCCAATTTTAGGCTTGCGGGCCGCGCCGCTTATAGGCTTGCGGCAAATCTCCGCGCTTAAGCCGTTCCTTCCGCCAAAACCAAAACCGTTCTAGCCGAAAGCGCGATCGCAACAGAAAGAATTACGCAAATTATATAGAAAACTAACGTGATTATCTTTTTTGTGAACGTGAACTTTGACAGAATCGAGTCCAAGACCATAAAAATCGTGGCTAAAATCGACGCGAAAATCAAGGTTATGGAAAGGTAGATAAGGCTTTGCAAAATAAAGGCTTGGCTTTGGTCAAGGAACTCCTGGCTGTTTCCCGCGATGTACAAAAGCGCCAAAGAAACGACCAGCATGAATGAAAAAACGGCCATGCGGAAAAAGATTTTTTGCATCAAGTAGACAAAAGGAGCCAAGCGCAATTTTGAAAATTTAATTTGCATCTTGAATTTTATACCGAATTTCCATTATAATTTCAATATGAAAAAAAGAACTTCGTTTTTTTTGTCTCTCGTAATTTTGCTTGGCTTTTCGGGCTTTGTCTTTTACACAGGTTGGACGCAGTTCAAGGTTGATTCCGGCAATGTGGGAATCGTCGTTTCAAAGACAGGCGGAGTCAATCCAAATCCAATCACGCATGACAAATTTTCTTGGTCCTGGGAATTTCTTTTGCCGACAAACGCCCGCGTGGTAAATTTTGTTCCAAAAACTCTAAGCTTTCAAAAGTCATCTTCCGGCCTTTTGCCGAGCGGAGGCGAATACGCGAAGGTTTTTAACGGAGCGGCCGACTTTTCTTACGCCTTTGATTTTTCGATTGACGTAAAGGCCTCTATCGATGAAATTTGCGCCTTGCTAAAGGCGGGCGAAATAAAAAGCCAGGACGACTTGGAAAAACTTTTGGAGCGCAAGGCCGAAAACTTTGCAAGCTTGGCCGCGCAAAAAATTCTTTCGGCGGCGCTTTCCAGCGCTGGAACTGATTTTTCAAAAGCCCAGAGCCTTGTCGATGACGCTGCAAAGGAATACTCCGGAGCGCAAAAAGGCTCGTTTGAAATTCAATCAGTTACATTAAAAAAATTCTCAGTTCCGGACATAGCCTTGTACAAAAAAGCCGCCGCTTCTTACGAAGAGTACGCCAAGGCTTTGAGCGACGCCGCGGCGAAGAACGCCCAAAAGGAAGCGGAAGAAAGCTCTCGTTTTAAGACGACGATGCAAAAGATGGAAAGCCTTGGAGAGACCTTAAAAAAGTATCCAGAGCTTTCTGACATGATAAAGAATTCCGACAACATAAACAAAACTTTGCAGACGATTGACTCGATAGAGTAGCGGCTGATACGGACAACGATTATGGAAAAAAGAGTGTATGCCGCCCGCGGCGCTATTTTTGCGGAAAACACAAAAGAGTCGATACAGGAAAAAGCCGTAAAGCTTTTTAACGCCGTCGTGGAAAAAAACGGAATCGCAAGCGACGATGTCGTTTCATTGCAATGGACGATGACAAAAGACTTGGATTCGATGAACCCCGCCACCGCCTTGCGGCTTGGAAAGACATTGATTCAAGCCAGCGAAATTCCTCTCTTTTGCTCGCAGGAAGCCTTTATCCAAGGCGGACGAAGCGGCGTGATTAGAATGTTGCTTACGGCCTACATGAGCCATAAGCCTGTTCATGTGTTTTTAGACGGAGCCGAGGCCTTGCGCCCGGACATTTCAAAATGAAGATTTGGATGGTGGCCCGCGAATACGCGGGAATCGCCGAAGCCGGCGGCGTGAAAAATGTAGTCTGCTCTCTTGCCGAAGCCTTGGCGCGGCAGGGACACGAGGTTAGGTGCTTTGTTCCTTTTTATGGCTGCGTCAATCCCCAAAGCCTTGGAACCTTCATGCAAAACAAATACAGTTCGGTCGTGGAATCCGCCGGCGAAAAGTACGCCATTTCCTATTCGACTGGATTCTTGAACGGCGTTCAAATAATTTTGGTCGGCGCGCAATGCTTTTGGTCCAAGCAAAACGTATACACTTACTGCGCCGCCGACTTGCAAATTTTTCCTGACTGCAAAATAGGCGAAGGCTACGCCGAGCAGCATTTGATGAACACAGTTTTTGAAAAGGCGATCTTGGCTTTTGGCGAAGAGTATTGCTCTAAAGAAGACTCTCCGCAAATAGTTCATTGCCATGACGCGTGCGCGGCAGCCTTGCCTGCGATAATCAGTTGCAATAAAGTTCATTCTTTTGACAAGACAAAATATGTCGTCACAATTCACAACGCGGGCCCTTACTACCACCACGAGTTTAAGGACGTTGACGAAGCGTTTTTTTACACAGGAATAAAAAGAGAGATTCTTGAAAAGTCAAAGAACGGAGAAAGGGTCGAGCCTTATTTGCTTGCAAGCCAGTTTGGCGCTTTGACAACAGTTTCTCCGGACTACGCCAAGGAACTTTGCGATCCCAACAATCCCAATACCGACGGACTTTCGAAAATTTTCGCCGAGCGAAAAATTCCCATTTTGGGAATCACTAACGGTTTTGACATCGCCCGCTACGAGCCGGAAAATGCAAACGCCTCGCGCCTGCCTTATGAATACAGTCCGGAAAAGCTTGACCTTGAGGGCAAATACAAGACAAGAAAATATTTTTTGGAAAAAATCGCCTGCCGCGACGCTCCTGAAATTAACGGAATGCCAAGAAGCGGCTACTTGGACGGCGAGGGAAGGGTGTACTTTGCCTACCACGGCCGCCTTGTAAGGCAAAAGGGAATCCTGCTTTTGCTTGACGCCGCGCGCGAATTGTTAAAGAATGTTCCCGAAGCGCGCCTTGTCATAAACGGCCAGGGAGAAGAAGAGTTAAAGGAAATGTGCTCGGCTTTTGCCAACGAGTTTAGGGGAAAGGTTGTCTTTTATTACGGCTACGAAAAAGCCATGAGCCGAATGTTCACCGCGGCGGCAGACTTTGCCCTTTTGCCCAGCGAGTTTGAGCCATGCGGAACGGAAGACTTTATCGCCCAAATTTACGGAACTATTCCCGTGGCGCACGCAACCGGCGGCCTAAAGAAAATCCTTAACGGAAAGACAGGCTTTTTGTACGAGCCCAACACGCCGGAACGCTTGGCCGCCTTGATGGCGGAGCTTTCGCAAAAAAAGCTTAAAAACGCAAAGTGCTACGACAAAATAATCCAAAAGGCCGCAAGGCATCTTAAGGAAAAATATTCCTGGAAAAGCGTCGCAAAGGAACAGTACGAGCGCCTTTATTGGGAACTGATGTTCGGAAAGCAGCGCTAGAAGCGCCCTCGCTAGTTCTTGAACATTCCCCCCAAATTCATTATAATATTTCAACTTAAATTTATAGAGGAAAGCAGATGAAAAGAAGACTCGTGACCTCGGCCTTGCCGTATGTAAACAACATTCCCCACTTGGGAAACTTGATACAAATGCTCAGCGCGGACGTTTACGCGCGCTTTTGCCGAAGCCGGGGCTACGACACTCTTTATGTTTGCGGAACCGACGAATACGGAACCGCGACCGAGACAAAGGCGCTGGAGGAAAAAAAGACTCCGCGCGAGCTTTGCGACTACTACTTTAAGGAACACACAAAAATCTACGACTGGTTCCACATCGACTTTGACATTTTTGGCCGCACTTCAAATCCTGAATGCACAGAGCGCACGCAAGAGCTTTACAAGGACTTGGAAAAGAACGGTTACATCGTTGAAAAAACAAACACCCAGCTTTACTGCCCCAAGTGCCAGCGCTTTTTGGCCGACCGCTACGTTCACGGCGTTTGCCCCAAGTGCGGAAGCGACAAGGCGCGCGGAGACCAGTGCGACGACTGCGGAAGCCTTCTTGACCCGATTGAATTGAAAGAGCCAAAGTGCTCCACTTGCGGCGCGACCCCAGAGCCAAAAGAGACCAAGCATCTTTACATAAACCTTCCGGCCATCAGCCAAAAGCTAAACGAATGGATGGAAAAAACTAGCGCCGAAGGAAAGTGGAGCGACAACGCGATAAACATCACAAAGGCATGGATTCGCGACGGCCTAAACGAAAGGGCCATCACCCGCGACTTAAAGTGGGGCATTCCCGTTCCGCGCGAAGGCTACGAGAACAAGGTCTTCTACGTTTGGTTCAACGCTCCGATCGGCTACATTTCAATCACCCAGCAGCTTGCGAACGAGCTTAAGGCGGCGGGAAAAGATTCCTTTGACTGGCAGTCTTGGTGGCAGCCCAAGGACAAGGACGTGGAATTGTTCCAGTTTATTGGAAAGGACAACATTCCCTTCCACACGGTGATTTTCCCTTGCACGCTTTTGGGAAGCGGCCGCGACTGGACAAAGCTTTACCACATGAGTTCGACTGAATACTTGAATTACGAGGACGGAAAGTTCTCAAAAAGCCGCGGAGTCGGTGTCTTTGGAAGCGACGCGATAGAGACCGGAATCCCAGCCGACGCTTGGCGCTTTTACATTTTCTACAACAGGCCTGAAAAACAAGACTTTCAGTTCACTTGGAAGGACTTCCAGGAAAAGCTTAATTCGGAGCTTGTCGGCAATTTGGGAAACCTCGTCAACCGAACGCTCTTGTTCGTCAACAAGTACTACGAGGGAAAAATTCCTTCCGCGCCCGTCGACGAAGAATTGTGGGCCAAGGTCCGAGCGCTTGAAGAAAAAATCACCGACAACATGGAGTGGGCCAACCTTAAGGACGCCTTCCGCCAAATGTTCGAGATCGCCGACATTTGCAACAAGGCTTTCCAAGCCGCCGAGCCGTGGAAGGCGCGGAACGAAGACCCCGCCAAGGCCGAAAAGCTCATTCACAACCTTTGCTATGTAATCAAGGACTTGATGATCATGGCCCACGCCTTTATGCCCCAGTACACGCAAAAAGTCATGGGCTATTTTGGAAAGACCATAAAGGAAAGCCGCATAGGCCAGCCCACGCTTGAGGGCTTGGACTGGTCCGACTTGGGCAAAATGGAAGGCTTGGACTCTCTTGGCCCGACAGAGATTTACTTCACTCCGATGGACAAAAAGACCATGGAAGCCTTTAGGGAAAAATTCTCAGGAAGCCAAAAGGAACGGAAGGAAGGCGGACAAAAGAAAGAAAAAGTCAAAAAGGCCGCCAAAGAGGAGCCGGCTCCCTTGCCGCCCGCCGAGCAGCCCGCGCACTTTAACAAGAACATCGAGCTTCGCGTGGCAAAAATCCTTAAGGTTGACAACAACCCCGAGGGCGACAAATTGTATGTCGAGACCATGGACGACGGAAGCGGAAAAGAGCGCATAGTCCAGTCCGGTCTTCGCCAATACCTTAAGCCCGAGGACTTGATTGGAAAGAACATAATTTTGGCGGCCAACTTGGCCCCCCGAAAAATGCGCGGAATCGAAAGCCACGGAATGCTCCTCGCCGCCGACTACAAGGACGCGGACGGAAAGGATTGCGTCGAAGTTTTGACCGCGCCTTGGGCCAAGCCCGGCGACCCGGTAATTTTGGAAGGCGCCGACCCGGCCTTTAAAAAGCCCGACGTCATCGACATTGACACTTTCTGCGCGGTCGAAATCAAGACCGTAAACAAGAGCGTTCAAATCGGCGGCGTGAACCTTGTTGTCGGCGGAAAGGCCGTCACGACAGAATTTACGGTTAACGGAGACATTCACTAATTGTCCTGCGTCACTGTTCAAAAGCTGGAATTCTCCCCAAGCGGAAACGAAGGCTCTTTTTTGCAAACTCCCTTTTGGGGCCTCTTTAAGTCGCGCCACGGCTGGAAATTGATCCGGGCCCGCGCGTCTTTTGGCGCGGAAGAAAACCGTTCGCAAGCCAAAGACGGCGCGGCTAAAGAAAACGCTTTGAAAGCCCAAGAGGCGGGCGGCTTTGACTTTTCGATTTTGGTCCGCTCTTTCGCGCGCGGCTTTTTTAGTCTGGCCTACGTTCCGCTTTTTCCGAGCGAAAAAGCCTTTAAGTTTTTGCAAGCCAAAGAGGGCGGCGTAGCGAACGGCAGCGCCAGCTCGAACGAGGGCGGCGAAACTAATTCTAGCGCCGGCTCGAACGAGGGCGGCTTGTCTGGTTTCGCGGCCGCGCCAAGTCCAAAAGTTTTTTGCGCCGAGCTTGACCAATTGGCGGCCGCGCTAAAGGCACTTTTGCCTTCCAACACGATTTGCGTCCGCTTTGACCCGCAAGTTGAATTTCCTGAGCCCGACGAGCGCGACGAGTTTAACAAAAGCGTAAAAGCCGCCGCAAAAAAAGGCCGCTTTTTGTGCGAAAAAAACGCGGTGGACATCCAGCCGCCCGACACGACGCAAGTTGACTTGACGCGGACCGAAGAAGAAATCTTGGCCGCGATGAAAAACAAGTGGAGATACAACGTAAACCTTGCCAAAAGGAAGGGCGTTCAAATCCAAAAAATATCCGGAAACAGTCTCAACTTGTCTGATTTTGTAGACATTTTTTACGATTTGTACAAGGAAACAAGCGCGCGCGACGGCATCGCGATGCATGCAAAGGCCTATTACAAGGACTTGCTTGAGCTTTCGGCCCAAGAGGCGCAAAAAGGAAGCGATGTTCCACAAGTGAATCTTTACGTGGCAAGCCACGAGGGCGACAACTTGGGCGCCATCATGACGCTTTTTTCAAAGACCGAAAGCGTTTACCTTTACGGCTGTTCCTCCAACAAAAAAAGAAATTTAATGCCAAACTTCCTCTTGCAGTGGACGGCGATGAGCGACGCCAAGGCTTACGGAAGCCGCTATTACGACATGTACGGAATGCCGCCGACCGACGACCCAAGCCACCCGATGCATGGCCTTTATCTTTTTAAGACCGGCTTTGGCGGGCGGAACGTTCACCGCGCCGGTAGCTATGACGTTCCGCTAAAAGGAATATACAAACTTTGCGTTCTTGCGGAAGGCGCCAGGGCTTTTTGGCATAAAAAAATATTGAAGAAAATTCGCGGACGGTAAAATATGAACATGGAATGCTTTATTTTGGGCTGCGGCGGAATGATGCCGCTTCCGTACAGGCACCTTACGTCGGCGCTTTTAAGGCGCGACGGAGACCTCTTTTTGTTTGACGGAGGCGAGGGAACCCAAGTGTCGCTGCGCCGCCTTAACCTTAAGTGGAAAAAAATCAACGCGATTTTTGTAAGCCACACGCACGCCGACCATGTCACCGGCCTTCCGGGAATCATGATGCTTAGCGCGCAGGTTGAACGGAGCGAGCCCCTTTACATTTACGGCCCGCCAAAAATCGCCGAGTACATCGAGACAAGCCGAAAGGTTTTGGACATGTACATAAACTATCCTGTCGTAGTGAAGGAAATCACGGCGCCTTGCGTCGTCCACAAGGAAAAGGACTTTCAAGTCAGGGCCTTTCCGCTTGACCACACAAAGGTTTGCGTAGGCTACACGCTGGAAGAATTTGACAGGCCGGGCCAGTTCAATCCAAAGGCCGCAATGGACCTTAAGGTTCCTTGCGGAGCCTTGTGGTCAAAGCTTCAAAGCGGCCATGAAGTCAGCGCAAGCGACGGAACGATTGTAAGACCAGAGCAAGTTCTTGGCCCGTCAAGAAAAGGCCGCAAGTTCAGCTACGTGACCGACACCCTTTACCTTGATTCAATCGCCAAGGAAGTCAAAGGAAGCGATCTCCTTCTTTGCGAGGGAATGTTTGAGGACGCGCTCCTTGACCAAGCCAAGGAAAAAAAGCACATGACCGCAAAGCAGGCCGCCACAATCGCCCGCGACGCGCAAGTAAAGAAAATGGCTATGATTCACTACAGCCCGCGCTACACCGACAAGGAGCTTTCCGTTTTGGAAAGCGAGGCGCGCGAAATTTTTCCGCAAGCGATTTTGGGCCGCGACCGAATGCGCTTTGAAATTCCCTACGAGGACTAGCGGAGCGTTTTATGGTTCGCGCCGTTTCTTTTTCAAAAACATATTCAAAAAAATCTAAGGCGGCCTGCGCCGATGTCACGCTGACCGCCGAGCGCGGAAAGATAACCGTCCTTCTTGGCCCAAACGGCGCCGGAAAAAGCACGCTCTTAAAGGCCTTTTGCGCCCAGCATTACGCGACAAGCGGCAAGGTTCTTGCGGAACGGAGCGACGGCGCCATTTTTGACGCGGCCGAAAGCCCGGAAGAAGTCAAGGCCATGACAGGCTTTGTAAGCGAAGTTCCCGCGCTTTATGACGATTGGACTGTCATCGAGTTTTTGGAAATGGCCGCCGCCCTGCGACTTGCGGAGGCTGATTGCAAGGCAAAAACTGCGGCCGCGCCACAAGCCCAAGACGCTTCGAAAAAAAAAGAGACTGATGGCAAAACAAAAACTGTGGCCGCCCCATGCGCTTTGGCCGCCAAAAAAGCCGCGCGCCTTTGCAAGCTGGACTCTGTCTTAAATCAAAAAATATCTTCGCTAAGCCACGGCTACAGGCAGCGCGTGAACTTCGCGCAGGCGCTCGTCTCAGACCCTCAAATTTTAATCCTTGACGAGCCTGCGACCGGCCTTGACCCGGAACAGATTCGCGAAATGCGAAAGCTTGTCCAAGACCTAAAAAAGAGCCGCGCGGTGATTTTTTCCACCCACATAATCCAAGAGGCCGAGTCTCTTTCCGACACAATTTACATCATAAAAGACGGCCGCGTCGCGGCCAGCGGAAGCCCGTCCGAGCTTATGAAGAAAAGCGGCTCCAAGAATTTGGAAGACGCCTACTTGTTCTTTGTCTCCGACCCGCGCGGCTCAAGCAATTCTGGTCTTGCCGCCGTGCCTGGCGCTGAAACAGTCCGCAAGATCCAAAGCGCGGCCTCCGATTGCGGCATGTCAAACGATTCGGCCGCCTCGACCGATTCAAGCCTTGCGACCGATTCCCGCGCCTCAACCGTTTCCACGGCGGTAAACGCGCCTGCCTTTTTGGGCTTGGTGAAAAAAGAGCTTTTCTCATGCGCGATAAATCCATTCTATTGGATCGCAGCCCTTGTGTTCGCGCTATTTTCCGCGGCCGCCTTCTTTTTTGGAAGCCGCTTTTTTGTCCAAGGCCTTGGAAACTCTTCCTTGTCGCCGTTCTTTTTGGCGATGCCCTATGTCTTGTCGTTTTTGATTCCGGCCTTTTGTATGAACATAAAGGAGCGAGCCTTTGACCAAACGCTTCCTTTTGGCGAGTTCGCAAAGTTGGGCGCGCGGCTATGCGCGGCGCTTCTTTTATTTTTGTTTTGCTTGCTTGGAACGATTTTAGTTCCGGTATGCGTGTCTTTTTTTGGAAGCGTTGACTTAGGCGCGGCCTTTACGGCTTATCTTGGCCTATTGTTTTTTGCGATGGCGTCAACCGCTTTTTGTCTTTTTTTGTCTTGCCTTTTAAAAAGCCGCGCCGCGTATTTTTCCTTTGCGGTCTTTGCCTTGTCCGCGATAAATTTTTCGCACAATATTTTAAATTATGTCCAGCTTTCTGACGGTCTTAGCGCAGCGATCCGTTCGATAAGCTTTGCTTGGCGCTTTGACTCCGCCTCAAAAGGAATTCTAGACACAAGGGACTTTTCTTTTTTCGCGCTTTCCGCTCTTTTGTTTTTGACTCTAGGCGCCTGCGTCTTGGAACGAAGGAAGGGAAAAAGTTTTTTTCGCAAGGGCCGCGCGTTTAGGTCATGGACAATGGTTTTTGTTTTTGTCTTTTTGTTCCTGGATGCGGACAGGCTGTACGCGCGCTTGGATTTTAGCGCGGGAAAAAATTACGCTCCGTCCGAGCGGACAATATCCTTGCTTTCGCAGGCGCAAGAAAAAGTCAGGATTTCTTATTACCGTTCCGCCGAACTTTTAAGGCTTTATCCACAGGTTAGGGATGTTGGCGATTTTTTGCGCTCGCTTTCTTATTCTTGCAAGAAAGTGTCATATGCTGAATTTGAGGCAGGAACTTCCGCCGCGCAAAAGATTTTGAATGAGCTTCCCGTTCAGCCATTTCAAATTCAAAAGCAAAAAAACAATTCGATGGAATACGTCAACGCTTATTCCGCGGTCATAATCGACTACATGGACAAAAGCCTTTGCTTGCCGGCTGCCTTTTCGACATTCGGCCTTGAATACGACTTGAATTTGCGCTTTGACTACTTGATAAAGCAAAAAAGCCGCCGCGCCTATCTTCTTTGCGGCAACGGCATGAGCCTAAAAAAAGACTACAAGAGCGCCATTGACTGGCTTAATTTGGAAGGCTTTGAGACAATTGAACTAGACGCAAGCGATTTGCCTTTTGCTGCATTGGACAAAACAATTCCTTTGGCGCTCTTTGGAACGAATGATTTGAGCCAGGAAGAAGCGGCGGCGATTTCTAGTTTTGCGAGCGGCGGAGGCCGCCTTCTTGCGATGGCAAGCCCTTATGCGGTCAATTTGAACGGAGACTGGTCATTGCGTAAAAACAAGCTCGACTATGCGCTTCCGATTTTGGAGCGGGAGGGAATCGCTTTTAGCGAATCCTTGGCGGCCGATCTTTCTTGCGTCCGCGCGAACTTTTACTCTTCCGGCAATAACGACGATCAGGGCGGGCAGAATGCCAGGGAAAATAAGTCGGTCAACTATCCGCTGTGGATAAATCTTTTGCCGCAAGCAGGCGCTCCATACGGCGCCAACGTTTTTTGGGCCAGCCCCCTTTCGTTGGACAAGGCAAAGGCCGAGCCTCTTTTGATTTCAAGCCCCGCCTCATGGCGCTTTTTGCCCGACAAAAAAAATCCCGATTTGCTCTTTGACACAAATCCCTTCACCGTTCCAAAGACCGCGATCGCCGATCCCTTGGTTCAAAAAGAAGAAAGCGTTCTTGCCGCCCGGACTTTGGACAAAAAAATAATCGCAATCAGCGGAGACTTGTTCGCAAACGATTTGCTTTTGTCGCTTAGCGGCGGAGAGACCGGCGACTTTAGGAACTTTAATTATTTGACGACAAGCCTTTTGGAATTGTCGGGCGAAAGCGACATGGCCGCGCTAAAGAACAAGGGAGCCTCGGACTTTTCTTTGTGGAAGATTAGCGAAAGCCGCGAATGGCAGTCGGCTAAAAATCTTTCGCTTTTGTTGAACTTTGCCGCGCTTCCGTTGGCTCTTTTTCTTTTAATGGCGGCTTTTTTTTCAAGGAGAAAGGTTTTTAAATGAAAGCAAAAGTTTTTTCGCAAATAAAAAAATTCCGCCTTCAAATTTTATTGGCCCTTTTGGCGGCGCTTTATTTTCTTTCCGCTCCAAAAAGCGAAAAGTCTTTTACTACCGCTCTTTTAAATCCCAAGCATAAGGTTCAAAAAATCGTCCTTGGAAATCTTGATCAAGGACAGCTTGTCATTCAAAAAACCGGTTCTTTTTGGCTGGGGCAAAAAAATGTCGCTGACGGCAAAGACCTTTTCTTTATTTGCGATCCGGCTTTGGCCGAAAATTTTTTGTCAGTCTTAAAAAGGATTTCGACAGTTTACGAAGTCTCGAACACAATAAATTTAAAGGCTTACGGTTTGGAAAAGGGCGGCGCTTTTTATCTTGAGCTTTTTGACGGCGAAAAATCTGTCTTGAATATAATTTTCGGAAGCGTGGATTCCGCCCACAGGCTTTTCTTTTTTGTTCCTGAAAGGCAAAAAATATTTTCGATTGATTCAGAAGCCTTGGCGCCTTGCTTAAGCGCAAGCGAAAATCTTTGGGCAAGCCCGGAAATTTTCCCCAAGGAAATTGTCGGGACTGACAAAAAATACAGGCACGCAAAGCTTGCGTCTTTGCAAGGCCAGCCGCTTTTAGCGGACGACATTAATTGGCAGGACGCGCTTGCAAAAGATTATGACGCAGGCGATGGAAACGTTTACAAGGCCTTCTTTTTGCCCAAGACAGACGGCGACTATTATTGCCGTTTGCAAGTCCAGCCCAGCGCGCAAAGGCCGCAAGAAGAAAAGGTCGCGCTAAAAAAAATCAACGCCGTATTCAATGTCAGCGCCTGGACTTTTGAGCGCGTCATGGAACAGGAATAGTTTCCCTATGCCAAAATCATCTTCCCAGCAAAAAAAGCGCGGCCGCGTTATAGGCTAGGTGCGCGATGAAGGGCGGCCAAACGCTTTTTGACTTTACAAAAGACACTCTTAAAATTATTCCGCAGACTAAGGCGTTAAAAAGCGCGAGCGTTCCCTGGTACCTGTGCGAAAAGGCGAACAATAAAACCGCGGCCGCTTCCGCCATCCAAAAAAGAGCGGCATGATTTTTTGACCGAGCGATCGTTCCAAGCGCCTTTGGCAAATAAAGGCGGTAAAGGCATTCTTCGTAAAAGGCGCTTGCGCAAAGAATAAAAGCGCAGCAAAGGAATTCAAAAAAGTTTGACGGAAGGATTACGTTCACCAAAGACTGGACATTCAGCGCGATTGCGGCCAGCTCAAAAAGAGCGGCGCAAATGGCTAGGCTTCCAAAGGTTAAAAAGAAATTTCCGCTAAAGGCCGCAAGCCTCCAAAGCCCCGCTTTTTGAACCTCATTTTGGCCTTGCGGGCCGCTTTTGTTTTGCAAGCGTTCCTGAAAGTATAAAAAAAGGGCCAAAAGCAGGTTTGGAAGCATAAAAAAGTTAAATTTTGAGAAGTCTATGGTCAAATCGCTTGAAAAACTGGCAAAAAGCGGGGGGATAACAAAAATCAACAATATTATGAAAAACTGTAGAAAAAATTTCAATTTTGTCATATAATATAAGTAGTATAATTTGTTTTATTGATTTATACAAGTTAGAGGATTTTTGTGTCTATAATTATTGTCGCTTTAGGCGTTTTGGTTTTGCTCTTGGCCATTTGGCTGTTAAAGACCTTTTCGACAAAAATAAATTTTTTTGCCGCCGGCCTTGATCAAAAATTTTCTTTGGGCGAAATCTCGATTTTGTGGAAGCTCGCTAAAATCGTTGAGCTTGAAGAGCCCGAATCCCTTTTTGTCTCCACGCACGCCCTTACGCGCTGCATTACAAATTTAATCGAAACGTCAAAGCGCGAGGGAACGGAAAACGCTCTTGAGACGCAAAACTTTTTGGCAAAGCTTTACAAGTTTAGGACCAAGATTGAGCTGGCCTCGGAAAACAAGCGCGGGCTTGAGTCCAGCAAGGCGCTTTCAAACGGCCAAAAGCTGCGCCTTATTTTAAAGGGAAGCGGAGTTTTCGCCTCGCGCATTTTGAACAATTCCCGCGACTTGATCATCACGATTCCGATTCAAGACGGCAGGATTAAGATTCCGCCGGAGGATTGGAAGGACAAGGAAATAAGCGTTTACCTTTGGAGAAAGGGCGACGCGGGCTACGTCTTTGACACAAAGGTTTTGGCTTCGGGAATTTTCTTGGGCCAAAACGTTTTGTATCTCGCGCACTCAAACAACCTTTTCCGCGCTCAAAAGAGAAAGTCCATCCGCACCCAATGCCACATCCCGGCGCATCTTTACATCATTAAGGAAGCGGTCACGGAGTTCGCCCAAGTTGAGACGGCTCCTGGCTTTAAGTGTTTTTTGGAAGACATCAGCTCTGACGGAGCCTTGATTCGCGTCGGAGGGAAGGGCGTCAACAACATTCAAGTAAAGCTTCAGTTTGAAATCGACGACACTCTCATCCTGATGTACTGCTTGGTTCGCTCCGTTGAATACAACGCCGCCAACAACCAAAGCCGCTTGCATTTGGAATGCCTTCATATCGAGCCGGCCATGCGCAACGCGATTTTGTCGTTTGTTTACAAAGTTTTGCCGGAAGACCAAAAGAACGCCGAAGTCGCTTTGACGCAGCTTGAGGATGAACAAAAGGCCGAAGACAAAAAGGCCGCCGAAGAAGCCGGAACAAACGCGCCGGAAGAATCCTCGAATCCTGTTACCGAAAGCCCGGAAAATAGTTATACTATAGAGATACCAACTGCGATTGATCCTGAATTTTTGAACAAGGACTCGCTTTCTTCTTCGGACAGCCCTGCTGGCGAAAATGGAGGTTTATGAGAATGATTAGAAGCGTTAAAAGGACTATAGCTTTATGCGCGCTTTCATTTGCGGCGGCTTTTTCTTTCGCTCAAAACAGCGCCCCCGCAAAAGAGGAGATAAAATTCGCAAAGGGAAACATTAACGATAAGATCGCGGCCGTAAAAAGCTCCGGCGATTCGTCTTTGGCAAAAAAGGCCGTTGACTTTGTAGTCGAGAACGCCTTGCTTTTAAAGGGAGACCGCGATTTGGCCGGCCTTGCTGTGGCTGGAATTCTTTCCTATCCGATTGAGGAAAGCAAAAAAAATCCCCACGCGGTTTTGCAAGACTTTTCGGACGTGTTTTACGGAGTTGACGACGTCAACGTAAGGGTCAGCGTTTTGGAAAAAATCGCGGCGATCTACGCCCAAAAAGAGGACACTGATTGGACCGCCTTTGTCAACGGCTACTTGTCGCAAAAAGTCGCGGCGGGCGGAACGGCTGACGAAACAGTAAAAAAATCAATATCAACGCTTGGCGTCGTCGGAAACGGCTCGTCTTTTGGCATATTGTATTCAATTTTGCGCCAGCCGATTTGGTCTGAGCTTGACGCGGAGGTTTCCGCCGCTCTTGCGAAAATCGCCGACAAGTCCCTAAACGAAATATTTGACGCGATTGACAAAGCTGAGTTAGTTGAACTTAAACAACTAACTAAAATTTTCATAAAAAATGACGCGATTTCGCCCGCTTTAAGGGCGGAAATTGCTGAAAAAACGTTAAACAGGGCTATGATATTAGAGGGCGCTTCTTCGCATTCGCAGGACTTGGCTTTGTTCCAATTGGAAATGGCCCAGGTTTTGGCGGACAACAAGTGGACCCGCGCCGGCGACTTGGCAAAGAACTATTTTAACGTAGCCAAGCTTGCTTATAACGGAAAATACCTTAACGCTCAGCAGTGGACAAAGGCCATCTCTTGCGTTGAAGCTTTGGCTTCGCGCGCGGCTGTCCTGCCGTTCACTGAATACTTGGACCAAATGAACAAGGCGCAGGAGGCGGGGAACTCTCCCGACAAGACAGTGGTTCTTGCCATCATAAATGCGTTGGCCGAACTTGGCGACAAATCCTCGTTTGACTCATTGCTCTATGTAACGTATGTAAAAGATTATCCAGAGGAGGTTGCCGCCGCGGCTCGTAACGCGCTTACGAGACTAAAATGGTAGACTCTTTAAAGAACAATTTTCTCCTTTTGCCCGCGGTGACGCTTGCGGTTCTTTTGTACGCTTTCATTCCTGTTAAGGACCAAAAGCCCGCGGACTTTCTTTTTAAAAGCCAAGACGTTTCTTGGATTGAATGCCGCTTGCTTTCTTGCCCGGTTAAAGTCGGAAAAGAAAGAAAATCCTACATGGTCAAGGCGGAGCTAATCAAGGTTGGCAAAAATGACGGAGGCCTTTCCAGCGCCAGCGGCGCCGCGCAAATCATTTTGCCCTTGGAGCTTTGCGAAATTTACCAGCCCGGAAAGCTTTATTCTTCGTGGCGCGGGAAAAAAGTCGACTTTTTGTTGGACAAGGCCGCCCGCTGCGTCTTTGCTGTAAGGCAAGGAACGGAGCCCGGCGCGGACGGCAGGCTTTTTTTCAACGCGCAAAGCATTTTGTCTTGCGATTATCCAAGCGGCTTTTGGGGCCGCATTCAAAAAGTCCGCGCCTTAAGCCGCTTGCATTTTACTCGGCTGATGTACGCGTGGGGAAGCGCGGGCGGCCTTTTGCTGGCGCTGCTTACCGGTTCCAGATCTTATTTGGAAGACGACAGCGCGGAGGCCTTTAAGCTTGCCGGCCTTAGCCACATTTTGGCCTTAAGCGGAATGCACCTTTCATTGTTCAGTTCAATCGCCTTTGCGCTTGGAAAGCGTTCCGTCGGAAAACGCTTGGCGCCATTTTTGGAATTGTGCGCGATATGCCTTTTTGTTTGGTTTGCCGGAAAGTCTCCGTCCTTGTTCAGGGCGCTTTTGTGTTCGGCGGCGGCGATAATACTTGGCCTTCTAAAAGTTCCGATAAAAAGCTCTTTGAATATTTTGGCCCTTGTTTTTATCGTTCATATTTGCGCCTTTACGCCTGACATGTACGAGCTTTCATTTATGCTTTCATACGGCGCTTTGGCGGGAATATTAGCCTTTAACGAGTTTGTGACAAAGCCTTTGCTTGCGGCCCTTCCTTCCAACGCTGGAAAATCCTTGGGCCAGTCAGTCGGAGCGCAAGCGCTCACAATGCCGATTTGCGCCCGTTTTTTTGGAACGATGGCGCCTGGCGGAATTCTTTCTAGCGCCGTCGTTTCGCCGATGGTTTCGATTTTCATTTACTTGGGCCTTGCGTTTATAATAATTTCGTTTGCTTTTCCATTTATGGCGCCGCTTTGCGGAAGCCTTCTTTCTTTTGTTTACGGCTGGATTAAACGGGCTGTTTTGCTCTTTTCCGCGATTCCTTGCGTAAAGCTTCAATAAGCGCTATAATTTTTTTTGATGAACGGAATCCCTGACTACAATTCGCCCGCGGAACTTAACGCCTTTCTTGAATCAAAAGGAATGGCGATGCAAAAAAAATTCGGGCAAAATTTTTTGATCAACGAAAGCGCCCGAAAAAAAATCGCCGCGTCTTTAGGAATTCAAAAAGGCGAGACCGTTTGGGAAGTCGGACCTGGCCTTGGCGCGATGACAAAGGAATTGGTTGACTTGGGGGCAAAAGTCACTGTCTTTGAAATTGACCGCGGCTTTGCGGCGGCTTTGCAGGAGTTTTTTGCGGAACAAATCTCAGCCAAAACTTTTGACTTGGTCCAGGGCGATGTCCTAAAAACTTGGAAGCCGTATTTGGAAAAGAACGGAGCGCCAAAATATTTTTTTGGAAACCTTCCATACAACATCGCCGCGTCGTTGATCGCCGACACGATTGAAGCCGGCGAGCGCTTTGAAAAATGCGCCTTTACCGTTCAAAAAGAAGTCGCCCTTAGAATGGCGGCAAAGCCTTCCAGCGAGGACTATTCAAGCTTTTCGGTTTTGTGCCAGTGGGCGTATGACGTTAAGACAATATGCGATTTGGGCCGCGCCAATTTTTGGCCAAGGCCGAACGTCGAGTCGCGCGCTGTCGTTTTTGCAAAAAAGGAAACTTTTCCAGGCTGCCAGGACTATAAGCTGTTTGTAAAAATGCAAAGGGCGCTTTTTGCCAGCAGGCGAAAAACCGTAAAAAACAATTTGGCAAAATTTTTGTCCGGCTACAACTGCTCGGCCGACGCCGTTTTGGAAAAAGCCGGCATTGAAGCCAATGTCAGGGCGGAAGCCTTGCCAATCCAAGATCTTTTGCGCTTGTCAGACGCAATCAATTTTTTTATAATGCAATCATGTCAATAAAAGATAATTTAATAAAAATCAAGGAAAAGCTTCCTCAAGGCGTCGGCCTTGTCGCTGTAAGCAAATTCCATTGCGCGCAAGAAGTGGTTGAGGCGATTCAAGCCGGGCAAAAAGTTTTTGGCGAAAACCGCGTTCAAGAAGCGGCCGCTAAATTTGACGAGATAAAAAAATCCTATCCAGACGTTCGCCTTAGAATAATCGGCCAGTTGCAGCGCAACAAGGTAAAGGAGGCGGTTCGGGTCGCCGACGCGATTGATTCGGTTGACCGCCTTGAATTGCTTGACGAGATTGAAAAGCAGGCCGCGAAAATCGACAAAAAGATTGACGTCTTGTTTGAGTACCATACCGGCGAGGCTTCCAAGTCTGGCTTTGAGGACAAGGCCTTGATTGTTGACGCATTGAAAAAAATCGCGGCCGGCGGCTATCCTCACGTCGAGCCAAAAGGCTTTATGACAATGGCTCCCTTTACCGACGACAAGGAATTGATTCGAGCTTCCTTTAAAAAATTGCGGGACTTGCGAGACGAATGCGCGGCCGCCTTTCCCGGCATGGACTTGTCGGAACTCTCTATGGGAATGTCCGGCGACTGGCAAATCGCCGTTCAAGAGGGCTCGACAATGGTTCGAATCGGAACCGCGATTTTTGGCGAGCGGGATTATTCGCAGGCAAAGAAGGCTTAGGTTTTGAAAAGGTTTTGGGCGGCGTTTTTTTCGCTTTTAGTTTTTTTGTCATTCTCAACATTCGCTGACGACTTGACTATTTCCGACGCCGAGCCCTATGACACAAAGGCGATTCCCCAATGGGTAAAAGACGTTCGCCGCGGCGAGATAATCACTCTTGGCTCTTGGCCTTTCACAACGCTTTTGGTTTCGCTCTCGTACTCAATGGGAATGTTCGCCGCCCACAATTGGGACAGCTCCTATTTTAGAAACCCTTTTTCTTCAAGCGGCGAAGGCTATTCCTACAACGAAATAAAGGGAGTCTTGCTTACGTCGGCGGCGATTAGCGTTGGAATCGGCGTGACAGACTTAATTGTAAACATCGTCAAGCGCGAAAAGGCAAAAAAGAAGCGCAACGCCGAGCAACTAAAAAACATTACTGTCACTCCCGTGGACACTGGCCAGGACAGAACGTTCATTTTTGAAGGCTCAAAAAAAGAATATCTTTTTGGGGATTTGGAAAGTGCCGTTTTTTAGTTCAAAGGTTCCTGACTCTTTTGAGGGAACGGAGCGACTGGACAAATACATTTCGTCTTTGCCAAACGGTTTCAACCGCTCAAAATTAAAAAGCGGCGTTCACGAAATTTTAGTCAATTCCCAAACGGCAAAGCTTTCCAGCAAAGTGAGGGCTGGAGACCAAATCGACATTCAATGGGAAGACAACATTCCAGACGCAATCTTTCCGGAGGACATTCCGCTAAAAATAATTTATGAAAACCAAGACGTCGCTGTCGTCAACAAAGAGCAGGGAATGGTGACGCATCCCGCGGCTGGAAACTGGACAGGCACTTTGGTCAACGCTCTATTGCATCATTGGGGAAGGCAGGCGCTGGAGCAAATCAAGGATGGAGAAGCGTCGGAAATTTTGGCCCGGCGCCGTCCTGGAATCGTCCACCGTTTGGACAAAGACACAAGCGGAATCATCATCACCGCCAAAAACCGCGGCGCGGAGGAATGGCTTCAAAATCAATTCCAAAGCCGTTCCTTAAAAAAAGAATACATTTTAATCGTTAGAGGCTGTCCGCCCAAAAAGGACGGCGTAGTCGACACATACATTGTCCGTGATCCCGCCGACAGAAAGCGCTTCAAGGCGGTTGAAGCGGACGCGCCCGGAGCCTTGCAGGGAAAGAGGGCTGTGACGCTTTATCATGTTGTTTCTGTTTACTCAAACTATTCCCTTGTGCGTGTCCGCCTTAAGACAGGCCGAACCCATCAAATACGCGTTCACATGAAATATTTGGGCTGCCCTGTATTGGGCGACACGATTTATTCCAAAAAGGACAATTTTTTTCCAAACGAAAACCTTATGCTCCATTCGCGCCTTTTGCGAATCCGCCTTCCCGGACAAAAAAACTATACGGTCTTTAAGGCGGCCGTTCCAGAGCGTTTTAAGCGCGTTATAAAAGCCTTAAAGGCCCAGCATCCGCGCTCTTATTCTTCGCCTGGAATCAAGGCCTCGGAGGAACGAAGGCAAAATGGAGGCGGGCAATGAGCGCGGCTCCAAAAATTAAAGTGATTCACGAGCCTAGCGCGGCAGAGCCATTTGCGGTTCTTTACAAACCAGCGGGCCTTGCAAGCGCGCCTCTTTCCGCAGGAGACGCAAGCGCCCTTACGGAATGCGGCCGCTTGTTTCCTGACGTCCTAAACGTTCGCGGAAAAAAAACGGTGGAGGGCGGCTTGCTCCATAGAATCGACACCGCGACAAGCGGCCTTTTGCTTGTCGCGTCAAGCCAGGAATTTTACGGACACATAATCGCCGCCCAAGAAAATGGTTTTTTTGTAAAAGGCTACCGCGCCGAATGCGACGTTAACCAAAAAAACGCGCAAGCGCTTGAAGGCTTTCCAGAGCCGCCGGCCGCTTCTTTGCCTTTTGATGATTTTTTGCAAGAAAAAAACGCCGCCGCGCTTATGGGCATAGAGCTTTCTTCATACTTTCGCCCATTCGGAAAAGGCGCAAAAGAAGTCCGGCCTGTTTTGCAAGGCTCAAATGTCGCCGCGCTAAAAAAAATCGGAAGCAAAAAAATCTATTCGACAAAAATTGTGTCGGCGGATTTTTTAGGAGACGGCAAGGCCAAGCTTTGCTGCAAAATTTCCCAAGGCTACAGGCACCAAGTCCGCTGCCATTTGGCTTGGCTGGGATTTCCGGTGCGCGGCGACAGGCTTTACAATGCGGATTTTGCGGCCGCGCGTCTTGGGCTTGCCGACAATAATGGCGCGGGCGGCGAGCCAATGCGCTTTGAGGCGTTTTCGCTGGACTTTCCCGACTTGTTTTCTGAAAAGGCCTTTAGTTTTTCTTTGGACTAGCGGCCGCGCTTTTTAGGCTTGCAAGCAATTTTTGTTTGCCGCATTTCTTAGGCTTGCAAACTATTTGCGCTCGCCCTTTAGACGCAAAATGATTTCGTCCGCGCGCTGGACAAATTGGTTTGCCGCGGCCGAATCATCGTCTGCGACTAATGGAATTTCCTGCAAAAGCCTTTCCCCGTCATAGATTGCGAGGCTTCCATATTGCTTTCCAAATTCGATTTTTCCAAACAAGTATTTTGGGCTTTTTGTTTGGACGCTTATCTTAGCGTTTTTGGGAACGCAGAGGCCGCGGTCTTCTTTTGCCATCAAGCGGACAAACATTTTTTGAGAGCCGTAAAGGGGAATTATGAATTCCGTTCCGCTAAAGGCGCTCGCTTCGTAATGCGAAAAATTTTTATGCGCCCATTCCTGCAATTTTGTTCCGTCAATAAAACGGTTTGCGTCTCCCTCGGCGCGGCTTTTTCCGCTTCCGCGCATCGTTACGGAGATGAATCTTTGATCGCCGCGTTTTGTCGTCAACGCCAAGTTGTAGCCGCTTTCGTCGATGTAGCCGGTTTTGATTCCGTCGCAGCCGGGCAAAACGCCTACAAGCTTGTTTGTGTTTTCAAATTCAAAGCTGGTCCAAATCTCGTCGGGAATCCCGCGCGAAAAATCTTGCGGAGCGCGGCCCCTTTGTTCGCTCGGCAAGTTTTTTTCTTTAGGGTAGGTAAAGGTTTTTATTGAGTGGAACTTTTCCAAGGCCTTCGGAAATCGCTGTAAGTAAAGGCGGCAAAATTCCGCCATTTCGCGCGGGCTGGTAAGGTTCCTCTCTGAATAACCGGCCGGCTCGGCGATGACTGTTTTTTTCAAGCCCATCGCGCGTACCATGTCGTTGGCGCTCCTCAAAAATTCGTCCATCGATCCAAAAAGGGCCTTGGCGATTGCCGCCGCCGCGTCGTTTCCGCTTGCGACGCTAAGGCCTGTCAAAAGCTCCTCCAGCGTGACGATTTGTCCTTTTCCCAAAAACATCAAGGAGCTTCTGGGCGGAGCGTTTGAAGCCCACGATTCCGGAACCAAGGGAATTGTTTGGTCAAGACGAGCCTCGCCGCGCCTGATTTTTTCCATAACGCATTCAATCAAAAAGAGTTTTGTCATTGACGCGGGCGGAATCGTTTGGTCTGCGTTTTTTTCGTAGATTACATAGCCTGTGTTTGCGTCAAGCAAAATCGCCGATTGGGCGTTAAGCTCAAAGTCGGCTTCCGGCGCCTGGTAGGGGAGCGGCTTTAAAACGGCCTTTCTGTCGGGATAAAGCTGGTCCAGCTTGGCGTAAAAATCGTTTTTTTGACTTTCGCTTAGCCGTTGGGCGCGCCTTGCGGCCTTGTCGATCGCCGCCGACCTTGTAAGCAAAAAGCAGGCAAAGCTTAAGGCCAAAAAAAGCGGCAAAAAAGCCGCGGCGTTTGCCAGCTGTCTTTTTTTTGCGGAACTCATATTTATAATACTAGCATATTTCGCTTTTTTGCGCTATAATTCGACAATTCAATAAAAAGGAGTTGTATATGGCAGAAAGCAATTCAAGCGTCCTTATGCCAGGCGACAAACCGCCGCTGGCAAAATGGATTCCTTTGAGTTTTCAGCACGTATTCGCGATGTTCGGCGCCACAATTTTGGTTCCGATTCTAACTGGTTTAAGCACTTCGACCGCCTTGTTTACGGCCGGAACTGGAACGCTTCTGTATATCTTGATTACAGGCGCCAAGGTTCCGGCTTTTTTAGGCTCTTCGTTCGCTTTCATTCCGGCCCTTATCGCCATCGGAAAGGAATTCGGTGTTCCCTACGCTATGGGCGGAGCGATTTTCGCCGGCGTTTTCTACGCGATTGTCGCGCTTATCGTCCGCTTTGCCGGAAAGAAATGGATTGACGCGGCCCTTCCGCCGGTTGTAATCGGCTCCGTAATCATCGTCATCGGAATGTCGCTCGCTCCGACAGCCGTAAACGAAGCCTTTTACTTGAACAACGAGTACTCTTTGGTGGCCTTAAGCATCGCCGCCGTGACGCTTGCCATCGCGGTTTTCGCCACGATTTTCCTAAAGGGCTTTTTCAACACGCTTTCAATTTTGATCGGCCTTGTCGGCGGCTACTTGTTCACTTTGATTATGGGCTGCTTTTTCCCGGCCTATCATTTGATTGACTTTTCTTCTGTTCAAGAAGCAAAATGGTTCGCGCTTCCGTTCTTGCAGTACGACGGCGCAGGCCACGCCTTTTGGCAGGCTCCAAAGTTCAACCTTGTCGCGATCCTTACTTTTGTAATCGTTTCAATCTCGACAATTTGCGAGCACATGGGCGACACGCTGACCACAAGCAAAGTTGTCGGAACTGACTTTTACAAAGACCCGGGACTGCACCGCACCTTGCTTGGAGACGGCGCCGCCACGGCTTGGGCCGCTCTTTGGGGAGGCCCGCCGAACACGACTTACGGCGAGAACATCGGCGTCATGGCCATCACAAAAGTTTACTCGGTTTGGGTAATCGGAGGAGCGGCCGTCATCGCGGTCGTCCTTTCGTTCTGCCAAAAATTCGGCGCGGTAATCCAAACGATTCCGACTCCGGTTTTGGGCGGAATCTGCACGCTCCTTTACGGCCTTATCGCTTCAAGCGGCCTTAGAACTTTGGTAGACGCCGGCGTTGACTACCAAGAAAAGCGCAACCTCACGATTTCTTCCGTCATCATGGTAATCGGAATCGGCGGCGGCGCCTTGACCTTTATGGTCAAAAACTTCAAGTTCTCGCTTGGAGGAGTCGCCTTGGCCACAGTCGTAGGCATTTTGCTCAACTTGATCATTCCAAAAAACAAGTCCGGCGAAATCGCCGCGTGATTTTAGCGCGCGAAAATTTCATTCGATTTTAATAAAAGCGCCCTGCCTTTTGGCGGGGCCTTTTTTTGTTTTTCGAGCGGAGTGAACTTTCAATGCCGCCGGGAAATAAATCAAGCCGGCAAAGACCGACGCAAGGCTTCCAAAAAACATAAAAAAGGCCAAGTCGCTGGCAAAAGCGCCCGCACCGCTAAGCATTACAGGTAGGGCCGCGACTAAAGTTGTGATTGACGACGACAAAACGCTTTTTAAAACCTTCTTAGCAGCCGCAAATGAGCCGGTTTTTTTGTTTGCCATGCGTTCACCCAAAATATACAAGGCGTTGTTCACGCAAATGCCGGAAATAAAAACCATTCCAACAGCGTCTCCCAATGTCAGCGGAGTGAAGGACAAAGTCCTTAGCGCAATTGGAAGCGAAAGCGAAACTGGAATCGTTCCAAGAACTAAAAGAGCTGTTCTTAAATCTTCGCTTTGGGCCGCCACTAAAAAAAATATTGTGGCCGCCGCAATAAAAAAAGCCAAAAGAATTTGCGCGTAATCTTCCGGCATGCATTCATATTCCTTGGGCCATGAAAAGTAATAGCCGTCCGGAAGTTGCATCGCCTTCAAGGCCTTTTTCACAGTCTTGAAAAATTTACCGGAATTTTTTCCTTCGATTTCAATTGTAAAATAGGCCGCGCGCCTAAAGTCTTTTCTAAAGACTTTAGAGGCCCGCGCTTCTTTTTTTAAAGAACAAAGCGCGGAAACTGGAATTGACTTTAAGCTGAGGTTTTTTACGCCCTCTAATTTCGGCGAATCGCTAAAAGCCAATTTTATGTTTCCCAGGCGCGCGTCTTTTTGCCGCCCGTCAGCCATAATTTTTGTCGCGACAGATCCAAAAAGATTCCAGCGCAAAAATTGGGCAAAGTCTTGGACGCTCAATCCGTTCGCGTTGAGGAAATCCTTGTTTGGCCTTGCGACATAAAAAGTTTCGTCTTCCTTAAAATTCAATGTTAGCTGCGCTTTGCTTCGCATAAGAAACTTTTCGGCAAGCAAAATGGGCGCCGCTTCTTTCGCGATTTGCCTGCATTTTGACGCGTCGTCTCCCAAGACGGCTATTTGCATTTTTTGTGTTACTTTGCGCTTGGGAGGCGCGAGGGGAATGTATAAAGAGCCCTTTAAGCTTTTTCCATATTCAAGCAAAGATTTTGAGATTTTGTCCTTGTCTTTAGCTTTTTTTAAAACTATCTGAAGCTCCGCTCGGCCGCGTTTTGCCTCGCTTTGAATGAATTTCACTCCTTTTAAGGCTCTTGCTTTTTCCAAAAAGGGGAGCAAGTCTTCGTCCACAAGTTCAAATCGTATTTCTGGATTATACTCAACTTGGGCGTAGATTACAGAGTCGGAATCAATTTGTTTTAGATTTTTAGGAAGGCAAATGAATAGAACAAGCGGAATAATGTATAAAAAACAATACAAGTTAAGGCTTATTTTAGATTTGTTGTATAATATTTTATACAAGTTGAGAATGCGTTTGTTTTTTTTATTTGATTCTTCTTCTTGAATAAAGGCTGGCAAAAAGAGCAACGCCAACAAACTTGACAGGCCCGTTGAAATCGCGCACGCTCTCGCCAATGCCTTGACTCCAGGAACAATTGCGTCCAATTTGAATAGCGGAACTATAGCCGCGATTGTTGTCAACGCGCATATGATTATCGAATATTTTGGCGCCTTGCTATCGTCAAGAATGTATAGGGCTGCGTCGCACAAAAGTCCTAATGAAATTGTTATTCCGCAAATCGTTGGGCTGTCCAGAGGAATTCTTAACGCGCAAAGCAAACCGAACGTTGTCAAAACGTCGGAAGCCGTAAAGGCTAGGGCGATGATCGTTTTTTTTGCCGACCGAAATATAAACCATACAGCAATCGTCAAGGCCGCCAGCGTTTCAAAAAAAGCCGCAAGGATTTTTTTGATCGACTTTTCTTGTTCTTGTCCGTTGTCGTAAACTATTTTCCAGTTTTTTTTGTCCTTAAACGCGGCGTTAAGCGTTTTGCGGGCTTTTTTGCATACGCCAATGTTTTGGTTTTCTTCGGAACTTTTAAGCGTTAATAGCAGGCATTCTTTGCCGTTTAAGCGCGCCGCGCTTTCCCTTTTTTGAAAGGAATCCATCGCCTTGCAAATTGCGTCCACTTTTGGAATTTTTTTTATGTCTTCCACTGTGGCGATTTTGGCCTTGTAAGATCCAGAGTCTCCAAATAGGACTTGCGCCTGGCTTTTTTGGACATTGGACACCAAGTCCCAGGGAAGGGCGCCGTAGCGGGCCATAAGCTTGTCGTCAAACGCTATGTGAACTTCCTTCCGCTCTCCGCCAACAATCGTTGCTTGGCTTACGCCCGGGATGCCTTGCAGGGCTTTTAATACTGTTCCTTGCAAGTCTTCCAGTTTAAAGGCTTTTTTGTCAAAGGCGGCGCAAAAGACATGCTTTGAGTCTTGGTCCAAGGCGTATATTTTGGGATTTTGCGCGTCTTTGGGAAGGCTTTTTTTTAATTCGTCAACTATGTCCGAGACTTTTGCGTATGAAGAGACTTTGTTTTTTTCAAAAGTCAAGCTTGCCGCGCATTTTGAGTATTCAGACACGGAGCGAATGGAAATCAAGCCTTCCAACTTTGCCGCCTTTTCTTCAAATGGAATCGCGACAATTTTTTCGATTTTTTCCGCGTCCATTCCAAAATATTCAAATTCCACTGTGAACTTTTCATATTCGCTTGGAGCGGATCTGGTTAACTGAATGTTTTTTAGTGAATACACAGAAAGCAGCAAAATGCATATAAGCGCGAAATAGGCTTTTATCTTGCTTTTAAAAATCATTTTTCACTCCAATGCAAAATATTTGGAGTCATTATCAAAACCGCGGCGGTAGAAAAAGCCAGCCCTCCCGCAACCGCCAAAGAAAGCGAACTTTGGGGATTCATTCTAAACGGATCAAAGCAAAACGGCAAAAGACAGGCGATGGACGTGGCGCTTGTTATAAAAACCGTAGATGTTTTTTTTCCGCCGCTTTCATGCAATATAATGGAATTGTTCACCGAAGTTCCAAACAAAAGCATAAAGGCTATGATTGAATTTATGTTAAGCGATGCCCCAAAAATTAGTAGGGCGGCAGCGGCTCCAAAAAAACTCGGAGGAACTGCTGTCAAATAATATATCGGCAGGCAAAGAGACTCTGTTTCCGCTCCCAAAATGCAATACAAGAGCGCAAGTACAAGAATAAGCAAAAAAACGCCGTCTAAAAACAAAGCCGAAAGATTTTCTGCTTGTATCGAAAGCAATCTATTTTTTAGTTGTTTTGGAATCTTTTTTACCAGCTCTTTTTTTATTGCTTTAGCGTCTTTTCCGTTCCTCCTATAAAGAACGCCTTCTTGGCTTTTGCTTTTCCAACTGCCCAAAGCCGATAAATGAACTGGTTTTTTGCCTAGAACTATTTTTAGCGAGGCCAGTTTGTCTTCCGCGGAATATTCCTGTTTTTCAAATTGGACGTTGATAGGCAGTTCCTTTCCGTTCTCAAAATAAGATGCGGCAGCCGCTCCAGTAAAGGAATTTTTTAATTTTCTTGAAAGGTCGTACGGAGAGATTTGTAATTTGTTCATTAGGCCTTTATTAGCTGCAAATGTTTTTTGTTCGGAAATTTCATAAGGATAAAAATTATTCTCAAACAATTCTTTTGCCTCGTTTAATAGCGTTTCGTCGTCGTCGCTAGTGAACAAATATGCGTCGGAAATATCCAAACGTTCAGAGATTAGGTCTTTCTCTTCTTGCAAGGCGTGTTCCAATGACAGCGAGTCGAGAATTTTTTTGACGTCTTTTTTGCTTTTGCCGGGTTTTGATGAATAAATCTTAATGTAAAGGCATTCTTTCTTGTTGTCTGCATATGAAAAAAAAGCATTGCCGTCCTTATGCTTTCCGCCCCAAGCAAAAACGTCTTTAATCTCTTGGATCTCTTTTAACCGCAATGAAAGCGCGGTCGCCTTGCTTTTAATTAGATTTATATTTGTCCCGTGCGGAAAAATTATTCTTTCACAGAAAAAGCTTTTTCTGGCGCTTGGCTGCAATTCTTTTTTAATCGGAATGAAAGCAAGCGCTGCGGCTAGCAAAAAAAGCGCGGCGAGAATTGGGCACAAGCCTTTTATTGGGTTTGTTATTTCTAATATTTTTTTCCGTTTCCTTTCAATCCATGAAAAATCGAATGTTTTCACAGAGCGTAATTCTTTCTCTAAGAATAAAAGGCAAAGCGCCGGCAAAACGGTAAAAGAGTAAAAAAGCGAAAGAAAAAGCCCTGACATAACGCTTATCGCTAAGTCAATAAACAACTCTCCAATTATTCCTCCAATAAAAAATAATGGAACAAATACAATTCCGCTTGTGATTGTTGAAGCGGTGTTGGAAACTTTTACGCTAAAAAAAGCTTCCTCGATTTTTTTTGGATAAGTTTTGACGCTTTTGTTTTCAATAACGCTTTCGATAGCAACAATGCTGTTGTCGATTATCATTCCTAAGCAAATTGTCATTCCAGATATGGAAATTATGTTCAAGTTTTTGTCAAAGCATAAAAGTACGAGGTTTGTAAACAGCAAGCTGACCGGAACTACGGCGGCTATCGAAAGCGCGATCTTTATTGACTTAAAAAAAAGCAATAGTAACAAAAAAGCGATAACGCTGCCTATGGCCGCGTTGAGAATTAAATTCAATATCGCGCGTTTTATTTCTGCCGCGCTGTCATTTTCCAAAACAAAGTCATAATCGCTTTTTTCTTCTGACATTTCTTTTATAAGCGCCTTGACTTTTTTTGACAGCTTTATCGGATTATGTTTTTTTTTGCAAAAGACTAAAAGCTCGCCGCAGGCATTTCCGTTGTACAGACAAAAACTGTCTATGTCTTTATCCTCTTTGATGACGCTTGCCAAATGTTTTAGCTTTAAATGGCCTTCGTTTGTCTTTAAGTTAGTTTCCAAAATTTCAGCAAAACTCTTAAAGCATCCTTCCATTTTAAGCAATATGTCATTTTCTCCGTCCTGAATCGTTCCCGCCGGATAATCAAAGTTGGAAAATGTTAATGTTTGAGCGATGTCTTCCAGTGATAGGCCGTAATACGAAGAGGCTTTTGAGTCTACGATTACTTTAATTTCGGGATTAGCGAGGCCAAATGTTTTTATATATGCGGTTTCATCAAAAGAGAGTATTTTTCGTTTAAGCTCGTCGTTTATAAACGCGCTGGCCCCGCGTAAATCTTCCCGGCGTGGAATTACAAGAACCTTTAGCGCTTTGCCATCTGAGTCCTGCGCCTTTTGAACTGATGGTTTTGGGCAGTCTTCTGGCAAAAAATCAGCGGCTGTGTCTAAAAGCGCTTTTGCTTCAAGCAAAGCTGTTTCCGCGTCAACATTCCATTTTAATTCTATTTTTATCGCTGATCTCCCGTCACATGAAAGAGACTCGATGTTTTTTATGCCCTTTAAGCTTGATAGGTTTTCTTCTAGCGGAATGCTTACAAGCCGTCTAATTTCTTTTGCGTCCGCGCCCTGATAATTTGCGTCTACAATCAAAAATCTGTCTTTTGCCTCGGGAAGGTAATCCACGTTAATAAAAAACATAGCCACAAGGCCTAAAAGCGCCGTAAGGCAAAAATACATTAATGCGGAAACCGGATGTTTTATAGAAAAGCTTATAAGATTTTTCATCAAATTTTGTTGCAGCTAAGCCGCGTTTCCTCCTCCAAATAATTATTTTTATCGTCGTGTAAAGCTGTGTTGGACAAAAACTCTATTATGCCTGGACTTGGATTTTCATTTATTTCAGCGTTTTTAAACTGCGCGGAAAATTTCAGGGAGCACAGTTTGCTGTCTGAACTTTTAATAGAGTCTAACTTTTGTTTTGCTTCGCTGTCTTCAAGGAAAATGGAAGATTTGCATAATTCTTCTTCCGTCAATGATTCAATCGCTTTGCAGTCAATTGTTCCTGCGTAATAACTTGCGACATTTATTCCTTCGTATGCGCTTAATTCGTTCATTTTGCTTGAACCCATGCTTATCGAAAAAACGAAAAACATGGGGATGTCGGTAAAGTCTCCGCATGGATATTTATCAATTGGAAACTCAATTGTTTGAAAGTTATTGTCGCAAGTTAAAAATATATTCTTTCCGTCTACTGATATAATTAGACATTCAAATTTTGGGGGCCGGGCAAGCGTTGAATTGTTTTTTATTGTGATTTCTCTTCTTGGAACGGAAAATAAGCTTAAATCTTTTATGTCATCAGTAATTGTCATCTTTTTCTCTGCGTTCCATTTAGGCCTTTCGTTAAAAATGATGAACGCTTTTTTGCAAAGGCTTTGATCGCTTTCATATATGGGTTCGACAGTAAAAGATGTTTGCGGCTCAATTTTTATTCCTTGAACAACGCTTTCTGCCAGAACGGCCTTGTCAAATTCGATTTCGATTTTGCTTGAAAAGTCCGCGTTTACGTATTCTTCGAATATTTCTTTTCTTGCGTCTTGGCCAAACTCTTTTGCATAGATTTTATAATTAGGCTTTTTGGCGCCCTCATTGTTTGTCCAAAACCAATAATAATCGTTTTCCATTTCATTGTTAAATTCATCTTTTAAGTTTTTTTCGATTTTTACTGAATAAAGTTGTTTTTCTAAAAGCGGCCGTTTGAATTCTATTGCAATTTTTTTAGAGTCTGGCGCCCAGTTATAAAATGCGTCCGCTGCGGGCTCCAAAGAAAAGCAATTCGCGAATGATTCTTGTTTGATTTTTTTGTCAAATTGTATTTCCAAGGCTTGCGTTTCGTTGTTGCCGTTGACAATGTTCTGTATTCGGATAATTTTGGGAGCCGCTAAGTCGCTCTTAGTGTAAAAACATTTTTTGTAATCTTTTTGGAGCGTATTCCCGTTTATGTCTTGCGCGCCTGAATAAACAACAATTTTATAGCAATGATTTTCGCTTATAGTTTCCTTTGGAAAAAACAAGATCTTGCTTCCATGAAAGTTAATCGTTCCTTCAATTTCTTTTTCGTCTTCTGCAAACAAAAAGCTTTTCTTCACGCTTACTGGATTAACTTCGGCAGAGAACTCCACAACCGCTTTTTCACTATCCAAATACGAGTTTTCCACGGAAAATTCAGGAAATAGTTGGTCAGCGCAAGACATAAATGCCATGGAAACAAGAAAAGCAAGCGCTGCGGCAAAAAGAGCGTTTATATTTGTTTTTAATTCGATTTTATGTAAAAGCATTTATCCTCCTTAACATATTCTCCTTGAGAATCAAAAATAAAATTTTGTCCGCCTCTAACTGTAAACTTATAGAGATTCTCTTGTCCTGGTGGGCTTTTGCAAAGATTTGCGTAAGAAATTTCAATGCAGTTGCCGCTTATTATCTGAATCGATGTTAACCTTGGATTTTGCAGGCTCTGCGGAAAAATCCCTTCGAACTTAATTGAATTTTTAATTTCCTGCATGGCTTTTTTGTCAATGTTTTTTGAAAAAGCGATCTTTATATATGCCGGAACGTCATTTTCGATTTGCGCTTGGTTTACAAGGCCTTCAAAAACTTCTTTTGCGTTAAATGTTATTTTTTCAATTTCAATAAATTCTGTTTTAAGCTTAAAGTAGATGTTTTTTTCGCTCTTGAATTTGATTCCCCATTTGTCTTCCACGGCGTCGCTTATTGTGAGTCTGTATTCTTTTTGTATTTGATAATTTTTATATGGCGTGAATATAAAGCGGAATGGGTCAATCTTTGTAAAAAATCCTTGCGTTGCCGGGGTAAAAAATATTCCGCGTTCAACGCTTTCTTCATTCATTTCGCAGTCAAAGATTATGCCAACGCTTTGGTTCTCAAGCAAATCATCCAGCTCAAGGTTTGTCAAAAATACGCTTCCGTTTGCCGGACAAGCTTTTATTAATTCCGGCGCTTTTGTTTTTGTTGAGCCAATAAATTTTCCATTGTATTCCCTAAATATTTTGACTTTGTCCTGGCTAAAAATATTGTCGATGGACCATGAATAATATGCGTTGGCTTTCCATTTGTCTTGCGGAAATATTTCAACTGACAAAAAGTCTTTTGACCAAATTTTCTTTATTTCAACGCTTGGACTTAAAATAAATTCCCTATCAAAATAAGAAGGGTCAGCCGCTTTGTTAAAAGAAAATACAACGCTCGTTAGGTCTTCGCAACTATCCCTTTTTTCTTGAATATTTATTATTTTAAACGTATCCGTCTCGCTTCCAAATATAAAGGTCCTGTAAATATTCACGTTATACTTTCGTCCGTCGTCCGCATAAACGTCTCCTTGAAGGCTTATGGCGTACGAAACACCTTTTTTAAAACCGCCGAGGCTTTTAATCATGCATTTATTGTTTTGCCATTCAACTAGCGCTTCATTTCTTTTTCCGTCTTCTTTGAGGCTCAAAAGGTTTTCTACCGAAAACTTGTTCATGCAAATCGAAAAGTCAATTGACAAGAATTCTTTGTCATAATATGCGTCTTTTTCTCCGATTGAAACGTTTGTCTGCAATTCCTCAAATGAAACAAAAGCGCAAGAGCTTGCAAAAAATGCCAAAAGCGCCGCAGTGAAAACTTTAAATGCATTTAACACGCAACCCCTCCTTTAAAGCGTTTGAAGGAAATTCAATGATTTTTTCTCCGTCCTTTAAGCCTTTCTTGATATAAATCTTTCCTTCGAGCTCCATTTCGATAGGACATTCTTTTTGGTAAACAAAATCATTTTGAACGCAGTATAAATAGGCTGTGTTTCCGTCGCGACGGCGCAAGGCGCTTTCTGGCAAGCAAAAATACTCTCCATAAGCTTTGCTTTGCAACGAACACTTTACGAACATTCCAAGCTTAAGCTTGTTGCCGTCGTTCTTTACTGGAATTTTTATATAAAAGTTTCCAGTCTCTGAGTCGGCTAGGGGGCTGATAAAATCCACGTCGCTTTCCTCTTTAAAAGAGGCGGATTCAATTTCCACAAAAGCTTTTGTCCCAATTGAAATTTTTTCCAAATCCTTTTCTTGAACGGAGACCTTTGCGTAAGGCTTTTCCATGTCAATGACGGTCAGTAATTTTTCGTTTTCAGTGACGCGTTCCCCATTTTCAAAATATACCGCTCCAACGATTCCATCGCATGGAGCTCGGATTGTCAGCGCGTCAATCAGTTCGTTGATGGATTCCAAGTCTCTTTGCGCGTTGCTTAATTCCACTTGCGCCAGTTCAATTTGGATTTTAGCGCTTTGTGTGTTTAACTCTATAAATTGCTCTTTGCGTTTTTCGTAGTCATCGCTTGGAACGATTCCCTGGCGCAAAAGGTCAGACTCTTGGTATCCAAGGCTTTGTATAATCAATTCCTTGGCTAGCATGTCTATTTCCGTTTTTGACGATTTGTCTTCCATTTTCATTTCTTCAATCGCGCTTGCGGAAAGGCCGCCAGCCTCGTAAAGCTTTTTGTTTTTCTCTAAGTTTATTGCCTTAAGCGAATATTCTTCTTGTCTTTGCGCAAGATTCGTTTTTGCGTTTTCCAAAGAAAGCATCGTGGAAATTACATTTCGCTCTTGTTCAGTCAAATTGTTTTTTGCAGCCTTTAGTTTTGCTTTTGCTGAGCTTAGCTGGTTTTGACGTTCGGCTTTTTGAATTTCATACTGAATGTTCTTTAATACAAAAAGCGTTTCTCCTTTTTTGACGGAGTTTCCTTCCATAACTCTTTGTTCTACGATTGTTCCTTCAACCAGAGCGCAAACATCATTCTTTTTTTTATATGTGATGGAGCCGTAGCTTTCCAAGTTGACGTTTCGCTTTTCTTTTTTTGCTGTAATGGTTTTTACCTGAAGGCAGTTTGCGTTTGGGGCTTTATTGTTTGCGCATGAGAAAACAATAAGCGAAAGTCCAACGGCAAAGGTTATTTTTTTTCCGGCATTCATATTCACTCCTTTTAAAATTTTCGCTCAACAATTGTTTCAAGCTCTTTGATCATAAAATCCCGTTCCTTTAGCAGGCTTAGGCATTGAATTTTTTCTTTTGCGCATTCGCTCATTTCTTCCAAATAATCGCTTTTTTTAATTTTTCCTTGATCCAATTGCAGTTTTGACAGCAAGAGTTTTTGTTCCTTAATTTTTACATTTTCCAACCCTAACAAAAAGTTTTCTTGGGCTTGCTCTATTTTTTGCATTCGGTCAGTGACATTTTCTTCAATTTGCTTTTTCGTTTTTTCGTAACCAAGATTTTTTTGGTTCAAGTCAATTTTACTTAGCTTTAGTTGGTTAAAGTAAATTGTGTTTGCAATTCCTTTTCCAGAAAAAGAGTCTGCAAGTGAATTCAACTTTCCCTTGTTGAATCCGTGTTGTCGGTTTATTGAAGCTCCGATCCACGGATTGTCTTCAAAAGATAAAATGACATTAACGGAATAAGTCGGCGAGGTTAGGGGATAATTTCTTCCGTTAAATGCCACCGCGCCTCTGACAGATACGCTTGGCAAGAAAATCCTTTTTTGTATTGCCCTTGTTTTTTTTGCCCAATTTAATTCCGCGAGCGACAGTTTTAAGTTTAAGCTGTTTTGCACGGCGCTTTGCTTGTATTCCTGGCTCTTTTCCTTAAGGTTTTTCAGCGTGATGAAATTGGTTAGGCATGCTTCAAATTTTTCGCTTTCCAACAAAAGCAATGTGTTGCAGCGGTCAAGATTCATAAGGTTTTTTAACAAGGTTTCCGCATTTTCATAATCATCGCGCGCCGTTTTTGCCTCTAGTTCCATTTTTTTATATTTTAATAGAGTCTCAAGATAGTCAGTCTTTGTGATCATTCCTTCAGCCTCTTCAAGTTCAGATAAAAGCAAATACGCTTTTGCATTTTCAACATTCTTTTCCAAAAGCTCACTCTTTAATTTTAGAATAAGGGCATTGTAATAACTTTTTATAATTTCAATTTGAAACGTTTCATAAGATTTTTGTACGCTCAAACATTGATAAAAGCCTTGCTCCTTTTGCATTTGCCATTCTAAAAGGCTTTTTCCTCCATTGAAAATTTTTTGAGTCACGCCCACTTCTATGCTTTTGTTTTTCGAGTCGTCAATGTCTTTTTGCGCCCTTGCCGCGTCAGTGATCGCAAAGTCTAATACAGGCAAAAACGGAACAATGTTTTTTTTGGCGATTCTAAGGCTTTCTTCCGCGCTTTGCCGTTGAAGGTTGCGCTCAACGTCATTTGCCAAGGCGATTTTTACCGCGTCGGAAACATTTCTCAACTCAATTTGGCAAAAAGCGGCCTTTGCAAAAATGGAGCAAAGCGCGAAAAGAAATAGCTTTTTACACGGCGTTTTTGATCTGGTTTTCAAAATATTTCTTTATGTCCTTGGCGATTTTTTCAACATTTTTTTGTTGAATCAATGCGGATAAGATTGATTTTTTGCTTTCGCTGCAAAAAACATTTTCAAGCAAGCATGTTCCGTCGTCTAAACACAGCTGGTAGCTTGCGTACAGAGAGTGGAAATTGTCCACGTTTTTATAAAAAGATCTTTCGCGAAAATTAATCTTTACTATGTACTTTTGATTTTCCCGCGAGCAGGCATTTGCCTTTTCAACGACTTTTTGTCCATTAAGCGCGTTTTTTGCCATTTCAAAAATTTGTAACGAAATTCCCTCTTCGTAAATGTTGTCAATCAAGACGTCAACGCCTTGAATTTGAATTTTCGGTAGGCAGCTTTGAGCGAAAATCGGTAAATTTGCGCCAAATAACGCGCAAAAAAGGGCAAAAAGCTTAATTCGCCCCTTTAATGTTTCACGGATTGTTTCACGCAAAAGTATGACATTATTCACTTTTATCCTCCTTTTTTGTCACAAAAAAATCTGCGTAATTTAAGTCCAGGCAAAGGCACTTGTCTCGATAGTTTTTCGCCTTTTCCTCAATTCCCAGGACGTTCCAACAAAAGGACAGGTCAAAAAAAATTTGGGCGCCTTCGCGCAAAGCGTTTTGGGCATGGTCAAGGTTTTCAAGTCGAACATCCAGTTTGTTTTCTTTCGCGGCGATTACAGAAGCGTAGTAATAAAGCCTCCAATCGCCCTTGTCTTTTAGCAAGGCCTTTTGAATTTCAAGGCCGGCTCTCTGATAGTCTTCTAAAAAAATCAGGCTTTGGATCAGGTAGCGTTGAATGTCTTTGTTGTCACATTCAGATTTGTATAGGTCGGAAAAAAGTTTCAAAGCCTCTTTGTATTGGCCTTGGAACAAATGGATTTTGGCTTTTAATAAAATAGCCTGTTTGTTTTTTTTGTCGCAATTTAGGCTTTGGTTAATAAAGACGGCTGCGTTTGAAAAATCCTTTTGCTTGTATGATTCCAGCGCCTTTATGTACAAGACTCCAGCCGCCTCTTTGTCCGCGCAGCTTCCAAAAAGAGCGCAGAACATAAGAAGGGCGGCGACCCAAAATATTTTTATGGGTTTCACTTTGTCAGGCGATTCCTCCCGTATGCGTTGTGAATTGGCTTGGATAAAATTTCCTTTAGTTCGGCCATCGTTTTTTTGTCGCCGGTCTTTTCCGCCTTTTCGTATAGGCGGATGTAAAAGTTGCCTACAGTTTTAAAGAAAGGCTCAAACTCTTCGCGCAAAGCCGCGATGTCGTCAGAAGTCTTCATCTTGTACATATAGCGGACCGGCAAAAAATCGCGCGCTTTTTCTGGCAGCGAGTTCAAGTCTTCATTGCCGAGCGTTTGGCTGTCGCTGTAAAATTTTTCTATAAAGGCGATCGCTTTTTGCGCGTTTACAGTCGTGTAATTCCTTTTTAGTATTGAAAGCAAAGCGTCAGCGCTGGAATCCTTGTAAGTCAATGTAAATTCTTTGTCAAGGATTGAAGCGAACGCCGCCTTGTCTTTTTCTCCAACTTGTTCATATGCGGACGCTGCCATCGCTCCAAAATCCTTAAAGTAAGTGAAACCGCCGGAAGCGAAGAGCTTGTTAAAGTAGCTGCCGATTAACGGCGCGCCCATCAATTGCTTGGAGCAGCAAAGCTGGTAGTTTTTAACGTCTTGCGCGGTTGTCAATGAAAAATCTTTGTCGTATTTGTGAGCCGAAAGGAAGGCTCTGCCGCCGCCGTTGTAATCGCCTTTGTTCGTGTAAAAATTTGCCAGCGCGTAAAAGGCTTCCGCGCCTAATTGCGGATTGTATTTCGCGCACATGTTGGCTTCGTTTGTTGGCATGCCGCCCGTGTAGCCGATGGCTTTGCCCAAGGCGCTCGCTTCTGTCGAAAGCCTGTAGTACTTTGCCTTTGCGAATTTCCCTTCCTCCGTATCAGGAACGCTTGGAAGAATTTTTGACGCGGCCTTTAGCGCTTCAACGCCTTCTTTTGTCATCTGCATCTTTAGCGATTCCGACGCAAAATCAACGCGGGACAAAAGGCATTGCGGATGCTGCTCGCAAAAGCGGCGCAAGTCGTCTATAAACAAAAGCGCGCCGTATTTTTCGCCTTCGTGTTTTTTTAGCGATTCAAGCCAATATTCCCGATAGTCCTGGGCCTCTTGGTCAAATTCCGCTTTTGGACGAGGAGCCGCCCACAACGCGCTTGCCAAAATGGCGGCGCTCAACGTGACAATGATTTTTTTCATTTTTTCCCTCACTTAAAATATAAACATTTTGTCATAAAATCCTGACATATATATCATAGCATTAGTTTTCGTTTTTTTATCAAAAAAATTGATTTTTTTTTAAATTTTTTGTATATTTTTTTTATGAGCGAAGAAAAATACGTCCGCCCCACATGGGACGAATACTTTATGGAAGTGGCCAGGACAATCGCCAAGAGAGCCACTTGCGACAGAGGCAGAAGCGGCTGCGTAATCGCCCGCGACAACCAAATTTTAGTGACAGGATATGTCGGAAGCCCGGCCGGACTTCCTCACTGCGACGACGTTGGCCACCTTTTTAGAAAGAGCGTTCACGAAGACGGTTCGATCACTAACCACTGCGTGCGCACGGTTCACGCCGAGCAAAACGCTATTTGCCAAGCGGCCAAGCGCGGAATCTCCATTGACGGCGGAACGGTTTACTGCAAGATGACGCCTTGCCGCACCTGCGCGATGCTAATCATAAACTGCGGAATAAAAAGGGTAGTCTGCGAAAAACACTACCACGACGAGGAAGACTCGATGAGAATGTTCAAGGAAGCCGGCGTCAAGATCGAGCACTTGGAAGACGCCGTTCAGACCTACAGCGACATGTAGGAACGGTATGTCGCTACGCTAATTTTGCTATAGGAAGCGATTCAACTGCGCTCTCGCGAGCGCGGGCAATCAAGGCTTTAAGCGAAGCGGGCCTTGACCGTTCCTATAGGTTTTCGACAAGCCAGGTCTTGAACTTGTTGTAGTCGTTTTCCATGGGAATCGCGCGGTCAGGCAGGGCCATGACCTTTTGCAAGCGTTCTGGAATCGAAGGCTCCTTTCCGATTGCGTCCTTGACAATCGCGCTGAACTTGGCCGGGTCGGCGGTTTCCAAAACGATTCCGACCGCGCTCTTGGCGCAATCCGCCCAATCGGGCCTGTTGGGAGTGATTCCCGGCTTTGTGATGTCAATGCCTTCAAGTTTGTCCAAAGCGCCGCCCTTTATGTCTTCCCAGGCCCTGTAAGCCACCGCTCCGTGCGGGTCAATCGTGTAGCCGGTGGAATCCTTGCAAGCCTTTATCGATTTTATGATTCCGTCGTTGTCAAGCCAATAAGAGGCGAAAAGCTTTCTTACTTCTTCCAAAGAATACATGTATGCGATGCGCTCGTAGTTTGAGGGGGCGCCGACATCCATCGCGTTGGCGTAAGTTTCAACGCTGGGGCGGGCCTTGTATTCGCTTGTGGCGATCCAATCAGGAATAGTGCGGTTTGAGTTTGTGGCCGCGACAAAGCCGGTGATCGGGGCGCCCATTTCGCGCGCGATAAGGCCTGAGGTGAGGTTTCCAAAGTTTCCGCTGGGAACGGTGACGACGATTTCCTTTCCGGGGTTTTCAGAACGCGCGACAAGAGACGCGTACATGTAGTAAAAGCCCTGCGGAAGCAAGCGCGAAATGTTGATGGAGTTGGCGCTTGACAAGCGGAACTTGGCGCGCAAGTCCTTGTCGGTGAAGGCGGTCTTTACCAATTTTTGGCAGTCGTCAAAGGTTCCCTTTACTTTAAGAGCGCGGACGTTTCCCGTAAAGGTCGAAAGCTGCTTTTCCTGCAAGGGGCTGATTTTTCCTTCCGGGTACAAAATCGTCACGTCCAAGCCTTCTACATTATGAAAGGCGCTTCCGACAGCGCTTCCTGTGTCGCCGGACGTCGCCACCAAGATATGAAGCTTTCCGTTCTCGCCGCGATTGAAGAAAGACATCGCGCGGGCCATAAAGCGCGCTCCAAAGTCCTTGAAGGCGCAAGTCGGGCCGTGCGACAATTCAAGGACGTATGTTCCGTCCTCAATCTTAACGAGCTTTGGCTCAAAAGGATAGGCGTCCTTTATCAAGGCTTCCAAGTCCGCGTCTGGGATTTCGCCCTCGACATAAGGCTTGGCCATTTCTATCGCCACGCTGACAAAGTCTGGCTTTCCGTTCTTGGTCATTTTTGAAAGGTCGGCTTTAGGAAATTCAACGGGAACGTAAAGGCCGCCTGTCGCGGAATTCATTCCGTTCATTACGGCTGTCTTAAAGTCAACTTTGGCGCTTGAGTCGCGGGTGTCTGTGTATACCATCTTTTTCTCCTAGTTGGAAAGCGAGTAAATGACTTCCTCGCAAAAGAGTTTTGCCATTTCTTGCTGGGCGTTTGAAATCGCCTTCCATTCCGACTTGTCTTTTACCGTCACGCTTTTAGACGCTTTTAGAAGGACCTGGCCGTCCGAGATGCTTAGCGCTCCCAAATCTCCGTTGAATGTCACGGAGTAATAGCCGTCCGCGTCTTTTGTGATTTCTCCGGCGTATTTAACGCGGCCGTAGATTACGTATTTAAAGAGCGAGTTGCCGCTAAGCTGTTTGAGGGCGTCGCTTCTAATTCTTACAGGATCGTCAGCGTCAATGGAGTTGTGGAAGTCCGCGTTTTGCGCTCCCATAAAGCCCGCTTTCCACAAGCTTCCGGTAAGGGCCTGGGCGGAAGGCTGCGAACCGTTTCCGATATTGATTCGTCCGTCTTGGCGGTAGTCAACGATTGAAACCAAGATTCCTGTGCGCGCGCCCAAATTGCTTTTTGCCTTCCAAGGCGCTTCCGCGGCTATTGACGAGGCAAGCTTTATCAAGTCTGGATCGCTTGAAGGCGCTTGCGGGTAGAACAAAACGCTTGCCGAGGCCGACAATTCCGGAACCGGCGCCGAGAATTCCGCTACGCCGTTTTGGTCGGTCACGATTTCGGCCTTGGCGTAGTTTACGCTTTCTTGGCTTCTTGAGCTTGGATATTCGGCGGTCATTTTGAGGGAGGCCAGGGGCTCTCCTGCGAGGTTTGTGACTTGAATTTTATATGGAGCGGCAAAGGCCCTTCCTTTTACAGTTTCTCTTGGAGAAGAAAGGACAGAAATCTTTATGTCCTGCAAAAGCTTTTTGTACTGGGTCTTTGATGAAATGGCCGTTGACGCTGGAGCGCTTTCTTTTTTGGCGTCTTTTTCCGCCGCAGCCTGGGAAGCGGCCTGTTCGACCTTGGCTGGCTCTTGATTTTCCGCGACGCTTTCTTGCTTTGTGGATTCGCAAGAGACAAAGATCATGGCTGACAAAACTAGCGAAATTGGCAATACTTTTTTCATTTTTTTCCACCCTAAAATGATTGTTGTAACTTATAAAATATAGCGCTTTTTTCCAAAAAGTTCAATACTTATCATTGTTGCGAAAACTTCCGAAAATAAATATTATGAGCGGAATGAGACTTACATTTGCAGAAATTTACATAAAGAACTTTGAAGCCAACGTAAAGGCGATAAAAAAATTCGTAAAGCCCGGAGTGAAGATTTGCTGCTCGGTCAAGGCAGACGCTTACGGCCACGGAGCCGTCGCTTGCGCCAAAGCCGCCGTCAAATGCGGAGCCGACTTTTTGGCCGTAGCCACGGTAGGCGAGGGAATCGAATTGCGCGAGGCCAAGATAAAAGCTCCGATTTTGCTTTTAAGCTACTGCTCTCCGTCCGAGATGGCGGACTTGGTGAAATTCAACATAACGCCCTTTGTCGGCGACGAGGAATACATAGGCTTTTTGGAGCGCGCGGTCCAAAAGGCTTTCAAGGCCAAGAGTGCCGCCGGCGCGACTGATGGCAAGGCCAAGAACGCGGCGGCCAAAAAGTTCGCGGTCCACTTGGCCGTTGACAGCGGAA